>JASHNT010000095.1 GCA_030041495.1 Bryobacteraceae bacterium | reverse complement strand
CTTTCACTCCCCTCGGCCGTCTGAATCGCCCGCGTTTGAGAGCGGCTTCCGCTCCGCCCTAAGCGCGCCGCCCTAACGGGCGTCGCAGGGCTCCGCTCCAGCCGCCCCCAAACGCCCAGGAAACACGGGCCAGGGAGGAATGAAGTGGTCCCCTTTTGCTCCGCCCCAATGGGAAACTTTCACTCCGCCCTTGACAGTGACCGCGGTGCTCGGATGGCGGACGGCGCCGGATCGCTTCATCAAGGCTGGACGCAGTTGGACTCCGCGGTCGCGATTCAATCCGTTTGTCCGGCTGGACGATGCGTTCCTGCTGTTTGACGGCGTCGGCGGTAGATACAGCCTGTCAGCAGGGGCTGGCCACGCATTCAATGCCGAGGTCCGATTGGGTAGCCGGGTCGGCAGGGCGACTGGCCAACACAAAGCGGGCACGATAACCCGCGCGCTTTGCCAGGCCCTTGCGATAAAGGTGGCGCGATAGTGACTGCTCCGGGGACCGCTCGCGATCGCACCGCGCCAAATTGGGGCCAACCACTCACAGAGGGTGATTACGCGGCGCTGGCCAGTTCTTGGATTACGCCCGAAATCGCTGATGCCGCGATGCTGCGGAGGGTAGGTGCGGTCGAGAGCCGGCAGGTCGTCGGACAAAAAGGCAAACGAGACTGCTCGGGACTGCTCATCCCCTATTACTGGCCCGCCGAGTCGCATCCGCACACGTACCGGATCCGCCGCGACACTCCAGAAATGGACTACGGCAGCGATGGAAACATGAAGCCCGTCGCGAAATACCTGGGAGCGCCCGGAGGCGCCAACCGGCTCTACATCCCGCCTGGCGTCACGCTAGAGCAGTTGTCAGATCCGAAACTGCCGATCGCGCTCGTCGAGGGTGAGAAAAAAGCGCTCGCCCTATACCGTCTTGCTAACCACGAGGTCGACTCACCGCGATTCATCCCGATCGCGATCGCCGGCGTATGGAACTGGCGCGGCAAAATTGGGAGGACACCGGGCCCGAACGGCGGTTGGCTTGACGTCAAAGGTCCGATCCCCGATCTGGGCCGTATCGAGTGGAAGGACCGGACAGTTTACATCGTCTTCGACACCAACGTTCATTCGAACGACAGCGTGAAGTTCGCCAGGAAGAGACTGGCTCGCGAGCTTACTGTACGCGGCGCAGTAGTGAAATTTGTGAACTTGCCCGCGGACTGTGGCGTTAACGGCGTCGATGATCTTCTGGCCGCCCGGGGCCCGGCCAAAGTTCTCGAACTGTTCGATGCGGCCGAGTCCACCGAACGCTTGAGTGTTACGCCTCCGCCGGACTACCGCTCGACGCCGACTGGATTGATCCGAATAGCAGGGCGCGGTGACAGCTTCACTCAGCATCAGTTGACCAACTTCCACGCTGAGATCCTGTCGAACATTTGCCAGGATAACGGAGTCGAGATTACTCGCGAACTCGAACTCGAGGCAACGCTAAAGGGCCCCAAGCTCCACTTCACCATCTCCGCCTCGGCATTCTGGGCCATGAACTGGCCGATCGAACAGTTGGGCGCTGGTGCCATCGTGTACCCCAACCAGAGAGAGCACGCGCGCACGGCGATTCAGTCGCTCTCCGTAACGGCGACCGAACAACGCGTCTACACGCACACGGGCTGGAGGCGCGTCAATGACCAATGGATTTACCTCCACGCCGGCGGCGCGATCGGCTCCACGGGCGGCATCGATGGCGTCAACGTTCGACTATCCGGCACTCTCGATCGGTACAGAATCCAACTCCCTTCTGACAGAGACTCGCTGAGGAGCGCCATTCGAGCAAGCCTTCGGCTCTTAGAGTTGGGACCGGCACCTGTGGGATGCGCCCTGGTAGCAGCGACCTTTCGCGCCCCACTTGGCGGATCTGACTTTTCCCTGCACTTAGTCGGCGAGACCGGCGCATTCAAGAGTGAGGTCGCGGCCTTGTTGCAACAGCACTTCGGCGCTGGAATGGATCGGCTTCACTTGCCGGGGGCTTGGTCCTCCACCGGAAACGCACTTGAGATGCTCGCCTTCCACGCAAAAGATGCTGTGCTGACTATCGATGACTTCGCGCCGCAAGGCGGTGCCGTCGAGGTGGCCAGGCTCCACGCTGCTGCGGACCGAGTGTTTCGGGCTGCCGGGAACCAAGCTGGCCGGGGACGCCTGGATTCAAATGCGCACCTCCGGGAGCCCCACCCACCGCGCGGGTTGATCCTCTCGACTGGTGAAGAAATTCCTCGCGGCCAGTCAGTTCGCGCACGGCTGTTGATTCTGGAATTGACGAAGGGCGCAATCCAGAGCGCAGCGCTCACGGAGTGCCAGCGCGACGCAGCCGCCGGGCTCTACTGCCAGACGATGGCCGGATTTCTTAGATGGCTTGCTGGACGGTACGAGCAGAATATCGCCTCCTTCCAAGCAGCAGTCCGGGACTATCGCGCGGAGGCCTACGTTGGAGCTCACGCGCGCACCCCGGAGATCGTCGCCAATCTACGCGCGGCCTTCGACCTGTTCTTGGCGTATGCGGCCGACGCCGGCGCAATAGACGCAGAACGCGCGAATGATCTGGCAGACCGCTGTCGAGAGGCACTCGGCGAGGCGGCCCGGGCGCAGTCAAAGTACCAAGGTGATACCGAACCAGCAGCCCGGTTTGTGACGCTCCTGCGATCGCTGCTTTCTTCCGGGCAGGTCCATCTAGAGACGCGCGCTGGCGGCGCGCCTAACGGCATCGAAAAATCCTGCGGTTGGAGGCGGGAATCCGAGGGCTGGCGCCCGCTTGGTGTGTGCGTTGGGTGGCTTGATGGCGACGATCTATACCTCGATCCAACGGCAGCGTACGGCGCAGCACAGAAAGCCGCCACCAGCTTCGGGTCTACCCGACAACGATCGGCCCAGTCGGCTCAATCAGTTGAATGCGATTTGTCGGGTTTGTCGGGTTTACCCAACAGGAGAGAGCCCTGGAGGATTCGGATTCGAGATTTCTGTAACGGAGCGGCCTTGAATGATGCTGGGCCCCGAAGGTAAGGTGCTGACGCTGGCCGGAGGCCTGCATGTGAAGGCGCGCGTTCAACACCCCCAAGTGAAGCCGCGGAAAGATCGGGTCGGATGGCCCTGGGTCTTCCGCTATTGGGCCGATGAGGTGCAGCCGGACGGCTCCGTGAAAGTGCTGCGGAAGTATCATGCGCTCGGTCCGAGCAAAGGTGAAGGCGCCATCACTAAAAAGCAAGCTGAGATTGAGCGCGACCAGTTCCTGGCGAAGCTAAACGCTCCAACGACGGAGACCGCTGTGGAAAAAGTCGCTGTCACCGGCGTCGCGCTGTTCGGCGAGGTCGCCAAGCTGTACGAAGAAGGCTATCTTGGCCGGCCGGAGCAGGTCGCCAAACCAACTCGGACAAAAGAGAAGTTCTACCTCGAGACGTACATCGTTCCGAGGTGGGGGAAGCTGCGTCTGAACCAACTCCAACCGCAGGCAGTCGAGGACTGGCTGCACACCACCTTCGAGTCGTGGTGGACCAAACACGGTGTCCGGGCCATCATGATCCGGATCTACAAATATGCCGAGGGCTACGGACTGTGGGAAGAGGGGCGGCGAAGCCCCGTGGCGAAGGCCAAGCTCGGCCGGAAGCAGCACAAATATGAACGCCGGATTCTCTCCTTCGAGGAAACGGCCCGAGTCCTCGCCCGGTTGGAGGAACCCAACCTCCTGGTGATCGAAATCTGTATCGCGACGGGCGCGCGCATCTCGGAGGTTCTTGGCCTCAAATGGAAGCACGTGAACCTCGAGGCCGGCACCATCAAGATCGAGCAGCGCGTTTGGCACCAGGACATCGGCCGACCAAAAACAGAGCGCAGCCGCCGGGTACTCGGAATCGGAGATCTGGTCGAACGCTTCCGCGCAAAGGCTCGCGAAGAGGGCGCGACTGCCGAGACGTGGGTGTTCAGTCAGAAACGCTCGGCCGAAAAGCCGCTGTGGGATTCCGGCGTCCGCGACGCGCTGCATCAGGCCGCGGAGGCCGAAGGCTGCGATTTCCCCGGACTCGGGCCACACTCCTTCCGGCGTGCCAACATCACATGGCGGCAGCAGGTCGGCGGCAGCGCCATCGAAGCTTCCAAGATCGCTGGTCATAGCGACCTTGATATGACGAGCGAATACACTTTTGTCCTGCCCGAGCGGCAGAACGAGCTGACTCGACTTGTGCAGAGGAAAATAGCGGATGCCAAGCCCGAACGCGCCGAGAAATCCCCAATGCCGCAGCCGCAGGTACCTGCTCAAGCGTTGGTGGATCTGGCTCCGGCGACTGAGACAATCCAGTAACTCTCCAGTTGATTGGAATCCTCCTGCCCTTCAGAGAAATCGGTTAGTCTGTTTGTGTGGCTCCCGGGTTGTGTCACGAGACATAATCTGCTGATAATGTTTGAGAGAGGGAATGGCGTTCAAAACAACTGAAACGCGATACGAAGCAGGCGATTCCCGTCTTCTGCCAGCGTATACGGTGGCGGAGGCAGCTCACTACTTGCACATGCCGGAAGGCACCTTGCGCAGCTGGGTTGCTGGCCGATTGTACCCTGTCTCCGGAGCCACAAAGCGATCCCGGCCTGTAATTCATCTCGACGATCCGCAGCGCCAGTATCTCTCGTTCATCAATTTCGTCGAAGCCCACGTTCTCGCGGCGATCCGCCGTCAGTACGGCGTCAAACTTCCCAAGGTTCGTAAGGCGTTAGACTTCGTGAGACGGCAGTTCAAGATCGAACGGCCTCTAATCGACCAGACCTTCCAGACAGATGGGCTGGACCTGTTCGTCGTGCGCTACGGCGAATTGATCAATGCGTCCCGCGAAGGACAACAGGCGATGAAAGAGATCATTAGCGTTTACCTCAGGCGGATCGAGAGGGACACCAGAGGCCTGCCGATCAAACTGTACCCTTTTACCCGCGATACCGTATCTGATGCAGCGCCAAAGAGTGACCCGCGCGTCGTCGTCATGAATCCGTCGGTTTCCTATGGCCGTCCCATCGTCGCCGGCACCGGTATACCCGTTTCCTCTATCTACGAACGCTACAGGGCCGGCGATTCCGTTGCGGACCTGGCTCAGTCCTTCCGTCTAGAAACCAGTGCTATCGAAGAAGCAATCCGCTGCGAAGCCGCCTGATGGTACGGTTTTCTTCATCGACAGGTCGCTGGGTGTAGACCCAATCCGATCGGAATTAGTCAACGCCGGCCTCACAGTCGAGATTCATGATGACCATTTCGCACGGGACGAAGAAGATCGTGTGTGGCTTCGCGTTGTCGGTGAGCACGGTTGGGTCGTACTCACGAAGGATCAGAGATTGCGTTATCGACCACTGGAAATCGCCGCGCTCAGGGCCAGCAAAGCCAGGGTGTTTGTCCTGACGGCCGGCAATCTCCGCGGCGCTGAAATCGCGGCCGCCTTCGCAAGAGCTTTGCCGCGCGTCTGCAAGATCCTCCACACCTCAGTGGGACCGTTCGTAGCCAGCGTCTCTCGGTCCGCGGAGGTCAGGGTCATCGCTTAGTTGCTGGATTCCAGCGGCGGCCGAAGCACGTCGTCGTGCCATCTCCGAGCGTTCTATCCTCTTTGGCTGATCTGCCGCCCGCGACGAACACCATCCAGTAGGGGTCTCTCTGACGGGGCATCCTCGCTGCGAAGCTACTCAAAGACTTGTGTGAGGCCGTAATAGCATGCGGCGCGGATGTCTTCCGGAGACAGACCCCGCTCCGTAGCAATCTCGGCCGCCCGCCGAACATCGTCAGTGAGTTTGCCGAAAAGTGCGTGCGCCGCCTCAGAAACGCCGACTGCGCTGCGAGGATGCAGCTCCTGCTTAACGCTGTTCAGCCACAACTCGCGCAGTTCAGGTAGCCGGGCTCCAAACACTTCTAGTGTGTCGTGTATGTATAAAATGTCCTTCGCTTGATCCTCACGTTTCCGTCTTCGGTGAATGAGCAGTTTCTGCGCGAGAAAGCTGACGGGGTTGGCGATTTGGATTGTGGAAGTCGATGCGCCGGCCTCGAATTCAACCGTCCAAGGATGTTTCAGAAGAAGTTCGATATGCCGCAACTGCTGCGAAATTACGCCTGCGATTTCCGTTGTCGCCTTTTGATCCCCCCGCCGATCGTATCCACTGCCCATTAGGGGGGTGAGGAACTCGACATAGAAACCTCCGGCTTCGCAGCCGAGACGGTAGTGAGTAGCCGGGGGACGATCAGTGCCCACGAAGTCCGACGTGAATCCGTGCCCAACAAGTCGCCCGCGAATGTCCGGCTCCTGAATCGGCAGCGCGGCCGGCACCGCGACGTCCGCGTCCAGCGTGAACAGCGGCGCATAGTTCAACTCCCGTGCGTGTGGGTGGAGCCGGTAGAGCCGATGAGCCCAACCACCGACAATCACAAGCTGGTCCAGCCAGGGTTGTAGGGCAGAGACTAAGACTGCGAATGACTCGGCTTCCTTCGTGCCACTGCTCATCGCAGTTTCCCTAGAATGGGCTTTAGAACGTGGCGCTCAATTTCCCGGGCCTGTTCCCTGCCTCGCACCGGGTGAGTAGAGACGTCCAACCAAATCTGCAGAACATCCGCGACAGGGATGCCCTCGCGTCTCACTGCCGGGAGAAAGACAGCCCGCGGGTTGTCCGGAATCCGAAGATAGACGTCGGGTGGGCGATCAGATTTGCCGACAAGGAGGCCAAGCCGGTTGAGCGAATCGTGAGTCAGGCGTTCCAAATAGACGTGTTGGGGTGCTCCACGAACGAAACCCAAGCCCAGGGCGTCCGCCGCAGCGAATAAACCCAGGCAGCACTGGGGCTGGTTATGCATCGGATGAGACGCATACTTTTCAAGAACTGTGTGTAGCTGATCTTCACCGCCCTTGATGATCCAGCGAGCAGGCTCTTCTTTTACCGCATGGCGGCTCGCTGAACTCCACCGTTCTAGCAGCTCTTCGACTCGGACCAACTGGAGATGTTCTTGGCTCTTGTCGAGGAATCCGTAGCTTCTTAGGTGTTTCACGAGACGCGATGCGCTCATAATAGACGCGCCCGCCGCCTTCGCGAGATGAGAGGCGTTGCGAATCGGCTCGCGTGGGACGTGAATGAGGTTCTCTGGAAGCTTTTGGCCCAGGAGGATCTTGAGCATCAGCTGGTTCAGGTCTGAAAAGAGGTCGGGTGGCCGGCTAGGCGAAGTGACTTCGACTGATGAGGATCGGGATGGCTCCGCGTCGAGGCCCTCGAGACCAGGGCCGACAAATGAACGAAGCCCGTCGGCATCCATGATGCCGATGGCAACATCGGGAGCATTGCGTTCGGCAAACAGTTTCAGATGGTCTGCTAGCGACACCGGAACATGATCCGCGGCTATAACCGCAAGGGGGGCTGCCGGCTCGGGAAACCGTCGGCAGATCGCTTGGGCCTGCAGGATGGCCTGCGACAGAAGTGGAATCAGCCGATCGCGACGTGCTTCGGATGCTACTTTGAGTTCAACGACGTATTTCTGGTCGCTATCGTCAACCACGAGATCCGGCTGTACGTTTCCAGCCGCGCGATGCCGGCGCACCCGCCACCCCTTTTTGCGGAAGGCTCTGGCCAGAATGTTCTCGAACTCCGCACCGCCGACTGCGGACATTTGGCTTCTCCTCACATGGCCATGGTATTTCACACGGCCATGTTAATTCACATGGCCATGGTACACGTGCGCGACGTCTTTCGTCAATGCCTGACGGAGTCCGACAGGAGTCCAAAACCGGGCTGGAGGCCTTCTGGCGTCCATTTGGCGTCCAAATCGCCCAGCCGCAAGTGTTTTGTTTTCATTGAGGCCTGTCTGTAAGTGATTGATATTTTTTGCTTGGGGTGCAAGAGGTCCCGAGTTCAAATCTCGGCGGCCCGACCAAAACCCCTCAAACACTTACAGACTTCGGCAGCGCCCCAGTCCGGTCAGTTGGATCATCCTCAGCTCCGGTGTGCGCCCGACCATTGGCTGCGCAAAATCCTGTAGCGACTGCAAAGCTACTCGCATCGAATCAGGGCAGGAGGCACCTTATGAAGGCTGCTGTTGTTCCCGCTGTTAACAGTTCGTGGCAGATCAAGGATGTTCCGCAACCCGAACCCGGACCGAACCAAGTGCTGGTGAAGATGCACGCAAGCGGCATCTGTTACACCGACGTGCACATGACGCTCGGACATATTCCCGGTGCATTTCCGCGCGTTTTAGGACACGAACCAGTGGGCGAGATCGTTGCCGTCGGTCCCGGAGTCACAGCACGGAAGTCCGGCGACCGCGTGGGCACGGCATGGATTCAATCCACGTGTGGACGCTGCGAGTGGTGCCAGCGCGGCCGAAGGATGTTTTGTCCCGAGATGAAGGGCACGGGAGTAAATGTTCCGGGTGGTCACGCGGAGTACATGCTGATGAATGCGGATGCCACTTATCTGATTCCCGATCGGGTCTCCTACGAACAAGCGGCCCCGATCTTCTGCGCCGGTTACACAGTCTACAGCGGGCTCCGCTGGGCGGACCCCAGGCCGCACGAACGCGTGGCCGTCCTTGGGATCGGCGGGCTTGGCCACTTGGCGGTCCAATACGCGAAGGCTGCGGGCTTCCAAACCATCGCCATCTCGCACTCCCCCGACAAAGATAAAATGATCCGCGATCTTGGCGCGGACGAAATTGTCCGCGACGGAAAGAGCCTGGCCGCGGCAGGAGGCGCAGATGTGATCCTCAGTACCTCTAATTCGACCAAGTCCATGGTGGACAGCATTCAGGGACTCCGTCCGGATGGCCGGCTTGTCACCATGGGCGCCGACGCGGAGCCGCTTTCGATTTCTCTGATGGACCTCATCATGAAGCGCATTCGGATCATTGGCAGTCAACAGAACGGCCCCGAGTATCTCTACGAAGCCCTTGATTTCGTAGCACAGGGAAAAGTCAAAACCATTGTTGAGACGTACCCGTTGGCGGAGGCACCGAAGGCGTACGAGCGGGTTGCGGAGGGCAAGGCCCGGTTCCGCGCCGTGCTCACAATGTGATCGAAGGGTAAACCATCTCCTGGCCGGAAACCGGAAGGGCCTGCATCCAGGCCGCTCCAGGCTGCGTCTAACTATCGGTTCGGTAAATCATGCAGAGGCGAAATACTGGCGTTCGGCCCCTGGCAACTTTCGTGTATCGGGTCGGTCCACGTTTGATTCGCCGCTTGTCGGAGGATGCCAGGCGGCCGGTGGAGTCTCCGCGCTACTCTCCGAACGTTGCGGCGTGGCCGGATAAAGGGCTGCAAGCGACCTGGGTCGGCCACAGCACAGTCATACTGCGGATTGATGGTTTCCTGATCGTGACCGATCCGGTGTTCAGCCGGAGAATCGGAATCAACCTCGGACCGCTGACGCTCGGCTTGAAGCGGCTGGTCGAGCCTGCGGTTAGCCTGGCAAGTTTACCGGTCCCGGATTTGATCCTGCTCTCCCACGCCCACATGGATCATTTCGATCTGCCGAGCTTAAGAAGACTAGCGAACCGCGGCACAACCGTGGTCACCGCACGAAACACCCGCGACCTGCTGCGCGGCAAGCGATACGGCGCGGTCCACGAATTAGGTTGGGATGAAACCGTGCGAGTGGGGGCAGCCACGATCCGGGCATTCGAGGTGAGGCATTGGGGCGCCCGCATGCAGCGCGACACTCAGCGTGGCTACAACGGATACTTGATCGAGGCTGGACGCTATCGCGTGGTATTCGGCGGCGACACAGCTTATACGGACCGTTTTCGGCAAGTGCGATCCCGAAAGCGTCTGGACCTGGCCCTCATGCCCATCGGCGCATACGATCCTTGGATTCATGCGCACTGCAATCCCGAGCAGGCTCTCTCTATGGCCAACGATGCCGGGGCGGAGTTTATCTTACCCGTTCATCACCGCACGTTCCAATTGAGCCGTGAGCCCGCCGGCGAACCTATGGAAAGATTGCTTGCGGCTGCTGGAGCGTCGGAGGATCGAGTCTGCGTCCGGGACTTCGGGCAGGAATGGCACTGGGACTAGCGTCCCGTTGTCGAGACCTCCACTGGTCCCGGCTACGGCCACATGCAAAACCCGCGGCGATCGGTCACGGACGTAGCCGATTTCCCGGGGCGCGAAAACGCCGGTCACGGACAGATGTAACCGGCACGCGATTGGCGGCGGTCGCGCCAGTGGCATAATTCGGAAAGGCTCTTTTGAAGAATTCGAAAACCCCAAGCGGGTAAACTACGCGCGGCGCGAAACAGTTCCTGATTCCATTGGCGGCGCGCGCCGCACCCCTTGCGCTTTTAGGGCGTTGAAGGATGCCGCAGATCTCTCGTCGAGACTGGGCCGCGGGCGCCGTCTAAAATTTAAAATTACACGTTAGGGTGTGCAGCGACTCACGTTAGCACAAAATGAGATTCGAAAGAGCGGAACTGCTTGCAATGGCGGATTTTTCTCAACCTGGAAGCGAGGGGCAACTTCCCGAGGGCTTTGAGGATTGGCGTTGGGGCGTGGTCTACACGGTTCATGGCGACATGCGAGGGTCGCTTGAACGAGGCCGTGAATACTCCACAATGGCCATGGTGCGGCGGAGGATCGCGCGTGGCGAAGAGTTCCACGATTTCGCGGAGTTGTATGGCCGCGCTGCCCGGATCGCCGCGGCACGTGCGGCTGCCTGGGGTGGCTTGAGTTGGATCGCGGGGCACGGCTGGGGCGCCTTCGGGGAAAAAGTCCCATTTGCGTATGCTGCGGTTCGGAGAGGGGTTCTTCATCCGAGCGAAGGCCAGGAAGTTCCGGCAGGACTGGAAACGCCATCGGCATCCGATTTAGCGCAGCCGAACTTGCCGCCGCGCGGCGCCATCGCGCAACCTGGCGAAGTCTACAACGATTTCGATTTCCGCGATCCGGCGCAGCCGCTTTCGACGATCTGCCTTTTCTCTTACGGCGAGATGGTCGCCTCGCACCGCAGGCTGCCGTTCGAGCCGTTCGTGGAGCGGGCAGAGCGGCTAGCCGAGGCTCACCGCGATCTGCTCGACCCGGGCTCGGCCGGCAAGCCGGTAGCGATCGTGCGGCGGGAATGGATGTGGGCGACGAATCCGGATGTCGCGGTGGTGCATGTCTATTTCGACGCCGGCATGGTTACATGAGCCATATCGATATCGGGGAATTGTAGATATGAAGAAGACGATGAGTATCGATGCCAAGCTCTTGAAGGACGTAAGGGCGGCCTGCGGGGCGGCCACTGAGAAGGACACCGTCAGGTTGGGACTGGAGACTCTGGTTCGGCACGCCGGTATCAGCAATTGGCCGCTCTACGGGGCGTGTTGCGCGGGAAGTCAAGGACGTACCCAGGCGCCGTGTGAAACCGCACGCGAAACGAACCGCGGCATGAGGCACCACCCACCCGCATGATCTTGGTCGATACGTCAGTGTGGATTCGCTTCTTCGCAGATCAGCCGCCGTCGGAGCCGAGCTACAGAAGCTGCTCGCGCGCGGCCATGTCATGGGCCACGACCTAGCCTTCGGGGAGCTTTTGATGGGGGACCCCGGAGGCTTGCAGGCGCTAGTCTCCCCTACCACCCGCCACATGCAACGTGCGGCAACAATCGTTCACAACGAAGTGGTTGCATTTGTCGGCGAGCGTCGCCTCCACGGCGGAGGAATCGGCTGGATTGACGTTCACATCCTGGCATCCGCCTTGGCCGGCCGTCATCAGTTGTGGACGGCGTATGCGCCATTGGCGGCGGTAGCGCGGGAGATAGGTATCGCCTACTGACGCTATCCAGCCCGATGGCATAATCTGGAAAGGCTCTTTTGAAAGGAGTTTGAAGAATGCCGCAGATCCCTCGTCGATACTGGGCCGCGGGCGCCGCGGCGGTAGCTTTGGCCGTTTCGTTTTACGCCACGCCCTCCGCGGCACAGCAAAGAGCGGCCGCCAAAGCTCGAGCTGGAGAAGGCTTCAGCGAGCCCGATCCGATCGACTTCAACGACCACACCGGCTGGACCTCGCTGTTCGACGGCAGCACGCTGAAAGGTTGGGACGGTGACACGAGTTATTGGCACGTCGAGAACGGCGCGATTGTCGCGGAATCGACGTGCGAGCGGCCCACCGGCACGATCTATCTGGTATGGCAGGGTGGCGAACCGGCTGACTTCGAGTTGAAACTGGAGATGCGCGGCGAAGGCGCGGGGATCAACAGCGGCGTGCAGTATCGAGGATCGATATTGCCTCCGCGGCCCAATGCTCCGGCGCCTCGCGCGGCCACGGGAACCTGCCCCAGCGGCCAGCCTCGCGGCAATCCTCCGTCGGCTGCGTCGCAGGCGAAGTGGGACATGAGCGGCGCGCAGTTCGACTTCGACCGGCGCAACGCCTATACCGGCCAATACTACGAGCAAGCCACCGGACGCGGGATCGTCGCTTGGCGCGGAGAAGTGGTGCGGACCGAGCAAGGCAAGCGTCCACGATTGCTGGCTACGCTCGGCGACCGCGAGGAATTAGGCGGGTACGTGAAGATCGACAACTGGAATCAACTGCACCTGATCGCACGTGGCAACACCATGACGCACATCGTGAACGGGCACGTAATGGCGATCCTGATCGACGACGACCCAACCATGTTCAAGAAGAGCGGGTTGATTGGGTTTGAAATCGAAGGCACGGGCAAGATCATGATCCGCAATATTTGGCTGAAGAAGCTTTAGAGAAGATGACACGAGCCCAAATTCACGATGCGATCGCGGCCGGGCAAGGCGTTCTGCGGCTGGGGCCGTGCTGGGTGCCGCGTTCTTTCATGATTCCGGGACGCCGCCTGCGCCTGCATCCGGACGACCTGTACGCCTTCGGAGCGCATCGCGGCGGCATCAACGAGCGCTGGTTTTCATCGACCACCAAGGCCGCCAACGGTCCATCGACCGGCGAGCACGAAGGCTTGAGCTTTGTACCGACCGAAGACGGGCATCGCTTTCTGTTGAAACACGCCGTGGAGATCGCGGGCGATGAGCTATTGGGCAGCGATGTGATGTCGCGCGAAGGCGGCTGGAACGTGCTGTGCAAGTTCTTCGACAACATGGGCCCTATTCCTCACCACATGCACCAGAGCGATGAGTACGCGGCCAAGGTCGGATTCAAGGGCAAGCCGGAGGCATATTATTTTCCTCCGCAGTACAACCAGATCGAAAACAATTTTCCGCACACGTTCATGGGGCTGGAGCCGGGCACGACCAAGCAAGATGTACGGCGCTGCCTGGAGAATTGGAACAAGGGCGACAACGGCATTCTGAATTATTCGCGGGCGTACCGGTTGGAGCCCGGCGCGGGCTGGCAGGTGAATCCCGGCATCCTGCACGCTCCGGGATCTCTGGTCACGTATGAGCCGCAGGTGGCAAGCGATGTGTTCGCGATGTTTCAATCACTGGTGGAAGGACGGCCCGTCGATTGGAGCCTGCTGACCAAGGACGTGCTGCCGGAGTATCATCACGATCTCGACTATTTGGTGGGGATGCTGGATTGGGAAGCCAACGTCAATCCGCAGTTCGCCAAGAGCAACAAGGTCTTCCCCAAGCCGGTGAAGCCCATTGCGGAAATGGAAGAGGCGGGCTACCGCGAGATGTGGATCACCTACGGCACTCCGCATTATTCGGCGAAGGAACTAACGGTTCTACCGGGCCGCACGGCGAGGATTCGGGACGCCGAAGCGTACGGCGCGCTGGTATCGCAGGGACACGGGAGCGTGGGGCGGCACGCCGTGTGCGCACCGACCATGATCCGCTTCGGGGAGATGACGCAGGATGAGTTGTTCGTGAGCGCACCTGCGGCTCAGGCCGGCGTGCACTTTCACAATTTGAGCCACTCCGATCCGCTGGTGATCTTGAAACACTTCGGCCCCGGCAATCCCGAGGCCGAGCCTTTGAGACGGCGCTGATGCATCGATTTCCCGCAATTCATAATGCGATGTGGCCGGGGCTGGTCGGCAAGGGAGCGGGGACCGAGCCGCCGATCGATCTGGAGACGATGCTGGATCTGACCGCGGCTGCCGAAGTGAACGGCGTGCGCTTCGATGGCGTTGACTTGTTCCTGGCCGAGCCGCACACCTCCATCGACTCGAGCGATGACGATTTGAAGCGGTTGCGCGACAGCCTGGCGCGGCGAAACCTTGTTGCTGCGTCGTTGGTGGCGCCGGTTTGGGGCGCAACGGGCGGAGGCTCGGCGATGGGGAATGCCGAGGAGCGCCAGCGATTCCTCACGCAAGTGCGCAAGTCGTGCGTGATCGGAGAGAAGCTGCGGAGGCTTGGAATCCGCAGCTACGGCATCGTCCGGATCGACTCAGCGTGCGGCGTCGCGGAATGGGCTGCGGAACCCATTGCCAACACTAAGAGGATCGCCGAGACATTTCGTGAGGCTTGCGCGATCGCGGAGGCGCACGGCGAGCGGCTGGCGGCGGAAGGCGAAATTTGCTGGGGTGGGATGCACGGTTGGAGGCACATGCTCGAACTGATGGAGCTCATAAATCAAGGCGTTCATCTTGGTTTTCAGGCCGACATGGCGCACACGCTGTTGTTCCTGCTCGGCCATAATGCCCCGGAGCATCGCCTTCTGCCCAAGGACTTCCAATGGTCGCAGAGCGAGGTCTTCGATGAAGCGCTTCGCAAGCTGGCGCTTTACCTGCGGCCGTGGACGGTCGACTTTCACGTAGCCCAAAATGACGCAACCGTGAAGGGCTCGGGTTCGCACGACAAAACGGGCCGGCACTGCCTGCCGGACGATCCGAACGGCAAACTCGACATTGTGCGACACGCCGGATTCTGGTTGCGCAACAACGACGGCTCGCTCACCCGAGCCTGCCGGCACATTTGCTGGGACGGGTGCATGTTCCCCAATGCGGTGATGATGCAGCCGGAGACTTGGCGCAAGGTGCTCGCCGTGATGATCGCGGTGCGCGACGCGCACGGGTGGGAATCTTCCGCTGAGACCAGCGCATGAGCAAGCGCCCTCTGAGAATCGGTTTGGTTGGCTACGGCTTCATGGGCCGCGCGCATTCCAACGCGTTTTTGCAAGCCGGGCGATTCTTCAAGACCGAATACGAGCCACTGCTCCAAGCGGTGTGCGCGCGCAACCGGCAGCGAGCGGAGGCGTTCGCGGCGAACTGGGGCTATCAGTCGGTCGAGACGGATTGGCGCGCGCTTACCGAGCGCAAAGATATCGACTTGATCGACATCGCCAGCCCCAACGACACGCATCGCGATATCGCCATCGCCGCTGCCGAAACCGCCAAGATGATCCTGTGCGAGAAGCCACTGGGGCGCACTGCCGCTGAATCCGAAGCCATGGCGGATGCGGCCGAGCGCGCAAAAGTTTCCACAATGGTCTGGTATAACTACCGGCGCGTGCCGGCAGTGATGCTGCTGAAGCAATTACTTGATCAAGGCCGCTTTGGGAAGATTTTTCATTACCGGGCGAAGTTCCTTCAGGATTGGACCATCTCAGCCGAGCTGCCACAGGGCGGCGAAGGATTGTGGCGTCTGGACGTTGGCGTCGCCGGCAGCGGCGTTACGGGCGACCTGCTCGCTCACTGCATCGACACGGCTCTGTGGTTGAACGGACCGCTGGACCGCGTCACGGCGATGACGGAGACGTTCATCAAGGAACGCAAACACAATCTCACGGGGCGCGTAGAGCCGGTGGGAATCGACGATGCCAGCGCGTTTCTGGGACGGTTTGCGAACGGGTCGCTAGCGACATTTGAGGCGACGCGTTATGCGCGGGGACACAAAGCGCTGTACACGCTGGAAATCAACGGCGAGCACGCGTCAGCCGCGTGGGACCTGCACGACTTGCATCGCATTCAGTTCTTCAATCATTCGGACGAAGGCCGCCTGCGCGGCTGGCGCAACATTAACGTCACTGATGGCGACCATCCCTACATGAAGCACTGGTGGGTGCCGGGCTTGCAGACCGGCTACGAGCACACCTTCATTCACCAGTTCGCCGATTTCTTGAATGGCGAAAACGATCCGCCGGCGTTTCGCGACGGAGTGGCGGCGGATCGCGTGACCGATGCGGTGCTCGCCTCTGCCAAGAGCGGGCGCTGGGAGACAGTGGCGGCAAGCAAGAAATGAAGTTTCGCAATTTCCTTCGCTCCGGCTGGGCGATCACGGCAGCGGGCATTCTTGGCTTCGCCATCAAGCTCCTGCTGGCGCGCAAAACCTACGGCACCAACGACGTTTACTCCTATCAACAGTTCGCCTTCTGGTCGCGTTATCTGGGAGTCGATCTGTATCATATCGACCCGCTGTTCAATCATCCACCTTCGATGATCCACGTGTTGCAATTCATGGATTGGCTGAGCCGGACCACCGGTTTCTCGTTTTCTTTCTGGCTGCGTCTGCCGGCGATTCTGGCGGATGCTGCGAATCTATGGCTGGTGTGGAAGCTGCTGGGCGAGCGCGTTCGGGAGTGGTCGATTTTCCTGGCGCTGCTGCTTCTCGCTGTTGCACCCACGCTGATTCTCGTTTCCGGATTCCACGGCAACACGGATTCGCTGGTGATGTTCTTCGTGCTGTTAAGCGTGTATTTGATCGAGAAAGACGCTAGCGTCTGGGCAGCGGGCGCGGCACTAGGGCTGGCGCACTGCGTCAAGATTTATCCCTTGATCGCCGCTCCGGCGATTGTGTTGAACCTTCTCGGATGGCCACGCCGCATCAGGTTTTGTGCAGCGGCGGGAGCGGTGGTGCTCATCGGATGGTCTCCCTTCCTCTTTCAAGATCCGCACGCCGTGCTGGGACAGGTTTTCGGCTACCGCAGCGCGTACGGTATGTGGGGGGTCGCCTACATACTCGATCAGCTTGCCGCGATGGCCCCGCGCGTAACGCCGGTCAACGCGGCGTTTCAGCATTTCGGTGCATACCTCGCGCTCGGGTTGGTCCTCCTGGCGTCCTGGAAATTGAGCCGCGCCAAGCCGAGGCCGCAGCTCTTCTCTCAAGTGGGATTCGCGTTTCTCCTGTTCCTTACGATTTCCAGTGGATTTGGCGTTCAGTATCTGGCGTGGATGGCGCCGTGGGTGGTGGAGCAGGGATGGCTGGCGGCGGCGCTATTCTATGCGACCAGCGGCGTGTTTCTGTTTCAGGTTTATAATTTGTGGGCCGAAGGACTGCCCTGGTACCTGGCCAATAGTTACACCCTGGGAACGTTCGTCGGGTATTGCGATTATGCGCAACTGATCTGCTGGATTTCGCTGTTGGTGGTGCTGTGGCTAGCGGCGAAGCGTCTGTTTCCGATGCCGTCCGTCGCGTTGCGTTGGAGATGGGCCGGCGCGGCTGCGGCCGCGGCGTTGATCTGGGCCGTGGTGCCGCGGCAGCTGCCCGCGCCCGAGCCCACCGGCAACAAATACGAGCCTGCGGTCCGATCGATCAACGCGCACAGTTATCTCGATCTTGCGGCCGTGCTGTCGGATCGCGGACGGTACCGCGAATCAATTGAGGCAGCGCATTCGGCTGTGGCGCTTACCGAAGAAGTGGCCGCGGACGCCGCTGCGATCATCGCCTCGGATCAAGCCGCGCTGGACGCACAGCCCCATTAGCACTCCGCTAATGCTCCATGTACATTCCGAAGCCGTACACTGTGCCGTCCATCGCGCCGAAGTAGACGCGGCCGTTGGCCAGCGTCAAGCCGGTTAACGCTGCCGGCCCGGCGATCTGGTTGCGGCTCGAATACAGTTCCTGGCCCGTCGCGGCATCCAAGGCGTAAAGAATCGCGCGAGTGCCGGGCTTGGCGTGCTCCTCAATTTCGCCGGAACGGCCGGGCTGACGCGTGAATTCGCCGGAAGAGAGCGCGAAAACCACTCCACTGGCGGTGACGGGAGGCTCCGGCGAGCTCAGCTCGCGCGAGACCCACGCAGGCGTGAGCACCGGCGTTCCGTTGCGGTCTCCAAGTTTGAAGGCGACGATCGACCCGGTGGATGAAGAGTTCACTCCGGGGATTTTCAACTCCGGATTGAGAGGGCCCCACACGGGCGCCAGCACCCACCGCGTTCCGTCCGTATCTTCCCAGCTCGACAAGCCGCCCCAGATGCCTCCCGCAGCGCTGGCGACGGGCGGCGAATCGTAGAGCGATTTTTCGGGAGCGTCGGCGCTCAAGATGTGAAGGCGGGAATCGCGGCCTGCGATGACAATCAGCTCGCCATCGTTGTACGGAAACACCAGCGGCGAGACCGAGTTGAAATCGGGATCGCTCTTCAGAGCGGCGGCACCGGTCGAAAACGAAAACTTGAGTTCAAGATCCTTCGCGCCCAGCGTGAGCAGGCGATTGCTGGTTTGAATATAGACCGTGCCATCCCGGCCGATGGTGGGCCCTCCCAGAGTCCTCGAATCGGAATTCTCTAACGGAAACGAGACGGCTTTGGGAGGGTTGACGCTGAGGTCGATGGCCCAGACAGCGTTGGGCGCGCCGCCGCAGTCCTGGCCGGTCGCGGTGTAGATCACGTTGCGATCGACGGTCAGGTTCTGCGTCTTCGCGTTCGCGGGCAGGACACCGACCGGCTCCACCATATCGTCGCCGGTCGAGGAGTTGAGCCGATGCAGGCGGCCGTCGCTGGAGATTGTGTAAACCGACGCAACTCCGAAAGGCGTGAAGGGACCGCGCGCCGGCGGAGGAGTGGGGGGAGTTACGCTCGCCACTGCGGTTCGGGGTGGTCCACCGCGAGGAGCGGGCGGAGGCAGCGCGGGCATGGCGGTTAAGCCTCCCGGGCAGGTCCAGGAAGAGGCGCTGCTCTGAGGTTCGAGATTGGCGTATTCGAGATGTTTCTGCCAAAAAAGTTTGCCGAGATCAGCGTCGATAGCGTAGACGATATCGGAGCTGGTCGCGGTGAAGGCGAGCTCCTTGAAGCCGCGGTAGGAAATCAAGTTGCCCAACAGCGCCGGAGGTTGAATGGAGCGTGGGCCTTTGGGCGGAGGCTCTACTTTCCATTTCCAGAGAAGCTGGAGATCCTTGACGGTGTCTTTCGAAATGCGCGGGTCCATGCGCTCCCAACCGCTGTGCTGCGGGTCGCCGCCGAAGTTGTTCCAGTTGGCGCGAGTCTGCGCCATGGCGAGGCTGGCGCAAGAGGCCATCAGCACTGGCAGAAGAGCTCGCATGATCTAATGCCCGGGCAGTCCAAAGCAGTACAGGATGCTGTCGTAAGTGCCGAGATAGACGCGCCCGTTCGCCACAGACAGTCCGGTGAAGTGAGCGAAGGAAGCGATGGTGTCGCCACTCGAATATAGTTCCTTGCCGGTTTCGGCGTCCAGCGCGTAAAGCACGGCATGGCCCGAGGCTTTGATGCGCAGAGGGCTGGAATCATCCAGGCCCCGATCAGGATACGCCTGCGCTGTGTTTTCGCCGCTGCCGTAGGCGTAGACAACGCTGTTCGCGATGACCGGAGGCTCGGCTTGATCCATATCGCGCGACATCCACGCCGGATCGAGTTGCAACTTGCCGTTCTTTTCGTCGAGTTTGAACGCGACGATCGCGCCGTGGCGCACCGGGCCGTAGGAGACGGGCGGCTTGAACTCGGGATGCACCGGACCCCAGAAAGGAGTCAGTACCCAGCGAGTCCCTTGCGCGTCCTCCCAGCTCGCCATGCTGCCCCAGATTCCGGCCGAGGCGAAATTCGCCTCTTCATTGCACAGCAGCGGCGTCCGAACCAGCGGCGTCTGGTGATTCTCGCCTCCTGCGGAGCGCGTATCCAGCAGATAGACGCGGCATTCCTTGCTACCGGTGACCATCAGTTCGCGGCCCTTGTAGGTGAACATGGCTGGAGTCACTTGCATGTCCAGATCCTTCTTCTGCATCCAGGCCCAGTTGGTGGGCTCGTACCAATCCTTCAATTCCAGTGCGCCATTTTCCACGCGGGCGCCGATCAATCCGTTGCCGTAACGCTGATTGTCGAGATCGTAGACGCCGTCGCCGGTTGGAGCCCACGCGGTTCCGGTGGAATCGATGGCCGCGCCCTGGCGTCCCCACAAGCCTCCGCTGCGCGGATTGAACGTCATCACCTGGTGCTCGGGATCGTCCAGATTGATGGCCCACATCTGGTTGGGATTTCCGGCGCAGCCTTGCGAGGTGGTGGTAAAGATGACGTGATTCCACATGTTCAGCGCGTAGGCCTTTCCATTCGGGTAGCCGAAAGGAATCGGCGGAGCCATTTCCTCACCGTTCGCCAAGTTGATTTGGTGCAGGTCGCCATTGCCGGCCAGAGCGTAGACGATGCGCAAGCCGTTGGCATCCGGAGACCCGATGAAGGGAGTCGCGGTCTGGCCTCCGGGACAGAGAGGATCGGTGGCGCGTCCGTTGCGCCGGGGCGGAGGATATTCGAAATGCCGCTGCCACAGGATCTCGCCCTTGTCGGCGTCGATGGCGTAGAGGTTGTCGGAGACACCGGCTTCGAGCGCGATCTGCTTCGGGCCGCTGCTGGTTTCGACGCGTCCGATAATCAGCGGAGGAAACAGCGAGTGCATCTGCCGCGGCGCGTTGTCCAGCTTCAGCTTCCATAGCACCTGAAGCCGGCCGACGTTGTCCTTGGTGAGGACAGTCTCATCTTCTTGCCAGCCGGTGCGCTGGGGACTGCCTCCGTCGGTGGGCCAATCCGCGGCGGAGAGGAAGGCGCACGCCGCCCCGAGCGCCGCGGCGAATGCGACCCGCTTCCGTAATGAATGCACCGTGCCGAATTATACCAACCGACGTAAGTCCGCTCGTCGATGCGAATTTCTACTTCTAAGGGAGGATAGGCTCGACGTGATCGATGACGACAACATCGAACGATGCAATCGAGTCGAGCAGTTGTAGCCCGAGTTGCTGCTGGAGCGCATCGAGCAAGGCGCCCTCTTTGGCGCGATCGTACCCCAGAGCAAAGTCAAACGTGCCGGTTAGATTGGATTCGTCGAGAACCGGACGGCGTGCCACGGCCCGCAGCGCCGCCGCGAGTTGCCGCATGTTCTGGTTGCGTGCCGTCCAATGGCTGACCGTTCCGGCACCCATCCCAATGACGAGGCCTGGACCGGCCGCGGAAGGCGCCCCCCTGCCCGCCCAGCCGGATCGTTACGCTGGGGTTGCTCACGGTGGCCGGCTCGGAAGGAGTACCGCGTCAGTGTTTCCTGCGGGGCTGCGCCGGGCGGCGATGTGGCCACAATCTCGTATCGGTTCTCTCCGATCCATGCGGGACCGCGGATTTGCTCCCTCGGGTCCTCTAGCCGATACGCCCGCATGAGGAAGTCCCGAAGGACTCCATAGGCGTAGTAGGTCCTCTCGTTTGCCCCGGGAGGTGCTGGGCGGCCCTGGTCGTCCGCTGGGGTCTTCGGAGAGATCGACGCCTCCTCGAAACGCAACTCCTCGTCAGGCACTTGGCCAAAGGTCAACACGCTGCCGAGGCACTCCGAAAGCAACTGCTACCTTGCCGAGCATGGCTGAGGGTCCCAGCCGGTCGCGTCCGGCTCCTTCTTGAAGTGTGTCGTTGTGACGAAGGGCATGGTGAAGTCTAGGGGATCGTTGACTTCGGTGGTTACCACCAGCCATTCGTCTCCATTGGGGCCTTGGAGGCGGTCGTAGTATTCGGTCAGCACGGCGTTGGCGCTGTAAGGGACTCCGTTCTTGCGCACGTAGCCTGCGAGCATGTGCGTGGTGACGACCTTCAAATCCCCGGCGCGAGGCTCGCCGCGAGCGGTTGTTGCGGGCTCCCATTGCGCGATCGAGTAGCCTTGCCACGAGGGCTGAGTATCGGCGGGCGCAGCGCCGCCGAAGTGGAATACGCGAGTCTGGGTGCCGCTATCAGCCTCGATCTGCATGGTGGTGTCATTGGTCCAGGTGATGTGGAAACGGCCAGGCACTCGCATGATGGCTGCCGCGCCGAAGCCCCGGCATTGCAGGCCCGCGGCTTCATCCTTGGCCGGGTCCCAGGCGTCAGCAGTGCGGCGGCCTTCCTGCGTGAGCGGAATGCCGAGATATTGCCCTTTGGGCGGGGTCACCATGCGGTAGCGCCAATCCTCGGTGACCACGGAGACCCAGTAGCCGGTCATGTCGATCGCCGCGGATGCGCGAGGGTTCTGCGGAGCGCCTCGTCCGCCGCCGCGGCCCCGGCCTCCACCGGCAGGCTGAGCCATCACGCACGCCGCGGCGAGTAGCGCCCCGACGGCAACCAAGGGCATGGAATGCCTAGTCGATGGTTTCACCGGGTTTGGTGCCCCAACCGAATCCGTCAGATTTGCGATGCAGAGTCTTCAGCGCGCCCCGATGATCGCCGGGCGTGCGCGAGGGGTTCATGGTGATCACGACTTCATCGCCGACCACCAGCGTGTCGCGCTTGATGCCCTGCTGGCCGAGTTGGCCGGAGGAGCGCCATTCCAGCGACCAGCGCTGCATCACGCCGGCCTCATCCGGGGCGTCGATCTGCAAAAACGAATGCGGATTGCGCAACAGAATCTGCTCGATCTTTCCGTCGAGCGTAACTTCTTTGTCGGCGTAATAAGTCGCCGCAAGAGAATGGTGCGCGTAAGCGCGCGTCCCGGCGAAAAACGCCCCCGCCAAAGCCAGCAAGACCGCCAGTTTTTGCTTCATAAGCTCCCCCTCAACCTCGTACTTACTTTACCTGCTTTTTCAGACTTTTGTAGGCGGCCTCGATGAACATGTCGGTGGTCCAGTCGCCACTGGTCGATCCGTACAAGCCGTCGTAATCGAAGGTCGGCTTGGCGGCCTTCACTTGTTCCAGCGTCATGCCCTTGTTGATGAGATCTTGAATGCGGTCGCGCATTAAGGACACCATGTTGCGATAGTTCGCCACGTCGCCGATGTCGCACAGGCGGCCATGGCCGGGAATGATCATGGTTCCGCCCTGCGAACGGAATTCCGGAATAGCGATATCCAGCAGCCAGTTCAGCCCGGCCAGCACCCCGTCGATGGTCCCGCCCTTGTCGACTTCGATCACCGGGTAACTGTCGGTGCGAAGAATGTCGCCGGCGCTGATGACGTCCGAGTAGCGGAAGTAGACGATGCTGTCGCCGTCGGTGTGGGCGTTGGGAATATGGAACGCCTCCACTCCTTCGCCGTTGAAGAACTGGCTGAGCTTGTAGGTATTGACGTGATAGGTTTCCGTCGGCCATGCCGTGGAGGGCACGCTAGGCTTTCCGTTCGGGCCTTCGCTCATGCGCTGGAGCACGGTTTCGTACGCGATAATCTCGGCTTCCGGCGACACGCCAACGGGAGGAAACGTCACGCCGACGATTTTAGAATTGGCCGGCAACTCGGCGAGCTTGGCGTTTCCGCCGGTGTGATCGGCGTCGATACTGGTATCGAAGATGAAGCGCACCGGCTTGGGCGGCGCAGGCGAGCTGATTGTCGCGTTGAGCGACGGGCTGGTCCAGCCGCCGGGAGTTTGCGCGCAGTGCAGGCCGAGGCAACGGTTCGGCTCGGGAGACGAGGTGATCTGTGTCGCCAATTGCAAAAGGACCTGCTTCATCTTGGTGGCCATGTCTTCGCGTCCGGCGTCCACCAGTAAGATGCCATCCTTGCCGATCGACGCCGTGACGTTTCCGCCATCGCCCACCAGCATGTAGACGTTGCCCTGCACCGGAAGGATATGAATCTCGCCGTCGGGCGCGGGATTGGGCGCGGGCGGGGGAGTTCGCGAGATCGGCTCGGTCTTAGCGGCGTTATAGGTCGGGTCTTTCAGCTTCTTGCGATACTCCGGATAAATCGATTCGGCCCCGCCGCGCGCGGCTTGCGGCGGAATATCGTCCGCGCCGAGGTTCGGATTCTGCCCCGGGAGGAAATGCGGAACCGCGGTCGAAATATTTTCTTCGCTCACGGTGCAAGGATAAAGCGTCAACTGCGTATGTGGGTCCAGTTCGTAGTGCGTGGTCTGGATGAACGGCTCCTCCAGCCAGACCGGGTCGGTGATGATCATGGTGATCAGCAGATAATTGGCGTGGCGTGTGAGGTACTCCATCATGGTGGCGTCATCGCTGAAGGACGCGCCGTTGCGCCGCAGATACGCGCCCTTGAGATGCGTGGTGGTGATCACCAGCATGTTGCCTTGCCACTTTCCGGTGGAAAATCCGGACCAAGAATGCGGAGCGTATTCCGGCGGATGCGGGCGCCCATCCATGTAAATGGGCCGTTCCAGCGAGCGCAGATACTCGAAGTGATAGACGCTGACTTCGCGCGAAACCGGGTCGACCTCTTGCGAGATGCGCACGGCACCCAGCGCTCGCCATTGATAGGGGCCAGGATGCGGACGGCATTGGAACTCGGGCAGGCTCCATTCGGAATGGTCGTGGCTGTCGGCCTTCATGCGGCCGGCGTCGTTGAGCGGAATGCCCTGATAATCGCCGAGCGGCGGACCGCCCGAGCGCTCGTAGTTATCCTCGGTGATGCGGTCGGCCCAGGTGCCGGTCAGATCCACTTGCGCGAGTACAGGGAAGGCCAGTGCGGCGGCCAAGGGCAACAGGAACAAGGCGCGGTGGTGCATGGACACTAGGATACACCGGGCTTGGCGCGGGGCGAGACTCAAGTCCGCATGCGAGCGACGAAGTATAGGCCAACTAACGCGAAAATCGCATCGGGCGACCACGCGGCGACTGTTGGCGACAACTGGCTCTGGTTGCCGACCTCTTCGAGCAGACGGTCGAGGCCCCAGTAGGTCATGAAGATGATCACGCTGATGCCGACGCCGGCCATGCCTCCGCGGTTGCCGGAGGAAAACGCGAAGGGCACCGAGACCAACGCCAGAATCAACGCGCCCAGCGGGGCGGCGAACTTCTTCTGCAACTGCACCTCGAGCGCGACTGTGTCCGCGAAGCCGCTCTGTTTCAGCTCCTTGATTTCATTGCGCAGCTCGTAGAAATTCATTTGCAGCGGCTGGGTTTTTTCCTTCATGAAGTAGTCGGGCTTCTCTTCCAGTTCCGCGAAGGTTCTGGTCGCACCGGGGAAAGCATCGAACCCGCCGACTTTATCGCCCTTGAAATCGCGGCTCCATCCGTTTTCGAAGACCCACTTGTTGAGGCTCGGCTCCCATTTCGCGCGGTCGGCGGAAATCTGCCGCGTCAGGCGCCAGTGTGAGGGATCGATCTCGTAGACGTTGACGCCCAGCATCGCTTGCTCTGCCTGAACGAAATACTTGTAGTAATAGACGCGGTCATGGAGGCCGTACACCCATTTGTGATCGGGACGGAGATAGGTTTGCGGAGGCTTGTTCTTGATCTCGTTGTAGAGCTGGTCCTGCTTGCGGTCAGCGGTGGGCAGCCAGTAATGATCGAAGGCGAACAATCCTACGCTCAGGAAGAATCCGGCCAGCAGCACCGGAGCGGCCAGGCGGTAGCTGCTGACGCCGCAGGCCTTGAACGCGGTGACCTCATTGTTCTTGGACATCACGCCGAACACCACCAGCACTCCCATCAGCACGGCCACGGCGGCGAATGTGTAGACCAGCCGCGGAGTCAAAAAAAACAAGTAGCTGAGCATGTGGCTCATGGGAATGTTGTTCTTAATCATGTCGCTGAGCAAAGAGAAGAACTGGAAGAAGTGATACATCAGCACGAAGCTCAGCAGCCACAAAATGAAATAGAAGACGAATCCCGAAAGGATGTAGATGTCGATGACCTGCGCCAGCACCGGGACGCCGAAGCTCCAGGAGCGCGGCTTCAGGCTGCCGATGACGCGCGAGGTGTGCTGTTGCGGCGCGCGGCGCACGGAACGCAGAAACGCGAGCGCCCGAGCCAGATAGTCGCGATCGCCGGGAAACTCCAGACGGGCCAGCATCGTCAGGCCCAGCAGCAGAAACGCGCCATCCGGAATCCACACCGCAAGCTCCGGCCCGAGGCTTCCCTGGCGCGCCATCTTATTCAGTCCCAGCATCCCGATGTAGTAGATGAAGGCGATCGCCATGGTCAGAACCACGGCGGAAGATTTGCCGCCGCGGCGCGAGGTGATGCCCAGCGGGATGCCGGCCAGCGTCAGCACCAGGCAAGCCAAGGGCAGAGCCAATCGCTGGTTTACCTCGACGCGCGCGTCGCGAACGTCGGCCGGGTCCAGGCCATGCTTGCGGTACGCCATGCGGTACAGCGGCATGGTGGACATTTCGGTCACCGGGTGCGAGTTGGTTTTTTCCTCGGGCCGCTGCGCTTCCAGGCTCATGAGGTGGTTGGGCGAGGTGTCGGTGTTGTACTTGATGTCCTTGCCCAGCTCATACTCGGTCACATCTTTCAAGTCGAGCAGGATGCGGTTGTCGGCGACCTCAGCCACCGCGCGCGCCTCCGGAGACAGCATCACCAGTGGGGTGTCTCCGCGATCGGTTTGTCCCACGGCGCGTTTTTCGAGCGGAGTCACGTCGGCCAGGAATACACGCTTCCATTCGCTTACCGGACCAGCGCCGGGATCGATGACATCGGCAGTATAAAGGATTTCATTGGGGAATTGCTCGGCGAAGACGCGCGGCTGCACGTCGGCGGTAAGCTGGCTGGCGGTCAAGCGCGCGGCGACGCGGTACCGCTCGCCGATGGACCACGGAGTCAGCCACAGCGAAGCCGCGGCGGTGACCAGCATCGCCAGGAACCCGACGGCCAGGATCGCCGGCGCGACTCTGCGTCCCGGAACACCAGCCGCGCGCATGGCCGTGATTTCGCCGTCGGCCGACATGCGGCTGAGCGTGAGCAAAGTCCCGGTGAGCATGCCCAGCGGAATCGCGAACGGCAGAGCCTCCGGCAGCACCAGCGCGAACAGATACAGCACTTCGCGCGGGGAATTGGAGCTGCGCACCAGGTATTCGAACAGGCCCTTAGCCAGGGGCAGGTACAGTACCGAGGTGAAGAGCACGATTCCCAGGGACGCCCCATAGAAGTTTTCCCGGAAAATCGTGCGGCCTAACAAACGCATGCGGACTTGCTCTAGGAGATCACGCCGTGGGCGGCGGAGGCACGATGGGCCGCTTCTGCAACTGCTCCTGCGGCTGCTCCAGCTCCAGTTCTTCAAACAATATGCCGGGCGAGACCACGGCCGTCCCGGCGACGTAGCCCCCCTGGCCAATCATCGCCAGCGGCGCGGAGTTGTTGATGAAGTCGAACAGCGCGGTCTCGGCGGAAGCCGCTTCAAGGTCTCTCAAACTACGGCTGGAAACGCCGCGGAAACGCAAGCCGCGCACCAGTTCCTCGCGGCCGTCCGGATACAGCCGGTAGATAAGCACGGGAGGGCTCAAGGGCCACGCCGAGCCTCCGGACTGTTGGCTGGCCTGCGCCAGCGATTGCAACTCGCTCACCGTACCCGCGAATGGAAAGTTCAGCTTCCGCACCAGCATGGCGTACGCCTTGCCGCGATCCATGGCCATTTGCGCGGCGCGCTTCTTCAAATCGGCCAGAGGCATGCTCTGGCTGGCGTTCACGACCAGATTGCCGATGGCCGCACTGTAGGCTCCGTAACTGCCCAGCAGCCGCGCATGGCCGTTGGAGGCAGCGAAGCCTTTCACCGGCTGGCGCGTCATCAGGAAGCTCTTGAGGATTCCCTTTTCGATCACCGCGACCGGCTTGGGCGGAACGCCTTCCAGATCGAATTGATAGTAGCCAGCCAGGGGTTTGCCGTTCCAGCTGGTTTGCGACGGATCGTCAGTCACGTCCATCCACTCCGGCAGCACGCGCGCGCCAATTCTGGTTTCGAATTCGCTGGGGATGATGTTGCCGCCGCGGCCTCCCGGATCGGAAAGCGGCTTGCGCGGCACGTGCAGATTATCCCCCACCAGTTGCGCCATCAGTTGCGCGGCCGCAGCCGGCTCAAACAGCACCGGACCGATGTACTCCTCTCCCTTGGGAGCCTTCAACAAATCGCGGACATTTTCGCCGATGCCGCTGATCTGCGGGCGCAGTTCCGCGTCCGGAGGCAGTTTGTCGGGATCCAGCGTTTGCACGGATATCGCGTCGTGGATCATCATGCCATCGTCAGCCTGGCCTTCCGCCCTCGCGACCATCCAATTCAAGCGGTCGGCGTAGCGGATGGCGGTGCCTTCCGAGTTCAGCAGGTAGGTGATGCCGTCGATCAGTTGATATTCCACGCTGGACGACAGCACTTCCGGGTATGCGGTGAAGACTCCGGAGAGCTTGGCGAAGCGCTGGGTCAGGGCCACGTCGTCGATTTTCTTGTGCGCCACTTTAGGCAGGCTGACCACCGCGTCGGCGTGCGAAAAATCCGCGATCTGTTCGCCGCTCTGCGCGGCCGCGTTCTTGAGCGAGGCGCGCTTGCGGCCGATGGATTCCATGGCGGCCTTGAAGGTCCGGTCCGTCAGCAGCCAGAAGCCTTCCCGCAGGGCCTCGTAGTTGTCGTCCAGAGGCCAGTCTCCGTCATAACGCGAGCCGCTATAGCGGCCCGAAAAAACGTGGCCGGTGTTGTCGAATTGGTAGCTGCCGACGCGGACCTGCGCACTGGGTGTACGTTCATGCTCGTGCGAGGTGGTCAGCGTGGAGCCCAGCGTGGCGGTGGTGTGGAAATCCTCGGAGTCGGTGAAGTCGTAACTGATGAAATAGGGCGCGTCCTCGCCGCCGGCGATGCGCAACTTGCGGGAGCGATCCATCTCATCGCGCATGGCTTTCAGCACCGGATCGCCGTCGATCTGGGCCAGGGTGAAGACGATGTCTTGCGCGAAGCCGGTACGGGAAATCAACAGCACAGCTCCGGCGGCTTTTCCGCCCCGCAATAACAGGATCCGGCGGGTCATTGCTGCGCCTCGTCTCTCCGGGCGGAGGGGATGCGCACGTCCACGGAGGGGCGGGTGAGATAGGGCGGGCGGTCCTGCGACCGCTCCTTGCGCTGCACTTCGATCTCGCGCACCAGCAGCGCCGGGGAAATCGCCGCAACCGGGACGTAGCCGGATTCCGCGCCGCAGTAGCCGTTGAACACCTCGCTCTTGTCCGAGGTCGCCATGATCTTGGCGAAACTGGCCAAAGGCGTGCCCACGATGTCCACACCGCGAATCAACTCATCGGGCCGGCCGTCGGGGTAAACTTTGTAGACCGTCAGCGGCACCACGGTGAAGGCCTGCAGGCCGGCGCGCTGGGTTGTGGTGTACCCGGAAGTGACCTGATCGAAGTACAAGCCGTAGGGCTTGCCTTGGCGCTTGATTTCGTCAATCAACATCTGCCGCAATTGCGCGTCGCTGACCTTATTGGTGGATTCGACAAACAGGTTGGATTGGCGCGACACGATCTCGTAACCTGGCTGGCGGCGGCCATGCCCGTTGGATTGCGGAAATCCGGCGATAGGCGAGCGCGACATCAGGAAGGTCTTGAGGATGCCTTTGTCCACCAGCGTCACGCGCTGCGCCTTGACGCCTTCGTCGTCAAACTCATAGGAGCCGTTGAGCGGGATGCCGTTGTATTCCTTCACCGTCGGATCGAAAATCACCGAGAGGAAGTCCGGTAGCACCGGCATGTTCACGCTTTTCGTGAAGGTCTGGCCTTCGTTTTCGTCCTTCTGACGGTGGCCCTCCACGCGATGCCCGAAGATTTCGTGGAAGAAGACGCCCGCGGCGCGGCCGGAAAGAATCGCCGGGCCCACAAACGGATCGGCCGGTTGCGCCTTAAGCAGGTTCTCCAGCAGCTCCCCGGATTTCTTCACAGTAGCCAGAATCTCCGCGTCTTTGGGAAGCTTCGACGGGTCATCGGCTTCGAAAGTTTCCATGGTGGAAAGATCCATGCCGTCGGCGGCCTTGCCGTTGGCGGTAATCAGCAGGCGCGAAAACAGGCGGCCCTGTTCGATCTGGGTTCCTTCCGTGGTCACCAAAGTCTTAGAGATGCGCTGCGCCTCCACGGTTACTTCGGCGTTGAGCGCACCGGGGTAATTGTTGAATTCCGCTGAGAGCTTTTTCAGCCTTCCCTCCCAATCCGCCTGGTTGAATTTGAGTTTGGGTGCAGAGGTGAAGCTGACCTGGACGGGAGCGGGGGAAAAATCGCCCGAGGCGTCCTGCGGAGCGGCGCGCAGCTTCTCGTCCGTCTTCAACTGAATCAGGCGCCGGGCCGCTCCGCGGTACACCCGATCCGTGTTGAGCCACAGCACGCGCTTGAGAGCTACCGGGTTATCGTCCAGCGGCAACAGCGCTCCCGTGGTAAAGCGCGGATAATCGTTGCCGACCCGGCGGTAGTTGTCGAAGCTGGGGTCGCCGGTGCGGACGGTTACATCCAACTCCCGCATATCGCCGTGGTTCTCCGTGTCCACCGATCCGCTGCTGGCCTGGATGACGTCGCTCTCGGTCTCCGTCACGGCGTAGCCCATGAAATAAGGCGGAGGGTCAGCCTGCTTGAGGGCTGTGAAATTGCGGGTGAGCTCGTCCAACAGGATCTTGGTCAACGGACTCTGCGCGAAGACGGTGGGCGAAACCGAGCAGGCGGTAATCAGAAAGGCGATGATGGTTCGCACGGTGCTCCCAGCATACCAGGACAACAAGGGGCGGGATATCCCCGCCCGGCAGGACGGCCCCGTCAAGCTGTTCGGACGTCCGCGAGCTACGGGAGCCGGCCGGACACGTAGTGCGGGGCCGATTCGTCTTGAGAAAGGGCCTGCGGGGAACTATTGGACGCGCCGCGGCGCCCGGAGGTGGTTGGCGTGCGCAGCGCCTCGGGCGGCACACTCATTACCAGGAACGCCACCGCATCGCCGGATTTCAGCGAAGCAGCGACCTTCCGCAGATCGTCGATCGAGGCGATGGGATGGCGGTTGATGGCGAGGATAATGTCGCCGGGTTGCATTTCAATATCTTCCGCGAACGACCCTTCCTCGACCTTAGAAACGTAGACGCCGTGCTTGTCCGGGGTCATGTTACGCTCCGCGTCGCTAAGCTCGCGCGGCTGGATGCCGAACTTCACTCCGGAGCTGACCGGCTCCGGCTTGGCAGTGTCCTCCTGGTCCGTGTTATCTCCCACCACGCGCGGGTCGTTCTTGAACAGCAACCGCCGGTCCTGGGTGACCACTTTAAAATCCATCTTCTTACCGTCGCGGTCGACGGTCAGCGCGAGCGTGCTGCCCACCGGGGCGTCCGCGACATGCGCCAAGAGGTCGTCCCCATCCTTGATTCCCTGGCCGTTGATGCCCGTGATAATGTCGTTGGCCTTGATGCCGGCCTTCGCCGAGGGACCGTCCGGCGGATTCACCTGACTGACGATCACGCCCCCCTTCACGCCCAAGGCCTCCAGAGTTTCCGGTTTGGTATTGGTGGCGAAACTGATTCCGATGGAGCCGCGCGAAACCACTCCGTCGCGAATGATGTCGTTATAAACGCGCGCCACCATGTTGCTGGGCAGCGCAAAGCCCACGCCTTCAGACCCTCCATGATTGGTGGCAATCATGGTGTTGACGCCGATCACCTCGCCGCGGATGTTCAGCAGCGGACCGCCGCTGTTGCCGGGATTGATGGCCGCGTCGGTTTGAATGAAGCGCTTGAAGGAGCTGTTATCGATGTCCCGGCCCAGCGCGCTGACGATGCCCGCCGTGACCGATTCCTCCAAAGTGAACGGCGAGCCGATGGCCACCGCCCAATCGCCCACCTGCACTGCGTCGGAGTTGCCCATGCTCACCGGATCCAGAGGCCGGTGCGCGTCGATCTTCAGCACGGCCAGATCCGTTTCATGATCCGTGCCGATCACGCGGGCCCGGTATTCCATGGAATCGCTTTGCAGCTTCACCGTAATCTTGTCGCCGCCCAGGACCACGTGCTCATTGGTGATGATGTAGCCGTTCTTGTCGACGATAAAGCCGGTGCCGGACTGCTCATGTTTGGGCTCGGGTCCCTGCGGAACGATCTGCGGCCCTCCCGGACCGCCACCGAAGAAGCGCTGGAAGCCTTGGAAGGGATCGTCGCCGCCGCCCTGATCCTCGGGGTCGGACTGGCGGGAGCGGGCGCTCGGCTGCTGCGCGGGCACTTCCACCACGATGTTCACCACACTCGGTTGCAGTTTCTTGGCGAGCTTGGTGAAGTCGCTGCCGATCTCCACCGCCTTGGGGATCACCAGAGGGGTCGCGTCCGGCGCCACCGCCTGGCCCTTGGCTGCGTTCACCTGCGTATTGATCACGGTTCCGATCAGAATCCCCACCGACAACGTGAAGATCATCAAGGTGAAGGACATCAGCTTCTGCTGGCGCATCTTGTCAAACCAATTCATAAAATTCCTCTTGGACGGCCGACCGACATCTTAATTGTAATATATACGCTTACGCGGCTTCGCCCTTACGCGGATTCGCCCAGCAACAGGCACAGAGCCAACAGGATGCGCCGCAAACCGAGCTCCCGGCCTTCCGGCGAGAACCATTCGGCTGGCGTGTGCGCTCCCCCTCCCTGCCCGCCCGCGCCGATTGAGACGGCCGGAAGCCCCAGCGAGAGCGGGATGTTCGCGTCGGTGGAGGAGCAGTCGAGGGAAGCGCGGATCCCCACGTAGGCATCGACCGCCAGCAGGGTTTCGAGAACGGGCGAGCCCGCGCGCAACCCTCCGCCAGGGCGCGACCCGATCTCCTTCATCCGCGCCGACAAGCGTCCGCCCGAGGCGCGGGCGTTTTCGTTGTCGAGCGTCCTCTGCATGGCCGATTCCAGCAGCGCGGCCAATTGGTCCATCCGGCGGGGGCTCTCCGAGCGAAGGTCGACCTTCGCGCGAGCCTCGCTGGGAATCGCGTTGATGCTGGTGCCGCCTTCGATAACGCCGAAGTTGTAGGAGCAGCGCGGCTCACCGTTGTTTTCCGGAACGGGCGCTTCGTCGATGAAGCGGGTGATCGCCCGGCTCAGCGCGTGAACCGGATTCCCGGAGCCATGATCGCTCCAGCTATGCCCTCCCGGTCCGGTAAAGGTCACCTCGAAGCGGCGGCTGGCCAAAGCCTGGCAGGTGATGTGATCCGTGCTGGGGCCGTCCAGAACCAGGAAGGCGCGGTAGCGGTCTGCGGCGCCCGGGCGGCACAGGTAGCGCATCCCGCACAGGTTGCCTTCACCCTCCTCGCCGACGTTGGCCACCAGTACGGGAGCGAGCGCCGGATCTTCGAGCGGCGGTTGCGCGGTCCACGCCGCGGCGATCGCCAGCAGCCCGGCCAAGCCCGCGCCGTTGTCGGAAACGCCGGGTCCCAGGAAGCGTCCGTCGTCGCCGACCTTAATGTCTTCCGGAATACGCGGGGCGAGCACGGTATCCAGGTGCGCCGTCACCGCCACGCACGGCCCTTCGCGCCGCCCGGCCAGCTTGGCGATCACGTTCCCGGCGCGATCCAGCTTCGATTCCCAACCCAGAGACCGGAAACGTTCCGCCATATATTCGGCGCGCTTGGTCTCGAGAAAGGTGGGCGCGGGGATGCGGCACAGCTTCAAATGCTGCTCGTTGATCCAGCCGCGCTCCTTGCGGAACCAGTCGAGACACGCACGCACACCGGCCGAGCGGGCCAGATCGGAAACGGATTCAGCTAAGGCGGGCATGCGAAATTCCAGTCTAGCGCGGAGTTATCATTCTGTTTCATAACTCCCTGTTTCGTACTTCAAATGCCAGGCCGCTTGCGCAGACTAGTGATCGCCACTCACCGTTGGCTGGGGACGTTTTTCTGCGTCCTCTTCGCCATATGGTTCTTCTCCGGGACGGTGCTGGCGTATTGGGACTACCCGGGCGTGAGCGATCGCGACCGGCTGGAGCATGCCGAGGCTATCGATATTTCGCGCGTGCGCCTGACGCCGCGGCAGGCTTACTCGAAGTTGCAACTCGACGGCGAACCTGCTTCCGAGATTCTGCTGATGTTCGACGGCCGCCCGGCGTACCGTTTTGATGGGGCTCTGGTGTACGCCGATACGGGCGAACCGCAAACCGATTTTCCGCCGGAGCTGACGCGGCGCATTGCCGGGAATTGGATCTCTCGCCCTGCGGGCGCTGCCTCGCTCGGCGTGGTCGACCAGCCCGATCAGTGGACCGTCTCGGGCGAGTTCGGACCGCTGCGCCCGCTCGATAAATATTCCTGGCCGGATGGCGCTCAGATTTACGTCTCCGAAGTCACCGGCGAGGTGGTGCAGGCAACGACGCGAGCCTCGCGCCTGGGAGCCTGGCTTGGAGCAATCCCGCACTGGCTGTACTTCACTCCCTTGCGCGAGAACGGAAGACTATGGAGCAGGATCGTCATCTGGGCTGCGGGCATCGGCGCGTTCGCCGCGGCGTTGGGGCTGATCGTGGGGATCTGGATCGCTTTGCCCGCACGGCGCGTTCCGTACGCGGGGCAGAAACGCTGGCACGCGATGCTGGGGCTGATCTTCGGCCTGTTCGCCTGCACCTGGGCGTTCAGCGGGATGCTTTCGATGGAGCCTTTCGCTTTCAGCGCCGGACCGGAGCGGCTTGCGGCGCAGATCGAGCTGACGCTGCACGGGAACGGTTTCAAGACTCTGGAGCAAGCCTACAAGCCCGGCGCGAAGCTGGTCGACTTCAACGCGCTCGACGGCGAGCCGGAGGGAATCCTTGCCGCCGTTCGTGAAGCCGTGGCGCCGGCATCGATCAACGAGACGCGCCTAGTGACGAAATACGAAGCCTACTATTTGGACCGCCACACGTCTGGTCAAAATCAGCACCCGTTGCCCGTGCTGTTCGTGCACCTGAACGATCCCCGCGATTCGATGTTCTACATCGATCCGGCGACGGCGCATATCATCGAGGCCTACGATTCGGCCTCGCGCTGGAACCGCTGGCTGTACCATGGCCTGCACTCGCTGGATTTCCCGTGGCTCTACGCGCACCGTCCGGCATGGGACATCGTCATCCTGGTGCTGCTGGGGGGAGGCGCAGCTCTCAGCATCACGTCGCTCGTGCTCGCCTGGCGAGTCCTGGGACGGACGCTCGCCCTGAAATGGCGGAGAGCTCAGTCGTAGCGCAGCGTGGTCACGGGGTCGACCCGCGAAGCCTTGCGCGCCGGCGCCCAGCATGCCGCGGTGGCGACCAGAAACAGGAACACCGGCACGCCGACCAGGATCTCCGGATCTTTCGGGCTTACATACCGGAAGAACGTCGGAAGATAATGCGTGACCGCGAGCGCGGCCACCACTCCGATTCCGATTCCCAACAGGGTCCATGACAACCCGGTTCGCAGCACTTGCCGTTGCACTTCTCCCCGCGTGGCGCCCAGCGCCATGCGAATGCCGATCTCGCGAGTCTTCCGGCTTACCAGGAACGCCATCACGGCGTACAGCCCGAGCATGGTCAGAGACAGCCCCATCAATCCCATGGCTCCGGTCATCTGCGCCCCCAGCCGCACCTTGATCAAGCCGAGGCCCTCGAATACGTTCTGCATGGCGCGGACATCGAACAACACCAGATCGGGCGCGATGGCCTTCACTTCTTCACGAATCGGGGAAGTCAATGCGGCCGGATCGCCGGCCGTCCACACGAAAAGCGTCATCCGCGCCTGGAAATCCTGAGCGTAGGGAATGTAGATGTAGGGCGTGGGCGGCTCATACAGATCCGTGTACTTGCCATCCCGCGCGATGCCCACGATCTGCGCCACTGGCCCGTTTTCGGCGTACAGCCGGATGCGGCGGCCGAGCGCATCGCCATTGGGAACCATGCGCCGCGCCAGAGTCTCATTCACCACCACCACCCTCGGCGATTTCTCCGAATCGCGATCGTCGATCGCGCGGCCGCGTACAATCGGCGTCGCCATGGTCTCGAAGAAACCTGGCGCAATCCGGTTGAAGGCAATGTCCCCCAGATTGTCGCCGTCGCGATAAAACACCGCGGCATCGTAGCTCTCGGCGAGCTGGACGTGGCTTCCCAACGCTGCCTGCCGGACGCCGGGGAGCGTACGAACCCGCTCCTGAATCTGGCGGTACAGATCCCGAGTTTGCTCCCGCGAGTATCCGGTCAGGGAAGGGTCGAACGTCATCAACAGCACATTATTTATCCGGAAACCCGGACTTGCGTGCGCGGCCGCGAGGGAATTCTTGGCGAACAGCCCGGCCAGAACCAGTGTCAGCACAGAAAGCGCGGATTGAACGGTCACCAGCCGGTACCGCGGTCTTCGTCCGCTCCCTTCTTTCACCGGCGAAGCCAGGTCCAGTTTGGTCGCCCGAAACGCCGGAACCAGCCCAAACAAAAGCACCGAGACGATCATCGCGGCGAAGCTGTACAAAAGCACCCGCTCATCCATCCGCGTCGCAATGGAAATCGGAATGTCCGACGGCACCCGGATGGACGCGAAAAAGCGAATCGCCCAACTCCCCAGCAACAATCCAGCGCCCGTGCCGAGCGCTGCCAGCAGCACGCTCTCCGTCAGCAACTGCGCGATCACACGGCCGCGCGACGCTCCCACGGAAAGCCGGATGGTGATCTCCTTGACGCGCGCGCTGGCCCGGCTCAGCAGCAGGTTCGCGACATTGATGCAAGCCATCCACAGCACGATGAAGGCAGTGAGCAGCATGACGACGGCGCCAGCCTGGTAACCCGGCGACAACTGGAAGCGCCCGTCGAGATCTGTCAGCACGATAAAATTTCGCTGGCGCTCAGAGTCCGGATAGGCGCGCTCCAATGCGTCTCCCAAGGTGGCGAAGTCAGCTTGACCCTGCTTGAGCTTCCTTCCGGGCCTGAGCCGTCCCAGCAAACTAAACGGGCGATTCAGAGGATCGGACAGCGAGGTGCGCGAAGGATCGATCCGCGGCATCGCATGCAACGGCAAGTACAACTCGGGCATCGCTCCCCGCAGCGTTCCGGTAAAGTCCACGGGGAGCACGCCGATGACTGTGGCGAGCTGGGAATTGATGCGCAACTGGGATCCCACCACGCCGGGGTCAGAGTGGAACTTCGCCTCCCACGCCTGGTGACTCAGCACCGCGGGGATTTCCGGTATAGCGGGCACATCCTCCTGCGCACTGAATGTCCGTCCCAGCGTTGCCGGCACCTCCAGCACGGAGAAGTAATTGCCGCTGACGAAATCTCCATAGGCAAAGCGAGCCAGTTCGTCCGCCTTGCCCTGCACCGCGAAGAAATCGTCCTGTTCCGCCGTCAGGGCGCCCAGGGTCTGATTCTGCTCGCTCAGCGCCGTATATTCGCGGTACGACAGAAAACCCAAGCGGTGCTCCGGCGTGCTCGAGAAAACGCGCACGATCTCGGATGCCCGCGGAACCGGCAGCGGGCGAAACGCGACCGCATCCCAAAAGCTGAAGACCGCGCTGTTGGCGCCGATGCCCAATCCCAAAGAGAGCACAGCCGCGAGGGTGAAGCTGCGGTTGCGCGCCAGGCTGCGGATCGCGTAGCGTGCGTCTTTCGCGATTAACTCGACCCAGAACAGCGGGTCGGCTTCTCTCGCGCGCTCTCTGACGCGAGTCACGTTACCCATCTTGCGCAGCGCCGCGTAGCGGGCTACTTCCGGCGCCAATCCCCGCTCCAGGCCAGCGCGCGTCTCGGCGTCCAAGTGAGCGGCAATTTCGTCGTCCAGCTCACGAGCCGAACGCCAACGCAACCAAGGTGGAAGTTTACTCATAGCGCAAGGTGACTGCCGGATCGACGCGTGACGCCCTGCGTGCGGGAACCCAGCACGCCGCCAGCGCGGCTGCCAATAAAACCACCGGCACGCCGGCGAACGAGAGCGCGTCGTGCGGCCCCACGCGATCCAGAAATTCGGCCATGTATCGCGTCAGGAGAAAAGCGGCCAAGAGTCCCGTTGCTAGGCCGGCCAAAGTCACGCGAACGCCGGAGCTGAGCACGCCGCGCAAGATCGACCGCGCCGTCGCACCTAGAGCCATCCGGATTCCGATCTCGCGCGTGCGCCGGCTGACCGCGAATGCTATGACCGCGTACAATCCCAGCACCCCCAGCGTCAGCCCGATGGCGCCCATTGTGCCCACCAACTGCGCCATCAGCCGCGCCGGCATCAGTCCGTGCTGTTCGAAGATTTCCCTCATCGTGTGGAACTCGTGAACCGGCACATCCGCCGAGATGGCGTTCACTGCCGCGCGAATCGCCGGCGCCATCGCGGCGGGGTCGCCGGCCGTGTACACGAACAACGTCATTGCCGGATTCGGATGCTGCCGGCTGAGAAGATAAATGTAAGACTGGTACTGGTCGACGGTGACCTGGTATTTACCGTTCCCCGCGATGCCGATCACGCGCAGCATGCGTGCCCCACGCCCCTCGCCGAAGCGAATCCGTTGGCCGACTGCGTCGCCCTTCGGCCAGAATCGCTCTGCCATCGCTTGATTCACAATCGCGACGCCCTCAGTATCCGCGCGATCGTTGGCGTCGAATCCACGTCCGCCCAGAATCGGCACCGCCATAGTGGCGAAGTAATCCGGCTCCACTTGATCGAACATCACGCCTGTCGGCTGCTGCGCGCCCTCGGGCGTCACCGGCCAAAACGGAGAGTTCGTTCCCATGGGAAGGTGGCTTCCCCATGCCACCGATCGCACGCCGGGGAGCTTGCTGACGCGTTCAGCCACCTCGCGGTAGAAGGTCTGAGCCTGTTGGTTGGAGAGTCCGCCGAGGGAGGGATCGAACTGGGCAATCAGAACATGATCCACGCGAAACCCGGGATTGGCCCGGCTGGTAAGGAGGAAGCTCTTGACAAATAGTGCCGCAGAAACCAGCAGCATGGTGGCCAGCGCCGTCTGCGCCGCCACCAGAACATAGCGACCCCGGAACGATCCCGCGGCAAGTTTCAAAGGAGCGGCCAAATCAATGCGCGAAGCCCGGATGGCCGGCCAGAGGCTCGATAGGACCAGGGCGCAAAGCGACACAGCCGCCGCGTATGAACACACACGCCCGTCCAGCCGTACCGGGAAATAGCTCGAAACATCGGCAAGTATTTGAACCTTGGAGTAGTAAGCAATCGCAAGTCCTGCCAGCAGGAGTCCCGCGCCCATTCCCAGCGCCGCCAGCACCGCGCTCTCCGTCAGCATCTGCGCGATCAGCCTGCCGCGTCCCGCCCCCACCGATTGCCGGATCGCAATCTCCCGGACGCGCGCGCTGGCTCTGCCCAGCAGTAGATTCGCGACATTCAGGCACGCCACCAGAAGAACCGCGCCGGCGATTCCCAACAAGACAAAGATCAGCCGGGCGTCGTCCGGGTCCTCCTGAAGGCGCGCCTTGATGTCCGGCAGCACCGTCACCGTCCGATCCGGATCGCCCGGAAACTCCTCCCGTGCTTGCTTGGCCAGCGCGGTAAATTCAGCCTGCGCAGATTTCGCGTTTGCGCCCCGCTTGAGTCTGCCCCATACGCTGACTCCCAAGCTCGATGGGTCGTCGTTTTGATAACGGTTGCGCGCGAGCACTCTGGTTCTCGCGCCCAAGGGGAGGTAGATCTCGGCCCGCAAGAAGTAGCTGGTTCCCAGGAACCGCTCCGGCAGAACGCCGACGATGGTCACGTCTGCGCCGTCGACCTTGACTCTGCGGCCCACGATCCGCGGATCGGAGTCAAACCGCGTCCTCCAACCCGGATAACTCAGCAGCGCCGGAACGTCTTTCACCGCCGCGGAATCCTCTTCCGGCAGGAAGTCTCGCCCCAACGCCGGCTCGACGCCGAATACGGAAAAATAGTTGGCGCTGACGAAGTGCCCAAACGCGATGCGAGTCTGCTCCTGAGCGTTGGCCTGAAGCGCGAAGAATTCCGTTGTCTCCGCGACCATACCTGCGAGTGTCTGTGTCCGGCCGCGGTACGCGGCGTACTCCCTTTGGGTGGGCGAAATCATGGGATCGCGCGGAGTCGTAGCGTAGATCTGCACGATCTCACCCGGATCGCGCACATCCAGGGGACGCAGCAGCAAGGCGTCCGCGAAACTGAAGATAGTGCAGTTGACGCAGATCCCTAGCGCGAGCGAGAGCACCGCGGCAATCGTGAATCCGGGGTTGCGCCGCAGGCTCCGCAAGGCGTAACGGACGTCTTTTACGCCGCTCTCGAAAAAAAAGAGGGGATCGCGCTCGCGAGCCCGTTCTTTGAGACGCGTCATGTTTCCCATTTTTCGCAGTGCCGCATAACGAGCCTCCTCCGGGCTCAGTCCTCGCCCGATACCCGCGTTCGTTTCCGCATCCAAATGAGCAGCGATCTCTTCATCTAGTTCCGCAGAGGAACGCCATCGCAACCAACGTGGAATCTTCATGAGGCCTCCTCCGGCTTGAGAATGCGCCCTACAGCGCGTACCATCGTCTCCCATTTGCTGGTCTCCTCAGCCAGGCGCGACCGCCCGGAACGTGTCAGCTTGTAAAATCGCGCGCGGCGATTGTTGTCCGAGGTGCCCCACTCCGAGGCGATCAACCCGGCGCGCTCCAGCCGTTGCAGCGCCGGGTACAGCGACCCGTGATCCACCAGCAAAACATCATCGGAGGTCCGCTCAATCGCCGTCGCGATTCCGTGCCCGTGCGTCGGCCCGAACAGCAGCGTCCGCAACACCAATAGATCGAGCGTGCCCTGGAGCAGTTGAACCTTGTCCACCTTGTTTGGATCAGCCATTCTAGTAGGGAGTCTACCAGAACTCTAGGAGATTGTCTACTACAATCTTTGCGCACTCGATCTTTTACAATCGAGTTTATGATGGCCTCTCTGCCGATGACCCTTCCGGCCCGGTACTACACCGACCCGGAGATCTTCCGGAAAGAGCTCGAACATTTTTACTTCAACCGCTGGATCTGCGCCGGTCGCGCCAGCGCGATCCCCAACCCGGGCGACTATTTCCTCTGCGAGCTGGCGGGGGAGAGCGTGATCGTGCTGAGCGATGCCTCGGGAAAAGCGCGGGCGTTCTATAACGTCTGCCGCCATCGCGGCTCTCGCATGTGCACGGAGGAGCACGGCTCGTTGCCGGGCAAACGCATCACTTGTCCGTATCACGCCTGGTCTTACGGTTTGGACGGCGTGCTACTGGGGGCTCCGCACGCCGAGCAGCCGGGGTTTTCCCGCGCCGACTATCCGCTGAAATCCGTCCACACGGAGGTCTGGGAAGGCAACGTGTTCCTGCATTTCGGCACGCCGGAACAATCCGTGGCGGAATTGTTCGCTCCGGTGGCGAAAAAGTTCGCCAACTGGAAAATGAGCGAGCTGCGCACCTTTCGCCGCATCGTCTACGACATCAAAGCCAACTGGAAACTGATCGTCTTAAATTACAACGAGTGTCTGCACTGCCCTTTCGTTCATCCCGAGCTCAATCCCCTGACCGACTATTTGGGCGCGGACAACGAAGAGCCCAACCCAGCCTACATCGGCGGCATCATGTTCCTGCGCAACGGCGCGGAGACCATGAGCTTCCAGGGTAACCGCAACGGCCGCGCTTATCTTCCCGGCTTAACCGAAGAGCAACGCAAGTGGGCCGCTTTCTATGCTCTGTATCCCAATTTATTGCTGGCGCCTCATCCGGATTATCTGTTGACCCACACGCTGTGGCCGATGGCCGCGGATCGCACCACCATCGTGTGCGAGCTACACTTCCCTCCGGAAGAAATGGCCAAGCCGGGATTCACTGCCGAGGACGCGTCAAGCTTCTGGGACCTGATCAATCGCCAGGATTGGCGCATCGCGGAGCTTTCGCAAGCCGGCATCTCTTCGCGAGCCTACACGCCGGGTCCCTACACCAAGCGCGAGGAGTTGCTGCGCGCTTTCGATCTGGACGTGCTGACGATCGACTCGGACGGTCAATAAATCGTCGCCAGGTTGACCGCCTTCAACTCGGGTGTTACGCCGGCGGGCAGCGGGTAGCGATCGACATCCAACAGCATGCCCACCAACTGGTAGTAGCCCATCGCGAACATCATGTCTGCGATGCCGCGCTCGCCCACGATGTTCTTCGCGGCGGCGTAAGTCGCGTCGCTGACCGCGTGGGCCTTCAGCAGTTCGCTGGCGAAGTTGAAGACGGCCGCTTCGTCGGCGGGCATTTTGGCCGGCCGCTTGCCGGCGGCGATAGCGTTGATGACGTCCGCGCTCACGCCCGCCTGCGCCGCGGCCCGGCGATGCGCATTCCATTCGAACTGCACCATCCAGTAACGGGCCGTGGTGATGATCACCAGCTCATTCAGCCGCGGCGGCAACGAGGAATGAAAACGTATTTGAGCGCCCAAGCCCTGCGCCAGATCTCCCATCCCCGGACTGCGCAACATCACGTTGAACGGACCGCCTAAGCTCGTACGGCCGCTGGAGAGTATGTGCTCGACCATGGTCTTCTGCTCGGGGCTCATGGAGTCCCAGGTGAGCGGCGCGAAGCGGTCGCCGGTGAGTGAGAAGTTGGCGGGGGCGGCGCCCGATTGAGCCGGCGCCTGCGGGTACGCCAGCGTGGCCAGAAATGTCAGTGCAAAGGTCGCCGCGGCAATCGTCTTGGGAAATCGCATGAGAGCGAGCGTATCACGCCAGCCTGGCGGGCGCTGGGCTTAGGAACCGGCGGCTCCTGGCCGCAGCGGCGTTGCGGCCAGCCATCCCGCTACCGTGGACCACTCCCGCACGTACCAGCTCTTCACCAGCCCGTTGACGACGTAAGGGTCGGCGCGGGCGAAGCGCTCGGCCACCTCAGGCGAATCACCCTGAAACACAATTGCGGCGCCATCGACAGGATTGGCGAACGCTCCGCCCAGGACCAGTTCCCCGCGGTCGACTGCCTGCCAGGCCAACTGCAGATGTTCTTCGCGGAACTCCGCACGCCGCTCCAGGTAGCCGGCGGTGGCTTCGTAGAACAGGATGTAGTGCATTCGCTCCATAATATAGGGCATGACAGAGCACGAGAAAATTCAAGCTGTGGTGCGAATCAAAGACCAAGCTCCGCTGGCGCTCGATCCGGTCAAGTCCGCGCTGATCGTGGTCGACATGCAGCGCTACTTTGTCCGGCCGGAATATCCCTTCGCGCGGACCATCGAGAAGGTGATGCCGGGCGCCACTGCGGGATATTTCGAGCGCGTCAACTCGACCGTGCTGGGCAACGCGCGGCACCTCCTTGCGACCTTTCGATCGCTGCATCTGCCGGTGATCTATCTCGCAGCGGGATGCTGTATGGAGCAAGGACGCGACCTTCCCGCCTGGATGCGCGATTTCGACGAAACAGGTCTTCATCTGGTCGGCGAGCGAGTCCATCCGCCGGTGAATCATCCGAGCTGGCAAATTGACGACGCTGCCGCTCCGCAGCCGGGCGAGATGGTGCTGAATAAAACTTCGAGTGGAGCGCTGGCGTCCACCAAGCTCGATCAGACCCTTCACAACCTGGGCGTCACTTCGTTGGTGGTGTGCGGCCTGACGACCGCGGTGTGCGTCACGCAAACCGCGCGCGAGACGGCCGATCGCGGCTTCCGCGTCGTGGTTGCCGGGGACGCTTGCACGGAGATGAGCGTGGAGTTGCACGAAGCCGCGCTATTGGCGTTTGCATGGGTGTTCGGGCGCGTTCGCCCGACCGAGGACATCGTGAACTTTTTCGGATTCTCTGCTGCCGCTAGCGCGGTCTAAGCGGGCGACTTCGATTTCTTCCGGCGTACCAGCTTCTTGCGCAGCCTTCTGGCGACGGTTGCCGGGGCGAAAGCCTGATCGAGTAGATCCGCCTGTTCGCGATTGTGCTGCTTCAACAAGCCGGGAGCGGGGCTGGCGCATTCGGGCCGGCCGGCGTAGCCGATCACGTGCCGTGAAGAAAGCATCGGCGTGATGTAGCCGCGCGCGAAGGCCCAGGCACCCATATTGCGCGGTTCTTCCTGTGCCCAGATAACGTTCGTCGCGTTAGGGTAGCGCTTCAGCACCGACGCGAATTCCGCCTCCGGGAACGGATAGAGCTGCTCCAGCCGCACGATCGCAACATCCGCAGCTTTGCGAGCCTCGCGTGCGGCCAGCAATTCGTAGTAAATCTTGCCGGTGCACAACAGAATGCGCTTGATCGCGGCGAGATCGGAAACCGTCGCGTCGTCCAATACCGGGCGGAAGACGCCGGCCGCCAGATCGTCGATGGTCGAGGCCACCTTCGGATGGCGCAGCAGGCTCTTCGGCGTCATCACGATCAGCGGCTTGCGCAAGCCGCGCCGGTCGGCGCCGCCGCGCATCTGGCGCCGCAGCAGATGGAAGTACTGGGCGGGCTCAGTGCAATAAGCGACCTGCATGTTTTTATCGGCGCAAAGCTGCAAGTAGCGCTCCAGACGCGCGCTCGAATGCTCCGGACCGCCGCCCTCCTGCCCGTGCGGCAGCAGCATCACCATGCCGCTGGGCTGGCCCCACTTGGATTCGGCGGACGAAATAAATTGGTCGATGATAATCTGCGCCCCGTTCGAAAAATCGCCGTATTGCGCTTCCCACAGCACCAGGGCAAAGGGATCGGCCATGCTGTAGCCGAACTCGAACCCGACCACGCCATACTCGCTCAACGGGCTGTTGTACACCTCGAAACGAGCCTGATTCGGAGCCAGGTGTTGCAGCGGAGTATACACACGCCCGGTTTCCACGTCGTGGTATTCCGCGTGGCGCTGGCTGAAGGTGCCACGGCCGGAATCCTGGCCGCTTAGGCGCACCGGAGTTCCTTCCAGCACGAGGCTGCCGAACGCCAGCGTCTCGGCGAGCGCCCAATCGATCAGCGGCCCACCGTTGCGGGCTTCGTGCCTCCGCTCTACCACCCGCTCGAGTTTCGGATGCAGCTTGAAATCGGCCGGAAACGCCGTGATGCCGTCCAGGATACGGCCGATCACAGCACGGTCCACGGCCGTCGGCGGAAGATCATGAGGCATAGCCTCCGGCGCCACGGGACTCAGTTCCAGCAGCTCATACTCCTCCTTCTGCTTCACCGTCTGATCGTAAATTTCGTACAGGCGTTTCTTTTGCGCCTCCTGCCAGCCCGCGACCTCCTCTGCCGTCACCACCCCTTCGCGCCCGAGCTTCGCGGCATAGGCAACGGGCGCGGGAGTGTGCTGCTGAATCCGCCGCGCCATGATCGGCTGCGTGTAGCTGGCGTCGTCGCCTTCGTTGTGGCCGTGCTTGCGATAGCAGACCATATCGATGACCACGTCGCGGTGGAACCGCTGGCGGTAATCGAAGGCGAGTTGGACCGCGCGAAAGCACGCCTCCAGATCATCGCCGTTGACGTGAAACACCGGAGCCTGCACCATCAGCGCGACATCGGTGCAATAGGGCGAAGATCGCGCGGCCTCGGCGCCAGTAGTGAATCCGATCTGGTTGTTGATCACCAGATGAACCGTGCCGCCGGTGTTATAGCCGTCGAGCTGCGAAAAATTCAACGTCTCTGCGACAATCCCCTGCCCGGTCATGGCCGCGTCGCCGTGGATCAATAGCGGGATCACGCGCTCACGCAGCGTATCGCCCAAGCGATCCTGCTTCGGCCGCACGATGCCTTCCACCACCGGATTCACCGCTTCGAGATGGCTGGGATTCGCGGCTACCGATACCGTGATCTGTTTGCCGTTGGACATGGTGCGCGTGCTGCTCGAGCCCAGATGGTATTTGACGTCGCCCTGGCCATCGTTCACGTCCGGGTCGACGTCGCCCTCGAATTCGGAGAACATCTGCGCAATGCCTTTGCCGATCACATTGGCGAGCAACGTAAGGCGGCCGCGATGCGCCATGCCGATGAACACTTCGCGCACGTTCCGTGCGGCGGCCCGCTCCAGCAACTCCTCGATGATGGAGATCATGGTTTCGCCGCCTTCAAGCGAAAACCGCTTGTGGCCTTTGAAGCGGTTGTCCAGAAACGCCTCGAATCCCGCTGCGAGCACGATCGCCTGCAGCGCCCGCTTCTTCGCCGCCGGATCGACGGACCATTGATTCGCCGTCGGCTCTATTCGCTGTTCGAGCCAAGCCCGTTCTTGCGGATCGTCGATGTGCATGTACTGCACGCCCATCTTGCCCGCGTAGGTCAGCCGCAAGCGGTCGATCAGAGTGCGCAGCGTGGTCACGCCGAAAGATCCGGCGTGGAACGCGCGATCCAGGTCCCAAATGGTGAGCCCGTGCGCCGCCGGCTCCAACTCGGGGAAAGGCGGCCTCTGTCCGCCCAGCGGGTCGATATCGGCGATCAGGTGCCCGCGCTCGCGCCATGCCTGAATCAGGCGAGCCACGCCCGCTTGTTTCACCGGATCGGTGTTGACTACGGGAGCCGCGGCTTGGTCCGGCTCCCAGCGGAGGGCTTGAATGGGAATCGCGAGGTCGGAAAAGATGCCGTTGTAGAATCCCTCCTCGCCTTCGAGCAACGCTTGCAGCCGCGCCAGGAACAAGCCGGATTCCGCGCCTTGAATCACGCGATGATCGTAGGTGCAGGTGACCGTCATCACCTTGCTCAAGCCGAGCGAAGTGCGCACCTCCTCCGGGACGCCGCGGTATTCCGGCGGATAATCGATAGCTCCGGTGGCGATGATCGCGCCCTGCCCCGGCATCAACCGGGGAATCGATCCCACCGTGCCCACCGTTCCAGGATTGGTCAGCGAAACCGTCGTGCCTTCGAAATCGGGAACGGTGAGTTTATTCGCTCGCGCGCGCTGGACCACGTCATCATACGCCGCGAGGAACTGGGCGAAATTCATCGCCTGCGCGTTCTTCACCGAAGGAACCTTGAGGCTGCGCGCGCCCTCTTTGCCTTCTACATCGACCGCCAGCCCCAGATTCACCTGAGTGTGGGTTACGCGGAACGAGCCTTCGCCGGTTTCCGAATACGCCTGGTTGATGACCGGGACCTTTTCGATCGCGCGCACGATGGCCCAGGCGACCAGATGCGTGTAAGAAATTTTACTTTGACCTGTAGCCGACCGGTGTTGGTTGATCAGCCGCCGGTTTTCGTCCATCACTTTTACAGGCATCGCGCGTTGGCTGGTAGCGACAGGCATGCTCAAGCTGGCCGTCATGTTCTCGGCGATTCGCAAAGCGGGTCCTCGCAGAGGCACAAGCTGATCGCCGGCGGAAATCGGCACTGCGGGCGCGGACACTGCGGGCGCGGACGAGGGGGTGGGGTTTGGCCTGGGCTCCGGCGGAGCTTCGGCTAAGGCAGTGTGGCCGTTGCCTTCAAATACTTGAGTCCAGGATTTATCCACGGCACGAGGGTCGTGATGATATTCGTAGGACAGCTCTTCTTCGAGCCAACTGTTGATATCGGGCTGATGGGGATCCTGCATGAGCGCACGTGGGTCGTCTACTATGATACGAAAGTGAGCCGCCTTCTCGTTTTTTCCGACATTCACAACGATGCCCGCGCGCTGGAACGCCTGATGGCGATCGACGCCGATTATTACTTCGCGGCCGGCGATTTAGTGAGTTGGGCGCGGGGCTTGGAGCAGATAGGCGGAATCATGCAGGCTCGCGGCAAGCGCGTTTACGTGCTTCCCGGCAATCACGAATCTGAAGCCGATATCGCGGAATTCTGCAAGCGCCACGGCTTCGTGAATTTTCACGGCGCGACATTGGAGATCGGAGACGTGCGCATCGCCGGTCTGGGATATTCGAACCCCACCCCGTTCGACACTCCGGGCGAATACACGGAGCAAGAGTTGGCCGCCCGGCTGGCGAAGTTCGCGGAGTTCAAACCGACGGTGATGATTTGTCACGCGCCGCCGCTCAACTCTCCGCTCGATCGCGTGCATGACGGTTTGCACGCCGGCAGCCGCGCGGTGCGGGAGTTTATCGAGAAGGTCCAGCCCGCGCACTTCTTCTGCGGCCACATTCACGAGGCGGAGGGCAAAGTGACGCAAATGGGCTCGACCCGCGCGATGAACGTCGGCAAGAGGGGATACCTGTTAGAGATATGACGAGAATGCAAGGCGGCAAGGGAATCCGATCAGTGACGCGGAGGCGAGTGCTGGCCGCTGCGGCGGCGGCCGCTCCGCTGGCTCTCACTTCGCGCGGGCAGCCGAGCCAGGCGCAGCTTCCACCAAAGAGCGTTCCGTATCGGCGCTTCACGCCTGCCCGGCTTTCATAATCCGCACGGGATCAGCACTCTGTCATTTCGAAGCGTTCACTGCTAAAATCGTATCGAATGACTCTCGAAGAATTGCAACGCGAATACACCCCGCTCCGCCAGCAGGCCGACGCTGTGCGGAGCTATCTTTGACGCCCCCACTCGCAAAGCTCAGCTAGCCAAGCTCGAAGAACAGATCAACGCTCCCGACTTCTGGTCCAATCCCGAAAAGAGCCAGAAGACGATGCAGGAGCGCAAGCGCCTGGAGGAGCAGATTGCGCACGATCAGCGCATCTCCAGCCTGACCTCCGATCTCGACACTCTGTTTGAGCTCGCGCAGGAAGGCGAAAACGTCAACGGCGATCTGGAGCGCGAAATGCGCGGGCTCTCCACGCATCTGGAAACGCTGGAAACGCAGATGCTGCTGTCCGGCGAAAACGACGCGCGTAGCGCCATCGTCACCATCCATCCCGGCGCCGGCGGCACCGAAAGCCAGGACTGGGCCGAGATGCTGCTGCGCATGTATCTGCGCTGGGCGGAACGCAACCGTATGGAAACGGTGATCACGGATCGCCTCGAGGGCGAGGGCGCGGGCATCAAGTCCGCGACCTTCGAAGTCAACGGCGAGAACGCGTATGGGTTGCTCCAAAGCGAAGTCGGCGTGCACCGGCTGGTGCGCATCTCTCCGTTCGACGCCAACGCGCGGCGGCATACTTCCTTCGCGTCGGTCTTCGTCTATCCGCAAATCGACGACGAAATCAAGATCGACATTCGTCCGGAGGATTTGCGCGTCGACACGTTCCGCGCTTCGGGCGCCGGCGGCCAGCACGTCAACCGGACCGATTCGGCGATCCGCATGACGCACCTGCCCACCGGCATCGTGGTGCAGTGCCAGAACGAACGCAGCCAGCACAAGAATCGCGCCAGCGCGATGAAACAACTGCGCGCAAAATTGTACGAGTTCGAGATGGACAAAAAGCGCGCCGAGAATCGCAAGCTGGAAGACACGAAGCTCGAAATCAACTTCGGCAGCCAGATTCGCAGCTACGTGCTCGCGCCATATCGATTGATCAAGGATCACCGCACCAAGCTCGCCATCGGCGACGTGGATCGGGTGCTGGACGGCGATCTCGATGCGCTGATCCACGCTTACCTCGTCTTCCGGAAAACCGGAAAAACGGCGGCGACGGGATCAGATAAGGAAGATGTTGTCGATTAAGGAAGCCGCGGAGCGGATTCGCGCAGGGGGCCTGGTCGCCTTCCCCACCGAGACCGTTTACGGGCTGGGCGCGAACGCGCTCGACGCGGCGGCAGTCGCGCGAGTCTTCGAATTGAAAAGCCGCCCGGAGACCAGCCCCTTGATCGTGCACGTGGCGTCGATCGACATGGCTCGTGAGATCGCCGCGGAGTGGCCGCCGCTTGCTGAAGAACTGGCACAAAAGTGGTGGCCAGGGCCGCTCACGCTGGTGCTCCCGAAAAAGCCCGCAATTCCGGAAATCGTCACCGCAGCTTTGCCTACCGTTGGCATCCGAATGCCGAACCATCCCCTCGCGCTCGAGTTGATTGAGCAAGCGGGAGTGCCTATCGCCGCACCCAGCGCGAACCGATTTGGCCAACTCTCTCCGACCACCGCGCAACATGTTCGCGCGGCTTTCGGCGATGCGGTGGAAGTGCTGGACGGAGGGCCGTGCCGGGTGGGGATCGAATCGACGGTCGTGGCGATCGAGAACGGAGCGCTCAAGCTCCTGCGGCCGGGTATGCTCTCTCTGGGAGAGTTGGAGAGCGCCGCCGTACCGTCGGAAAGCACCGCGCCGCCCCTTGGCTCACACCCGTCGCCGGGCATGCACCCGCGGCATTACAGCCCGCGCACGCCTTTGCTGCTGGTGGACGGACCCAAGTCCGTGCCGGGGCGCACCGGTGCATACGTGTGGCGCAAGAAGTCCGGACTGGTGTGCCGCAGCGTGCACATGCCAGCCGCGCCCGCCGAATACGCGGCCAAGTTGTATTCGGTGTTGCATGAGCTCGATCGAGAAAATCTGCCGTGGATCGCGGTGGAACTGCCGCCGGATACTCCCGCTTGGACGGCCATCCGCGACCGCCTCAATCGAGCGGCATCGCCGGAACAGGCGTCGCCGGAGCAGATCTGGCCAAGTCAGTCCAGCGAAAGGTAGAATACCGAATACGTGCTCGAACCCTCACTTAGTGGTCCGGAACTGGTCCGCGAGATCGAGCAGACGCTGACCGTTACGCCGACTCTGTGGTGGCTGGGACACAGCGGCTTCATCATCCGCTTCGCCAACATCACGTTCTACGTGGACCCGTGCCTTTCCGACCCTCCTGGCAAACAGCGCCGGGCCGCGGCGCCCCTTTCCGGCGCGGTGGTCCGCCACGCCGACATGATTCTGGTCACACACGCTCATGCCGGGCACTTGGACGCACCGGCTCTGGTGGCGATGCTGGAAGGTTCCCCGCAGGCCAAAGTGGTGCTTCCGCGTGGCGCGCAGGAGATGGCCCGCGCGGCGGGGATTCCGTATGAGCGTATCGTGCCCACGGATAACGGCCTGCGCATCGAATATTTCAAGGAGAATCTGTACGGGCGGATCTACGCCGTTCCCTCCGCGCACCCGCGGCTGGATTGGACCACCGAAGGCGGGTACCCTTACTTGGGCTATCTGATCCGCTTCGGCCGCTGGACCGTTTACCACGCTGGAGATTGCGCGCCTTATCCCGACTTGGCCGCGCGGCTGCGGCCGTTCAACGTGAACGTCGCGTTGCTGCCGGTTGGGGGCAAAACTTTTTCGGTCAGCGAGGCCGCGCAGCTCGCTGCCGATATCGGTGCGGCTTGGGTCGCCCCGATGCATCACCAGACTTTCAACGAAGACTTGGAAGCGGCCTTTGTCACGCATATGCTCGGCCATCGCCCCGCGCAGCGCTTTCATGTGTTTCGCTGCGGCGAGAAGTGGACCGTTCCGGAAGACTGAGCAACTCCGCGCGAGAAAAATCAGCGCCCGCAGCACCTCATAAATTGAAAGCGCCTGCGGCGCTTGTTGGTGAAAAAAGATAGATCCTAAGAACAGGAGGGTTCCTTCGTCATGGACGCCTTGACCGTGGACCGTCTGCACTTCGCCTTCACGGTGATGTTCCACTACCTGTTTCCGCAGTTGACCATGGGACTGGCGGTGCTGATCGTGTGGTTGAAAACCCTGGCTCTGCGAACCAACGATCAACGCTACGATCAGGCGGCGCGCTTCTGGGCCAGAATCTTCGCTATCAATTTCGCGGTGGGCGTCGCTACCGGCATTCCCATGGAATTTCAGTTCGGCACCAATTGGGCGCGATTTTCGCGCGCCGCCGGCGGCGTGATCGGACAGACGCTGGCAATGGAGGGCGTGTTCTCCTTCTTCATCGAGTCCAGCTTCTTGGGTCTGTTTCTGTATGGCGAAAAGATACTGGGGCCGGTGGGGCATTGGGTGTCCGGCGTGCTCGTGTGGTTGGGATCGTGGCTGTCCGGCTTTTTCATCGTGATGACCAACGCGTGGATGCAACATCCCACCGGCTACACGGTGATGCCCTCCGGCGAGATCCATCTGGCGAGCTTCGGAAGTTTGTTGTCGAATCCGTGGGGCCTGTGGCAGTACACTCACGTCATTTTAGGGGCCGTCACCACCGGATCGTTCGCTATGGCGGGCACCGGCGCGTTCTACGTTCTCTCCCAGCGCCATCCGGATTTCGGGCGTATCTTTATTGCCAACGGCGTGGTGGCCGCGCTGTTCTCGACCCTGTTTCTGATGGCCAGCGGCGACGTCCAGGGTCGCAATATAGCGCAGTACCAGCCCGTGACTTTGGCCGCCGAAGAGGGATTATTTCACACCGTGCAGGGTGCTCCGCTGGCCATTCTTGGTCAACCCGACACCGAGACCGGCGGTCTGGACAATCCCCTGCTGGTCCCCCGGGTGCTCAGCTTCCTGACCTACCGGCATTGGGCCGCGGAGGTGAAAGGACTCAGCGAATACCCGCGCGATTTGTGGCCGGATAACACGCCGCTTTTGTATTACGTGTTCCACATCATGGTTGGACTGGGCTCCATTCTCATCGCGTTCATGCTGATCTCCGTCATCTGGCTGGCTCGCGGCCGGCTGTACAATTCCAGGACGCTTTTGTGGATCATGATGCTGGCGGTTCCGTTCCCCTACATCGCCAACATCGCGGGGTGGATGACCGCCGAACTCGGCCGGCAGCCATGGGTGATCTACGGGATCATGCGGACTTCCGCCGGATATTCGCCGATGGTCTCCTCCGGAAATGCGCTCTTCACGCTGGTGGGATTCATGGGCGTCTATATGCTGCTGGGGATGCTGTGGCTGTTCCTGGTATATCGCGAAATAGAGCGCGGGCCGGGTGGGCCAGCCGAAGCGGAGTATTAACATGCTCCAGATCCTGTGGTTCTGCTTGGCCGCGATTATGATCGCCGGATACGTGGTGCTGGACGGATTCGACCTGGGCGCGGGCGCGATTCACCTGTTCGTCGCGCGCAACGCGGCGGAGCGCAAGCTGGTGCTGCGCACCGTCGGCCCAGTGTGGGACGGCAACGAGGTCTGGCTGCTGGCCGGCGGAGGAACTCTATTCATGGCCTTCCCCAGCGTGTATGCCGCCAGCTTTAGCGGATTCTATTTGCCGCTGATGATCGTGCTGTGGCTGCTGATCCTGCGCGCCATTTCCATCGAGTTCCGTAATCGCATCGATTCGCCGGTATGGGCTCCTCTGTGGGACGGCGGATTCTGCGTATCCAGCGCGCTGCTGGCCGTATTCTTCGGAGCCGCGCTTGGCAACGTGGTGCGCGGAGTGCCGCTCGACGCCTCTGGCTATTTTTTTCTGCCGCTATGGACCGATTTCCTTCCCACCCACGCCCCTGGGTCGCGGCCGGGGGTTCTGGATTGGTACACGATCCTGATCGGCGTGCTCGCGCTGGCCGCGCTCGTTGAGCACGGATCTCTGTGGGTGCGCTACAAGACTTCCGGCGAACTGAGCGTTCGCGCCGGCGCGGCCGCGCGCGGAATCTGGCCTCTGCTAGGCCTGTTGACCCTCGGCGCAACCGCCGCGAGCTTCTATCTCCAGCCGCAGATTCCGGCAAATTTCCGGGCCTATCCCTGGGGCGCGATTTTTCCTCTTCTCGCGATCGCCGGATTCGCCGGCATGCGGCAGCGCGCGGAGCTGGTTGCGTTCCTGAGTTCCTGCGCGTATCTGGCCGGCATGCTGACCAGCGCGGCCTTCGGCGTGTTCCCCTACGTGCTCCCGTCTGAGCCCACGCCTGCCATGGGCCTCACCATCTACAACGCTGCCACTGCGGACTACGGACTCAAAGTCGCTCTGGGGTGGTGGATTCCCGGAATGCTTCTCGTCGCCGTGTATTCCATCGTGGTGTATCGCAAGTTCGCGGGCAAAGTCAGCGCGTGACGGACGATACTGGAGTGCATGACCACCCACGCGAGCGCGCGGACGCCCATCGGTGTCGCCACGCTGCGCGACATTATACCGGACGATGTTGAGCGCATCGTAGGTTATTGGCACGATGGCGGCGCCGATCTTGCCTTCCTCGGCATCGACCCGGTTCTGCTTGGAACTCGCGAGGAGACCCGCCAGCGCTTCGTTCGCGCGATCCGGACTGGCGCGCCCGATCAACCCACGCTAGCGTGCGCTATCGCCGTGGAGGGCAGCCTCGCGGGCTACACCCTCCTGAACCGCTACGCTCCCGAAACCAATTACTCGCATTGGCACATCATCGAACCGGGCTTTCGCGCCGCGGGTCTCTCCTCGGCCCTGTACCCGCACCGGATCAAAATGTATTTCGATCTTGCCCCGATCACTCGCCTGATTCATCAAACGCGGACCAGAAACCTCGGTGTGAACCGCATGCTCGACAAATACGTGGCGATCGCCGAGACGCAGTACGTCGAACACCCGGACGGAGTCGCGGGGCCTGGCCAATTCCACATCCGGTACGTATTCGCCCACCAGGTTCCGGCGTTGTTTGAGGCGGCGGCAAGGCTGGGTGGCCGGGCTCAGTAGCACTGCACCGTCCAACGCGATGCTAAGCGTTGCAGTGCCTCGCCATCCAAACGGTAGGAGTCCCAGCCGTCGACGCGTTCCGCGCCCAGGCGCCTGTAGAACTCGATGGCCGGCTGATTCCAATCGAGCACCAGCCATTGCAGCCAACTGCCACGCTGGTGCGCCTCCTTTGCGACGGCGGCCAACAGACTGGCTCCGATCGCTTTACCGCGATAGCGCGGCTTGACGAAAAGATCTTCGAGATGGATGCCGCGGCGGCCGCGGAACGTGGAATAAACTTCGAAGTAGAGAGCGAAGCCGGCCGGCTCGCCGCCATAATGCGCGAGAAATGTTTCGATCAACGGCCGCGGTCCGAACAAAGCGTCGCGCAGATGCTCTTCGGTAAAGACGACTTTGTGGGACATCCGTTCATACTCGGCCAGCTTGCGAATGAAATCGGCGATCAGGGGAACGTCGGCCCCAAGGGCTTTGCGGATTTCGAGCGTCGGCGCTGGAGAGCCGGTCACGGCTGAGGCGGCGACGCCGGCGCAGGAGCGCGAGGTGGACGGCCCGGCACGTTGACCCGATGCAAAGTAAGAAGCGAGATCGTATTCCAGGTGGCGCCTCGCCGGGGCTTGCTCTCCACCAGAAACTGCCAGGTCTTCGCTTGCGGATCCCAGGTATACGTCTGGCGGATTTGGGTGATGGCGTAGTCGAACGTAAACACGATTTTGTTGCCGTCCTGGAGTCCGTAGCCGTTAGTCTCCGCGCCGCGGGCGCCGCTGATGCTGTCCACGCGAATCGCCACCAGGCGGCGGTCATAATTGTCAAAGCCGATGTAGGTCACCGATTCCGGCCCGTCCACTTCTTTCTGGTGCAGCCGCAACCACTGGTGCCCCAGTTCCCACACCGCATCCGCCCCTCCGCGGACCGGAGGACTGCCCGGAGCGGCACTGAAACTCCACAGGCCGGCCAGATTATCCAGCAGTTCGTTCTTGAAGGGAGGCTGCTGCACGCCCGGACCGCGTTGTGCGGCGAGTTGCGTCCCAAGCAGGGGGGCCAGCGCCAACGCGCCCAGAAAGCGATGCTTCATCTACGTCAAACGTATCACAACTGCGCTATTTTTCGCCGCTATCGTAGGGGTGCAGGCGGCGGGCCCAGATGTTGCGGTAGCGCACCGGATTGCCATGATCCTGAAGCACCAGAGAATCTTCGGCCGGCTGCGGCACGTACTTGGCGAGCGCGCGATGCACCGTCGGACCCATCACCTCCTGGCGATTGTGCAGCAGCACGCCATTCAGAAACACAGTGAGGTAAGCGGGCTTGGTCAATCTCGCCCCGTCAAAATGCGGCGCTTCGAAGACGATGTCGTAGGACTGCCATTCGCCCGGCTTGCGCACCGGATTCGCCAGCGGCGGCCACTGGCCGTAGATCGCGCCGGCCTGGCCATCGGCGTAGGTGGGATTTTGATACGAGTCCAGGACCTGCACCTCGTAGCGGCCCTGTAAAAAAATGCCGCTGTTGCCGCGCTCCTGGCTGCTGCCGCGAACCTCCGCCGGAGCGGCCCATTCGATGTGCAACTGCACGTCGCCGAACTTCTCCCTGGTGGCGATATCGCCCGTCCGCGGCACGACTTCGAAGTAGCCATCGCCGACTTTCCAACGCGCGGGATTCGCGCTCGCCGTGAAATCGCCGGTACCCAATCTTGCCGAGGTCCATTCGGAAAGATTGTTGTGAGAAAGATCGTGCCCGTCGAACAACACGATCGCGTCGGAGGGGGCCCCGCCTGGCTGCGCCGAAGGAGTTACAACCGCCGGATGCGGACGCGCGGGGTCATGCACGTGGTACGGCAAATTGGGGAGCATCGGTGTGTCGGTATAGCCCAGGTCCTGCCCCGCGGCTATCGGCAAGAGCAGCAAAAATGCCCAGCGCATGACGATGTCGAGTATAGCTCAGGAGTGCGCGATCCGGTCGCATGCGAAAATGTTGTGTGCGCCGCGTGGTCATCGCCGGTGGAGGATTCGGAGGGCTATACGCGGCCAAAGCCTTGCGCCATACCCCTGTCGAAGTTACGCTGGTTGACCGGCGGAACTTCCACTTATTCCAACCGCTGTTGTACCAGGTCGCCACAGGCTCGCTTTCTCCTGGCGAGATCGCCGCGCCCCTGCGGTCCCTCCTGCGCGATCAAAAAAACACGCGCGTGCTACTGGGCGAAGCGGTGGAGCTGGACGCCGCCGGGCGAAGGCTGATTCTGGCCGATGGCGCCGTGCCCTACGATTCTCTGATCGTCGCCACGGGAGCCCGCAATCACTACTTCGGCCACGACGCCTGGCAAGCCGACGCGCCCGGACTAAAGTCGATTGAAGATGCCACGCACATCCGGAGCCGCCTACTTTATGCTTTCGAAGCCGCGGAGCGCGAGCCTGACCCGGAGTTGCGCCGCGCCTGGTTGACCTTCGTGATCGTGGGCGCGGGTGCGACCGGAGTGGAGCTCGCCGGAGCTCTGGCGGAAATCGCGCGCGACACGCTGCGGGGAGACTTCCGCTCCATCCACACCGATGAAGCGCGGATTTTGCTGCTGGATGGCGCGGATCGCGTCTTGCCGCCGTTTCCCGAGCAGCTCTCGTCGGCCGCCGAGCGGTCCTTGGTTCATTTGGGCGTGCGCCCGCGCACTGGTGTCCGCGTCACCGAGGTCGATCGTGAGGGAGTGACGATTCAAACGATGCAGGGCGGCGAGCGAATCGCTACGCGAACCGTAGTCTGGGCCGCAGGCATCACCGTATCGGAATTCACAGGCATTGTGGCGAAAGCTACCGGAGCGCAGCAGGACCGCCTGGGCCGGATCCTGGTGAATCCGGATTTGACCGTGCCCGGCCATCCGGAAGTTTTCGTGATCGGTGATGCGGCGAATCTGGAGTGGAAGGGCAAGCCGCTGCCGGGGGTCGCTCCGGTGGCGATGCAGCAGGGGCGTTTCGCCGCGGCGGTCATCGCATCGAGGATTAAAGGGCGCGGAGGCGCCGCGTTCCGCTATCTCAACAAAGGCAATCTCGCGGTGATCGGCCGCGCCTCCGGTGTCGCGGATTTCGGATTCCTGCGGGTCCACGGTTGGCCGGCCTGGCTGCTGTGGCTGACCGTGCACTTGACGTATTTGGCGCAGTTCCGCAACCGGGTGTTGGTGTTCATCCGCTGGGGATTCCAGTATCTGACGTTCGACCGCGGCGCGCGCATCATTTCCATGGGGGCGAACGATCCCGGCGATCGCGCTGGTGGATCCGGCTAAGGCTCGGTGATGAACTCGTGCACTTCGAAGGCGCGCTTGCGACCGCTGGTAACCACTTCGCCGCGATATTTCAGCTTGCCGTTGACCGTCACGTCCACCGGCCGGCTCACCGGATAATCGAACTCCAGCACATCGCCTTCGCGCAAATCCAGCAATGTGGAGACGCTGAGGGTAGGGCCCTGGAGCCGGGCGTCGAGGTGAATCAGAGCCGGGCGGATCAGCCGCAGCACGCGCGAATGTTCCTCCTCGGTGGCCTTGGTCTTGCGCACGCTCCACTGCTGGTCGAACTTCTGCCGCAGCATCTTGACGATGATGGACGGGATGCCGATATTCATCATCCCCGCCGTGTCGCCGATGCGCACCTCCAGGCTGATGGCCACCACGGCCTCGTTCGGCGCAAGGATCTGCAGCAGTTGCGGCTCGGTTTCATGGCTTTCGATCGAGAACTCGAGCGCAGTGACGGCCTGCCACGCGGAGCGCAAATCATGCAGAACGATGCGCAGCAGTCCGTCCAGGATGCTCTGCTCGATTTCAGTAACCTCGCGCGTCATCCGGATCGCCATCTTTCCCGAACCGCCCAAAAGCATTTCGAGAATCGGAAACACCAGGGTCGGATTGATCTCCAGCACTGCGTTGCCGTCGTAGGGCTTCATTCCCAGCGCGATCATGCTGGTGGGCGAAGGGAGGCACTGCGTGAATTCCAGGAAGGAGAGCTGCTCCACACTGATCAGGTTCACGGCGACGTAGGCTCGCAGATACGCGGACAGGCTGGCCGCCAGGCTGCGCGCGAAGTTTTCGTGCAGGAGGTGGATGGCGCGGAGCTGATCCTTGGCGATGCGGTCCGGCCGCCGGAAATCGTAGGGTTGCGCCTTCTGCCCCGGCGTATCCGCCGAAGCTTCGCGCATCTTCTTAAATACGCTGTCGATTTCTTCTTGACTGAGAACGCGGTCGCCTGCCATGCCCTTCCATCGGCAGACGGCGCGACCGGCAGGATTCAGATGATTCCGGTCGGCCTTACCCGCCCAGTAGCATTGAGGTCCCGGATTGATAGAATCTCGTCAGGAAAAGAAAGCAGCCGTATTCCGCTCCAACAAGGGCAAGGAGGCTCGGCACATGCGACGCGCGAGCGCGTTTTTCTGTCTTTGCAGCGCTCTCGTCTTGGCATCCCATTCCGCCCTCGGGCAAGCCACGCAGGCGGATCGATTGCAATTCGAAGTCGCGTCGGTGCGCCGGGCAGCTCCTGGAATCAGGTTCGACGGGATGAAAGGCGGCCCTGGAACGTCCGACCCCGGACGGATGACTTGGACAAATTCCACGCTGCTAGGGATTTTCATTTACGCTTACGGAATCAGGTTCGACCAGCTTTCCGCTCCGGACTGGCTCCGCTCCGCACGCTATGACATCTCCGCGAAGGTCCCGCCGGGCACGACTCCGGAGCGGTCTCGGCAGATGCTCCGGAATCTCCTCGGCGAGCGCTTCCATTTGGTAGCCCACCACGAGACCAAGGATTTCCCGGCCTACAATCTCGTCATCTACAAGCGCAAGCCAAAGCTGACGCCCTCGAGCGCCGAAGATATCGCGGCGCATGCCTCAAGCGAGGTGCCGCCGGGAATGCGGGTATCGCCGCGTCAGTCGAGCCTTATAATCACCGGGGCGGATGGCGCCTTCACGATGAGGGGCGAGGCCGCAACCCTTTCGGGTCTGGCCGGATCCCTTCGCGCCTCTTTGGGCCGTCGTATTGTGGATCGGACCGGACTGACCGGATATTTCGACTTTGGCCTGGCCTTTTCCCAGAGCTTGGACTCCCAAAGCGACGCGGCACCCTCCATCCTCGATGCACTTCGAGAGCAGCTCGGCCTGGACCTGCAAGAAACTAAGCTGGCGATCGACGTTGTGGTAGTCGACCGGGTGGACAGAACGCCGACAGCAAACTGAACACGCGCCGCTACGGTACGTACCATAGCCACACTCCCCTGCCGACTCGCTCGGTGGGAGGGATTCTATCAGTCCACAACTCCACGGGAGGATTCGCGCCGCGCGTGCCCATTCGCCAGAGTTTGAGCATGGTGATGCTGGCAGCGTTCCAGCCGTGCGAGGGCGCCTGCGGATCGAGGGGATGAATGGCCGGAAATTGTCCCTTGGCTTGCAGCTCTTCGATATAGGCGCCGTTGAAGGGATCGAACGCCAGATCCTTGACATCGAGCTGTCTCATGCGCGCGGCAAGCCGCTTCATGTCCTGGCCCCAATCGAGATCCGAATCCACCAGGATGTTCTCCGGGTGCTTTCCCGCGAGTTCGTTGAAGTACGCGAGATAATCCGGATGACTGCGCGCAGAGGAGACGGTCAGCCAAAGCAGCAATGCGCCAGCGATGAATCGCGGCACAGGACCGGCTGACCACATCCACGCCGCGCCCGCGCCCGCAGCCACGCACAATCCGACGTACGCGGGAAGAATATGGCGAATGCCGAGATTGATGTGGCTGAATATCGCGGCGAAAAGCAGGATTCCGAGAGTGAAGGCAAGTGGAGCGAAAACGCGGCGCTTCCAACACGCACTGATTCCAACCGCGATCAACACCAGCAGGGCAAGCGGAGTCTTCACGGCCATCGCGACCGGATAGTAATACCACCAGCCGTGGGTTCCAAACTGCCCCAGCAGATAGCCGGGATGGCCCGTGTCGTTGTGCGAGATGACGTCGCGAATTCCTTGCCATAGCTCCGGCGCGGGCACGCGGTTGAAGTGGAAACGGTAGCCGGCCCAGACCATCAGGGCGGCGCAAGCCGCCACGACAGCAGCGGTCGGCAGGGCTCGCTTAAGGGACGGCCTCACCCAGATCAGGAAGCACAGTGCGGCTGCTGGTAAAAACGCCAGCGACGTAAATTTCGACAGCGCGGCCAGTGCGAGCGACGCGCCGAACAGCACGGCCAGTTTAAAGCCCGGATACTCCAGCCACACCAGCATGGCCAGGAACGCCGCGCCGATCGATCCGACCGCGGGCATATCGGTAGTCGCGAGCCCGGCGTGGGCCAGAATAGAGGGGAACATGGTGAAGCAGAGGGTCGCGAAGAACGCCGCCGGCTCGCCGAGCCCGCGCCGCGTCCACAAATACACCGCCAGAGCGGCCAACCAGAAGAACGGAAGAATGCCCATGCGCGCCAGCGCGAGCATGCGGTCGAAATTTCCGCCGTGGTTCAGTACCGCCCGGCCTTCGACGGCTCCGCGCGTTTCGCCGATGTCGCGCGCGCCGGCCAGGTACGGCCCCAGCGCCATCATGCCGCGAGCCAGCGGCGGATGCTCAGGATTGCAATCGTAAACGCGGCCGGAAAGCCAGACCATGCCGCAGCCGATGTGCCAGGATTCATCGACCGTGTCATTGAAGACGGAATAGGTCGCAACGATGCGCGCGGTGGCGACGATCAGCAGCGCAAGAAATCCGCCGATGGATGCCGTGCGGCTCAAAGGAACGCCCGCACCGGTTCCGAGCCGTCCCAACCGATGGAGGCCCGGTAGAAGCGGTTGAATACGGGCTCGAATCCCGGTCCCAGCTCGATCAATTCCGTCATGCCGGAAAGATGAACGGTGGTGTCCATATACGCCACGCGGCCGCCGCTGGGCACCCCGAGCAGGAACGCGAGCTCCGCGCCGGAAGCCCGGTAGCGGTCAACGTCTTGATCGAGGTTCCGCGTGGCGACACCAAAGTGATGAAAGCCGTAGCCGCGCTTGTCGATGATCTCGCGATAGACCGACGGCGCGGAGTCGAGCGGCTGGATCAGCTCGATATTCATGTGCCCGGCGAAGCTCATCGCCAAGGCGATTTCGGAACGCGAAGGTTGGCCGCGATACATCGGATTGACGCCGGTGAAGCGATCGAGCAGGAACCACGGACCGACGTTCAACCGCGTGGACCATTCGTGCATTGAGCGACGAACGTCTTCGACGACGTAGGCCATCTGGATGATGCCGTCATCCGGTTGACCGAAGCAGACCTGTCCCGTAGCACCCGAGGAGGGCATGAACCTTCGATAGTAGAACAGCGAGATCTATCGGCGCAGGGCTTTATTGGCGAAGGGCTTATTGATGCAGATCCTGGCCGGTCATTTCCTTCGGCTGGGCGACGTGCATCATCCCCAAAATCGTCGGGGCGATGTCCTGCAGTGAGCCGCCGGAGCGCAGCGGACGCTTCTCCGCATCGGCCACGATGAACGGCACCGGGTTGGTGGTGTGGTAGGTGTGCGGGCCGTGCGTGACCGGGTCGATCATCGTTTCGGCGTTGCCATGGTCGGCGGTGATGATCCAGCGGCCTCCGGCGCGGCGCAGCGCGTCGTAAATTCCGCCCAGGCAGCCGTCGATGGTTTCGACGGCTTTCACCGTGGGTTCGAATTTTCCGGAATGACCCACCATGTCGGCGTTGGCGAAGTTCATCACGATCACGTCGAAGCCTTGGCGGTCGATGGCCTTAATGGCCGCCTCGGCCACGCCGGCGGCGCTCATCTCCGGCATCAGATCGTAGGTCGCGACCTTGGGCGACGGAATCAGCTCGCGCTCCTCACCCGGGTACGGCTTCTCATTGCCGCCGTTGAAAAAATAGGTCACATGCGCGTATTTTTCGGTTTCGGCGATGCGCAGGTTTTTCCAGTTCTGGGCCGCCATCACGTTGGCCAGGATGTTGTTGGGGTGCTCCTTGGGCAGAACAAAAGGGACCGGAAGCATCTTATCGTACTCGGTCATGGTGGTGACGTGCAGTTTCAGCCCGGAATCCACCAGCGCCTTGGTCATCTGCCGGCCGCGGTCGGCGCGGTAATTGTAGAAGATGCATGCGTCAGTCAAGCGGATCAGGCCCACCGGGTTATGGCGCGCGTCCACAATGGTAATGGGCTCGATGAATTCGTCCGTAATGCCGCGCTCGTAGGACCGCTTGACCGCGGCCACCGGGTCGGTACTTTTTTCGCCGGAGCCCTCGATCATCGCTCCCTTGGCGCGCTCAATCCGTTCCCAGCGCTTGTCGCGATCCATGGCGTAGTAGCGGCCGGAAATCGATGCGATCCGGCCCACGCCGACGCGGCGGATCTCGCGCAGCAGAGCCTCGAGGTAGCCAGCGCCGGTTTCCGGCCCGGTGTCGCGACCATCCATGAAGCAGTGGACGCACACGTCGGTAACGCCTTCGCGCTTGGCCATTTCGAGCAGCGCGTAAAGGTGCGTGTTCATCGAATGCACGCCGCCATCGCTCAGCAGACCCATCAGGTGCAGCCTGCGGGTGCGGGCGTGATGCATCGAGGCGAGCAGAGTGGGGTCGCGGAAAAAGTCGCCGCTCGCGATCATGCGGTCGATGCGCGTGACGTCCATGTAGATCACGCGTCCCGCGCCGATGTTCAGATGCCCCACCTCGCTGTTGCCCATCTGGCCCTCGGGCAGTCCCACATAAGGTCCCGAGGTGTGGACCAGGGTGTTGGGATAGTCGCGTAGCAGGCGATCATAGTTCGGTTTGCGCGCGGCGGCGATGGCGTTACCTTCGATGACGGGCGAGTAACCCCAGCCGTCGAGGATGGTGAGCACCAGCGGCCGCCCGGTCATTCCGGTTGCGGCGCTCATCGCCGAAAAGCGTTTTCCTGAAACGCGTTCTGGCGGAACGCTTTGCGGCCGGGAAAGCGCGCGCCCACGCCGAGTTCCTGCTCGATGCGCAGAAGCTGGTTATATTTCGCGATGCGGTCCGTGCGGCTGGCCGAGCCGGTCTTGATCTGGCCCGCGCCGGTGGCAACGGCGAGATCGGCAATGAAGGCATCTTCGGTCTCGCCGCTGCGGTGCGAGATCACGCTGGTATAGCCGGCATCGGAGGCCATCTTCATGGTTTCCAGCGTTTCAGTCAAGGAGCCGATCTGATTCACTTTGACCAGAATTGAGTTGGCGACTCCCTCTTCAATGCCGCGCGCCAGGCGCTGGGTATTGGTGACGAAAATATCGTCACCGACGAGTTGAATCTTCTTGCCGAGCAGATCGGTCAGAGTTTTCCAACCTTCCCAATCGTCCTCTGCCATGCCGTCTTCGAGCGAGACGATGGGATACTGCCGCACCCAATCCGCCCAGAATTCGGCCATTCTAGCGGAATCGCGCTCACTCTTGTCGGACTTCTTGAAGACGTAGCGTCTGCGCGCGGCATCATAGAACTCGCTGGCAGCCGGGTCGAGCGCGATGCCGATGTCCTCGCCAGGACGGTAGCCGGCTTGCGTGATCGCCTCCAGCACCACCTGGATCGCCTCTTCATTGGATTTGAGACTGGGCGCAAAGCCGCCTTCATCACCAACGGAGGTGGAGTAGCCGCGCTTTTTGAGCACACCCTTCAGCGTGTGAAACACTTCCGCGCCCCAGCGCAGGGCTTTGGAAAATTTCTCCGCGCCGTAGGGCACGATCATGAACTCCTGCGGGTCGACGCTATTATCGGCGTGCACGCCTCCGTTGAGGATGTTCATCATGGGCACCGGCAGAATCGAGGCCGAGACTCCACCCAGATAGCGATAGAGCGGAGTCCGCTCAGAAGCAGCCGAGGCTCGCGCCAGCCCCATCGAAACCGCCAGGATCGCATTCGCCCCGAGCTTGGATTTGTTCGCCGTACCGTCGAGTGAGATCATCAGGTGATCGAGCGCGGATTGGTTCTCCGCATCCATCCCGAGCAACGCGGGTGCGATTGTGCCGTTGATGTTGGCCACCGCCTCAAGCGTGCCTTTGCCGAGGTAGCGGGATTTGTCGCCATCGCGAAGCTCAACGGCTTCGTGCTCGCCCGTGGAGGCGCCGGAAGGGACCGCGGCGCGGCCCAAGCTGCCATCGGCGAGGGTCACGTCGGCCTCGACGGTGGGGTTGCCGCGACTGTCCAGAATCTCGCGGCCAAGGATCTTTGTGATCTCCATCGCCTCAGCTTATCGCAGTCAGGCAGGGCGTCACTTTGCGCTGGTTTTAGGGATGGGCCAGCAATGGTTAGCGTTTAACGCGGGACTCGGCGTCTGCCAGGGCGGCTTTGATTTCCGGATCGTCGGGGAACGCAGCCTGGATGATCTTGTACTGAGCGACGGCCTCGCTATAGCGTCCCGAAGCCGCCAGGGCGCGGGCGAGATTGAAGCGCGCGTTGACGAAATCCGGACGCAGCGTCACGGCGAGCTGATATTGCTGAATCGCTTCCGGAATCCGGCCCACCGGCATCAGCACCGCACCCAGAAGATTGTGCGCTTCCGGATCCTTGGGTTCAATCCTCACGGCCTCCTCGGCCACCGGCACGGCTTCCTGCGGCTTGGCGCGCGAAAGCAGGATCGCGCTCAGGATCATGTGCGCCTTGAAATCGTTGGGATATTTTTCCAGAGTGTGCCGCGAAAGGGCTTCGTCCAATTCGCGGCGGTGATCGCCTGGCTCTCGCGGCAGCACCTGGAGCCAAAAGTGGCCCATTTCATCCGTAGCGTGATTGCCGGCCTCGACGCGCTTGGGCGGATGATTGGGGTTGCGCACGTTTGCCGCGGAGTTGTCGTAGTGGTAGCGCATCGAAATCACGGAGCCCTTGGGCAGGAACAGCGGCTGCTTGTAGCGGTACACGCTCTGCCAATTCTGGTCCCAGTTGGGAATTCGGAGCAGCCATTTGCGGGAGCCGTCCGGCAGCGTCGCGTAAACCTCCATCAGCGTCGCCAGGTAGTGTGCGTGCGGGTAAACCGAGAGCACATCGACATCCAGCGGCAGCTTGAAATCGTCGGAGATGGGAAAGTCGCGGACGCCGGGCGGGATGTTGATGTTTCCATCATGCTCCAGTTGCAGCAGCATCGGATACTTGGTCTGCGGCTTATCGGTGAAGTACAGGCCCACGGTGGGACGAATTTGCTCGGGTTTTCCGGTAGGACGCAGGTGGGTGTTGAGGATCAGGTCGTTGCCGGGATCGAGCGTCCACGCCAAGCCGTCCGGTTCGACGAAGGGCGCGCCGCCGGGACGCCAGAACAGGAAGTGGCCGTCGTCGGGATCAAAGACGCTGCGGCGGTTTGTCAGTTCCATGCCGGCGAAGCCCGCCCCGGGCGAGGCTTCCTGCTCATGCCCCCAACCCGAGCGGTCAATGATGATATTGGCGTGATGCACGATCTTTTTTTCGCCAGGGCGGACTTCCACAGCTTTGACGTAACGGCGGCCCGTGATTTGCGGCGTAAGGACGAAGTTCCAATAGACGTCAGTGCCTTCAGCCGGCAGCGTGAAAGTCTTGGGAGCCTCGACGATCAAATCCGGCTCACCCAGTTGCCAGCCTTCGGTGAACTTCGGCGTGGGCGGTATCCCGGATTCGGGGCCTTCCGGAGTTCCCTGCGCCACCCAGTCCGCGATGGTGCGGATTTGCTCCGGTGTGAGGCGGTTTTCGTCGGCGAAGTCGCCGTAACCCGGCTCGGGAAGCCAGGGGGGCATGAAGCGGCTCTTCGTCACGGTAGCGATCTGAGCCGCATGTTTTTTTACATCCTCATACGTCAAGAGCGGAAACGGGCCCGACTCGCCGGGCCGATGGCAGGAAGCGCAATGCTCGTAGACAATGGGGGCAATATCGTGCGCAAAGGTGACGGACTGGGCCTGGCCACGCGGCAGGAATAGCAACACGCCGAGCGCCAATACGAGCCGATGCACGCTTTCAGAGTATCGCGATTCCCAAGAACCGGCTGGAACCAGACCGGGATTGCTCGCGTCCGGGTGGAAGGGTAGAATCTATGCATAGGTGGAATTAGCATGAGAAAGGCTCTCGCTTACTGTTCGGTTTTCGGCCTGTGCTCCGTCGGCTTGCTGTTTCTGAGCCGCGGCCCGGCGACGGCCCAGGATAGCAGCGCCCAAAACCCCGACCAAAGCGGCCAAAACGCCAACCCAAAGACACAAACCAAGGCTCCGGCCAAACAGGAGACCATCGCCAAGCCCAAGTCCGAGAAGCAGAAGAAGAAGGATGAGAAGAAGCTCGCCAAGGAACTGGAGAGCCCCTATAAGAAGTGGCTGGACGAGGAAGTCTTCTGGATCATCACCCCGGAAGAGCGCTCGGCGTTCCTGAAGCTGAATACCGACGATGAGCGCGAGGCCTTCATCGAGAATTTCTGGCTGAAGCGAGACCCCACCCCGGATACCCCGGAAAACGAGTACGAAGAAGAATACTACCGCCGCGTGGCTTACGCCAACGAGACTTTCGCCAGCGGTATTCCCGGCTGGAAGACCGACCGCGGCATGATCTACATCAAGTACGGCCCGCCGGATGAGCGCGACGAGCATCCCACCGGCGGCACTTATGAGCGGCCGATCGAGGAAGGCGGCGGGGAAACCACCACGTATCCTTTCGAAGACTGGCGCTATCGCTACATCCCGGGACTGGGCAACGATGTCAACATAGAGTTCGTTGACCCCAGCATGACCGGCGAATACCACATGACCGCCGATCCTTCGGAGAAGGATGCGCTGCTGTACGTGCCCGGAGCCGGCCTGACGCTGTATGAACAGATGGGTCTGGCATGCAAAGCGTGCCGCTTCACGCGCACCGACGGAACTCACCTGGGAACCGGCAACATGCCCCTGCCGGCCAGCATGGACCAGTTCACGCGCCTGGAACAGTTCGCCAACTTGCAAAAGCCGCCGGAAACGCAATACAAGGATTTGAACGAGACCGTCTCGACCTCGATCAAATACAACCTGCTGCCGATGAAGGTCCGCGCGGACTATATTCCAGTTACGGATGCGACGGCGGTCGCCAATGTGACCATCCAGTTCGACCGCAAGGATCTGTCCTGGAAGGACAAGCAAGGGGTTTCCAGCGCCTACGTGGAAGTGAATGGCACGATCACCAACATGTCTGGCAAGTACATCACCAGCTTCGACCATGACTTGGCGCCGCCGACCATACCCACGGAGATGCTGGAAAAGGCCGCCGTCGGTCCGGATATCTTCCAGACTACGGTAGCTTTGAAGCCCGGCCTATACAAATTGACCGTCAAGGCCAAGGATGAAAACAGCGGCAACGAGAGTCACGTGAACGTCCGCCTGGACGTGCCGCACCTGGAGGATGGAAGGCTGACTTCTAGCTCGCTGATCCTGGCGGATACGATGAACAAGGTGGACCGGCACAGCATCGGCAAGGACATGTTCGTGATCGGCGAGGATAAGGTTCGCCCGCGCATGCCGGGCACAGATGGCCGTCCGGATTTCAAGAAGGCTACCGATCCCTTCGTCTACATTTACTGGCGGCTGTACAATTTTGAGCCGGACAACACGCTCGGACCCGACGGGAAGCCCAAGAAGGCCGATGGCGTGGTCAAATACGAACTGTACAAGGACGATCCCAAGGGCGCGGCTGCCCCAACGCCGGTAGCCGATTTTAGCGAGTCGGCTACGGAGATTATTAAGCGCACCAGTTCCGGCGCGGCGGTGATGGTGGTGAAGAAGCAACTGCCCATGAGCTTCTTTCAGCCGGGCCAATATACACTGAAGGTGACGGCGACCGATGATAAGGACAACCAGACCGTCACGGACTCGGCGCATTTTACGATAGACTAGACTGGCGGGAGCTAGAGATAGGCGGGCGGCAAGCGGAGGCGTGAGGCAGACGTTAAGTTGGTGAGTTTTAAAACTTCCATCGTCGCGGCTGGCTTGCTGGTGGGCCTGGGAGCCTGGGTGCCCGAAGCGCGTGGCGGAGGCCTGACTGTTTTTTCCGGCGAGGTCCTGGGCGAGGTGCGCAACCCCGGCGGCATTCCTCAAATGGGAGCCCTGGTTTCCCTATATAACCGCTTCGATCAGTTGGTGCGGCAAGTTCTGACCAACGAGAGCGGCAAATTCGCCTTCGACGGCGTCCCTCCGGACACGTACTCGATTCGCGTGAACCTCGCCAGCTTCCTGCCCGCGGTGCGAAACCATATCGTGGTGGCGCCGGGTTCGGAAAATCTGCTGCACGTGAATCTGGGAACGCTGGCCAGCGGCATCGCCATCGCCCCTCCCTCATCGGTGCCGGGCGCTCTGATGAGCGACGAATGGAAGTGGGTGCTCCGTACCTCCGCAGCGACCCGACCGGTATTACGGCTCGCGCCGGATTCGAGCTCGGACCCGCCCCCCAGGCATCTGACGGCGACCTTCACAGAGACCACCGGCCTGGTGAAGCTATCGGCCGGAGATGACGGACCGCTCGCCGGCGGGGGAGTGGAGGATCTTGGCACGGCCTTCGCCGTGTCCACTCGGATGAATGGCGATACCAGCGTAAGGTTGAGCGGGAACGTGGCGTATCTCCCTAACTCAGGACTTCCCGTGGCCGCATTCCGCACTACTTATTCGCGGGATGAGGACGGGCAAGTCGGCCCGCAATTCGCCTTGACCATGCACCAGATCTACTTCCCCGGCCTGGGTCCTTCCGCCAACGCCGCCGCACTTGCCTCCGGCGGGAATGCGATGGGGCCTGCCCTGCGCACGGTGGCCGTGGGAGCGGCCGACAAGCTCCAGCTCAATGACAACTTTCAGCTCGAGTACGGCGGCCACATGGATACGATTTCATTCATACAGAGTGAGGCGCGCATGACCATGTACGGCCGCGCCACATACCGGCTGAACGGAGACGACGCCGTGCGCGTCGCTTATAGCGCAGGAACGGCGCCTACGGAGCTGCTCGGCCGTGATAGCGGCCTGCCCAGCGGGGAGACGGCGAACCCGGAACTGAATCAAGACCTGGCGGCGCTGGCGATGCTCCCGGCCGTGACGCGCTCGGACAACCAGATTCGCTTGCAGCGCGAGCGCAACCTGGAAGCCAGTTACCAGGCCACGCAAGGCAGCCGCAAATATTACGTCACCCTGTACAACCAAGCGGTTTCCGACGCCGCCTTCGACATGTCCGCGCCACCGGTTTTCCAGTCGCAAGCCAACCTGCTACCCGCGCTCGACGGGACCTACTACGTGTTCGACATCGGCTCCTATCAGCAGTCGGGTTTGAGCGGCGCGATGACGCAGGCGCTGGGCGATCATGTGGAGCTCACGGCCAGCGTGGGATCGAGCGGCAACCTGATGTCGAATCCCCTCGAAGCCGAAGGCAATAGCGCCGCGGACGTGCGCTCAGAGATTCGCGCGCGCCAAGGATACTTCGTCATGGCCCGGGCTACGGCGGTGATCCCGGGGATCGGCACACGGATCGCAGCCACCTACGGCTGGACCCAAGCAGGCATGATGATGCCTACGCATTACTCCTTGACTGGACCCGTGGATCAGCAGCAGGGACTCAACATCGCCGTGCATCAGCCACTGCCGCGTTTCATCGCATTCAAGGGCCGCTTGGAAGCGACCGGAGAATTGCGGAACGCGCTCGCGGATGGCTACCTGCCGGTCACCGCGGCGGGACACTGCTCGGTCCTGACCGACGCTCCGCGATCCCTTCGCGGCGGCCTTAGCTTCCTGTTTTAGTTTTAGGACCGGCTCCCTACGCCGGCTCTTGCTGCGTCATGCAGTGCAGCGCTCCCAGACCCAAAACCAGGTCGCGGCACGGAATCGGAATCACCTCGCGACCCGGAAATAGGCGAGCGAGGACGCGAAGCGCCGCCAGGTCGTTCTTATCGGAAAACACGGGCGCAAGGACGATTTGATTGGCGATGTAGAAATTCGCGTAGCTGGCCGGGAGAAGCTGACCCGCGAAGTAGATCGGCTCCGGCATCGGCAGCTCGGCTATCTTCAACCGGGTATGCCGCAGCCGCGCGAGATTGTCCCTGAGCGGCTCATAATTGGGACTGGACTTATCGCGCTCCACTACGGTCACCACGGTGTCGACGGAAGTAAACCGCGCGAGGTCGTCAACGTGGCCGTGCGTATCGTCGCCCTCGATGCCGCACCCCAGCCAGATGACCTTGCGTATGCCGAGGTAGGTCGCGAAAGCGCGCTGCAGATCGGCGCGCGTGAGTCCTGGATTGCGAGCCTGAACGTCGGAAAGCAGGCATTCCTCCGTGGTCAGCATCAGCCCCGCGCCGTTGACGTCGATCGAGCCGCCTTCCAGCACCAGCTCCGGCGCCCAGCGTCGGAACTTGAACCTGCGCGCGATACTCTCAGGAACGCGCGCGTCCTTGCGCCAGTTGTCGTACTTGGCCCAGCCGTTGAAGCGCCAGCGCGTGATGGCCACTTCTCCGGCCCAATTCTTCACGAAAATCGGCCCGAAATCGCGAATCCAGCTCCGGTCGGCGGGTTGCAAATGGAATTCGACCGCCTCCAGATTGACGTGGCATTTTTTGAGGATGCGCAATGCGCCGTGTTGCGCGGCTTCGTCCCCAATCACGATGCGCACCCGCTCCACGCGAGCCAGGTGACGCACAATCTCGCCATAGAGCCACGGAATCGGCGCGAACTTCCCTGGCCAGTCCGATTTTTCGGCGGGCCACGCCAGCCACGTGGCTGCATGCGGCTCCCATTCCGCGGGCATGTGGAAGCCGCGCGGATCTGCCGGACCGGCCGGACTCAGCTTCACTTGTCGAGCCACCTGGAAAGAATGGGCGAGTAAGCGTCGATGCGCCGGTCGCGCAGAAACGGCCAGTTACGGCGCACGTCTTCCGCGCGCCCAGGGTCGCACTCGGCGATCAGAATCTCTTCTTCGTCCGCCGACGCTTCCGCGATCACCTGCCCGAAGGGATCGGCGACAAACGAGGATCCCCAGAATTCAAGACCGTGCTGCGGCGGGCCTTCGTAACCCACGCGATTCACGGCTGCGACATAGACTCCATTGGCGATGGCGTGCGCGCGCTGGATGGTCTTCCAGGCGTCGAGCTGCGCCGCGCCGTACTGCGCCTTCTCCGACGGGTGCCATCCGATGGCGGTGGGATAAAACAAAATGTCGGCGCCGCCCAGCGCGGTGATGCGCGCGGCCTCGGGATACCACTGATCCCAGCAGACTAAGACGCCAACGCGCCCAAAAGGCGCCTCAAACGCACGGAAGCCGAGGTCGCCAGGCGTGAAGTAATATTTTTCGAAGTACAAGGGATCGTCGGGGATGTGCATCTTACGGTACAAGCCCTGGATGGTGCCGTCCGCGTTCAGGATCGCTGCGGTGTTGTGATACACGCCTGAGGCCCGGCGCTCAAACAGCGAGGCAACGATGACGGCTTTCAATTCGCGCGCCAGCTTGCCGAGAGCCTCGGTCGATTCGCCCGGAATCGGCTCCGCCAGACGGAACAGCTCAGCGTTCTCTTCGCGGCAGAAGTACTGCGAGCGGAACAACTCCTGGAGGCACACGATCTGTGCGCCGCGCGCGGCGGCCTCGCGGATTTTAACTTGGGCCTTGGCGAGATTTTCGGCTGGGTCGGCCGAGCAGCTCATCTGCACAAGACCTACCTTGAATTTTTCGGCTCGGAATTTATCCGGCATACTCCGTCTATAATACCGTTCGTGCGTTCCGATACCGTGAAACGCATCGCAAAAGAGTGCGGCTTTGAGCTGGCAGGGATCGCGGCAGCCGATCCGGCTGAGGATTTCGCGCGCTATGAACGCTGGCTGGAGCGCGGCTTCGCCGGCGAGATGCGCTACATGACCGACCGCCGCGCGGAGCTGCGCCGCGATCCGCGCTCGCTCTTGCGAAGCGCCCGGTCGGTGATCTGTGTGGGGAAACTGTACAATACCGAGCCGGCTCACGACCCTCCTATCTCGCGCTATGCTTGGGGCTCGCGCGATTATCACGATGTACTGAGCGAGGGATTGCAACGTGTAGTCGAACGGCTGCTGGCCATCGAACTGTTCGAACACAAAATCTGCGTCGACACGGCGCCGTTGCTCGAACGCAGCTACGCGCGGCTGGCTGGTTTGGGATGGATCGGCAAAAACACTTGTCTGATTCATGAGCCTCTCGGCTCGTGGTTTTTTCTCGGCGAAATATTGACTTCGCTGGAGCTGGAACCGGACTCACCGCCGCCGGACCGTTGCGGAAGCTGCACCAGATGCATCGATGCTTGCCCGACGCAAGCACTGGTTCCGCATGGCGATTCCTGGACGGTCGATTCGCGGCGCTGCATTTCTTACCTGACCATCGAGCTGCGCCGGCCGATTCCCGAGGAAATGCGAGCGGGCATCGGCGAGCACGTTTTCGGATGCGACATCTGCCAGGAGGTTTGCCCCTGGAACTCGCGCGCGCCGATGAGCGCAGAGCCGGGCTTCGCGCCGCGGGAGATCTCTCCGCTTGAAGAACTGGCGCAAATGACCGAAGATCAATTCCGCGAGTTTGCGCGCGGAACGCCGCTTTCCCGGCCGAAGCATTCCGGCTTCCTGCGAAATGTAGGCATCGCGCTCGAGAACTCGCGGCGGCGTTAGCGGTACGCGCGAGGCCTGTACTCCGTGGTTACATCCGCGCGGGTCAGAAAGAGCCGGTCTCCTTTGCGGCGGAAGGTCCACTCCTCGCCGGAGTCAAGCTTGATGCGGTTATGGTGCCTCCGGGATAATCTTCGCGTGGGCGCCTCGATCATCTCGATCCGAAACGTCCCATCGGGCCGCAGGTCCCCGGAGGTGCGCGGTGGAAGAAGAGCCGTAGCCCAGTATCCGACGATGGGCGCGTGCGCTGGGCCCCGGTCCCCGTGCTCCCAGAAGTGGAGTTTTGAGGAATCCACGACGATCTCGTCGCCGCAAGTTATGGCGACTTCGACCGCTCGGTCAACACCGGAGTCGGGCGACAGGTGCAGCCTGCGGCCGTCGAATCGGTAGGTGCCTTCAGTGACGGTCGCGTCCTCGGTGGTTACTCTCGTCCCCGAGAATTCGACAACGCTGACGAGGCCGCCCGGCAGCATCGCGGACTCCCACAACCCCTCCAGTGGTTTAGGGCGCGCGAGGGAGGCAACGAACCTTGGAATCCAGAAAGGCGCGAGTATGATCGTTGCGATGATCTGCCCCTCCTCGTACGGGCCCAGCATCTTGACGTCGGCGAGCCTACCGGGTTCTACTTGCTCGCAGGGATACCGCACCACCGCCATGAAGGGCGGTCCTTTACGAAAGGCTAGATATTGATTCGTGACTCTCAGAATTTGCCCCTCTTCCGAGGTCCCGTCCTGGAACGTCAGCCGCACCGGCCCCGCCCACGGCTTCTCCAGCAGCTTCCGCACGGATTTCGGGTATTGATCCCACGGGCCCGCCAACAGTGATGGAATCAGAAGCAGCGTCATGAGGTACTTCATACGCAAGCAGAATACAGCCGGCACGTTCCGCCGTCGCCGCGCTTGTGACAGTTTCTCAACCGTCACAAGGGGTACGATAGGAGTAGATGGCGCACGTCCACTCTCACCATGGGTCTCACCATGAAAAGACCGGGGCGGTGCTGTTCATCTCGTTGATCCTGACCGCGGGATTCGTGGCGCTGGAGGCGGTCGCGGGTCTGCGATCCGGAAGCTTGGCGCTGCTTTCTGACGCCGGGCACAATTTCACGGACGCGTTCGCGCTTGTGCTGGCCGGGATTGGGTTCGTGCTGCGCTCAAGGCCCGCGAATCACATCAAGACCTACGGTTACCGCCGCGCCGAAGTGCTGGCGGCCTTCATTAACGCGCTTCTTCTGGTGGCCCTATCGTTGGTCCTGTTCTATGAGAGCTACGGCCGGCTGATTCATCCGCGGCCGGTCTCCGAAGGGGTCATGATCTGGATTGCGGGCATCGGTCTGGTCCTGAATCTGGGCATCGCCATCGGGCTGGACGGCCACGGCAAGGATTTGAACGTGCGCGCGGCGTGGCTGCACATGCTGGGCGATGCGGCCAGTTGCGCCGCCATTATCGCCGGCGCCATCGTTATGCGCTACACCGGATGGCTGGCAGTCGATCCGGTGCTCTCCATACTCATCGCCGTAGCTATTATCTGGACCGGCTGGGATATTTTCCGCGACTCGCTCAATATTCTTCTGGAGGGATTGCCGAAGGGCCTCGCGCTTGCGGATGTGATACACGCGGTCCGCACGGTCGACGGGGTCCTCGATGTGCACGACCTGCATATCTGGAGCATTGGCTCGGACGCACACGCTCTGAGCTGCCACGTGTTGATCGAAGACATGCCGCCGTCGGCGAGCGAGTCCATCTTGCGCCGCGTCAACCAGGTGCTAGGCGAGCGATTCGGAATTCACCACACGACCATCCAGTTCGAGCACATCCGCTGCCTGCTGGCGGATGGATCCTGCTCGACTGTGAAACATCCGCAAGAGCACTCGCACGAACACTCTTGAAGAACAGCCCCTCACCCACCCAGGCTCTTGAGCAGGTGCGTGTGGCGATATTTGCGCGCCAGATCCAGCGCGGTCAAACCCTGCGGAGTCCGGGCGTCGAGCTTCGCGCCATGCGCGCGCAGCAGGTCGATCATCGCAGAATCGCCGAAATCGATCGAGGCTGCGTAGAGCAGCGCCGTCATGCCGTGCTGGTCCACGTGATTCACGTCGGCTCCGTGATCCAGCAGGAGCCTGGCGACCTCGACTTGATTGGAGAGCACCGTCCATAGCAGGCCGGTCAGGCCCTCTGGATCGGTTTGATTGACGTTAGCGCCGCCGTCGAGCAGCGCGCGGATAACCGGAACGTCATCGAAGGTGGAAAGAAGGATCAGCGGCGAGGCCGGGTCGATGCCGGCGTAGTTGTAGGCGTCATTGACGCCGGCGCCGGCCCGATGCAGCAAGCGCACGCCCTCGGCATTTCCAGCGATGGCCGCCAGCGCCAATGGATAGGCGTGAAAGAGCGGTTCGGACGAGCCGGGATGGGGACGAATCTCCGCGCCGCGGTCGAGCAGCAGGCGCAGAGCGGGCGTCGAGTCCGCATAGAGCGACGCCATCATCAGGGCTGAATATCCGTCATGCGAACGCTCATTGATCTTCGCGCCATGCTCCAGTAACAATTTCATCTTGGCCACGTCCGGTGCAGCCAGCATCAGTGCCGTGATCCCGGATTTCGTGGCCGAGTTCGGATCGAAGCCGGAATCGAGCAACCGCTTCAAATCCTCGGCCGAGCCGAACAATGCGGTCTGAATCCACGGCCCGACCGCGGCAGGGGCGGCCTCGCGCGGCGCGGGCACGTCGACTTTCCGCGCTGGCCCAAGAGCACGGGAGAGCGCCATAATCGCCCAACCGGCGCCCATGGCCGAGATCATCTGATCGTGCCCGTACGGGTAGCCGCTTTCGAAATAATCCGGACTCAGAGGGGCAGGTGGATAGAGACGGCTGGCTACGTGCCAGGTTCCGTCCGGCTGCTGAGTCTTGAGCAGAAACTCGAGCCCGCGAATGAAACTTGCGTCGCTGAGAGGAACACCGGCTTCGTTCAGCGCGAACAAGACCTCGCCGGTCGAATATGCGTCGCTCGATCGCCCATCCAGCTCCGGCCATCCTCCGTCGGACTGCTGCGAATCCTCGACAGCCTTTGCGCGAGCCTCGAGCACCGCGCGATCCGCGCCGGACCAGTTCAATCCAAGTAGTTGAAACGCCCGCTCCTCGGTATCGCGAGGCTTGTGCGCGAGCAGCCACGCGCGTGCCTTTTCCATCCGCTGCGGTGCGTCCGATCCCTTATAATACGCGCCGCCCACCACGCGAACGGCGAGAGCCGTCGCGGTCACGGCGCTCGAGGATTGCGGAGGCCGCTGATCGTACGTGTTCCAGTGGCCGTCCGGCTTCTGGCGCTGCGCGAGAAAGCGGGCGTAGACGGCGGTCACGATGCCGGGCCGGACTCCGGCCGCCTCCGCCGCGAGCAAGCCGTATGCGTCGCCGATGCCGGGATCGACAAGATGCGCATGTTCCACGGCGCGATCGAGGTCGGAGTAGACCGCGAAGGCCCGCGCCGCGTCGGCGCTGGCGATGTTTTCGTTGACAGGGACGCCATGCTCCCGGGCCTCGCGGAATGCCAGAGCGGGAAGAAACTGGTGATGGCAGGAGGAGCAGCTTTGTTGGGAATACCAGTTCTTCTGCGAATCCTGCAAACGCGCCACTGCGCGACCCGCCGCCGAACGAAGCTGCGCCTCGGAAGGTCCCGCCAAGGCGGGCCAGTTCGCCAGCAGAAGCGCCGCAACCAGCCTCATTGTCGCGATTCTAACACCGTAATCCGTGTATTCCAGGCAGGCCGTTTCAGCGTCATACTAGGGATATGAAAACGCTGCGGCTTGGCTCGGTTTCTTTGGGCTTGATCTTTGGCGCGGCGGCGCTGGCCCAGTTCCCTTTGCCTGGGCAATATCCGGGCGGCGGTTACCCCGGTGGAGGCCCGTATCCCGGCGGAGGTTACCCGGGCGGGGGCTACCCGCAGCAACAGCCGCGGCAGACTCAGGATTCGCGCGCCAACCGGCCTGTTTCTTCCAGCACGGACGGCATGGTGCGGCGGGCATCCGGGAACCAGTTAGTGATTCAGACCGGCGATTACCGCGTTGTTTGGTTCCGCATCAACACTCGCACGGCAGCCGATAAAAATGGCGACAAAGCCGACGTAGGCTCCTTTGCGCCCGGCGATCACGTCAGCGTGGAATATAGTGAAGACGATAACGGCTACTATACGGCCATCAGCGTGGACTGGACGCGTGCAGGCACTCCGCAAGAACGGGCCGCGGCGATGCAAACCGGCGACCTCATAGGCGTGGACGGCGCCAGTGCGGCGGATTCCGGCTCCGGACGGCGCACTTCCGGCAACGTCGAGGGCGACGAAGACCGGCCCATCCTGCGACGCAACAATAGCGATGACGATGCTGCTCCGGCCAATCCCCCCGCTGCGGCCCCTTCGGCTAATTCGGGGCAGCCGGCTCCCCAAACCCCGCCGCCGGCAGCCCAACCCGCCCAGCAGGCCGCCGCGAACGCCGGCTCGGCTGACGACGACGCTCCCGGCAGGAGGGCCACGCAGGATACACCCGTCGCTGCTCCGCCGGATGCCGACGATCCGGGACGGCCGGTGCTGCGGCACGGAGGTGCGGCGGTGGCGCATGCACCCGATCCTGGTGATACGACGGCTCCATCCCTGGCAACGCCGGCCGGTACGGCCGCACCAACTCCTAGCAATGGCGGAGTAAGTACGGCAGCCAACAGCAATCCGCCGCTGATTGGCGCACGAGCGGCCACGCAAACCGCGGCGACGGCGCGTGCGGCGCAGCCGGTTCTCGAGCAACAGGACCCCTTGATCCTCAAAGCGCGAGAAGCGGCCTATACTTTCACCCAGTCCCTACCCAATTTCTTCTGCCAGCAGATGACCACGCGATACCACACCGATAACATCAAGCAAGGCTGGCAGGCCAGCGATATCGTGACCGCGGATGTAGCGTATGAGAACGGGCAGGAGAGCTACAAGAATATCAGGGTCGGAAACTCCGGCGCCCACAAGACCATGGAGGAAGTGGGAGGTACCATCTCCACGGGCGAGTTCTCATCCTGGCTGGAGGACCTGATGAGCGATTCCACCGCTGCCGTGTTCCGCCGAGGCTCAGCCGACACTATCCGCGGCCGCGACGCCATCGTCTTCAAGCTGGACGTTCCGCGGGAGCGGTCGCACTGGCGGGTCAAAGCTCCCTCGCAGCTCTACTATCCGGCCTACCGGGGTAGCATCTGGATCGACAAGGCTACCGGGAGAGTGCTGCGCATCGAAGTTCAGGCGCGCAACGTCCCCGTCGCGTTTCCCTTTGACACAATTGAAATGGCCACCGACTACGACTATATCCGCTTGGCCCCGGGCGATCCGGAATACCTGCTTCCCGCCGACTCTGAAGTCCTGAGCTGTGACCGGGGCACCAGTTCCTGCTCGCGTAACCGGATCGAATTCCGCAACTACCGCAAATTCGACGCATCCTCTACGATCGACTTCAAGTAGCTGCAGCGGGTCGTTGGTGCGGCGAGCAGGCGACTGGAAGGCAAGGGTTACCTGCCCGAAATACTGGACGATTGGAACGCAACGTGCACAATCCAGCCCGCGTCCACATTGCTATACTGTAGGACTATCCACTTTTGCTTCCTTCAATGTTCAAAACCTGTGCCCTTTTCTCACTGTGTGCCGGGGTGTGCCTGGGCCAGCCGCAGTTCAATACCGGACAAGCGGCGAGGTTGGTCATCGGGCAGACCACCTTCACTTCGCAAACCGCAGGCGCTTCCGATACGCTGCTGGGCGGGATAGGCGGGCTGGCCTTCGGCGGAGATACGCTGTTCGTCGCGGATTCGAACTTTCTGGGATTTACGCCCAACAACAATCGCGTGCTGTTGTTTCAGCACGCTTCCCAGATGTTGCCCACTCCCACCGCCCAGATCCAGCCCTATAGCGGCAATTGTCCGGTGTGTCTTGGCCAGGCGACCGGTGTGCTGGGGCAACCGGATTTTCTAGGCACCAATTTTCACACCACGCAGAACGGCATGCGGACGCCCACGGGCGTTGCCACGGACGGCCATATTCTGGCCGTAGCGGACACCGGCAATAACCGCGTTCTGCTGTGGCTTTCCATGCCCAACTCGAATGGCCAGCCCGCTGATATCGTACTGGGTCAAACCAACTTCAACGTCGTGGCGCAACCCCTGGTGGCTTCGGCTTCGAGTTTTCGCGGTCCTCAGGGCGTCTGGATTCAGAATGGAAAGCTGTTCGTGGCGGACACCGGGAACAACCGGATCATGATCTGGAATTCGATCCCCACCACCAACAATCAGCCCGCCGACCTCGAGTTAGGCCAGAAAGACTTCACTTCGGTGGGGCAGCCCCTGCCCACCTGCGCGCCGCCGCCTGCGCCGGCCCCGCCTCCGCCGTGCGCCTTGCTCACCGCCACGCAGGGAACCATGCTCGATCCGGTTTCCGTCAGCAGCGACGGCGTACATTTGTTCGTGGCCGACACGGGCTACAATCGCGTGCTGATCTGGAATTCGATCCCCACTGTTAGCGGCAAGCCGGCCGATGTGGAAATCGGCCAGACGAACTTTTCCAACACCCTGGCAAACGATAATACCGATCTGTGTCCGCAAGCCGCTCCCGGTTATTACCCTTCGATGTGCGGCCGGACGCTGAACTACCCCAGCTTCGTGCTTTCCGACGGAACGCGTCTGTTTGTAGCCGATGGCGGCAACGATCGCGTTCTGATCTTCAATGAGATTCCCACGCAGAACGCGCCGGAGGCGGACTTTGTGCTGGGCCAGCCGGATGAATTCGCCAGCCAGGTCACCAGCGTGACGTCTCTGTTCAATCCTTTGCTGAACCAGTCCGGCGCCGCTGTCGATCCGACGCCGACCTCGCTTGCCTGGGATGGGACCAATTTGTACGTCGCCGACCCGAGCAACCGGCGGGTCCTGGTGTACACCCCGGCGGCGCCCAACGTAGGCAACGACGGCATCCGCAATTCAGCGAGCCTGGAGACCTTCGCGACCGATGAAATTGACGTGAGCGGCACCATCGAGGCCGGCGATACGATCACCATCCAGATCAACTCCACCAGCTACACGTACACGATCCTTTCCACGGATACACAGACCACGATCCTGCAAGCGCTGGTGAATCTGATCAACGCCGGATCGGGCGATCCGAATGTGTATGCATCGATTCCGCCCGAATTGCAGCAATTGCTGCTGACCGCGCGCGGTCCCGGTCCCGCGGGCAACAGTATCAGTGTTACCGTCACCACATCCACCAACGCCATGATCAGCGCCATCGCGGCGACGTCGAACCTCACCGGCGGCGACCTCGCCGGTACTCTGGCGCCGGGCACGCTGGCCACCATCTTCGGATACAATCTGGCCGCCAGCACGTGCAGCGCGCCTACAGGCTCGCAACTGCCCATCGATCTATGCGGCGTGGAGGTGTATTTCGACGGCATTCGCGCGCCCTTGATCCTGGTTTCGGGCACGCAGATCAATACCCAGATTCCGTGGGAAGTTTCCAATACCAACAACATCAACGCCTTCGTGCGCACGGTGAACGCTGATGGAAGCATCACGGTGACTAACGCCGTGGCGATTCCCATCGACACCGCCAACCCCGGCATTTTTGCGCAGGCAGGTCCCGATCCGCGCACGGCGCTGGCCTATCACTCCTCCAGCTACGCAACCGCCACCATCACTTTATCCGGCACCATCGCCGCCGGGGACGTGGGCACGGTCACCATAGCTGGGCGCGGATACAGCTACACTGTGCAGGCCACCGACTCGCTGACATCCATCCGCGACGCACTGATCGCGGTTATTATGGCCGACCCGGATAGGAACGTGACCGCCGCCGCCGGGGCGGCTTACACCCGCATCGTGATTACCGCCATCGTGGCTGGCCCGCAAGGCGACGGCATTCCCCTGAGCACCAATGTGACCAGCGCTAGCGGAGGCACCGGCAGCCTGGCTCTGGACGTGAACAATATCAACCTGTGCTGTGCCAGCAAGGCCGGCGCGCCGATCACTGAGGACGATCCGGCTCTACCTGGCGAGCAGTTCTACGTGTTCGGCACGGGCCTGGGGTTAACCAACGATATCGCCGGGAATCTGATCGGCCCACAAGACGGGCAGCCGTATCCGGGACCGGCTTTGAACAACGCCACGGTCAGCGTCTCCTCGATCGGAGACGCGAAGACCGCCGATGTGATCGCCGCCGGCCTGGTGGTGGGCACGGTCGGGATCTACCAGATCCTACTCCAGCTCAATCCGGATATTAACCCTTCGAACTTCGCGCAACTTACCATTTCACAGAATATTTACACGAGCAACATCGTGACCATCTCCGTAGGCGATCCCACGCAGCCTCCGCCCGCCTGTTGCCAATAGCCTCAGGCGGAGCCGTCGTCGTCGTGCGGCCCAAATATTGTGGTCGGGCGGGTTATTTCCTCAACCTTGGCGACCTGCCCCAGTCTTTCGCCCAAGGCCCAAGCGAGGGTTCCCACAACCCAAGGCAGATCGGCATAAGCCCTTTGCCATCCGGTCCAGTGCTGGACGGGCAATACGATGGCGAACCCGATCATTGTCCCCGTGAGCAGCCATACGAACCGCGCCGTCCACGTCCGCCGCGGCCTTAGCCCGGTAGCTTGCACCAGTCTGCATACCTGAAAAAAGCCAACCCATAACCCGACGGCGGCGGCATAGAGCGCCGCCGCGAGCCACGGAAGATCCAAGTACAGTAGGTGCAGCTTCCCCTGTTCCAGGAAGCCGACAGCCGTGGGAGCGTAGCTGAGGCTCAGAGCGACCGTGCCGAGCATGCTTCGCTGCTCGAGCAAGCGCGCCGTTCGCCTCAATGCTCGACCCTCCAGATCCACAGGAGGCTCAACCGGCGGCAACTTCAGCGGAATTCGCAGCGACGCCGCTGCGTCCGGGTGCTCCGTCAGATACTCCTCGATCAGCGCGCGCGAGTCCGCGCTGGCTTCGCCCGCCGCGTACAAGGGATACAGATCGTCGATGATGGCACGTGAAATGGTCATGGGTTTGCACTCCGCCCGAAACGTTCGGCCAGGCGCACGCGCGCCCGGTGGACTCTGACTTTAGCTGCGGCAACCGAAATGTCGAGCGCCGCGGCGATTTCTTCGTAGGACAATCCGTGCTCGGCCCGGAGCAGCAGCGCGGAACGGTCGAGTTCCGGGAACTGTCGCAATTCGGCGAGCACCTGCCGCAACTCCTGGCGCGATTCCATCTCTCGCGAAAGCGATGCCGCGGCGGCCAGGTTCCCGTCCAACTCCCGCCCGCGCTGGCTGTGCCGCAGATCGTGCAGATACAGGTTGCGCGCGATCACCAGCAAGTAGGCCTTCACGGTCAGGATCTGAACCGGCTGCGCGGAGCTCCACACGCGCAGAAACACCTCCGCGGTAATATCCTCCGCCAACGCGGCATTCCCGCTCAAGTAAAACGCATAGCGGTAGACATCGCGGCTGTGCCGCTGATACAAATCCGAGAACGTCGCAGCGGACAGACCCGAAGCGCTCATGGTTGTGCTCCGCCGCGATGGAGTGAGAAGTCAGTTATCGGTCGGGGTCTTTTCCAGATGATCGACCACGATGATATCGACGGGCGCCTTGCGCGATTCCAGCTTCAAGCCCATCTTCTCAACAGCTTGGAAGATCGCCGAGCCTCCGGGAGTGGATGCCAGATCCGCCGGATTTGCGCCGGGGGCCTGCGGCGGGGTGGGCAGTTGCAGGCCAAGCTGCGCCGCGTTGCGCTGCGCGATCAGCACCACGTCCTCCATGGGAAGGTCCATGGTCACTTTATAGGCCCCTTTGAGATCCGTCATATCGAGTACGGGTTTATCAACCAAGCCGCTCAGCAAGTCCACCATCTCGGAAATCTTGGCTTGCTTATGTCCAGATGGATGCCGGTCTGGCTCACCGAGGTGCGCAGCGTTCCGCTGAACTGGCCGCCTTGCATGATGGAGCCGCCTTTGCCGTCCTGAACGATCTTCATCGGACCGTTCTCGGTCCCGATGCTCATGCTGGCCGCGCCCGGCCTATCCGGGAGCGGTGCCTCAGGGCCGGGATCGGCTTCGGTCAACTTCGGTCCGCCCTTGGCGACAATCAGCGCGTAGACCGGCAATTCCTTCTTTTCGCGGTGAAAGGTCATTTTGAACCGGTCCGCGAGCAGGCTCTGCAGCATCTCCGGCACCAGGTCTTGCGAAACGCCATCCGGAATCTTGGCCTGAATCTCGAAGCGCTGCTGCCCCATCCAGTCCGGCCCCTGAATCTGATACGGCTTGACCTTGTAGGCAATCCGGATCAGATCGTTCAGCCCTTGGAAGCCCATGTCAACGCGCGCTCCATCGACCGTCATACCGATCTTCGCTTTGCCGGACTGAAGCTGCTGTACGATTTCCATAATCGACGGCGCGGGCCGGATGGTGGCGACTTCGAAAGCCGGAGCCTTCTCCTGAGTGGCTTGCCCGAGCAGCACGCCCGCCGCGAAGGACAAGCCGATCGCGAGCCTCTGTATAGTTTGCCTGTACATAACCTCGATTGTAGCTCCAGTCAAGGTATCCGGCAATAGCCGGAAAGTTACACGGTAAGCGTGGAAGATTTCACCGGCCAGATCGCTTCCACCGCTTCTCCTCGGCATACGTAAATCCGGCCGTACAGGTTCGCGGTGGGATCGCAGTGCGGCGGGATGAACTCGATCTTCTTGCCCAGGCTGGGCTTAGCAGGCGTATCCAGGTACCCAAATTCGTCCCCGCCCCAGCGGTACTGCGCCCCTTCGAGGCCTACCGCTTCCGGCCCATAGCCGCGATCGGTCGAAAACGCCTTGAAGCCGCCATCCACCGTCACAAAGCCTTCATGGTTGGCGCTGACCACCGTGGCCAGCACTGTGAGAGCGTGGCGGAACGGCAATTTCAGCTTGCCGTAAGCCAGGTCCATCAGCACGTAGGACCCGGCTTGCAGCTCCGTGACTTCCGGAAGTTGCGTGTCGACGTCCCACGTTCCGGTGCTGCCGCCGGTGAGAATTTCGACGGCGAGCCCCTTCGCGGCGAGCGTATCGCGCACCGTAACGGCCGTATCGAACGCGCCGCGCGAGATGCGCATGCGCTCCTCAAACGAAGGCCCGTGCGAGCCGCTCACCGAATATCCCTGCAACCCGCGAAAACGTAGGTGGCTGGCGCGATCCACGGCCTGCGCGATTTCGACCGCCTGCTCCTTGGTCGCGGCGCCGGTGCGATGGTCGCCAACGTCGAGGTCCACCAGCACATCGATCGTGCGATCCGCGGCTCGCGCCACCGCGTTATACCACTCCACCTGAATGGCGTGGTCCACCACTACCATCGCGCCGGCCGCGGCCACGCGAGCCATTTTGCGCGGATCGGCCAGCGGCGAGGTCAGCAAGAGGCCGGAGATCCCGGCTGACGCCATCAGCTCGGCTTCATCCACCGTCGCCACGCACACTCCAATGGCGCCCACGGCGATTTGGCGGCGCGCAATCTCCACGCATTTGTGAGCCTTGGCGTGCGGGCGCAGTTGCTTGCCGGATTGGCCCGCGCGCTCTGCCATCAATCGCAGATTGGATTCGAAAGCGTCCAAGTCCAGCAGCAGCGCGGGAGTGGGAATTTCAGGCTTCTTGATCACGATCCATGATACTGTGGCCTCTATGCGCCTCGTGCCGTTTCTCGCCGCGTGTTCCGCGTTGGCTCTGGCGCAGTCTACGGGCGCGCCCGGATCGAGGTTCGACGTCACGTTCGACCGGCTACGCAGCGCGCCGGCCGAGCCGCGGAACTGGCTCACCTACTGGGGCGATTACCAGGGCCGCCACTACTCCGCGCTGAAGCAGGTCGACGCCTCGAATGTAAGCCGCCTGGCGGTGAGCTGGTCCGTCGGGATGCCCGGCGCCTCTGCGTTGGAGGTGACGCCGCTGGTGGCGGACGGTGTGATGTACACTTCCGGCCAGCCCGGACAGGTGTTCGCGCTCGACGCGAAAACGGGCCAGCAGATCTGGCGTTATGAGCGCGCGCAAAAAATCACCCCTCCGGGGCAGATCAATCGCTTCAATCGCGGCGTCGCGATGCTGGGAAATCGATTGTTCGTGGGCACTCTGGATGCTGCGCTGGTCGCGTTGGACGCGCGGACCGGCCGTCTTTTGTGGGAGACGCAGATTGCCGACCCCATACTGGGATACAGCATCACCTCCGCGCCTCTGGCGCTCAAGGACCGGATCGTGGTGGGCGTGGCAGGCGGCGAATTCGGCGCGCGCGGATTCGTCGAGGCGTACGACCCGGCGACCGGCGCGCGCCTGTGGCGCCTCGATACCGTGCCCGCTCCCGGCGAGTTCGGCCACGAGACATGGAAAGGCGATAGCTGGCAGCACGGAGGCAGCCCCACCTGGCTCACCGGCAGCTACGATGCGGAAAGCGATACCTTGTTCTGGACCGTCGGCAATCCCGGTCCCGATATCGATGCCGACGTTCGCAGCGGCGACAATCTTTTCAGTTGCTCCGTGCTGGCTCTCGATCCGGCCACCGGCAGGCGCAAGTGGCATTATCAGTTCACTCCCGGCGATAGCCACGATTGGGACGCGACCGAGGACGTTATTCTGGTGGACCGCATGTTTCACGGCCAGCCGCGCAAGCTGCTGCTGCAAGCCAACCGGAACGGCATGTTCTACGTGCTCGACCGGTCGAGCGGCGAATTTCTGAGCGCCACTCCATTTGTGCGCCAGACCTGGAACACCGGCTTCGATCGGAACGGCCGGCCGAAATTGGTCGAGGGCTGGGATTCGCAGCCCGGAGGGAGCATCACGGTGTATCCATCGCTGATCGGAGGCACCAATTTTCAAGCGCCTTCCTACAGTCCAGAGACGGGTTGGATATATGTGGCGACCGCCGATTCCGGCCAGCGTTTTCTGCGCACGCCGCAAGCCTATGAGCAGGGCAAACAGTACCAGGGCGGCCGCGGCCAACGAGCGGGAGACCCGCCCGTCGCCGCCATCAAGGCCATCGATCCCGAGACCGGTGCAACGCAATGGGAACACAAACTCAACCGCGTCTCACTTTCCGCGGGCGTTCTCGCCACGGCCGGAGGTCTGGTATTCGCTGCCACCGGCGATGGTAGCTTGATTGCGCTCAACGCTCGCACGGGCGTCGAGCTATGGAGCTTTCCCGCCGGCTCCAGCATCGCGGCCTCGCCCATGAGCTACGCGGTGGACGGCAAGCAGTTCATCGCCATCGCCGCCGGGAAGACGCTCTACAGTTTCGCGCTGTGGGAGAAGAGGGAATGAGGTGACGATCACAGAACTTGCGAAGGAAGTTAACGAGGCTGCCGAGGATTACTGCGTTGGAGGAATCCAGGAGTTTCGCAGAGCGATGGGGAGGAACCGCGGGGGATGCGAGATTACCGAGGAGTGGAAGATCAACCAAGGCGATCGAGATGCCCGCGTTGACGTAGTGATTGAGACAGGCGCAGGCCCGATTTTCTGCGAGATCAAGGTCGCGTCCGGCGTCCGGCGTTCGCGCGGCTGCGCGCAAGGCCGTCGGGCAACTGCTGGAATACGCGCACTGGCCGAATGAGAACCGCTCAAGAAAGTGGTGGGTTGTGTCCAAGGAGACTCCAATCGCCAAGGACAGGGCTCATCTCCCACGCTTGAGGTCCCTCTACCAGCTGCCGGTCTTCTATAGGCAAATCTCCATTGATACGGGGGACCTCGGGCCAGAGACCTGAACGAGCTCTTCGCTTATAGGTCCTCAGGACGAAGGGCTGCATCTTTTCCCGATCTTGGCGAGCGCTGCGGACCGATCTCTTCGCTGTCGTGGAAGCAGAAAGTGAAGTTAGGCCAGCCCGGACGTTGCAGCTTGCGGTGGGATCCAACTTGCTTCTTGAGCGTCCAGCCGATTCGGAGTAGCGCCGCGTAGGCCCTTCTGGCTTTGGTGGCGCGCCAGACGCTCACGCGGCGAACAGGGCTTTCAGCGGTTCCGGAACCTCCTCACCGCTCTCGATCATGTCCGCCAGTACCTGGAGGGCGATCGCCTTCAGTTTTCGCACCGTCTCTTGCCGGTTTGCTCCGTACGCCATCACGCCGGGCAGTTCAGGCACCGAAGCCAGGATGCGGCCGTCCTCTTCCCGCTCTACTTCAACGCGGATTGGATGGACCACGTGTCCCAATCGTAGCTTTAGAGCCCGCTGGTGCGGACCCAGAAACTTTCGCTCCACTTGCCGCCCGGTGGGACCGTCTGCAAGTCGGCGTACTTGCCTTCGTGATAGAGGTTGATCGCGTCGGTGATGCCGGCCATCGGCTCGAAGCAGACGAACGGCTGGGGCTGGCCCTTGCTGTCGTTAGGCTCCCACACCACGGCGGCTTGCCACTTGGGACCGAACAGCACCTCCACGGTCTTGCCGGAGCTGGCGATGTAGAAACGCGCCCGGCCGTCGGGATCGCGCACGAGGTCAACAAAGCCGTCGTCGAGCGTGCGATTCTCCAAAAGGAACGGATCGTCCAGATCCATGGGCTTAAACTGGCCGGTGGGAATCAAGCGAGTGTCCGTGATCACGCGCTGGCGGGCCGGGATGCGTCCGACCCAATCGTTGCGGGCGACGCCGGGGATGCGGAAGAAGGGATGGAATCCGATCGCGACAGGCATCGGCTCAGAGCTGAGATTGGTCACGGTGATAGCGACCTGCAATCCGCCTTCGGCCAAGGTGTAGGTCATCTCGTATTCGTGGGCGAACGGCCACTGGCGCATCAACTCCGGGTACTTCCAGAATTCAAGCTTGCTGACCACGTGAGCCGAATGCGCATCGGCCTTCACTTCGGTGACGCGCCAGTAGGCTGAGCTCGCGAGCATGCCGTGAATCGGATTCGCGCCATGGACGTTGTTGAGCGTCGCGTCGAAAACGTACTTCCTGCCATTGGCCCAGAACGCCGGCTGATCCAGCCGGTTTCCCCACGGCGCAAGAAAAGGAATACCGGCCAGCGTGGGCCTCTGTTGGAACTCGTCGAGATCGGCGGGAAAGTACAGGATATTCTGGCCGTGTACCTTCATTTCGTAGGCGATGTTCCCGACCGAAGGAAGAATGCCGACTTCCACTCCGTGGTCGGAATCGGTGAGCCGCACCACCGGAACCCCGTGGTCCGTGGACTGGCTAGCGGTATAGTTTTGCGCAACCACGGTGAGAGATAGCGCAACAAGCAGGGCTATGTGTCTCATAAGCCCTATTTCGGCATATCGGGTACATTATATAAGAGCATGCGACGAACACCTGATCGGCCGGAAGGCCTGAAACGGCCAACTTACTCAACGAAGCGAACTTCTCCCTGCCAGAGGTCCGCGCAGGCGCCCACCCGTGACACCCCATAGGTCTAAAAACATGCGACAACTGTTTTGTTTTCTAGTCGTAATCGCGGCCCTCCAGGCCCAGCCGCCGCAAGCCCCGCCCCAAGCCCCCGGCGGACGCGGAGGCCGGGGACCCATCCAGGGCCCGATGGAGCGGTTTGCCGCCCAGGCGCCGTTCAACAATAACTGCGCGAGCTGCCACAAGAACACCAAGTCCAGCGCCGATGAGGGACTGCTCAAAGAAAATAGCGCGCCTTCCACCGACACTCTCGCCACGATGACGCCGGAGGCGATCTACGCAGCGCTGACTACAGGCGCGATGGTCCAGCAGGCGGCGAAGTTGAGCGATCAAGAGAAGCGCTACATCGCGGAATTCTTTGGCGGCCGGAGCCTGGGCGCGGCCGATCAAGGTGACGCGAAAAACATGCCCAACCACTGCGCGGCGAATCCGCAGATGGGCACCGTCAATTCCGGACCGACTTGGCTCGGATGGAGCACGGATCTCGCCAACACGCGCTTTGAGACGGCCCAAACCGCAGGTCTCGCGGCCGCGCAGGTGCCCAAGCTGCAGCTCAAGTGGGCGTTTGGATTTCCGGGCGGCGTGGAGGCTTACAGCCAGCCCACCATCGCCGACGGACGTCTCTTCATCGGCGACGATAACAGCTACGTCTACGCCTTGAACGCTTCCACGGGCTGCGTGTATTGGTCCTTCGAGGCCGAGGCGCAGGTGCGCACGCCGCTGGTCATCGGTCCGGTGACTGGCCGCGGCAACACGAAATACGCGGCCTATTTCGGCGACCGCAAGGGCAACGTCTACGCTGTTGATGCGCACAATGGCGAGCTGCTGTGGAAGTACAATCCAGAGCCTCGGGTGCTGTCGCACGTGACCGGCGCTCCGGTGGTTTACGAGGGGCGGGTGTACGTCGGTATCGCCGGTTCTGAGGAGGTCGCGTCCGGCGATCCACATTATCCCTGCTGCACGTATCGCGGCAACCTGTCAGCGATCGACGCCAGCAGCGGCAAGCTCATCTGGAAGAGCTACACAATTCCGGAGGAGCCCAAGCCCAGAAAGATTAATTCCATCGGCACGCAATTGTGGGGTCCCGCCGGCGCATCGATCTGGAGCGCACCTACGATCGATCCTAAGAACAAGGCCATCTATGTTTCCACCGGCAATGCGTTCACCGAACCTGCCGCGAAAACTTCCGACGCGATTGTCGCGTTCGATATGGCGACCGGCAAAATGTTGTGGTGGTATCAAGGCGTCGAAAACGACGCGTCTCCGCAAGGCTGCGGCGGCCGCGGACCCAAGGGCGAACAGTGCCCTGAAAATCCAGGTCCCGATTGGGACATCGCCAATTCCCCGATCCTGAAGACGCTCGCGAACGGCAAGCGCGTCTTGGTGGCCGCGCACAAGGGCGGAACTGCTGTTGCGATCGATCCCGATAATAAAGGCGCGCTGCTGTGGAAGGCGGACCTTACGGATGGCGCTCGCGCCAGCGCGCAGATCATGTGGGGCGGAGCGGCGGACGGCCAGAACGTCTACTATCCGCTGCAAACCGGCGCTGTCGCCGCTCTGCGTCTGGCCGACGGCAAGCAGGCATGGATTGCGCATATCGATCCAGCGCAGCCCGAGGGAGGCGGAAGGCCGAGGCGCGGGTTGGTCGCCGCTGTCACGCTGATTAACGGCGTGGTGTTCGCGGGCGGATGGGACGGAGTGCTGCATGCTCTTTCCACCACCGACGGCAAGGAGTTGTGGCAATACGCGACCGCGCACGATTACACTACAGTGAATGGCGTTCCCGCCAAGGGCGGCTCGCTCGGCGATCCCGGTCCGGTCATCGTGGGCGGGACGCTGTACGTCGGTTCCGGATACATCGGAACCGGAAATGGAATGCCCGGCAACGTGCTGCTGGCATTCGAGGCTCGATAAATGGCTCTTCCAAACAAACTATTTCCCGTTACTTTAGTTGGCTCTTATCCGCAACCGGATTGGTTGATTGACCGTCACAAGCTCGGCCACCAGATGCCTCCGCGCGTGCGGGAGCAGGCTCTGTGGCGCGTGGCTCCGGAATTCCTGGAACAGGCGCAGGACGATGCGACTCTGCTCGCGATCCGCGACCAGGAACGCGCCGGTGTCGATATTTTGAGCGACGGCGAGATGCGCCGCGAAAGTTATTCGAACCGCTTCGCGACCGCGCTGGATGGCATCGACCTGGACAAGCCGGGCGAAATCATCAGCCGCAGCGGCAATCGCGTTACGGTTCCGCGCGTGGTGGGCAAGATTCGCCGTAAGCACCCCGTGCAGGTCCGCGACGTGCAGTTTCTGCGCGCCAACACCGATCGGGCCATCAAGATTACAGTGCCGGGGCCGTTCACGATGTCGCGCCAGGCGCAGAATATCTTCTACGGAACCGTGGAAGAGATGGCGATGGACTACGCCGCGGCGGTGAACGAAGAGATTCGCGACCTGTTCGCTGCCGGCGCGGACGTGGTGCAGATCGACGAGCCGTGGATGGAGGCCAATCCGGACTTGGCGCGGCAATACGGGCTCATGGCGTTGCGGCGGGCGCTCGAAGACGTCACCGGAACCACGGCCCTGCACATCTGTTTCGGCTATGCCGCGCTGGTCAGCGGACGGCCGGCTCGCTATTCGTTCCTCGAAGAGCTGGCCGATACGCCGGTGAAGCAGATTTCGATTGAGACGGCGCAGTCGTCGTTGGATTGTTCGGTGCTTCAGAAGCTGCCGGACAAGACCGTCATGCTGGGCGTGATCGATTTGTCCACGCATCAGGTGGAGACCGCGGAGATCGTCGCCGGGCGCATCCGCCGCGCTCTGCCGTACATCGCTCCCAAACAGCTCTATCTTGCGCCGGACTGCGGGATGAAGTATCTGCCTCGCGAGGTCGCCTTCGGAAAACTGAAGGCGATGGTAGACGGGGCAGCCCTCATGCGGAGTCTGATGTAACGATGCGCGGCCTGATGTCGTAGCGGCTGGCGTTTAGGAGGTCGCGGCGGAGGCGACGGTTTGCGGCTGCGCGGCGGCCTTCTTCAGAGGCCAGTACTCGAAGAACTCGGCGTAGAAGATCAGGAACGGGAAGGTCACGCCCAGCAGCGCGGACGCGAGCCAGCGTTCAAAATCGTTCCCCGGGGGTCCCGGCGTAAGCTCGCCGCTGACGTACGGCGCAAGCCTCGCATACAGCAACGCTAGCGCCGCGCCGATTATCGCCGCAGCGACCGTGTTCAGAACTCCTCTCAGTGGCTGCGTGAACTTCGCGAACAACGATCCCTGCAACATGTTCAGCACGATGATGGTGCCGAAGATAAAGGAAATCGGAACCCAGACCATGAACTGCATCGGGTCCATCTTCAGCGTGTACACGCCGACATAAAAGAGCGCGCCGCCCAACACGAGGCAGATGGCGGTCCACACCAGGCCCAGCATCGGTTGCTTCATGATCGCCGGGGATTTCGTCAGCGGCCAGAGATCGAAATGCAGCATCAAAAACATGATGCCGATGGCCGACATGTAGAACACCATGGCCAGGTTCGCGTTGAACAGTCCGTGCGGGTCGAGCGATTCGACGTATACGGGGGCTCCGCGCATGAATTCGTAATTAAATAAGAGCTTGAACAACACCAGGTTCACGGCGTAGCAAGCCACCAGCATCGCGAAGCCGGCTTCGAGCGGGTTCTGCAGCAGCTTGGTGAACGGCCATCCGCCCCACATGATAACTGCCCAAAACGTGATGATCACGCTCACGATGGAGCACATCATCAGCATGGGCGAAATGGGCCGCACGCCTCCGCCGGCGATGAAGAAATAGGCGATGGTGACCACGATGCCGACGACTCCGGTGAACAACACCAGGAGAGCGCCCTTCGCGGGTTGGCTGCGGTTCGCGGCGAAGGCCGGCTGCTTGCATCCCCACGTGATGCCAACCACGATTTCCATCGGGATCACGCAGATCAGGGCGTAGCTGACGCTGCCCAGGAATTTCGCCGCCGGAAACAGCGCGACGAATCCGAGCGAGATGGCAATGATTAGGATCGAGGCGGCGAGGCCGAGGGCTGGCTGTTTGAGCATCCTAAGGAGTCTATACCAGATGCCCCGCCGGTGCCAGCGGTAGGCGGCGAGATCCCCCGGTGAGGACGCTAGTGTCAACCAAATACTTCACAGCTCCTCCGTCATTTCAGACTCAACGGGAACGAAATAATCCCACTAGGCAAGCAGCCGGTCGATGACGCCTTCATTGGGCCGAGGAGCACGCTGGATCAGGCGATAGTCGCCGCGATCGAGGCGCTCGACGTCGAATTCCTGCCCAGTCTCGACGCGGTCCATCTGCCGGAGCTCGGCAGGTAGAACGGTCTGCCCCTTTGAGGAGACAGTAGTCTTCATACCGGTAAGATAGCGTCTTACCAGGAAACGGTCAGGCGGCAAGTTGCCTACGACGCCCGTCTACGCCAGGCTCTCGGCCTTGATCGGGAGGCTGCGGACGCGCTTGCCGGTGGCGGCGAAGACCGCGTTGATGACCGCCGGGACGATGGTGGGCGTGGCCGCCTCGCCGATGCCGCCGGGGTTTTCGTGATTCTCGACCAGGTACACCTCGACCACCGGCATCTCGTCGATGCGCAGAGGATCATAGGTGTTGAAGTTGGTCTGTTGCACGCGGCCGTGGTCGAGCGTGATGCCGATCTTCAACGCGGCGCTCAATCCGTAGACGATGCCGCTCTCGATCTGCTGCGTGACTCCGGCCTTGTTGACGATCTGGCCGCAATCCACTGCGCACACAACGCGATGCACCTTCACCTTGCCCTGGTTGACGCTGACTTCGGCCACCTGCGCGTTGAAGCTGCCCAGGTTGTTGACGATGCCGACGCCATGATAATGGCCGGCCGGCAGCGGCTTGCCCCAGCCGGCTTTTTCGGCAGCTACGTTCAGCACGTTCAGATAGCGGGAGTTTTTCGGGTCCTTGGACAGCAAGCGTCGCCGGAATTCCACCGGGTCTTTCTTGGTCGCGGCAGCCATCTCATCGATAAAGCTCTCCATGAAGTAGCAGTTCTGCGAGAAGCCGACGCTACGCCAGTAGCTGACCGGAATGCCGGCATCGGGCGGATGGTATTGAATGTCCTGGTTGGGGATGTCGTAGGTGTGGGTCACGATGCCTTCGACTCCCGTGGAATCCACGCCATTACGCAGGCCGCCGAAGGACGGGCAAACCACAGTGCCGGTGAGGGCCACGGGCCATCCATCGGCGTCGAGCCCGGCGGCGAACTTGGTGTACGAAGCCGGACGATAAGTATCATGCTGGATATCATCCTCGCGAGTCCAGGTGAGCTTGACCGGCGTGCCCTTCAGGGCTTTGGCGATCTCGACCGCTTCACCGATGAAATCCGCCCCGCCCCGGCGTCCGAATCCACCGCCCAGGAACTCGGTGTGAATGGCAATCTTCGAGGGCGGAAGCTTGGTAATGCCCGCCGCAGTCTGCTGGGCGACGGACTGGATTTGCGTGCCGACCCAGATCTCGCAGGAATCGTCCGTCACCACCGCGGTGCAGTTCAAAGGCTCCATGGGAGCGTGCGAAAGATACGGCGCTTCATAGACGGCTTCGAGCTTTTGAGCCGCGCCGGACATGGCCGCGGCGGCGTCGCCCGATTTGCGGGCGTTCGCTCCAGGCTTCTCCGCGAGGTCTGCGAACATCTGCCGCAGGCTGGCAGAAGAGGTGTTGGCGCGGGAGCCTTCGTCCCACTGAATGGTTAAAGCCTTGCGCGCCTCGGCCGCGGCCCAGGTGTTATCGGCCACGACGGCGACGCCGTTCGAAATCTGGACTACGTTCTTCACGCCGGGCATGGATTTCGCCTTGGTCGCGTCGAAACTCGCGACCTTGCCGCCGAAGACCGGGCAACGCTGAAGGCTGGCGTACAGCATGCCGGGACGCTTGATGTCGAGCCCGAAGGTCGCCGTGCCGTTTACCTTGGCGGGCGTGTCCAGGCGCTTCTTCGAGGTGCCAATGAGCTGGTACTGGCTGGGGTCCTTCAGTTTCACCTGCGGAAGCGGCAGCTTCGCGGCATCCTCGGCCAGGCTGCCAAAGCTCAACTTGGCGTTGCTGGCGGTGTTGACGATGTTATTGTTCTCCGCGCGGCACTGCGATTTATCGACGCCCCACTTCTGAGCCGCGGCGGAGATTAGCATCTCGCGGGCCTGGGCGCCGGCCTGGCGCAGAGGCATCCAAGAAGTGCGGATACTCAAGCTGCCGTAAGCTCCCATCATCGCGCCATAGGCTGGGTCCACCAGCGGGAACTCATTCCGGATTTTCGTCCAGTCGCATTCGAGTTCCTCGGCCAGCAGCATGGACAGAGAAGTCACCGTCCCTTGCCCCATTTCCGATTTGTGGATCATCAAGGTGACGCTATCGTCCGCGCCGATGCGCACGAAGGCATTCAGTTTCGCCGGGGCGGCTGAGGAGGTTTGGGCGGCGAGCGGCGATTTCTCCGGCAAATAGAACCCGAGCATCAATCCGCCCGCGGCGGTGGCGCCCGCCTGCAGGAAGCTGCGGCGATTCAGTTTCTTCACGCGAATGAATTGGGTCGCGATCATGCCAGCACCCCCTTCTCCTGAGCTTTCTCGTCGGCCGGGATCTGCGCGCGGCGGTAGCGCGCCGCGGTATGCACCGCCCTGCGAATGTCCTGGTAGGTCCCACAACGGCAGAGGTTGCCGTGCAGGGCTTCGTCGATATCGGCATCGGTGGGATTCGGCGCCTTGGCGACTAACGCTGCCGCGGTCATGATCTGCCCCGACTGGCAGTAACCGCACTGCGGAACATCCTCTTCGATCCAGGCCCTCTGCACCGGATGGCTCATGCCATCGGCCGAAAGACCCTCGATGGTAGTGACCGATTTGCCGTTGAGGCCGGAGGCCAGCGTCTGGCAGGAGCGCACCGGCGAGCCGTTAATATGGACCGTGCAGGCCCCGCAAAAGCCGCCGCCGCAGCCGAACTTGGTGCCGGTCATGGCCAGAACATCGCGCAGGATCCACAATAAAGGCATCCGCGGCTCGACGTCCACGCTCTGGGCTTTCCCGTTGAGAGTAAATTTAACGACTGCCATCCGTACCTCCTTGACGAGTCTTTAGGCTACGCAGGATCTCGGATTTCAGTATACAACCGCCGAATGACTAGCTGCGTTAGGCCATTCGCGGCTTGCGAAACGACAGCAGCGCTCCTACGATCAGTCCGCCAGCCAGTCCTTCGACCAGTAGGACCCAATGCAGGGAGCGCACCGGTGAATTGGGCAGAGTAGGCGGCGAAACCGCCGTAAGATTCGCGCCAGGGATGCCGAGCTGCGCACCGCGATCGTTTTCTTCCATCAGCCCCCGCAGCAACTCGACCACCACCTGGTGCGCCAGGTGAGGATCGCCGTATTCGAAGCGGACCGTAAAGCGGGTGTTGCCGGAGTCCGCAGGCTTCGCGGAAATCGCCTGCCGCATCTTCGTTGTCAGATCTTGCGGAGAAGCATTGGCTGAAGCTGGATACAAATCGAGGCTCTCGATCATGCGGTAGAGCACTCCCCGGCTCCAGGCGCGCTCGGCTAAAGAGTCGATCAGGTCGGCTCGCGCTTGCGCTGTAGGCGGCCCTTCGACAGAAAGGATGGCTTGCGAGGCGTAGGAACGCGGTGCGGCGAACGAGGCTCCCAGACCGATAACAAGACCCACGATTCCCGCAATCGCCAGCTTGCCCGGGATGCCCATCTTCGCTTGTTCTGAACGAGGTTCGTTCCGCAAAACAATGCTACATCAATCTGCTACCATCTCGCTATGTACTTCGCGCGGATGACGCTGTTTGTGGTCTCCGCTGCTGTGGCCGCGGCGCAAACGGCGCCGTTCGATCCCCTAAAAACTTTCGCCCCTCTGACGCTGCCCGATCCGGTCAACAGCTACCGCTCGGCGAGTGGCGCTCCCGGACCGGATTACTGGCAGAATTCGGCCGATTACGAGATTCACGCCAAGCTCGATACGGCGACGAAGGCTCTCAGCGCGACAGAGACCATCGCGTACGCCAACAATAGCCCCGACACACTCGAGAGCCTGTGGCTCCAGCTCGATCAGAACATGTACCGCAAGGATTCGCGCTCGAGCGCGATCAGCACCCGTCCGCGCGCCGATTTCACCGACGGATTCGTGCTCGATTCAGTCGAAATCGAAGCCGGCGGGCAAACCGCAAAAACGGATTACCTGGTTTCCGACACGCGCATGCAAATCCGTTTGGCGCGGCCGCTCAAAAGCAAGGGCGGCTCACTGAAGATTCATATCGCGTATCACTACATCATTCCGGGAACCTGGGGTGGGCGAACCTCGTGGGGCATGGCCAAACACGGCGAAATCTACGACATCGCGCAATGGTATCCGCGCATGGCCGTGTATGACGACTTGCATGGCTGGGACACGCAGCCGTTTATCGGCTCGGAGTTTTATCTGGAGTTCGGCGCATTCGACTATTACGTGACCGCGCCTTCGAACATGATCCTGGTCGGCTCGGGCGAGCTGAAGAATCCGCAAGAAGTGCTGAGCAAGGCGCAGATTGACCGCTTGGCGGAGGCGCGGTCGAGCGACAAAACAGTGACGATCCGGACTCCCGAGGAAGCCGACGCTGCCGCGCCGGCCACAGGCGCCAAAACCTGGCATTTTCACATGGACAAATCGCGTGACGTAGTGTTCAGCGCGTCGAGTACGTTTATCTGGGACGCGGCGCGGATGAATTTGCCGGGTGGCGCAAAGGCGTTGGCGATGTCGGTTTACCCTAGCGAAAGCGCAGGCGATGGAGCGTGGGGCCGTTCGACCGAATATTTGAAAGACGCGGTCGAACATTTTTCCGCCAGATGGTTCCCGTATCCGTTTTCCGAGGCCATCAACGTGGCGGGATTTTCGTCCGGCATGGAATATCCCGGCGTGCTATTCGACGGCATCAACGACAAGGGCAAAGGTCTTTTCTGGCTGACCGCGCATGAAATCGGCCACGGCTGGTTCCCCATGTTGGTCGGTTCCAATGAGCGCCGCTGGCCGTTCATGGACGAAGGCTTCAACACCTTCATCGACACTTTCGAATCCGACGAGTTCGATCACGGCGTATACGGTCCCAAACGCGATTCCGAATATTCCGCCGGAGGCGAGCCGGCCGACACCATCCTCAAGGTGCTCGATAACCCCGCTGCCCCGCCGATCATGACACGCGCAGACGCGTTTCCCAGGGACCTCCTGCATCCGGTTGCATACTTCAAGACCGCGTACGGACTGGTGCTGCTGCGCGAGCAGATTCTTGGGCCGGAGCGCTTCGATCGTGCGTTTCGCAAATACATTCGCGATTGGGCGTTCAAGCATCCCTCGCCTTCGGATTTTTTCCGCACCATGGAAAGCGAGGGCGGCGAGGATCTATCGTATTTCTGGCGCGGCTGGTTCTTCAATAACTGGACCTTCGATATGGCCGTTAAGGATGCGCAATACCTCGACGGCGATTACCGCAAGGGGGTGAGCGTAACCGTCGCGAATCTCGGGCAACTGGTGCTGCCTTCCAGCGCGCAGGTGAACTTCGCCGACGGCAGCAACACGCGCGTGAAGCTGCCGGCCGAAACCTGGCTCACCAGCGGCACGCACACCTTCACGCTCGCCAGCCATCAGCCGATTGCTTCTGTGGTGGTTGACCCGGATCATGCTCTCCCGGATAGTGACCGCAGCAACGACATCCTGAAAAAGTAGGTGGCACATGCGAAGGCTCCTGATTGGAGCGCCCGCGCGTCGAATTTGCCGAGAGCCTGCGCAAGACCGTTGCAGGGCCGGCGGAGCTGCCTGCGCCCATCGGCCATCTGGCTCGCGAGCAGCTTCCGGAGGCGTACCGCAAGACGCGGTCAGCGGGGTAGAGCGCCCAACGCGTGGATGCGCAATTGCACTCCCGACAGCTTCTGCCGACGGGCCTCGCTCAACAGAAAGTGAATGAGCCGAGCCGCGGCACCGTAGCCCAGTCCCTCGGCGCGGATGTTGGATACGCAGTTGCGCTCTGCATCCGTGCGGCCGGGGTGCGGATCCCAAGTGATGTACGCTCCCAAACTGTCCGGCGAGCTGAACCCCGGCCGTTCTCCGATCAACACCACCACGCTCCGGGCTCCCAGCCTTTCGCCGATTTCGTCCCCAACGGCCACGCGCCCCTGCGCGGCAACACTCAGCGGCGCGAGCCTGCAATGGTCCGCGGCCAGCAGAGCCTGCAATTCTTCGAGCAATGGCAAAGCATGGCGCTGGACCGCCAAAGCGGAAAGGCCATCCGCAATCACGAGGGCCGCGCCGTAATCTCCGGGCTCAAGCCGCGCCTTCGATTCTTCACTCAGCTTGCGTCCTAAATCCGGGCGCCGCAGATACGTGGAACGGTCGCGAGCCGCGCTATGCAGAGCGATATGCGGAACGGGCGGCCAGCCCGGCTCCAGCTCGCGGTACACGGCGTCGCGGGCGCGGGCGTGATCCAGCTCAAAGCGCAGCAGCTCGGACGTGGGCAGACTATTTCCGGTCCGACCAATCGCGACCCTCGCCGGCGTGAACGTTCTTAGATCAAGTTCCATAATCACGGCAGGAGCCAGGGCTCACGCGGCAGCGACGGGTGCTCCTCCAGCCAAGCCTCGAACTCCGGCGCGGGTTTCAATTTCAGCGCCGAGCGTAAATACAGAGCGTCATGAAAGCTGGTGCTCTGGTAATGCAGCATCACGTCGTCGGCGCCGGGAACGCCCATGATGTAGTTGCATCCGGCCACGCCCAGCAGGGTCAGCAGCGCATCCATGTCATCCTGGTCGGCTTCGGCGTGGTTGGTGTAGCAGACATCGCAACCCATTGGCAGACCGAGCAGCTTGCCGCAGAAGTGATCCTCCAAACCGGCGCGCAAAATCTGCTTGCCGTCGTATAAGTACTCCGGCCCAATGAAGCCCACCACCGTATTCACCAGCAACGGGCGGTAGCGCCGCGCGACGGCATAAGCCCGAGCCTCGCAGGTCTGCTGATCCACGCCGTGATGCGCGTTGGCAGAGAGCGCGCTGCCCTGGCCGGTTTCGAAATACATCACGTGCTCGCCGCCACGCTTGAGCTCGCGCGCAGCCTGGCAAGCTTCGTCGAGCATCGCCAGATTCACGCCGAACGATGCATTCGCCGCCTCGGTTCCGGCGATGGATTGAAACACCAGATCCACGGGAGCCCCGCGCCGCAGAGCCTCCATCTGCGTGGTCACGTGAGCCAGCACGCAAATCTGCGTGGGGATCTGGTAGCGCTCACGAATCCGGTCCAGCAGCCGCAGAATCGCTTCCACGCTGGCCACGTTGCCGGTCACCGGATTCACGCCGATCACCGCGTCCCCGCTCCCGTAGCACAGGCCGTCGAGAACGCTGGCCGCGATGCCCTTCAAATCGTCGGTGGGATGATTGGGCTGAAGCCTCGTTGACAACCGCCCAGCCAGCCCAATTGTGGAGCGGAAGCTCGTTGCCGCGCGGCACTTTGACGCCGCGATCACCAGGTCCTGGACGCGCATCAGCTTGGACACGGCCGCCGCCATCTCGGGAGTGATGCCCGGCGCGAGTGGGGTCAGCCGCTCTTCGGTGGCCTGTTCGGAGAGCAGCCAATCGCGGAACTCGCCGACGGTCAAGTGCGAAACGGGCGCGAACGCCGCGGCGTCATGAGAGTCGCAGATCAGCCGCGTGATTTCGTCGCTTTCGTAAGGGATGACCGGCTCGCGCAGGAAATCCTTGAGAGGAACCTCCGCCAACCGCATCTTCGCGCGAACCCGTTCCTCGGCGGTTGCAGCCGCCACTCCGGCCAGTTCATCTCCGGATCGCGCCGGAGAAGCCTTCGCCAACAGCTCACGCAGGTCCATGGTTGATCCATCTTAATCGCTATCCCACCGCCTTAATCGCTATCTCACCGCAGATGAGCGTTTTCGCGCAGGCGCCGCCGCGCCGAAACTACGCTTCCGCATTGTGAACACAGAAGATACCGCTTGGCTGCATTTTTGCACCTCCTTTAGCCGGAGATGACTAAAATGCCGACGACCGCAACCATTCGAACCGGCCTGCTGGCAGCCATGCTCGCCTTACCGGCTTGGAGCCAGGCTCCAGCGACGCCTCCTTCCGCACCCCATCCTGCGCGGCCGGGCAGCATCAACTACGTCGAGGGTCAAGCCACGCTGGCGAACGTCCCGCTGGATAACACTTGCGTGGGCATCGTGGAGATGGAACGGGATCAAATCCTGGCGACCCAGGCCGGCAAGGTCGAGGTCTTGTTGACGCCCGGGGTGTTCCTGCGGGTTGCCGACAACAGCGCCGTCAAGACGATCTCGCCGGAGCTGGCCAAGACGGAAGTCGAGCTGCAACAGGGCCGAGCCTTGGTAGAGGGGATCGATGTTCGCAAAGAGAACGACATCGAAGTCGATCTGCACGGCGCGAAGATCCGCCTGCTCAAGCAAGGTTTGTACGATTTCGACGCAGCACGGAATGAGGTTCGCGTATTCAGCGGCTTGGCCGAGGTGACTCAAGGGAGCCACAAGATCAAGCTCGGCGGCAAGGAAAAAACGGAGCTGGGCGGCGAGACTTTGAAGGCTCTGCGCCTTGACCCCAGGCCCTTCGAAGACGAGTTTTACCGCTGGAGCGGCCTGCGCTCGGGTTACCTGTCGGAAGCCAGCGTCTCCGCCGCCCGCAGTTACATTGGCCTCGGTCCCGAATGGTATGCTCCCGGCTGGGCCGGGTTGGGGTGGTATTGGAATCCGTGGTTCGGCGTGTATACGTTCCTTCCGGTGGATGGCATCTATTACGGCCCGTTCGGCTGGGGCTTCTACTCCCCGATTGAAGTATACCGGTCCCCGTTCATCTTCTACGGAAACTATCCGCATCGCTTTGACGAGTTCCATTACCCCTACGGCCACGGTTTTCCGCCGCCCGCGGGAAGAGGTGGACGAGTGGGCCGTTAGACCCTGCATGTCGTCCCCGTAAGACGACCGCGAGCTTTTGCAAAAGCTGCAATCGCAGTCTGAGTAAAAGTCTTTTAGATTCATCAGAATCTTTGGTCTGGCACGTGCTTCAGCCTCTGCCGTGACTGCTTACGCTTACGGAGAAGCTTATCGGATCGGGTTCGATCGGACAGTGCGTTTCCTGCTCTCGCGCGGGGCCGCGTGCGATGGCGCGGTCGAGGCCGCCCAAGCCGCCTGGGTGCGCGGATGGGAACGGCTGCACCAGTTGCGCGATGACAAGATGCTGCTGACCTGGGTAAATACGATCGCTTTGAACGTATATCGCGGCCTGTGGCGGAAAGAGAGGCTCAGCGTTCCTTTGCGCGAACGCCACCGCGAATTTGAGATCGACCTGACGCCGATCGACGTCCAAACTGTGCTCCAGCTATGCCATCGGCGGGAGCGAGCCCTGCTGGAACTTCAAATCCAGGGGATCACCACCGAAGAGATCGCGGGCCAACGGGGTGTGTCGAAGACCGCGATCCGTATTCGCTTGATGCGCGCCCGCCGCTCGGCGCGGGAGAGAATGGAAAAGCGTCGACTTCAGCGCCTGCAGAGAACGTGCCTTACAGCCGGCGTCGAGACGCCCCAAACCGGCCTTCGAGTTGCTTAATAGCGGGGACGGAGGTTGTTATGTTGCATATCCAGAATGGCCAATGCGGGACCTGCACGCACTTCGGGGAGACGCATGGATCAACCCCGCAGTTGGCGACGATCCGGACGAAACACGAAGCGCCCGAGACATTTGTCGATGCCTGCGGCCATCCACGGAACCTCGGACTACACCTTCAAGTGTCCTCCATCAGCCGGTGTGACGGCTTCGAGCCTGCCAAGCCCTCCTAAGCAGAGGATCGCAAGAATTACCGGCTGATAAGACGCATTTTGCACTTTCAGCGCGGAAGGTGTTTCCATACCGCTACTTCCACAGTTCCTGGCTGGCCAGGGCCGCGCCTTCGGAAAGCGCCTTGAACTTGGCCCAGCAGATTTGCGGGTGTACGCGAGCGCCCATGCCGCAATCGGTGCCCGCGATCACGTTTTCACGCCCGACCAAGCCGGCGTAGAGGATAATGCGGTCCGCCACCAGTTCGGGGTGCTCCACTACGTTCGAGGCGTGGCTGACGACACCCGGAATCAGAATCTTCCCTTCCGGAAGCATGACCTGCCTCCATACCTTCCATTCGTGCTCATGCCGCGGATTCGCCGCTTCCACCGAATACGCGCCGGCATTGACGCGGAGCATCAGATCCACCAGGTGCTTGAGCGGCATATCATGCACGTGCGGGCCATGCCAGCTCCCCCAGCAGATGTGATAGCGGATGCGGTCTTCGGGCAGGCCCCGGAGCGCGTGGTTGGTCGCCTCGACGCGCACGGCGGCGAACTTGCGATACTCCTCGATGGTCGGCCTTGGCACAAGTATGTCGTAGGTGTCGGGCAAAGCGGGATCGTCCAATTGCAGCACGAACCCGGCGTCCACAATCGCCTTGTATTCGTGCCGGATGGCGTCCGCCAAGGCGAACAGATACTCTTCGTCGGTCTTGTAATATTCGTTGACGAAGAAATGCTCCAGCCAGCCCGGCGCCAGCACGGTCATGAACGTCTCGGTTGGAGCCACTTTTGAGGCCTCGAGGGCGGCCTTGAACATGTCGATGTCGTTGCGGACCTCTTGTTGCCCGATGTAGGTGATCGGCCCGTTGCATATCGCCCGCTCGAAGGGTTCCGGCATGAAGCCCAGTTCCTTGTAGAAGTCGGCGAATTCGGCGCGCTCGCCCGAGCCATGGCCCATCCATCCGGATTCCCGCGGCTTCAACTTGCGGCTGCCCAGTCCGCTCAAACGGCGGCCATAGTAGGCCAGCCCGAAGCCGAGCTTGCCCAGTTCGCCGTCGCTGACGATGTCGATGCCGGCCTCCGCTTGTTGCCGGACGATTGTAGTCATGCCCTCGCGCACGTACGGCAGCACGGCGCTCAGGTCTTTGGAGCGGCCGGTAAACACTTCCATGGCCATCCGCCTCATCTCGGGCGGACCATCCAGCCGGCCCGCGTGCGTGGTCAGAATCCGATCCGTGCTGCGCTTCATGCGGTCTCCGCTCCCGGTGCGCGCCCCACAATCCGGGCGTGCCTCGATCAATATACACCAGCGCGAAGCGCCTGGAGATCGCACGCGGGATCGCTACAAGCGATTTCTCCGGCCAAGGTACGTAACCAGCAAACCCACGATCGCTCCGGCCGCGAACGCGACCAGTACGGAGCTGGCCGGGTTGCGCTTGACCTGGCGCACGGCGGTTTCGACTCCGTCTTCGACCGCGTACCGGCTGCGCTTCAGCAGACGTTCGGCCGCGATCCGTCCGTCTTCCATTTTGCCGGACATCGCGCCCTTCGCCCGGTAGACCGCCTTCTCAACCTGGTCCGTCAATTCTTTCACCTCTGCTCCGAAGCATTTTTCGGTGTGAATCTGGTTCTTCTGAGCCTCCGTTGTCATAACAACCCTCCTCGATTCTTGAGCAACAGGTGTGCCAAACGCCTCAGGTTCGGAACGCACGTCACGGAACCAAACCTTGCGTGACTCAAACCTGGGAAAGGGGTCCAAGAGATTCCGTTGCAAGGGGTTAGCGCAAGATCGCCCGGAAGAACTTGCAATGGCCCCGAGGAAGGATATACCGGACCTGAGCAAAACCTTGTTTGCAGGATGTTCCGTAGGTCTGTTGGCGTTGGCAGGTTGCAGAGCAGGAGCGCTGGTCAGCGCGGAAGCACGGCGCGGCGGCCGGAACCGTCGGCGCGGTTGTTCACCGGAAAACGTCAGGTCAGCTTGCCCGTTGAGACGACCCTGCGCTTCAGCCTGGAATCGCCGGTTAATCTCAGTTGACACGCCGTCAACCGGCGGACGCCGAGGCCGAAGCGAAGCAGGTTCGACCCGCCGGGTGCGCACATAGGACGCGCTGGTACACTGAGTTCAAGATGTGCGGTATCGCTGGCTTTGTCACGCTGAAGCCGCTGCATGGCAGTGCATCCGTTCTGCGGCGCATGACCGAAGCCCTTCAGCATCGGGGGCCGGACGACAGCGGATACTATGCAGACGGAGACCGGGCTTTTCTCGGCCACCGGCGTCTCAGCATCATCGATCTTTCCCGCGGCCACCAGCCCATGTCGAACGAAGACGGGACCAAATGGGCGATTTACAACGGCGAGATCTTCAACCACGCCAGCCTGCGCCCGGACCTGGAACGCGCTGGCCATCGCTATGCCACCGATTGCGATACCGAGACCATTCTGCACGCCTACGAACAACACGGTGCACGCTCGGTCGAGCTTTATCGCGGGATGTTTGCGTACGCCATCTGGGACAGCGCGCGCCAAACTCTTTTCTGCGTGCGCGACCGGCTGGGAATTAAGCCCTTCTACTACTATTGGGACGGCACGCTGTTCGCGTTCGCTTCCGAAATCAAGGCGCTTCTGGAGCATCCCTCGATTCCGGCCCGCCTGGATCCGGTGCAGCTTCCCGAGTGCTTGTCTCTCGGCTTCACCACCGGCGACCAGACCATGTTTGCGGGCATTCGCAAACTCATGCCGGGCCACACGCTGACTTTGGACACGCGGGCTGAGCGTCCATCTTTACAAATCGAATCCTACTGGAATGTGCCCGCTCCGGAACCTGGCCGCCGGCCCAAACTAGCCGCGAAAGAATGGATTCGAGAAACCCGCCGACGCATCGAAGAAACCGTCCGGATGCGGCTGATGAGCGACGTTCCGCTCGGTATGTTCCTAAGTGGCGGCGTGGATTCCACGGTGATGGCCGCTCTGATGCGCCGCATGACCAGCGGACCCGTCAAGACTTTCGCGGTGGGCTACGCGGAACGGCAATACAGCGAGCTCGGCTACGCCGCCGCCGGTGCCCGAGCCATCGGCACCGAGCACCACGAAATCACCTTGTCTCGCGACGAGTTTTTCCACGAGCTGCCGCGCCTGGTCTGGCACGAGGATGAGCCGATCGCCTGGCCGTCCAGCGTCTCCCTGTATTTCGTCTCACGGCTTGCTTCGCAGCACGTCAAGGTAGTCCTGAGCGGAGAGGGCAGCGACGAGTTGTTCGCCGGCTATCACCGCTACCGGTGGAACCTGCTGAACCAACCCTGGGCGAACGCATATCGCTGCGGCGTTCCGGCTTTTGTGCGGAGCAAGATCCGGGCGGCCATCGAGACCAACAATCTCCTGTCTTCCACGCTGCGCCGGAAGCTCGGACACAGTATTCTGGGGCGCGAGCTCACCACCGAGTCCCTGTATCTCGACAATTTCTACGGCGCATTTTCTCAGTCTGAGATTGGCGCGCTGCTCGGCGCTTCGGACGCTTCGCCTTACGCCGGCTACATGGATTATTGGAATCGGCGCGGGGATTCGCCGCTCCTCCACCGCATGCTGTACGCGGACCAAAAAACCTACCTGGTGGAGCTGTTGATGAAACAGGATCAAATGAGCATGGCCTGCTCTATCGAGAGCCGCGTGCCGTTCCTGGATCACACTCTGGTTGAATTTGCCGCGCGCATACCGGATGAATTGAAGCTCCACGGGAGCACCGGGAAGTACGTCTTGAGACAAGCCGTGGGAGACCTGATACCCGCCGAAGTCCTCACCCGAACGAAAATGGGTTTCCCGACACCGTTGCGCGCGTGGCTCAGCCAGCCCAGTGCGGCTCCGCTGCTCAAGACGCTTTCGGACCATGACGGCCTTCTCGCGTCGGTGCTGGATATGCGGCAGGTGGAGGCGCTGCTGGCACGGCACACCAGCGGATCGGTGGACGCCACCGATCGCATCTGGCGGCTGTTGAATCTTCAGATCTGGGGAGACCTGTTTCTGACCGGGCGCAGGGATCGTTGGATGGCCGATGTTCCCTCACTCGGGCTCCCCGCATGAAGATCCTCTGGATCAAGACCGACTTCCTGCACCCGACTACGCGAGGAGGACAAATTCGCACGCTGGAGATGCTGCGGCGCCTACACGCTCGCAATGAAGTCGTTTATGTGGCGTTTTCTAACGATCCCTCAGGAGAAGGAGTCGCACGCAGCACTGAGTACTCCTCCCGAGCTTACGCCGTTCCGCATTCCCCTCCCCCTCGGCGCTCCCTCAGATTCGCAGGACAGCTTTTGCGGGGCTTGGCCGACCCGTTGCCGGTTTCGCAGCGGCGCTACGTCTCACCCGCCATGCGCGCAAAGATCGCGGAGCTGACGCACGAAACCCGCTTCGACAGCATCGTGTGCGATTTTCTGGCGACGGCGCCCAACGTGCCCGATCTCGGCGCGTGTGTTCTGTTCCAGCACAACGTGGAGACAGCGATTTGGCGCAGGCATGCCGATACCGCGCGCAACCCGGTGGCTCGCGCTTATCTCCGGCAGCAAGCCAACCGGATGTTGGCCTATGAGCGCGAGGTGTGCCGCAAAGTCCGCCACGTGATCGCGGTGTCAGCGGAAGACGCCTGCCAGTTCCGAAAGCTTTTCGGTTTGGAGGGCCCGGTCAGCGAAGTACCTACGGGAGTGGATGCCGACTTCTTCGCTCCTCCCGGCGCTTCGCCGCGCTCCGGGATCGTTTTTGTGGGTTCGATGGACTGGCTGCCGAATATCGACGGAGTGCGCTTCTTCGTCGAATCCATCCTGCCGCTCATCCGCCGCACGCATCCTTCCTGTGAGCTGATCATCGCCGGACGCGATCCCGCTCCCGCAATTCGGCATTTGGTAAAGTCCGACAGCCGCATTCAGGTCACCGGCACAATACCCGACATCCGCCCGTATTTGTGGAACAGCGCCATTTCCGTGGTCCCTCTGCGCGTCGGGGGCGGGACACGACTCAAGATTTACGAATCGATGGCCGCCGGCGTGCCGGTCGTCTCGACCACAATTGGCGCGGAGGGCCTCGCCGTCCAACCCGGAGACCACATCCTGCTCGCGGACACGCCGGAAGCATTCGCACAGGCGTGTGCCGGCCTGTTGAGCGATGCGGAACAGAGCCGCCGCCAAGCCGAAGCCGCGCAGAGGCTGGTGAAAGAGCGATTCGGTTGGGACCAAGTCGCCTTGGGGATGGAGCAGATCCTGTCCCGCTACGCCCTCGCCGCATGACCGCTGTGATCACGGCAATCGCCGGCGCCCTGGTCATGTTGTATGTATTGCTGGGATATCCGCTCCTGCTCGCCGTGGTGGCGCGCTTGTTTCCTCGCCCCATCCGCCGCGGGCCTTATACTCCGTCCGTGTCGGTGATTCTGGCCGTGCACAACGGCGAGGCATTCCTGCGAGCGAAACTCGATTCTCTCCTCGCTGCTGGATATCCGAGCGATAAACTCGCCGTGCTGGTAATCTCGGACGGCTCGACGGACGCGACCGATAGCATCGCTGAATCGTACGCATCGCGAGGCGTGACTCTCATTCGCGTGCCACGCGGCGGCAAAGCGGCGGCGATCAATGCCGGCATTGCTCAAGCCGCCGGAGATGTGCTGGTCTTTACCGACGTGCGCCAGCCGATTCGTCCAGGTAGCCTCGGCTACCTCACTGAATGCCTGGCCGATCCGGCAGTGGGTGTCGTCAGCGGCGAGCTGGCTATGGGATCCGGCGAGCAGGAGGGTAAGACCAACGTCGGCTTGTATTGGCGTTATGAGCTGTGGATTCGGAAGCAACTCAGTAAGCTCGGTTCCATGGAAAGCGCCACGGGAGCCTTATACGCGATGCGCAGGGACCTCGCGGTTCCGCTTCCGCCGGAGACTCTGCTGGACGATATGTACCTTCCTTTGGCTGCGGTATTCCGGGGATACCACATCGTCCTGGAGGAGCGGGCGTTGGCCTACGACTCCCCCGCCGCACTGGATGCGGAATTTTATCGCAAGGTTCGGACCTTGGCCGGCAACTACCAGATCTTGGCCGCATTCCCGAAACTGCTCTGGCCCGGGAATCCGCTGTGGATCCATTTCCTGTCGCATAAAATGGGACGCTTGATGCTGCCCTTCGCCCTCCTCGCCATCGCTTGCGCAAGTCCCTGGATGCCCCCGCCATGGGCAGGCATCCTTCTCGCCGGACAGGGCGCTTTCTACGCTCTGGCGGCAATTGATCCTTTCCTACCCTCCCGCTCCGTGCTCAAGAAAATCTCGTCGCTGTCGCGAACCTTTTCCGTTCTGATGCTGGCCGCGCTTTGCGCGCTTTCGTATTTCTTTGTTCGGCCGCAGAAGCTATGGAGGGCCAAGGCGTCTTAGCCGATGCGTTCCCTCCCGGAGATCTCATTCCGGTTTAAACAAGAGGCCGGAAACTTGTCGTTGTACTTGAATCCGCCCCGGAAGTCGCCGGAGGTTTCGCCTCTACCGCTTCCGGATCCTCGAATCGTAGCGGCCCGGCTCCGCGGCTCCGCATACGCCGCTCAGCTCATCGGCATCGCCGAGAAAATTCTGGCCGGCACAATCCCATTGCTCGGCTATGAGCTCGAATGCAGCGGCGAGATTCACTGGCGGCGCGACTCCATCCACGGCCGCGAAACGCCGCCGGTTTACTTTCGCCGCATCCCGTACCTCGATTTTTCGCGCTCTGGCGACCACAAGATTATTTGGGAGCTGAACCGGCACCAGCATCTGGTCGCGCTGGCGCAGGCCAGCCTCTTGAGTGGCCGTGGCGAATTTGCGGATGCGGCGTTCGCGCAACTTGCGTCCTGGCTCGATCAGAACCCGGTATGCCGCGGGATCAACTGGACTAGCGCGCTGGAGGTCGCCTTCCGCGCGCTTTCCTGGATTTGGATCCATCGTCTATCGGGCCATCGCATGCCGCCGGAGCTGGCTTCACGCTGGCAGCTCTCTTTGTTTCACCACGGCTGTTACCTGGAACGAAATCTCTCCGTGTATTTTTCTCCCAACACGCACCTGCAAGGCGAGGCTCTGGCTTTGCACGCTCTCGGACTTCTGTTCGGAGTCGAACGCTGGCGCAAGAACGGCTCATCCCTGATGCGGGAAATGATTCGCGATCACGTGCATTCCGACGGTGGTCATTTCGAGCAGTCCAGTTACTACCACGTCTACGCAACCGACATGTTTCTGTTCCATGCCGTGCTCGAAGATCCCGGTGCGGAGTATCGGGAAAAATTGAAGCTGATGGCCCGGTATCTGTGGGCATTAGCGGGCTCCGGCAGCTTGCCGTTCTTTGGCGACGACGACGGCGGCCGTCTGTTCCATCCCTTTGGCGAGCGCAAGCAGTTCGCCCGAGCGACTCTGGCTGCTTGCGCCGCGTTCCTGGGCGATACTCCGAGTTGCGGCGCGCCGGAGGATCTCGACGAAATCGCCGTCTGGTGGCTGGGGGACCGTACTGTCACGCGCGATCGCGCGGTACGCGTTTCCGAATGTTTCCGCTCGACCGGGACAGTGGTGTTGGCCGAAGATAACTTCGAATTGATCGCCTCCGTGCGGGCCTTCGGAAGGGGCAGCGCGGGCCACAGCCACGGCCATTCGCTCCATTTCACTTTGCGTCACCGCGGAGAAAACGTGCTCCTCGATCCCGGAACCTACACCTACGTCTCGGACCCATCCTGGCGCCAGCGCTTCCGCGGCACAGCGGCGCACAACACAATCCGTATTGACGGCTTGGATCAGGCTGATCCGGCAGGTCCGTTCCGTTGGTTGAATCTGCCTGCGGCGGAGATTCTCGATTGGTCCGCGCAGCCGTGGGGTCTGCACGCCTTCTGCGAGGCGCGCGGCATTCGGCACGAGCGCCGCATCTCTTTCTCCGTCGGCGCCATCTGGGTCGTGGATGACGTCTCCGGCAACGGCCGCCATCGAATCGAGCAGTTCTGGCACGTCGCGGGAACCGTCGAACGGCTTCCCGACGGGTCCATTCTGCTTCCGGGCGGCCTGCGAATGCATGTCTCTGGCGGCCAGGTGATCTCGATGGAAGAGGGCTGGCATTCGCCCGTTCCCGGTCTGAAACTGGCCCACCCAGTGCTATGCATCACCGTCGAGGCGGAGTTACCCTGCCGCTTGGCGGCGGTATTCGATTCGCGCGCCACCACCGCCGGCCTGCGGATTGAACCCGGCCGGCTCACATTCGGCGAACGCGAGCTACGTCTGTGAACCAGCCGTGAGAAGCCGCACGTTAAAATAGGAGCTGCGTTGAAAGAAACCAGGGCTGTTCGGGCGACAACGGTCTTGTTGGGGACAGTTCTTCTCATCCCCCCGCTGTCTCCCGCGCAGACGGCCGACCCTCTAGCCGCTTCGCTCCGCCCCGCGATTTCCACCAATGCCGACGACTATCCGTCGAACATTTGGATCACCGGATCGCTAGCAAAGGTGCAGCCAGACGCGATGCCGGGACCCGTGCACTGGGCGGAAATTTCGGCGGCGCGCAACGAATTCGAAAGCTTCCAGGTGCACGTGCGCGCGATGGATCACTCCATCCGGCTCGAAGTCGTGGTGAGCGATTTGACCGGGCCTTCTGGACGGCGCGTCCAGGCCGGCACCAATATCGAAGTCTTCCGAGAATCCTATTCGAACGTGAAACAAGTCTCCGATCTCAACGGAACTGCCGGCCTGATTCCGGACGCCCTTATTCCGGTTCGCGATTCGATCTTTCACGAGCGCCGGAGCGCCTTTCCCGTAACGGTGCCTCCGGGACAGACGCGCAGCGCCTGGATCGATGTATTCGTGCCGCCTCAGACGGCTTCGGGATACTATTTGGGAACGGTGACGGTCCTAGACGGGACGGCCACACTGGCGCGCCTTCCGGTGCTACTCAAGGTCTGGAATTTTGAACTTCCATCCACTGCGACGCTCAAGAGCGCCTTCGGCGTGAGCTACGGCTCGCTGGCATTCGCGGCGTATAAGAACTACGCGGGCGCGGGCAATTTCCCTGGAGCCTACGGCGATTCGGAACTCGGCCTCGCGCTGGCGCATGCAGAGGTCGCGAAGTTCTTTCTCGATCATCGAGTCTCCATCTCCGCGGTTGCGGTCCCGCCGACTTCGCCTCACGGCGACTGGACGAGGTTCGATCGCGTCTATGGCCCGCTGCTGAGCGGCTCCGCCGATACAAAATTAAAAGGCGCGCGGCTCACGGCTTTCCAATATCCCAACTATGGCAAGGACGACCCGGGAGACATCCGCGACTACGTGACCCATTTCCAGAAGAAAGGCTGGCTGCCGGCGCTATTCGACTACGTTTGTGACGAGCCTCCCAACGGGTGCAGTTGGGCCCGCCTTGCGCAAAAAGCCGCTGCCTTCCGTGCCGCGGCGCCGGCCATGCGGAACCTAGTCACCACCAATATCGATTTCGCACGCCGGGAAAAGGTACTGAACAACCTGGACATTCTGGCAGTGGTATTGAACGAACTTTTTCCGAAGGACCACGGCGATCAGCGATCCAAATACGACACTTGGCTGATGCTTCCAGGAAAAGAGTTGTGGTGGTATCAATCCTGTAACCAGCACGAGAGTTGTGGCAACGGTTATTCCGGACCGAAGTCGTCCACCTGGCCGTCCTATATGATCGATGCATCGCCCGTGCGGAACCGTATTTTCCAGTGGCTCGCCTACCTGGAACACATTCAGGGCGAGCTGTACTACCAAACCGATCTCTGGGGCAGCGATCCCTGGGATCATTTGTACGCCTTCGGCGGCGACGGCGACGGAGCTCTGTTCTACCCCGGAACCGTGGACAAGATTGGCGGAAGCCGTCCGGTACCTGTTGCCAGCATCCGGCTGAAGCTCATTCGCGACGGCATGGAGGACTACGAGTATCTCCACGCTCTCGACAAGGCGGGAGAAGCCAGCTTCGCCGTTGAAGTCTCCCACGATTTCATTCAGAACGTACTGACGTTCTACAACAACCCGGACGGCTTAACCGCGGCGCGAGAGAAGTTGGGAAACCGGCTTCACGCGCTCTCGCTGAAGAAGGCTCTATAGCCCGGTTCGTCCTCGCTCAAACATAGGCATGCGTTATACTGAGGCATATGAGCCGCGAGGAGTTCATCCTGGCTTTTGAGCAAGTCTTGGAGGTGCCGGGCGGATCGCTTCAGGAGGGCTCCAAACTGGAAGATTTGGAGCACTGGGACTCCGTCGCCATGGTCACGCTGATGTCCGTTGTCGAGGAAAGATGCGGTGTGCAACTGTCGCCCCGCAAGATCGCCGGATGCCAGACCGTCCATGATCTCTACCAACTCACGCAACCGGCATGACCGCGATTCTTCGCGCGATTGAGTGTGCGTTCCCGGAAGACGTTCTCAGTACCGAAAAACTTTCACAGGAATATCCGGCCTGGGAAGTAGAGAAAATCGACCGTAATACAGGAATCCGGGAGCGCCGGATCGCCGCTCCGGATCAGTGCGCCTCAGACCTTGCCGTGGCCGCTGCGGAAAAGCTCTTTGCTTCGGGAGTCTGCCGGCGCGAGGAAATCGACTTTCTTCTCTTCTGCACCCAGACTCCGGATTATTTTCTTCCGCCGACAGCCTGCCTGCTGCAACACCGCCTCGGTTTGCCCCGGAACATGGGCAGCTTCGATTTCAACTTGGGCAGCTCCGGCTATATTTACGGGCTGGGGCTGGCGCAGGCCTTGATCGATACCGGGCAAGCCTCGAATGTACTTTTCCTAACCGCGGACACGTATAGTAAGCTGTTGCATCCGCGGGACCGCAGCGTGCGCACGATTTTCGGCGATGGCGCGACCGCGACGTGGATCCCGCGGGAGGGGCCCGGTGGATCGATTCAGGGCCCCTACGTGTACGGGACTGACGGCGAGGGCGGCCCCAACCTCATCGTGGCGGCCGGCGCTTTCCGCACACCCCATTCCGCGGAAACCTCGGTGGAGACCACCGATGAGAGCGGCAACATCCGCAGCGCCGATCATCTGTACATGAGCGGCATGGAAATCTTCGCCTTCACCATGCGCGTCGTGCCTCGCCTGGTCCGCGACATCATGGAGAAGGCTGCGCTCGGATGGGACGACATCGATCTGGTGATCTTCCATCAGGCGAATCGCCAGATGCTGGAGCATCTGCGCCGGTCCATTCGAATTCCGGAAGCCAAGTTTCACATCTGCGTGGAGCAGCACGGCAACACGGTTTCGTGCACCATTCCTATCGCGCTGGATGACGCCATGCGGAAAGGCCGGATCCGCGACGGTTCGCGCGTGATGCTGGCCGGTTTTGGCGTCGGATATTCGTGGGGAGCCACCATTCTGCGCTGGCAGGCTGCTTAATCGCATTCTTGAAGTCCGGTTTCGGGGTACGATGGGGATCAAGTTCGGCGTGAGGCGGATTTGAACGATTTTCTGAGCAAAATCAGGCGCGCGGAGACCCCCGGCTATCGGCGCTTAAAGCGCATGGGCGCCGCGCTAATGCGTCCTTCCGGCCCGCGCATTCCTTCCTGGATCAAACCAATCGGCAGGATCTTTTATCACGGACACTATCTGGTGATCACTTCCTGCCGCCGGCTGGTCGCGATCTTTTACTACCATCCGCTGTTTCAATCGCGCTGCAAGTCGGTCGGCCGGAATCTTTCCCTGGAAGGGCTCCCCTTCGTTGCGGGCCCCGTGGAGATCTTCCTCGGCGACGACGTGTCAATCGGCGGAGAGGTCGGCATACTTTCCGGCCGCAGTTTCGATCGCCCGCGCGTGGCTATCGGCGATCGCACCGTGATCGGATGGCATTCGACCTTGGTGGCGAACCGCGAAGTGGTGATCGATGAAGACGTTTTGATTGCGCCGTCCTGCCGGATTTCGGACACCGACGGCCATCCCCGCGACGCTGTGAAGCGCGCGCAGCACCTCCCGCCCGCGACCGACGAAGTCAAACCCGTGCATATCGGCCGCTACGCCTGGATCGGTGCATGCACGCACATCATGAAGGGCGTCACCATCGGAGAGGGCGCGATCATCGGCGCCAACAGTGTGGTGGTTTCCGACATCCCTCCCTATTGCATTGCCATGGGTAACCCCGCGGAGGTGTTCTTCCGCAATATCGACAAGAAGTCGAGGGCCGGCGATTAGCCGCATGCGCGTCGACAGGACTGGGGTCGAGTCTCTCTTCCTGGCGCGCCGGGTCCGCCGCCGCACAGGAGATTTATTCCCTTGATTCGATTGCTAAAGCACAAGCTAGTCCAGGATTCGATGATCCTTGGCGGCGTGCAGATTAGCGCCTACGTGCTGCCCATGATTACGTTGCCGTATCTCACGCGGGTCCTGGGCCCATCCAACTTCGGCCTGCTTGCCCTGGGGACCGCGCTGGTGCTGTACTTCGCCGTGGTTACTGAATACGGATTCGCCGTCACCGGCACACGCCGCGTCGCGATTCTTCAGCAGGAACCGGAAAAAGTCTGGCGCGTGTACAGCAACGTCATGGCGTGTAAGCTGACGCTGGCCGCCTTGTGCTTTGTATTCATGCTGGGCTTGATCGCCGTGGTCCCCAAGTTGCGCGAGCACTGGGTGCTGTATCTGGTCAGTTATCTCCAGCCGGTGGGATGGTGCCTGTCTCCCAACTGGCTGCTGCAAGGGATGCAACGGATGCGGCTGGTGGCCATTTCCGACTACGGAGGCAAAATCGTTTCCGTCGCCTTGATCTTTGTCCTGGTGCGGCACAGCTCGGACTACCTGCTGGCTGCGGCGGTGCAATCTGGAGCTTACGTCATCGCCGCCGTTTTGGGCCTGTCGATCGCCGCCGTCCAATTGCGGATGCGGCTGGTCGTTCCCTCGCTGCGGGAGATGCGCGAATACATGATCGAGGGCTGGCCGGTGTTTCTCTCCTTCGCCAGCGGCAACGTAATGAGCTCCAGCAACACGATGATCCTCGGCATGGCGAGCACCCCGGACCAGGTCGGGTATCTCAACGCCGGCTCACGGCTAATCGTTGCGGGACGGGCGCTTTCGAACCCGGTTGCCAGCGCGATCTACCCGCATATGAGCCAGCTCGCCTCGCGTTCCCGGCGCGAAGCCGTTACTTTCCTCACGCGGCGGCTTCTGTGGACCGCCGCGCCGTTTCTCCTGATCAGCCTGGGATTGCTGATCTTCGCCCCGCTGGTAGTGCAGATTCTCTACAGCGCGAAATTCGCGGAGACAGCCACTTTGTTGCGGCTGATGAGTATGACCCCGTTTATCCACGCGGTCAGCATGTGCTTCGGAACTTACTACATGCTGGCTTTCGGGTACGAGAAGGCATGGTCCAGAATCATTCTCCAGACGCTGGTGCTGAATTTCGTATCGGTTTTCGGGCTGGCGCTCTTCATGCCGATGGTGCGCTCCATCGCCTTGTCGACCACGCTGATGGACGTCTTTTCCGCCGCCGCCAGCATCCGTTTCTTCCTCAAGACCGAGAAGGCGATGGCGCAAGCCGGGCCCGTCCCTCAGCCTTGAACCCTTACGAGGTACCCCGAAGCAGATACACTTCGTAGTCGCCGCTTTTGTATGCCAGCCGGTACAGCTTCAAGCGGTTGTGGATCTGCTGCATCTCCCTGGGGCGCTCCACGTCCCAGGCGTCATACAGTACCCGGTACAAGGTTTCGATCACGACCATGTCCGGTAAGCGCCCGCTTTGCAGCCCGAGATAAGGATCGTCGCGCAGGCGGTTGTCGAATCCGAGCTCATACACGAGCGAAGAGCTTCCGTCGATCCGGTCATCCGGCTTGGAGTGCGCCTCAATAAACGCCACCGCAGCCCGCTGCGGGCCTTGATAGCGGCGTGTTACAGCTCGCAGCAGGATCCCCGAGGGGTCCACCACCACCAGCGCGAAAACCGCGAACGCCAGCAGCGGCCGCCAGCGCCTCCGCGATTCCCAAAGATGGCAGACCCAGGCGGCCAACAGAGCGATGTAGAAGGGCAAGATGTGAACCAAATAGTAACTCAGTTTCTGATTGAAGAGGCACATCGCCACGAAATACACGGCTAGCAACATCAGCAGCAGACGTACCCCTGAGGTCCGGCGGAGTTTGGGAGTCGCCAGGCATCCGGCCACCGCTGCGAGATAAGCGGCGAGCGAGTAGACTTTCATGAGCGCCACACCGCGTGTGATCAACCCGAAAGTCACCAGGTAGCGCCGGATTTCCTCGGAAAGAATTTTCACCGGGGAGAAACTGTCGGGGAGACGATGGTTGGTCGAGTTTGCCGCCAACTGATCGCGAAACGCAATCGTGTCCTTGCCGATATACAAACCCCACAGCCCCCCCGCCAGCAAATACGGGAGAGCCGCCATGCCCAACGCTTTCGCATCGAGCCTTCGCCGGTCGAACCACAGCACAACTGCGACGAGGCCGGCGAAGTGAAACACTCCGTTGGGATGGGTCAGGCCGCTGGCCGCCACCAGCAGGTTGCTGGCAAACAACGCGCGGTAGAAATGTTCCTCCCGCCAACGAACATACGCGGCCAGCCCGGCAATCCCCAGCGCAGCACACATGATGTCCGGCCGGGCAAAGGCCGCATTATCGATGAAGACGTAACTGGTCGCCAGCAGGCATGTTCCCAGCGTCGCCACGCCGGGTGCGAGTTCCAGGCGGGAAAGGAACGCGCGGAATGCCGCGAGCATTAGCAGCCCCCACACCAGCACCGTATAGGCGCGGGTCCAGCCGATCGTGGCGGGGAAAAACTTGTACCAGGCTGCTTGGGTCACCAGATACAAGGGCATGACCCAGTAGGTCCGCTGATCGATCCGGGTCAATCCGCTTCCCTGTGGCTCCAGCACCGTTGTTCCCATGAATCCGTGGTGGGCCAGGTTGTAGGACGCGCTGGAAAATTCGCCCTCGTCGCTCCAGGGCAGACGGTTCCATCCCGCGATCAATCCCGTCGCGATCGAAATCAAAAGGGACAGTGCGAGCCACCAGCGGGCCTTGCTTCCGGAAGCCTGCCGCTCAGAGGCTTGGCTGGTTATCGAAATGTCCGCGGATTCCATTGCTGCAAGGCCCGGCCGCTTGCGGACAGAAGAGATTCAGCGCTCTCCGGCAGACGGTTACTTGTCTTTTAGGTTACCCGATTCCGCCGAGGCCGCGCCTTGGTCAAGGTATTTCGAAAAAATTTTCGACAGATGGACGGCGTTCCGCCGCAGGTGAAAATGTTCCATGACCCGCGTGCGGCCTGCTTCTCCGATTCGCTGCCGCAGCTTGGGATCGTCTATCAGCAGCATCACCTTTCGAGCCAACCCCTCGGGATCCGCGGGGGGCGCGAGCAGCCCGTCGATTCCATCCCGAATCAGCTCCGGAACTCCCGTGATCCAGGTGGAGATGCAGGGGATCTCCATGGCCATCGCTTCCATCAACACACCGGGAAGGCCCTCCGCAAAACTGGCGAGCACGAAGGCGTCAGCCGAGGAATAAAGCGCATCTAGTTGTGTCTGGACCACCCATCCGTGCAGCACGACTGCGTCCTCAATGCCCTTCTGGCGCGCTGCCTGCTTGAGGCTTTCCAGATCCGGTCCGCCGCCCGCCAGATGCAGACGGACTTTCCGGCCCGCGGAGCGCAGAAACTCCACGGACTCCAGCAGAATGTGTTGCGCCTTCACGGGTGCCAACCGGCCCACGCACAACATTTCAAACGGCTGAGGATTAGCGCGGTAGGGGCGCGCCCGAAACGCCTCCGGGTCGATTCCCATGTAGGCCACTTCGATTTTGTGCCAGTGCCGCGGATCGCAGGCCTTCATCAACTGGCTCCCGGAATAGTAGGAAATCGCCCGTACAAACTGCGACGCTTCAATTTTCTCCTTCAGCCAAAAGCCGGCTGGATCGTTGAACTCATCGGGTCCGTGGAACGAGATCGACATGTCCACGTCAAACATGCGCCTGAGCAGCAGGCCGACGGTCGAAGAGTATTGCACGTGGACATGCTTCAATCCGCGCTGCTCCATCCATACGCCGGTAATCACCGCCTGCGCAAAATATGCCAGCAGCCTCGGCGTTTTCGCGAGGTTCCAGCCAGCCAGAACAATGGCCTGCTGGATTCCGCGGGCGTAGCGCGCGGGATGCCGGAACAGCCAGGGAAGATGGTAGCGGCAGGCTCCTCCGAGCCCCAGGGGATTGACGTAGAAGGTCCGCTGCTGTTCGTCGCGCTCCTCGGCGGTCAATTGCTCAACCGGCCGGTCAGCCGGGCGCAACGAAACGGTGTGAATCTCTATTCCCAACGCCCGCAGCTCGCGGATTTCCCTCAACAGAAGCGCATGATTGATCGCAGGGTGATGGCTCAGCAGGAATGCTGCCCGCATCGTGGAAAGCACCTAAGCGATGGTAGCAGCAGCGCCGTTACGAACACAAAGTTGCCGCTCTCGGCGGAGGGCCGCTATACTGGTCGCGTGCGAGTTCTGGTAACCGGCGGCGCCGGTTGCATCGGCTCCGATTTATGTGAAGCGTTGCTGGCCGAAGGCCACCAGGTCATCGCCTTCGACAACCTGAGCAGCGGAAAGCGGGAACACGTCGAGCCGTTGTTTGGCCCCGGTTTCGAATTCGTCGAGGGCGACCTCCTGGATTTCGACGCCGTCATGCGGCCCCTGGATGGGGTCGAATTCGTCTACCATCTGGCGGCGAATCCCGACGTGAAATACACGCCCGGCGACGCCACTGATAAGGATCTCAGCCAGAATACGTTCGCGACCTACACCCTGCTGGAAGCCATGCGCCGGCGCGGCATACAGAAGCTGGCTTTTTCGTCCACTTCGGCAGTTTACGGAGTGGTCCCACGCATGCCGATCCCGGAGGATGGTTTCTTCCCTCAGCCCATCTCGCTGTACGGCGCAACCAAGCTCGGTTGTGAAAGTCTCATTGGCGCGTTTCAAAATCTGTTCGGGATGCAGAGTTGGATTTTTCGGTTCGCGAACATCGTCGGCCCCAAGGTGCGGAGCAAGGGCCGGACGGTGATCGGCGACTTTATCCACCGCCTGAAGGAGGATCCCTCCCGGCTTTTGATTCTAGGCGACGGCCGGCAAGCGAAGTCGTATCTGTTGAGCCGCGAATGCGTGGAAGGAATGCTGTGGGCAATCCGGCACGCCAATGCGCCTCTGAACATTTTCAACCTGGGCTGTGATGACTGGCTGGAAGTCAACGAGATTGCTCGCATGGTGGTGGAGGCCATGGGCTTGCGCAACGTGCGTTTCGAATATACCGGCGGCGAAGGCGGCTGGCCGGGGGACGTCCCTCGCTTTCGCCTCGACGTATCGCGCATCAACCAGCTCGGCTGGCGCGCCAGTCACAGTTCCGCGGAAGCCGTCGCCATCGCGATCCGAACCACCCTCGAACGTTTCTCCGGCTCCCAGCCCGCCTCGGAGCTCGCATGCAGGCCGTGATCCTGGCCGGAGGATTAGGCACGCGCCTGTATCCCGTCACCCACAGCATTCCCAAGCCGATGGTTCCGATCCACGGGGTTCCGTATCTGCGCTTTCAACTGGCCGAACTGGCACGCCAGGACATCCGGGATATTCTTTTGCTGACCGGATATCTCGGGGAGCAAGTCGAAGAATATTTCGGGGACGGTTCAAGCCTTGGGCTCTCGATCCGCTATTCCCGCGAGCCGCATCCACTCGGAACCGCGGGCGCCCTGCGCTTGGCAGGCTCCTTCCTGGCTGACGCGTTCGTGCTGATTTACGGCGATTCTTACCTGCCCATCGACTACGCCTCGGCGCTTCGCGCCTTGGTTCCTCCAGCGGTCGGCCTGCTGGTGGTCTACGACAACCGCCTCGGCGACACGTCCGTCAAGAACAATGTCGATCTGGATGCGTCCGGCCTGGTGGCCCGTTATGAGAAGGGCGGCGAGAATCTGAGCTACGTGGAAGCGGGAGTGCTGGCTTTTCGCCGGGAGGTTCTCGATCTCATCCCGGCAAGCAGCGCAGTCTCGCTTGAAACCGAAATTTTTCCGCGATTGATCGCCCAGCGCCAGCTACTCGGTTATCCGACTTCGCAGCGCTTTTACGATATCGGCACACCGGAGCGTCTCCGGGTGATAGAAGAGTTATTTGCCCGATGATCATTACTCGCACACCGTTTCGCATCAGCTTCGCCGGAGGCGGCTCCGACCTGGAGGCCTTCTACGGCCAGGAACCCGGCGCCGTGCTCTCCACCACCATCGACAAGTACATGTTCCTGACGGTGATGAACCGGTTCGGCAGCGGCTTCCGCATCAGTTACTCCCGGACCGAACTGGCGGACACTGTCGACCAGATCGAGCACGGCATCGTGCGGGAATGTTTGAAACACGCCGGAGTCGACTCCGGACTCGAGATCGTGTCCATGGCCAACATCCCGGCCAAAACCGGTCTGGGCTCCTCCAGCAGCTTTACCGTCGGACTGCTGCACGCGCTGTACGCGATGCAAGGCCAGTTGGTTTCTGCCGAACGGCTGGCGCGCGAGGCCTGCATGCTGGAGATCGAGAAACTGCGTGAGCCCATCGGCAAGCAGGACCAGTACATTGCGGCCTATGGCGGCCTGCAGTTTATCCAGTTCAATCCCGACGGCAGCGTCTTCGTCGATCCCGTGGTGTGCACGCCGGCCACGTACACCGAGCTCAACCGGAGATTGATGATGTTCTATACCGGCATCACCCGCAGTGCCGCCGAGATCCTCTCCCGCCAAATGGAAAACGCGGAAGAAAAGCGCGCCGTGGTGCGCCGCATGTGCGAGATCGCCCGCTCCATGCGCGACGTTCTATCCAGTGGCAAAGACCTGAATGCGTTCGGCTACCTCCTGCACCAGGCATGGGAAGCCAAGAAATCGCTCCAAAAAGAGATCAGCAATTCCACCATCGACGATTGCTACGCCCGCGCGATTGCCGCCGGCGCAATCGGCGGTAAACTGCTCGGCGCGGGCGGGGGCGGATTCCTTCTGTTTTTCTGCGAGCCTCATTTACAAGACCAGGTGCGCGCCACGCTCTCCGACCTGGTATATGTGCCGGTGCGGTTTGAACGCCAGGGATCCAAGATCATCTACGTCGGCGACGAAACCCCGGCTCCCGGCTTCCGGGACGGCCTGCCATCGCATTAAGACATGGGCCGGCCCTGCGTCTTTCTCGATCGCGACGGAGTCATCAACGAAAAGCCTCCGGAACATGAATACATTCTCTCGTGGGAAGAGTTCCGGCTTCTGCCTAATATCTCGGACTGGATCCGGATCTTCAATGCTGTGGATTATCTGGTCATCGTTCTGACCAATCAACGCGGAGTCGCGCGCGGCACGTTACCCGTGGAAAGGCTCGAGGAAATTCACCGCAACATGATCGCCTTGTTGGCCGCCCAAGGCGCGCGCATCGACGACGTGCTCTATTGCCCCCACGAGGAAGATTCGTGCAATTGCCGCAAACCGAAACCCGGATTGGTCGAGGTGGCGCGCGCCAAGTGGGACATCGACCTCGCCCGCTCTCTTCTGATCGGGGACTCTTCCGCGGACGAGCAATTGGCGCGTGCCACCGGCATTCGCTTTCTGCTCGCGGAAAACGGGCATCTGGTGCGACGCTAGCGCTTGAGAGTTTGCGCCACAGGCCGCTACACTGTTTTCTGTGCACGTCTGCTACCTGTGCAGCGAGTATCCCCCCGCGCCTCACGGAGGAATCGGGACCTTCTGCCAGGTGCTCGCGAGGGAGGTCGTCAGATCGGGCCACCGCGCCAGCGTCGTCGGGCTCTATGCGGAGTCGTTCCGCTCTGAGGACGACCAGGGCGTCCGCGTGCTTCGGATTGCCCGCGGCGGCGTACCCGTCCTGCGTTCCGCCTCGCATCTGTGGCGGCTGCACGCAGCGCTGCGTGAGCTGCATCGCCAGGACCCCATCGATATTATCGAGGGCGCTGAGATCGATCTTTATGTGGTGAACAAGTCGTTTCCCGCCGTGAAAGTCCTTCGCATGCACGGCGGACCCACGTTCTTTGACACAGGCAAGCGGATTCAGGTGTGGAAGGAGCGGCGATCCTTCGCTGTCGCCGCCCGCCTGTGCGCCGTCAGTCATTGTGTGGCGGAGGGGACCCGCAACATGCTCCACCTGGGGCCGGTTCCGATCGAGGTAATTCCCAACCCAGTCAACACCGACCAGTTCTCGCCCGATCCCGATACCGTCGAAGAGGGGCTGATCGTGTTTGCGGGAACCGTGATTCCGCGTAAAGGCATTCGCGAATTGATCCAAGCCATGCCGGCCGTGGTCGCCGCGGTGCCGGGCGCCCGGCTTGAGGTCTATGGCGGCGAGGCCATCGATCCCCCTCCCCGGAATTCGTTGACCGCACAGCTCCGCGCATCGCTGGCGCCGGAGGTGGCGCGCCGGATCGAATGGAAAGGCCGCGTGCCTCGCGAAGTCCTGCCGCAGGCGCTGCGGCGCGCCAGCGTGTGCGTCTATCCTTCTTACATCGAAGCCATGCCGATCGCCTGGATTGAGGCAATGGCGGCCGGCAAAGCGGTGGTCGCCTCCAGGACCGGACCGGGCCCTGAGTTAATCGACGATGGCGTTACCGGCTTACTCTGCGATCCTTACGATCCCGCCTCCATCGCCGCCCAACTCATCCGGGCGCTGGCGGATCCGGCCTTGAACCGGCAACTTGGAAAAGCCGCGCGGCACACCGCCATGGAGCGCTATGCTCTACCCAAAATCGTGCAGCGGAATTTGGATTATTACTCGTCTCTGGTCGAGCCCGGGCGGCTCAGCCGCGACCCCGCAATTCTTCGTCCATGAAATAGTAGCCGATCATGTGACAGATCGCCATGTGCGCATCTTCGATGCGTCCCATGTGCGGATCTGCAACGCGAATCTCGAGTTGCGCCAGCGGCCCCAGCTTCCCGCCGTCACGGCCGCTTAACGCAATGGTGCGGCAGCCGATCGCATTGCCGTATTCGAGCGCCCGCAAAACGTTCGCCGAATTGCCCGAGCCGCTCAGGGCCATGATCACGTCACCAGGGTGCGCGAAGTTCCGAAGCTGTTCGACAAACACTTGCTCGTAACTCACGTCGTTGGAATACGCTGTAATGGTCGGCAGGGAGTCGGTCAGGGCCATGATCTTGAACCGCTTCTCCCGCCCGTGGCTGGCGCCTTTAACGATATCGCAGGCAAAGTGCGACGCCGTGGAGGCGCTGCCGCCGTTCCCGCACACAAAAATATGTCTTCCATTATCGCGCGCGTCCCTGAGCCACTCCACCGCCTGGCCGACCTTACCAACGTCGATCCTGCCGAGTGCTTCGATCAACTGCGAACGGTATTGCTCCGCGAACATCATGCCGCTCCTCCCGATTCCAAGTCCATTTCTAGGGTAGCGTCATGAAGCTGCCGTCGGTCGTCTGGTCGGCAGTATAGTCCGTGTATAAAACCCCATCGTTTACCTGCTCATAGTAACAGAGGACGCGGTACTGATACTGCGTGGATGCCCGCAGGCCGCTAACCGTTACACTGCGTGTTTGCGCGCCGCCTGGATCCATGGTGCGATTCCAGAGCGAGCCGTCCGCGCTCACGTCCACCGCGCAAGCGCGGCCGTCGGGCGCGGTATAGGCGAACAGCGCTGTAGTTTCGCTGGGAACGGGCGGCGCAATACCGGTCGTCAAGCCCTGTTCCGCGGTCAACTGCGAATAATTCACGCCTGCCGTGATTCCGGCCGCGGGCGTAAAATCGTTGTTTTGCGCTCCCGGAAAACCCGCCGCCGCGGCCCTATTCCACATCGAGTTGCCGGACGGGAAGGTATCGGCAGAGGGAGCGTTTGCCGCGTAACTGCTAAGCTGCGCTTCGGTCAGGTCAACCACCGAGCCTTGCTGGCCCGTCCACCCGCCGATCGCGATATTGTCTTGCCAAACGTAATTCGGAGTGACCTGAGCCGCGGTGTGGACAAAACTTGAATTCAAGGTTGCGACAAAAGGAGGCGCGTTTCCACCGTTGTTATAGTTCACGGAGGGTTGAATGTCGTGCCCTGAAACATTGTTGGGCGGCCAGTCTCCCCAAGCTGTTCCCCCGGCCACCGGACCCTGGGAGAAGAATAGTACATTATTTTCAAAGTCCAGATAGTTGGATAGCAGCCCTCCGCCACCGACATAGAGCCAAGCCGGCATGTCCCCGTAGGTCGGAGAAGCTGTATTGTTCCGGATGGTCAGATCCTGGCACCCCGGCCGGTTCTCGAAATAGAAGGAACCCAAGGAGGGGCAGTTAACCGGGTCGCAATATTTCCAGCGGCCCAGGTCATACATCAGGTTATTGGTGATGCTGACCCGGCGTACCATCTCGCCATCGACCGTGTTGCCGCCGTTGTCCATCGGCGATCCGCCCGAGCAGGCGATGCCGGTTCGCCCATGCCGGACGATGTTGGAGGTTACATTAATATCGCTGATGCCGTCGTTCAGCGTTTGCGCCTGATACGTGGGCCGCCCGCTCAGCAGAAGGGCAGGCCCATCATTCTGATAAGACCAGGAATACGAGAAGACGTTTCCAGCCACGTTGTACCGGTGTCCGCGCTTGATCTCCCAGTGCTGCCGGACCTCATACCTCCAGCCGATCCAGTTCGGGTCGGACACAAAATAATTCTTAGGCCAGATATGATGATTGCGAACATAGGTTACATCGTCGCTCGAGAAATTCGAAAATTGAGGATCGACGTAGTACCCCTCGCCCACTCCATCGATGTAGTTGTTGTCGAAATCATAAGGACCGCCTGGCGCCTTCAGATCCGACAATTGAATGCCGAACGCCATTGCGTACCGGCTGGTCTGCCACTCCGCCGTGTTCCAATTAATCGAGCTGAATTGACCGTTGGAAATGGTGCCCGAAAATAACGCTAGGGCGGTCGAGGGCGTGGAGGGAGAACTCACCGCCGTGGCGTTACAACCTTGGCAAGAGATTTGGCCGTTAGCGGCTGCATACTGAATCTCAAGATGGTCCTTATACAGGTTACCGATCACCGTCCCTGGGCCGCCTCGGCTGAGCAGCGTCGCGGTCGCCGGAGAGCTCATTCCCAGCATCGGTGAGGAAGCCTGGAAACGGAAATTATTTACCGGAATATTCAAGACCGTGTTGTTGTCGCTCAATGTCCCCGCGTTGGAGGGCCACGCCGTCATCCGCCAGGTCTCTACATGACTGGTGTAACAGCCAATCATGGCGATGTAGTTGCCGCCCAGCTCGTATCCCTGATAGTGCCTGACCGGCGCTCCGGGCCCGTGAGCATAAACTCGATCCAGCACCAGGAATTGGTTATTGCTGGTGTCCCACTGGGATCCCAGACGGGCGAAAAATGTGAAAGCAACCGGATCGACCGCGTCCGCGGGGTTGACGTATGCCGGATCGTCTTCAAATTCGAGGTTCTGAAACCAAAAATGGTGGGCTCCTGCCGAGCCCGACTCCGCGTCGAACAACTGGCTGGCTAGGTTGGGAGCCGAACTGTAGAACTTCGCCAGCCTTGCGGACCACGCCGGCGTGATGCGTGATCCAAAAGGAGGAAAATCGCCCGAGTTGACTTGCTGCGTCCGAAGCACAATCCAACGATGCCGCGGATCCGTCATCCCGCAGGTGCCTCCACAGGCCGTCGGATCCGGCGGTTTTGACGGAAGAATGTAGCCGGAGCCCGCAGGCGGCTTGGGCGTCGGAACCTGGCACATCGCGCCCTGCGGAAATTCCAATACCGTCCCATAATTTACTTCCTGGAGCACTGTCTGAACCGTGTCTCCGGCGCTCACCGACCATCCGTCAGGCGAGGTGACCGACGCCGCGGCCTGGCACTCTTTGCTCGGCCCCACTTGCATCGTCACCACCGTGTAGCCGGAAGTGTCGGGAGCCGCCGGCTGCCAGGAAAGCGGGGCAGCAACCGGCGACGGCTCCGGCCCCGGCACCGTCGTAACCATCTGCTCCACCGCGCCGCACGCCGCCGCGTTGCAGATGTTGGTGTCGTCATTCGGATCGGGGCGCGCCGTCGGAAGCACATAGTAAGTGGTGCCCGGTTTCAGGCCGCTGATCGCCAACGCCGTCTTCCCCGCCGTAAAGGAACAGTTGAGATCGAAACAATTGATGCTCTTCGTGTTGTAGGGATAGATGCCGGATTGGGTGCCATAGAACACCTCCACCCAACTCGGCTGGGACACCGTAAAAAATACGCGTAAGGAGCTGGTGTCGAGCGAATCGATGCTGATGTTCGTGATGGTTGGAGTCTGAGCACAGCACAGCGCGCAAGCCCAGATCAGGGCGCAGCACACCGCGCCAGCCCCGGTCAGCGCGTAGAACGGGCGGCGAGTCAGGCGCATCACATCCAGTATCCCAAACTAGGCTACGCGAGATGAATCCGCGCCTAAGAGCAACCACTCGCCGTCAATGCTTGCCCTTCTAACGGGACGCCGCTGACGCGGCAAGCGGCGCCCGGCCGCTGGCCGAGCCCTTGCTCAGGAAGGAGGAGGCACACAGCAGAAGCAGTCCCTCGATAGGAAACCGGTAGCGCGGCGAGACCTGGATGACAGCATAGACCAGCGAGTAACTTACGACGGACGTCGCAAGAAAGCTCGCAAAAGGATGCCTGTTCCGGAACATCCGAACCATGCCCGCGAAGCCGGCCAAGGTGATGACCGCCTCGTACCCGGACTGCCATGGCCGAGACATTTCCGGGAACCAAAACAGCCCGGCGCGCTGCAGCGTGAGCCACAGGAACTTGCCCGGATGGCTCGCGACCCACTGCGTCGCTTCATGCTGCTTAAGCGTCATGTAAGCTGGTTCGCCCAACGCCCGCACCAGATTTCTTTGGTCCAGATCCTGACTGGGATGCATTCGCTTCAGTGCGGGCGTCGAGGTGTTGCGCTCGAGGAGCGGCGTGGCAGCATCGTTATTTGATACCTGAAACTCCAACCAGAAATTCGATCGTGTAAAGATTGCCTTGCCGAGATGGAAATAGTTGAAAATCGCCCACGGGCTCAGCGTGGCGACGACGCAGAGAACCAGGATCGCCTGATGTCTTAGCGCTCTCAGCAGGTTCTCTCGCGTGCGGGCTGCGCTTAAGACGACAACGGAGGCCGTAACCTGCAGCGTCGCGGGATTCAAGAGCGCGGACAGCCCCGAGACGAATCCGGACTTGCAGGCGCCCGGGTCCGACGGAGTCTTCCATTGCCGCGCGCTCACTAGCAGCAACGCTACGAGCGCTGGGAACGCAAATGGGGCGTCGAAGGACCCCGCTGTTTGGTACCAGTAATTGAGCGGCAACAGGCCACTGATCAATCCCGCGGCGGCCCCGGGGTCTGCGCCAAGCTCGCACGCCTCGCTCAAGGAGGGCAGAAGGGTATTGCCCAGGGAGACTGCCACAACCGCGGAGAGATTGATGGCGAGGGCGGCTGCTGAGCCGGTACCGAACAGCCGGATCAGAAGGGCGAGAAGGAGTGGGTGGAGCGGAGCTTCGTGGGCCGTCGGGCCGGAACCCTCGCCGTAGGCGTCGGCGTAAGCGCCATGATCCGCAATCGAAACCGCAACCCGGACAGGTTCCACCAGCAAAAACTCGGAGGCGTCGCCGAGATGCAGCCGCACGAGCGCGCAGCGCGTAGCTAGACTGAGGACGAAGATCAGGATAGAGATCTTCTTCACCGCACTCTAATCCTCATCGCACAAATCGCATCGGGTCCCCTCTCGTGTCCTCGCCCAGGATTAGGCTCCGGCCCGGCACACAGGCCGTCTGCGCTCGGATAATCGCAGCGCGGCGGATATCCCAGGCAAATATGAAACGGAAAGTTCTCGCACGCCCCCGCAGCCATCAATCCTCTCTTACGCTAACAATGCAGCCCTCGGGATGCAAATCGCGGCGGCGGCGTCATTGAGCGGCAAGGGTCCCGCTTGATACCGTACCGCCCGCGCCGTTCAAGTACTGCACCTCAACGAACACGTTGCCATTAGGAACATCCGCAATCCCGCAAGGCGACGTTGAACAAGTCGCCGTAAGAGGTGAGCCCCCTAGCCCGGTTGCCGTGAATTGGGCGGAAACAGCTCCAGGCGGCAGATTGAAATAGAGCAGCAATCCGCGCGTGCCCGCAGCCGCGGTTGAGGCTGTCGCGCCATCGGTGACCATGTTGCTTAGCTCACTCGGAAAACTGAACCAGGGCGCCGTTTGCGAGTAGTAGCACATCAATCGGTACTGATACGGGCTGGACGCATTTAAACCGTTTACTGCCAGCATGCGTACCCGGGAGCCTCCGCCGTCAACGGCCCGCGTCCACACGGTTCCGTTTGCGCTCGTGTCAACGGCGCAGGACCGTGAATCGGGAGCCACGTAGTTGAACTGCAGCGTGCTTGCTCCGGCAAATACGCTAACATTCGTCACGATCCCGAGCACGCTCTCCAATTCTTGAATGCTTGCGCCAGCCACGCAGGAGTTTTGCGGTGTGGCCCAACAGTTCATATTTCCGCTGTCGATTCCCGCGACTCCGGCATTTGCTTGCCGCGCAGCGATGCTTGACCCACTTATCCAGGTGTCGCCCGAAGGGAGATTGGCCGAGAGCGTATTGATCTGCGTCGGGGTCATCTGGGTCCACGGCGTCAGGTTCGTGGCGTACCAGCCGCCGATGTCGATGTTGCCCAACCAACTGAACGCGGATTTAACCAGGCCGGAAGTCCCGTTCGAGATGTACGCGCTCTGCAACGTCGAAGCGGGATTGTTGCTGTTATCCAGATTTGGAACCGCAGGGAAATTGGCGCAATCGCCAAGAGGGGCGCAACCCGGCTCATTGTCCGGGAGGATGCCATAGAGCGAATCGCCGCCGCCACTCATATGCCATACGTTGTTTTTCAGGGTGAACCCCGCCGTCAGACTTACGCCTCCGCCGGCTTCCAGCCACGTTGGATAGTAGGACCCTCCATTGGAGCCAGTATCTCCACTAACATCGGCCAACGTGTTATTCTCCACGTCAATGTCTTGCGGGCCGTCGGTGAAGTCGAAATAACCGGGGCCGATTCCCGAACAGGTGTTGGCATCGTGCCAAAGATTCTTGCCCAGATTCCATCCAATGTTGTTAGTGAAGCTAAAATGGCGATTGATTGAGTTATCCGGGGGGCCCGTCTGAGAAGTTCCTTTGGTGCCTTGTATGTTCAGCACAATGGCGGAATTTACGAAGACGTTCGAACTCATCGCCACGTCAGTCACGCCCGATTCGCCGTACTCGGCCGCCACGTTGGTAGCAGACAGTAGGATTGGACTGCCGTCAGTCTGCGCACACCACTGGCCATTGAAATAGTTGCCGGACAGACTCCACCGGCGTCCGCCTTTGATCTCAAATTGGTTGCGAGCCGGGAGGCGCGACAGGCCGTCCCACAGGCTATAGCTGTTGAGCGTCGTGGGATTCCAATACAGCGCGTTGTGAGTGAACGTCCCATCGTCGTACGTAGTAGGGTTATTTTGGACGGAGGGAGAGGCTGGAGCGGACCCGCAGTAAGGAACGCCATCGCTCTGAACGTAGAACCCCTGGCCCGAGGCTGCGCCAAACAGGTTGTTGTCGATCATCGCCGGCCCTGCGCCGCAATCGCTCAGGATCACTGAGAAAGTTTGTGGATTGTTGGTGTCATATCCGTCAAAGACGCTGTTGGTGAGCGAGAAGTGGGCGCCGGGTGACCCGTAGAGTCCGCCGCTCATGGTGGTCGTGTTCGCCACGCGCGTCGGTCCGTGCCAGTAGGTCCGGTCGAAGACCATATAAGGCGGCTCGCACGCCTCCTCGATAGGGTCGTTGTCCGTGCCGATCTGCGCCGCCGAGCCCCAGTTTCCAACGCCGGCAACGCTCAGCTCGACGTTATAGATGAACCAATGGTGAGCAGTGCAGTTTCCGGGGTCGGTGCGCAGCACCTGGGGTGCGTCATCGCTCTGACCTTGCGGGGATTGACTCTGGATCTGCGCCAGATGCGCGAGCCAGGTCCCATTGTCGCCGGCAGGATCGAATCTGGTTCCGGGAGGCGGGAAATCCGCTGAGCCGGTTTGCTTAGTGCGGATGACGATGTAACGGTGTGCGGGATCGTTTATTCCAGCGGCGGCCGGATCGGTTGCCTTGGCCGGAAGGGTATAGTAGACAAGGCTTGAAGGTATCTTGCAGATGGTTCCTTGATCCAATTCGATGATCGCGCCGTAACCGACTTCGTTAAGCACCATCTGCATCGCATCGCCGGCGGTGACGCTCCAGTAGCTCCCTGTGACGCTGTTCTTCGCTGTGCAATCGCCCCCCGAAGAGGCCATCGAAACCAGCGTGTAGCCGGTCGTGAAGGAGGGAAAATTGGCTGGTGACGCAGGATTCCAGACGGTTGCAGGCGCAACCGGAGCGACGGGTGCCGTCGTCCCATTCAAAGTTGTAAAGCTGAACTCAGAGCCGACGACCTGTCCTGTCGAACTGTTGGGATCGGGCCGGAAGACCGGACGAATATAATACGTGGTGCCGGCCGCCAAGCCCCCAACTGCGATCCTCACAACGCCGCTAACCTGGTTGGGACCGTACTCGCCGGAGGTCGCGCCGTTCGCAAGATGGTAGCCAGTGCCACCGGAGAGCACTACGCTGGTGACCGCGCCCCCCGAAATCGTCGCCGCTCCAGTCATCCCTGAACCGGCCGCACCGCCATCCGGTACGCATGTGTCGCTCACGGTGACCGACGGCACGCTGCCGTAACCGGATCCTCCGTACGACACAAACGCAAGCCCAGCGCTGCCGCCCGAGCCCAGACTGAGCGCCCAAGCTCTCGCGCCGGACCCGCCCCCGCCCGAGAGCACGATCTCAGGCGACGCGGTGCAAGTGGTGGTGGTCTGAAAGGGGTATGGCCCTCCACTCGTCACCCCATACTCGAGCGACACCCAACCGTCAGGCGACACGTTCCCCGTGATCGTCGCCGAATGGACGTCCAGGTCCTGGGATTGGACGCTCATGTTGCTGAAAGTCTGCGCCGCCAGAGGCAATGCGGCGGATAAGGCCGCGGCGAATATGCGTTTCATTGCGCGCTCCAGGAGTAAAGTGTGCAATTGGAATTTCCGCCGCTAGATCCGGAGGACGTGAACACCCAGTTCGTATATCCGGTGAGAGAGGTTCGCTGATCGACTTGAAACCAACTGGCGCCGCCGTCGGTGCTCACATAGGCTGTTGCGGTGCCGCCGGAGTAGGCCATCCTCACGAGCGTTAATGAGCCCACACTTTCGACTTGCGCTGTGTCGAAATTCTTGGAGGTGGGGGAATTGAACAGCGATGCAGTCGCAAAAGCAGCGGCGCCGGCAACCACTTGCGCGATGGTGTAGAGATTCCCGCTGGTCGGATTCTGGATACCGACACCACAATAAGTGCCGCCCCCTCCGGTAGCCGACAGAAAGCCTACGGCGCCGGTCAAAGTGGCGGTGGAGCCTATCGGCAGGGTCTGGCTGTACAAATTCAGGCTGCCGGTAAGAGGACTGGTAATTGCAATCGCGCCCCCTCTTCCGCTGGTGACAAGCGTTGCCCCGCTGAAGTTCAAAGCGGTCCAGCCGCTGGTCGGCGGAAGCGTAGCTTGAAATCCGAACGGAAGGTAGTTATTGCCGCCGCTCTGGATGTAAGGAGGAGCAAAGGTGACAGAACTCCCACCACCCCCGGTTATGGCTCCTCCGCCCAGGAGTTTGAACTTCCCCAGCGTGCCGTCGTAGCTGAACAGATTAGTCTGACCGCTTGTGCAATCCGCGGCGGAGAGCGCCGTTGCTCCGTCGGCTTTCACCAGGCTTGTGGCTGGCAGCCCGTCGACGGCCAGAGTCATTGGTCCGCCCGCGCACGCCACGTTCCAGGTGAGTTCGACCAACTGTTTATCGCTGTAGCCCGCCAGCGCCGGATTCTGTGTCCCGGTCAGCGCCGAAGATGACGCGGAAGTCAGCGTCACGATGTTTGACGTGCTCGCTTGCACAACGGACTTGGTCGGAACGACCGCGGGATCCGTCGAGATCGTGTCTGTTGATCCGCTCTGCGTGACCACAATTCCGGATCCGGCCGCAACGTTGACGCCGCCGCCCCCGCTGCCCACGATCGCGCTCCAAACGTTTGTCGCGGCGCAGGCGTACAGGTTCGCCCCCGCGGGAGCCGTGGTCAGAAAGAACATTTGACCGGTGGTGCACGCCACCGGCAGGGCGGTTCCCGTCTGCATTGGTTTGGTCGGACCGACGTTGGACAGGTCTGCCGACCTCGCTTGCGTTTTCAAGCTGACCTGCGTTTGGGCGTCCGCGGTTACTCCCAGACCCAGCACGATCCACCAAGCGAGCCACTGCTTGCTCATAAACTCTCCTTTGGCCGAATGGTGGAGTGGCCTGGAAGAGCCGCAGACGCGGCCGTACGTCTAAATCACGAGAACGTGAGGTTATAGCGGCGCGCTTAACGCGGGAATTTTCGGCCTTAGGACCGGTTGCCGCGAGTAGAATCGGCCGAAATCGGACTCGATTCACCGGTGTGCAGCGGGGTGTTCGCACCCGCGGTGCGGTCCAGTTTTGCGGTGAGAACTCTCCGGAGAGTTTTGTGGACAGGCTCCTCGATCAGCTTGTAGAAAAGGGATGCGGCCGCGATAACGCTTAGAACGTACAGGATCTCCCAGCCGGCTCCCTCGGGCGCCCGAATGTCAAACCACCTGCGTGCCAGCAGCAGCCATTCGCCGATCGGAAAATGCAGGATGTACATCGCGTAGCTTGCATTTCCCAGGAAAACCAGAGCGGGAAGCCCGAGAAAACGCGCCGTGAATCCGTTCCCCAGAGCCAATCCAAAAATCAGGATCGAATACAGCGGCAGCAGCAATCCGTTGCGCACCACCGCCAGCGGTAGTTGATCGGCATTCGCCAGCGTCAGGCAGATGACTGCCAGCGCTGGAACCGAGAGCCAATCTGCCCTGCGGAACCAAGGTGAATCTTCAGGCAGAGACCGGTACAGCGCCGCCAGCAATACCCCCGTGGCGAAAGCCGGCAATCCCGATAACGGATGGTAGCTGATCAGGCTTCCCCAAGGCTCTCCGGCCGCACCCGGCACACCACCCGCGGCCGGAACGTCGCCGAAGCCGGGGATGGGAATGACAACAGCGGCCAGCGGGGCCGCCAGGGACAGGAGCCAGAGCACCGCCAGGCCCGCAATCACCTTGCCGCGGCTTCGCAACTTCCACAGCCAATAACCCGCGATTGGGAACAAAGCGTAGAAAAAAGCTTCCGCGGATAGAGACCAACCCGGATAGTTCCAGCTCAGGGCTCGCTCAGGAAACCACGACTGAATCAGCAGGACGCTCAGCGCACCGCTGGAAAGCGAATACTCACCCGCGGGAATCCTCTGCCAGATGCGGTACAAAGCCACGGGAACCAGCGCCGCCAGACCCGCAACATAGGCTGGATAGATCCGTGAAAAACGAGCGATGGCAAACCGCCAGCGTTCCCGTTGCGTCCACACCCTGCCGAGGTCGTAATTGTAGGCCAGGACAAATCCCGAGAGCACAAAAAAGATGGTCACCGCCACGTATCCGGTCCGCAGCAGGCAATCGACGGCCGCGGGAGCTGACGGGAGCCAGGGGATCTCCAGCGTCAAAGTGGTCGGGATCACATGGAAAACGACCACCCAAACAGCCAAGAAGAATCGGAGACCCGTGAGGGCGGGCAGTGGATGGCGATGCGGGGTCACTTCGCCCGGTTGAAACGGGCCCGCGGACGGGCAGCGGCCGCCACGGGCACACCTCCCGCGGAGACGGGAGTTAATCTCGGACGCGCTGGAGCAAGCGCCGGCGGGGCACTCCCTGTAACTCCAGCCTGCATTCCGCTTCTCGTCTCAATTCCCTTTGATGGAGGAGTATGCGGCACCGTGCTGCGGCTTGACCGCAAATTGGAGATCCGAAGCAGCGCAACCGAAAGGCCCGCAACCAGGTATTGATGGGGGTGCCGTTCGCAAGTCATGAACCCTGCGCACACCACAAAGTAGAACAGAGCCGCCTCGAGAGTAACGGCGAGCCGGTAGCCCTGCTCCCAATCCGGGTGGGATCCGGGACGGTTTAGCTTGATCGAACGCCGAATCGTCCAATACGTCGCCGCCAGGAACGCCAGGTAGCAAAGCAGGCCGGGAATGCCGTCCTCGCTGGAGACCTCCAAATACGTGTTATGGGAGGGGAAAAATCGCTTGTGCCCGCCGTTATTTGTGTCTAGAAATTGAGCGCGGTAATCCGGGTACTCGCCAGGGCCAACTCCGAAAATCGGATGCGACATGGTGATCTTTACCGCGTCACGCAAAAGGTCTTTGCGTTCAGCTACGGAAGCCATGGCCTCGTCACTTGACGCCTCCTCCATCACCGTCTCGGAATTGAACGCTTTGGTAAGGGTCTCGAAGCGCCTCAGGATATCGTGGGGCAAAATGATTAGCATCGCCAGCCCGCCCAGGAGGGCCAAGACGATGACGGCCAGGCGCTGGGTCCCGTTTCCGCGCACAAAATACACGGCCAGCATCGCCGCCAGCGCGGGCAAGGCAGCCCGCGTTCCCGTCATTCCCACGGTTCGCACCAGGAATCCGCCCCCCACCAGGAGGATGGCGATTTTGGCCGGCGTGTTGTTGATCTGAAGCGCAGCCATGATTACAAACGGAAGCACGAAACCAGCCAGCAGCGCGACATCGTCGGCGTTGCCGAATGTGCCTTTCAGGTCAAAGCGCCCGATCGAGCGGCTGGCTTCGCCCAACACGGAATAGATCAGGTACGCCCCGACCAGAACGTAACTCGCCTTCCGAACGTCCGCGAGCGATCTGGGCGCGCCGCCGGCCAGCATGAACAGCACGATTTCCAGTCCGATGAAATACAGAAGGTAGTTTGTGCTGCCGCCCCTCCAGGTGCTGAAAACTGTGCAGGCCATCATCCACCCGATGAGGCAAATCAAAGCCAGACCGGGGCCGGACGTCATGACTTTGATCCCGCGTGTGGTAGCAGCGACTGCGATCCCCAAGCAGGCGAGGCCGAAAGGAATCTTGTAGCCGGTCAGGAAGAACTCGAATGGCCGGCCGAAATGGTTCAGCACCAGCAGGCTCAGCACGAACATCGGCACGTTCCAAAGAAATGCCGATCGATCCGCGCCTGCCCGGACGGGAACGGCGCCAGTTTGAAAGAGTCCTCGCCCCACCACTTGCGGAGCAGTCTGAACCGTTTTGTTGCTGGTCAGAGGCGGCCGGTTCGTCATTCCGAGTCGCTGAACTCCTCACGGCTATTCTAGCGTAGGGTACAGGTTGCTGTCCCTCGCGTGCCGTTTTGCCCCTCGCCTTCATTCGATGCCGCGTTGTTTCTGCTAACCTGAGCGAGCATGCATTCCTGGGTCCGGCGGACCGCGTATCGAGTGGAGTCCCTCCTGTGCGGCGCTCTTACCCAGTCCTGGCGCGCTCACCGCCGGTTCGAGGAAGACTACGTGGGGCGCATCCTCGACGCGCTCAAAGCGGACTGCGTCCTCGACGTGGGGGCCAACACCGGACAATATGCCCTGATGCTGCGCGAATACAGCGGCTACAAGGGACGAATCATTTCCTTTGAGCCGACTCCGTCGGTGCTGCCGGCGCTAAGAAGGCAAGCAGACGGCGATCCTTTGTGGCACATCCGTGCGGTGGCCCTCGGCAATGAGAACAGGCGCGCCACCTTCCGCACCATGCCTTCCGCCACCGAGGGGAGCAGCTTCCTCGAACTGCGGCAGGAGGACCGGCCGGAGACCATCCCCATCGAAGTCGAAGTACGCCGGTTGGCGGATCTGCTGCCGGAATTGCAGCGTGAGTTCGGTTTCTCCCGCCCGTTCTTGAAAATGGACACTCAGGGATTCGATCTCCAGGTATTCGCCGGCGCCGGCGACGCGGTAAAAACCATCGTCGGCTTGCAGAGCGAGCTGTCCGTGGATCCGTTTTACGTGGGAGCGCCCGACTGGCAGCAGGCGCTTTCGACTTACCGCAATGCTGGGTTTGTGCTCAGCACGCTCTTCGCGAACAACTTGGATTGGTTTCCCAAGCTCCGCGAAATCGATTGTGTGATGTATCGCCCCGAATTCTACTCAGGCGCGGGGTGAGTCACCCGATTTCGCCTTGCCGGTTCTTCCGGAGCGATGGTACGATAGCTCGCAAGAGGCCACCCTGTTCTACCGACTGCGGAAGTATTTGTCGCACTCGCGTTTTGACCGCCAGACCAGCCGGATCTTGGAGACTCCCCCGCTCACTTACAAAGAAGCTCCTCTCACGATCGTCAGCATGGTTCAAGAGAGCGACGTGGGAATGTACCTTCTGGCGATAAAGTCCCTCTATCGCCGGCTGGGGCGCGGCAGGATCGTCGCCATTGTGCTTACCGGGTTTCCTCAGCGGAAGCGCGACCTGATCTGCGGGCATCTGGGTCCGGTGGAATTTCTGCATATCGAAGACTTGTCATCGGGGCGCTGCCAACGCGGCGGCACCTGGGAGAGGCTGGTCTTTTGTGTAAGCCGTTCCGCGTCCGAATACGTCATACAGATCGATTGCGACGTGCTGTGTGTCGGCGCGATCGACGAAGTCCTTGCCGGGGTGGAACAAAACCGCGCTTTCCTGCTCGCCGAAGGAATTCCAATCCAACCTTTGTCGTGCTGGGTTGAAAAGGGGGTAGCCCGCAAGTCCGATAATGTGGTGACGGCTTTCGAAATTCAGGGCCGTGAATTTCCCGGCGCGGACAAATCGCTGTACGTCCGCGGGTCATCGGGTTTTGCGGGATTCGCCAGAGGCGCGGCCGTGCTCGATGAACTGGAAAAATTTCATGAGAACGGAATGAAAGTTCTGGGCCCGCGTTGGACCGAATGGGGCACCGAGCAGATAGCGTCGAATTTCACCATCGCCAACAGCCCGGGCGCCAAACCGCTTTCGTATCCCGAATACGCGACCTTCGAACCCGATTACGCAACCTACCAGAAGAACGGAATCCCTGAAGATACCGCCTTGTTGCACTTCATCGGCGCATTCCGGTTCGACATGGGCGTCTATCCCGCGCTGGCAAACCGCGAGATCGACGCCATGCTGCAGGCGGCCCGGCACTAGGGTTATGCCGAACGGATCCAGCCAGGGCTCCGTCGGCAAGGCGCAGGTGGTAGCGATGACGCGCGCGCAGCTAAGCATCGCCCTCGCGATTGTTGCCGTCTATCTCGGCGTGGCATTAGCCCTGGCTTTCACCGCGCGTCCTCAAAATGACGAGGCCATTTACGCCAATCCAGGCTACAACCTCGTGCACAGCGGCAAGATGGGGACCACGCTGTACTCGCTCCCCGGCTATCTGCCGCTGTCACTAGCCCAGCGGACTTACCTACAGCCGCCGCTTTACTTCTTGCTCACCGCAGGCATTTTTCGGATCCTGGGATTCGGGCTGGCCCAAGTGCGGCTCCTGTCCGTTGTCTTCGGCTTGGCGTGCCTGTGCTCCTGGTACTTGATCATTCGAAGCTTGACCAGATCGGTTGCGCCCGCTTTACTCGCGGCCGCCTTGATTTCGGTCGATTACTTCTTCCTGTTGGGCGCCTCTCACGGCCGGATGGATATCATGTGCGCCGGTCTGGGCTCGGCCGGTCTGGCTGTTTATGTTCATTGGCGCGATAAAAATCTGGCTGGCGCTGTATTCGGGGGAAACCTCCTCGCTGGGCTGGCCTTGCTCACGCACCCGGGCGGCATCGTGTGGGCGGCCGGCATTCTCCTCGCGATGGTGATGTTGGATGGCCGTTTGCTATCAATCAAGCTCCTGGCGCTCGGGGCTCTTCCGTACCTGATAGCAGGGGCATGCTGGGGCATCTATATCGCCCAGGATGTACATGCGTTCCGCGAGCAGATGAACGCAACCTTAATCGTAAACCAGAACAGTTTCGACTATTCTCACCTTTCGCACTGGCGCTGGCTGGCGTATTTGGAGCAGGAGATCCTCACGCGCTATGCCGCTCCCTTTGGATTGTTGGGCGGAGGGAGCTTGGCGGGACGAGCGAAGATTGTGGTATTGGCAGTGTATCTAGCTGGCGTATTTGGAATCCTGCTTATCACAAGGCTAAGGAATACGCGCGGATTGCTATGGCTTTCTCTGTCCTTTATTGCAGGATTCCTACTATTGGCAGAAACGTCGCCGTCAAAATTCAACTATTATCTTCCCCATACCACCATCATGATGGCTGCCTGTGCGGCTACGTTCCTGTATAAAGTATTTGAGCCGCCTCGCTGGCCTATGATCCTGGCAGCCGTCGCCATTCTTGCCGTCATTCAACTGGGCGGGGCAGCGGCGCTTACCATGCGGGACGACTATCATCGCGATTTCCTGCCGGAGGTCCGCGCCATCGAACAAAAATCCGTTCCCGGATCCACAGTAATGTCGCAGGCCGAATTCTGGTTCGGCCTATCGCAAGACCGCATGGTGCTGGTCGATCCGACCCTCGGCTTCTACACCGGCCTGCGCCCTGATGTTTTCGTCGTGGATGCCGAATTCCGGGATCTTCACCAGAGCACCCGGCGCTCCAACCCCCCGAGCTTCAACCATGCCGAGGGGGTGCTGCGTCAATCCATCCTTATCTACACGGATCGGGATACCCAGATTTACTCCGCCGGCCCCTCCGCGGCGAAATGAGCCTCCGGCCGTTCACGCTCGAAATTTAGTTTGGTCCTAATAATGAACGCCGGCCGGGCTTTGACCTCTTCGAACACGCGGCCGATGTATTCGCCGATAATTCCGAGCGATATCAACTGAAGCCCCGAGAAAAAAAGCAAGGCCAGAATGAGAGAGGTCCAACCACGCACCTGGCGTGGGTTGTAGCCGAGCAGGGTTGTGTCCGTAAGGTAGAGAACGGCTACGCCGACGCCCGCCAGGATGGTCAAAAATCCAATGACAAGCCCGAAGTACATTACCAGGTGCAACGGCTTGTAAGAAAAATTCACGATCCCGTCCGCTCCTAGCCGCACCAGCTTGGAGAACGTGTATTTCGGCTCACCCGCCTGGCGCGAATGGCGCTCGTAGCTCAAGCCGACTTGACGGTAGCCGACGTAGGTTCGTAATCCACGGACAAACCGGTTGCGCTCCGGCAGCGAATTTAGCGCGTCGAGCGCGGCCCGGCCCATAACACAAAAATCGCCTGCGTCCAACGGGATGTCCAGCGCTGACAGGTGCTTTAGAATCCTGTAGTAGAGAAAATAACTTGTCCGTTTGAAGATATTCTCTTTACGCTTGGTGCGGATCGCGTAGACGACGTCGAAGCCTTCTCGGCATTTCCGGATGAATCGAATTAATTCCTCCGGAGGGTCTTGAAGATCGGCGTCGATCACCGCCACAACGTCGCCGGAAGCGTAGCGGAGTCCAGCGGAAACGGCAGCCTGGTGTCCAAAGTTCCGGGAGAAGCTCAACACACGGAACCGCGGATCGGACGCGGCGATTTGCCGGCATTTCTCCAGCGTCCCGTCGTGGCTACCGTCGTCGACTAGGATGACTTCGTAGTCCTCTCCCCAGGCCTTAGCGCTCTGGGTCAGCCGTTGATGGAGCACGTGGATCGCGTCTTCCTCGTTAAAGGCCGGGACAACCACTGAGATCATGCGCACCCTCCGAAAAACAACCCCGGCCAGCGGCTAGCGAAGCGCATACGAGGCGTATTGACCGCCCAAGGGGAACCCGCGCAGCACGGTTTCGACCCTTCCCACCTTCTGGTAAAGCGACTTCGGGAAGTACAGGAAATACTCGGTCGAGAACGGGTGGAGTCCAGCCGCGGAACAGATGGCGCGGGCCGCGCGCGCGGAAAGCAGTTGTGCGTCTCTATCCAGCGGCACCCGGCTGACTACCAGCTTGGTCACCGGATTCAGCGGGTTGTGCTCGATCATGACGAATGTCCCGCCGGGCTTCAACACCCGCCGGATTTCCTCAGTCAGTGCAACGCGATCTTGAGGAAGCACGTGGTGGTATACACATACCGCCGTGACTAAATCGAACGCAGCGGAATCGTAGGGAAGATTGGTCGCGACCGGCTGGGAACGCACCTCGATGCCGGAATCCGCCGATGCCAGCATTCCCTCGGAGGGATCGCACCCACAGCGCCGCAGGAAATGCCCCGAGCCGAGCTTCAGAAGTTCGCCCTGCCCGCATCCCACATCCAACCACGCCATCCCGGACGGCTGCAGGCGCTTGCGCTTCAAAAATCCGAGCAGCAGTTCAATCTTGCGCTGGTGAAAGAAGTCTGAGTTCCCGCCCCCAAAGCGCGTCCGGACCGGGTCCGTCACCAAACGCTCGTAATCGCCCGAGAACTGGTCGAACTCGGCGGACATACCACCAGTATAAGGGAACGATTTTTTGCGTTGCCGCCGATGCTGCGGCAGCTCCGAAGAGTCAGCGCAATCCCCGCGCCACGTCCAGCACCGGAAGACCTGTCGCACGGATCTGGCGAGCCAAGTCAGCCGAAGGCCGCTGCGTAACCACCAGGCGCTCCGCCCAACCCGCCAGTTCCTCAAAGCTAGGGGTGAGAAGCCTGCCGATATGCGGAATCGCGTTCAGGATGTAATTGCGATTGGAGCCATAGATCTTCTCCATCTGAATGTGCGGATCGTAAACTCTAAGGTCGCGACCCTTGCCGATCAAATGCTCCAGCAGCGTCACCACGGGGCTTTCACGCAAGTCGTCGGTGTTCTCTTTGAACGCCAGTCCGACTACGCCGATGCGCACCATGCCCTGATCCAGCACCGCCTGAATGGCGCGATGTAAGTGCTCATCGTTGCTCGCCAGGACCGACTGGAGCATCGGAAGGTTCAAGTCCAGACGAGCCGCGCGGTATTGCAGGGCGCGAAGGTCCTTGGGCAGGCAAGACCCGCCGAAGGCAAATCCGGGCTTGAGATAAGCCGCCGAAATATTCAGCCGTTCGTCGGTGCATAGCGTGGAAAGGACTTCCTCCGGCACTACGCCCATCACTTCCGCCAGAGCGCCAATCTCATTGGCGAAGCCGATTTTCACGGCGTGAAAGGCGTTGCAGGCGTACTTGATCATCTCCGCGGTGCGCAGCGCCACGAGGCACGGCTTCTGCTTCAGCCCGGAATACAACGCGGCCACGCGCTGCATGGGTTCCGGTTGGTTCCCGCCTACCACGATCAAAGCCGGTTCGATAAAGTCCTTCACGGCCGCCCCTTCGCGCAGAAATTCGGGATTGACCGCGACGGAAACGCCATTCTGGCCGGCCAGGAGCGGCATGACAACCTGTTCGCACGTCCCCGGAAAAACAGTGCTGCGAACCGCCACCACCAGCGGCTTGGTCCGGCTCCGGCAAGCCGCCGCTATATCTTCGGTGACTCTCCGCAACTGATCCAGACCCAGGTTCCCGTTCCGTTCGGAAGGAGTCCCGACGCAGATGAGAGCTACGTCGGCGTTCTCTAGCGCCTGTGCCGTAGCTGTGGTTGCCGTCAATCGGCCAGCGGAGCTGCCCTCCCGAACCAGTTCTTCCAAGCCCGGCTCATAGAACGGCGCCTGACCGGCGCGAACGCTGGTTATTTTATGTTCGTCACGGTCTGCGCCGCAAACGTGATGGCCGGACGCGGCCAAACAGGCTGCGGTAACGCAGCCGACGTATCCCAGCCCGAGCACCGCGACTCGTTGGGATTCCTGTGCTGTACTCATGCGCATTGCGATGGTAGCGCGCAGCCAGGGGCCCGGGCAAGCTCCGTGGCGGCGGTCTCAGCCTGCGAATGCATGAGCCATGCTAGACTAGTCACCGTAGCGCTACGGATGTCCCGTGGTCCGGCTCTTCAAAGTTTCGATTCCCACCAGCGTCATCGCGCTGTTGGTTTCCGAGACTATCCTGGTCTTTTGCTGTTACCTTGGCGCCGCATTTTGGGCGCTGGACTACCCGGTTGAAATTTTTCTGTTGTACGACGGCGGCGCCTGGAACATCGCCTTGGTCGTCGCTACTGTAATCCTGGGCCTGTACTTAAGCGATCTTTACGAGGATTACCGGATCCGTTCACGGACTCTGCTGTTCCAGCAGACCAGCGTCTTGCTAGGCGTGGCCTTTGTTCTGCAGGCCGTCTTGAGCTATGGGCGATCCAACCTTCTGCTCAACAAATGGGTGATGGTGGACGGCAGCGCGTTAGTGCTGGTGACTCTGCCGGCGTGGCGCATCTGCTTCACCAAGTTTGCCTTGAAGGCTTTGGGGACGCAGCGGCTGGTATTTTTAGGCACTTCGCCCGCCGTCCACGAGATCATCGCGGAAATTACCAAGAAGCCGGAACTCGGCCTCAATGCCGTTGGATATCTGGTTGCGCCTGATGACTACACGGAGACGGTGTTGCGTGGCGCCGGCATAACCGATGGTTACTCCGGGTCCTACGGCGGAACGCTCGCCCCAGTGGCCGCGCCGGACGAAATCAGCGCGGTTCCCGCGCTGGGGACACTCGACGATTTGGACTCCGTCATTTCGTCGCGACATCCGGATCGCATCGTCGTGGGCATGACCGAACGCCGCCAGCAGCTTCCGGTGGAACGTTTGCTGCACTTGCGGTTCTCCGGGATCCACATCGAGGATGCGGCGATCACCTTTGAACGCGTCTTCCGCCGTGTTTCGACGCGGGAGTTGCGTCCCTCCCAGCTCATCTTCTCGGCTGAGTTGGGACCGCGCCCCCACAGCGTCGCCTTCCAAAGCGTGTATTCGTGGTTCCTGGGAGCGCTTCTATTGATCATCACGCTTCCGGTGATGGCCGTGGTCGCGGTGCTGGTGCGGATCACCTCTCCGGGCCCGAGCCTGTTCAGCCAGACACGAGTCGGCTTGAACGGCAAAACCTTCTCGCTGTGGAAATTTCGGTCGATGTACAGAGATGCGGAGGCCCGCACCGGGGCGGTCTGGGCCACACCGGACGACCCCCGTATCACTCCTCTGGGAAAGTGGCTCCGCCGGTTGCGCCTGGATGAACTGCCGCAGCTATTTAACGTGGTTCGCGGCGAGATGTCCCTCGTGGGACCGCGGCCGGAAAGGCCGGAATTCGTCGAGATCCTGCAGGAAAGAATCCCTTACTATTCCCAACGGCACTGCGTCAAGCCGGGAATCACCGGTTGGGCCCAAATTAACCACAAGTACGGCGACACCATCGAAGACAGCCTGATGAAGTTCGAGTTCGATCTCTACTACATCAAGAACCTGGCGGTCTCGCTGGACTTGTTCATTATCTTCCACACCTTCAAGACTATGTTGCTAGGCCGCGGAGCCCAGTAAGCCCAGACGCCGCAGTGCACCGGAGCGGCCTGTGCTAACAGCCCGTGTCTAAACCCCAAAAACGGCTGGACCTGAAAATGTTTTGACTTTAAACTTTGGGTATGGCGATGGGGACGCGGAAGATGCGGGAGCGGCAAGAGGGCTTGTGGTACGGCGGCGAGTTGGCCACGGCGCCGGGTCACCCTTTCTATAAACGGCTCAATGAAGTTCTGGACGACGCC
>JASHNT010000094.1 GCA_030041495.1 Bryobacteraceae bacterium | reverse complement strand
GCCGCATATTTTCGAGACTGCGGATGTGGCTGTTCACTACAAATTCGACGCCCTCGGCGCGCATCTGGTCGATGCGGCGGTCGATGTAGTGCTTCTCCATCTTGAAGTCGGGAATGCCGTAGCGCAGCAGGCCGCCGATGCGGTCAGCTTTTTCGAACACGGTGACACCGTGGCCCAAGCGCGCGAGTTGCTGCGCGGCGGCTAAGCCCGCGGGTCCCGAGCCGACGACCGCGACACGCTTGCCGGTTTTCTTGAGCGGAGGCTCGGGGTGAATCCAGCCCTGCTCCCAGGCGTAATCGATCACGGTGCGTTCGATGGTCTTGATCGCGACCGGAGGCTCATTGATGCCCAGCACACAGGCGGCCTCGCAAGGAGCGGGGCAGATGCGGCCGGTGAATTCGGGGAAATTGTTGGTGGAATGGAGCACGCGAATCGCGTCGCGCCAACGGCCGCGATAGGCAAGATCGTTCCAGTCGGGAATGATGTTGTTCAGAGGACAGCCGGTGTGGCAGAAGGGCACGCCGCAATCCATGCAGCGCGCGCCCTGGGTCTGAACTTTTTCAAGCGGGAAGTTTTGGTAGACCTCGTGCCAGTCATTCACCCGCTCAGCCACTGGACGGCGGTCCGGGGTTTCGCGCGGATATTCAAGGAAGCCACTGATTTTACCCACGGGAAGCCACCGCCTGGCGCTTCACGCCGAGCACCCGTTTGTATTCGTGCGGAAATACTTTGACAAACTTGGGTAACATCGCGGGCCAATTCTCCAAAATCCAGTTGGCGCGCGGGCTGCCCGTAAGCTCGGCATGCCGCGCGATCCAGAAACGCAACTCCTCGCCGTCCTTTCCCTCCAGTGGATCGAGATCGACGCTGGAGCGATTGCAGCGGACGCGCTCGAACTCGCCGGTTTCATCGAGGACGTAGGCGATTCCGCCGGTCATGCCCGCCGCGAAGTTCTTGCCGGTATCGTTCAGCACGATGGCGAGACCCTTGGTCATGTATTCGCAGCCATGATCGCCGACGCCTTCAACCACGGCGGTCGCGCCGGAATTGCGGACCGCGAAGCGCTCGCCGGCGCGGCCGTTGAAGAAAGCCTCGCCCGAAGTTGCGCCGTAAAGCACGACGTTGCCGATCAGGATGTTGGCTTCCGGCAGGAATGAGGAGTTGCGCGGCGGATACACCAACAGTCTGCCGCCGGAGAGCCCCTTGCCGACGTAGTCATTGGCGTCGCCCTCTAGCTCCAGCGTGACACCGCGGGACAGGAACGCGCCGAAACTCTGCCCGGCGCTGCCTGTGAAGCGGAAGTGGATGCTCTCGGGCTCGAGGCCTTTCGATCCATGCTTGCGCGCGATTTCTCCGGAGAGCATCGCGCCGACGGTGCGATCGACGTTGCGGATAGGCAAGACGAATTCGACCGGCATACCCTGCTCGATGGCCGGTTTGGCGTATTCGATCAGTTTGGCGTCGAGAGCCGATTCGAGGCCGTGATCCTGCGAGATCATGCAGCGGCGACCGACACGAGACGGGGCGGGGGGATGGAACAGCAACTGCGAAAAATCGAGCCCGCGAGCTTTCCAGTGCTCGATCGCGTCCCGCATTTCGAGCAGATCGGAGCGGCCGACCATGTCATCCACCTTGCGGAAGCCGAGCTTGGCCATGTAGCCGCGGACTTGCTCGGCAAGGAAGAAGAAATAGTTGACCACGTTCTCCGGCTTTCCGGCGAATTTCTTGCGCAGCACCGGATCCTGTGTAGCGATGCCGACCGGGCAAGTATTGAGGTGGCACTTACGCATCATGATGCAGCCCATGGCCACCAAGGGCATGGTGGAAAAGCCGAACTCTTCGGCTCCGAGCAGCGCGGCGATGACCACGTCGCGGCCGGTTTGCAGTTTGCCGTCGGTCTGCACAACGATGCGGCTGCGCAGGTCGTTCAACACCAGCACCTGTTGCGTTTCGGCAAGCCCCAGCTCCCACGGAATGCCGGCGTGACGCAGAGAGGTGAGCGGGCTAGCGCCGGTGCCGCCATCATGACCGCTGATGAGCACCACGTCGGCATGGGCTTTGGAGACGCCTGCGGCGACCGTTCCGACGCCGACCTCGGCGACGAGCTTGACCGAGATGCGGGCCTTGGGATTGGCGTTCTTCAAATCGTAGATGAGCTGCGCGAGATCTTCGATCGAATAAATATCGTGGTGCGGAGGCGGCGAAATCAGAGGCACTCCAGGAGTGGAGTGGCGGACGCGCGCGATGACTTCATCGACTTTGTGGCCGGGGAGTTGGCCGCCCTCGCCGGGTTTTGCGCCTTGCGCGATCTTGATCTGGAGATCGTCGGCGTTGACCAGGTAGTTCGTGGTAACACCAAAACGACCGGAAGCCACCTGCTTGATCGCGCTTCTGCGCCAATCGCCATTGGGATCGCGCTCAAAGCGTTCTTCGTCTTCCCCGCCCTCGCCGGTATTGGATTTTCCGCCGATGCGGTTCATGGCGATGGCGAGAGTCTCGTGCGCTTCCTTGCTGATGGAACCGAAGGACATGGCTCCGGTGGCGAACCGCTTAACGATTTCGCTGGCCGGCTCAACTTCGCTCAGAGGCAACGGCTTGTCGGCGTACTTGAACTCCATCATGCCGCGCAGAGTGCACATGTGCCGGTTCTGCTGGTCGATGAGCTCGGTGTACTCCTGGAAGGTTTCAAATTTGGGCTCACGGACGGCGTGTTGCAGCTTGCTGATGGTGGCGGGATTCAGCAGGTGATATTCGCCCCGGATGCGATATTGATAGTCGCCGCCGATGTCCAGCTCGGTTTCCGAATCGGTTTGCGGGCTGAATGCATGGGCGTGCTTCATCAAAGCTTCGCGAGCCAGGACTTCGAGGCCGACGCCTTCGATGCGTGAGGCGGTGCCGGTGAAATATTGATCGACCAGCTCCTTGTTCAAGCCGATGGCTTCGAACACCTGCGCGCCGCGGTAGCTCTGCAGCGTGGAGATGCCCATCTTGGAGAAGATTTTCAGCAGGCCCTTATTGACCGACTTCTTGTAGTTCTTGAGAGCGGTGCTGAAATCGACTCCCAGCCGTCCGCGTTGCGCCAGCTCTTCCAGGGTTTCGATGGCGAGGTAGGGATTGACGGCGCTGGCTCCGTAGCCGATCAGCAGAGCAAAGTGCATGACCTCGCGAGGCTCGCCGGATTCGATAATGAGGGCGACCTGGGTGCGGGTGCGTTCGCGGACCAGGTGATTGTGGACCGCGGTGAGCGCCAGCAGGCTGGGGATGGGCGCGTATTTCGGATCGATGCCGCGATCGGAGAGGATGAGGATGCGGTAGCCGTCGCGGATGGCGAGGGAGGCACGCCGGCACAAGCCGTCGAGGGCGCGCTCGAGTTCTATTTCGCCGCCGTCGGCTTTGAAGACCGCTTGCAGAGTGGTGCCGAGGAAATCGCCCCAACTCACGCGGCGCAGCTTCTCGAGGTCGCGATTGGTCAGAATCGGATGCGGCAGCTTGAGCGTGTGGCAGTGCAGCGGCGTTTCTTCCAGGATGTTGCGCTCCGTGCCAATGTAGCTGGTGAGCGACATCACCAATTCTTCGCGGATGGGGTCGATGGCCGGATTGGTCACCTGCGCGAAGAGCTGCTTGAAGTAGTTGAACAGCGGCTGCGGCCGGTCGGAGAGGCACGCGAGCGGTGTATCGACGCCCATGGAGCCGACCGGCTCCTCGCCCTTGTCGGCCATCGGCGCCATGAGAATACGCAGGTCTTCTTCGGTGTAGCCGAAGGCGCGCTGGCGCTGCACCAGCGTTTTGGAATCGGTGCCGTAGACGCGCGGAGGGTCGGGCAAGGCGTCAAGGGTGATTTGATTTTTCGCGAGCCACTCGGCGTAAGGCCGGCGGGAGGACAATTTGTGCTTGATCTCTTCGTCGGGAACGATGCGGCTCTCCGCCAGATTGACCAGCAGCATCTTGCCGGGCTGAAGGCGGCCCTTGGAAACCACGTCCTCGGGCTTCATGGGCAGAACTCCGGTTTCTGAAGCCAGGATCAGCAGGCCGTCTCTGGTGACCAGATACCGCGCGGGACGCAGGCCGTTGCGGTCGAGCGTTGCTCCGAGCCACTTGCCGTCGGTGAAGGCGACCGCGGCGGGGCCGTCCCAGGGCTCCATCAGAGACGCGTGGTACTCGTAGAAGGCGCGCTTTTCCTCCGGCATGGTGGAATCGGCATCCCAAGCTTCCGGGATCAGCATCGCCATGACGTGAGGCAGCTCGCGGCCCGCCAGAGTCAGCATTTCCACGGCGGCGTCGAGCGAGCCGGTGTCGCTCAAGCCGGAGGGAATCACGGGCAGCAGTTTTTCAATGTTCTCCCCGAACAAATCCGACTTCAGCACGCTCTCGCGCGCATGCATCCAGTTGATATTGCCGCGCACGGTGTTGATTTCGCCGTTGTGGCAGATCATGCGGTAAGGATGCGCGAGCTGCCAGGTGGGAAACGTGTTGGTGGAGAAGCGCTGATGCACCATGCACAGGGAGCTGCGCGTTTCCGGATCGGCAAGCTCCTTGTAAAACTGCGAAATCTGCGGGGCCAGCAACAGGCCTTTGTAGGTGATCAGGCGAGTGGAGAGCGAGGGAACGTAGAAGAATTCCTTTTCGCGAATGTCGGTCTCGGCGACTTCAGCTTCCGCGCGACGGCGGACAACGTAGAGGATTCGCTCAATCTCATCCTGCGTCATGCCGGGGGCTCCGCGCAGGAAGACTTGTTCGATGTAGGGCTGAGTGGCGCGAGCCGTGCGGCCAATCGCGTCGCTGTTGATGGGCGTGTCGCGCCAGCCCAGGACGGCCAGGCCTTCTTCGCGGGCGATGCGCTCGACGATGCCCTCGCAGATCAGCCGCTGCTGCGGCTCGACCGGCAGGAACATCATGCCAACGCCGTAGGAGCCGGGCTCGGGCAGAGCGAAGCCACACTCCCGGGCTTCGCGGTCGAAGAACTCGTGCGGAATTTGAATGGTGACGCCGGCGCCGTCGCCGGTTAGGGGATCGCAACCGCAAGCACCGCGATGGGTCAGGTTCACCAGAATCTCGATGCCCTGGCGAATGATATCGTGGGTCTTGTTGCCGTTGAGATCTACGATGAAGCCCATCCCGCAGGCGTCATGTTCATTGCGGGGGTCGTAGAGGCCCTGCCCGGGAGGAGGGTAAGACATGCTTCAGAATACAACACTCGCCAATATCACGTCAACAGAATTTATCGCCTTGCAATATAATAATAACTGATATAAACTGTTAGCGGTGAACTACGAGAACTTAAAGCTTTTCAGGGACATCGCTCAGACTCATAGTTTCAGCAGGGGCGCGGCCATGAACGGCATCAGCCAGTCTGCCGCGAGCCAGCACGTGCAGGAACTGGAACGGGCTCTGGGGGTTGAGCTGCTCGACCGGTCCACGCGTCCGCTGGTGGTGACCCCCGCGGGCCGTCTGTATGGCGAGTTTTGCCGCGACCTCCTGCGGCGCAAAGAGGATTTCGAATCCGCGCTGCAGCGGATGCGCCAGGAAGTGGAAGCAACGCTGCGAGTGGCCGCGATTTATTCGGTGGGATTGAGCGAACTGGTTTTGATCGAGAAAGAGTTCGCCCGCCGCCAGCCGGAGGCCAAGCTGGAGGTGCAGTATCTGCGGCCGGAGCGGATCTATGAAGCAGTGCTGGCGGGCGAAGTGGATCTGGGGTTGATCAGTTACCCCGAGGCCCGCCGCGACATTACGGTGATTCCGTGGCGCCGCGAAGAGATGGTCCTGGCGGTTTCGCCGGAGCATCCACTGGCGCATCGCACCGATGCGATCGCTCCGCGGGAGTTGAACGGCGCGGATTTCATTTCGTTCGACGAAGACCTTCCCATCCGGCGCCACATGGACCGGTTCCTGAAGGATCACAGCATCGACGTCAATATCACTCTGCACTTTGACAACATCCAGATGATCAAGGAAGCGGTGACGCATCGCGTGGGGGTGAGCATCATGCCTGCGAGGGTCATGAAAGATGACATCGAGCAGGGACGCCTGGCTGCGGTGCGAATCTCGGATGCGACTCTGTTCCGCCCGCTAGGCATCATCCATCGCAAGAAGAAGCGCTTCCACCGCGTGGCGCAAGCGTTTCTGGACCTGCTGCGGGAGGGCTCGGGGCCCGAGGCCGCGGCAGTATAGAGATATACTCGTGGCGGACATGGCGACCATTACGGCCATCGATCTCGAAGATTTCCTCCCCGCAACGTTCACCGCGCCGGAGTTGACCGACGAACAGTTCCTCGCGATGTGCGAACTGTTCCCGGAGGCGACGCTGGAGTACACGGAGGAGGGGGAAATCATCATGCCGCCACGGATCCGAATCACGGTTATCGAGGCGCTCTGGTCGTTCAGCGGCTCGGGGATTGGGTGGAGAAAACCGGGCGCGGCGGTCACCCGACGCTTCATGGTTCGAGGGCTACCCCACAAGCGGGCCTCGATTCGCCGTGTTCGCCCCGCAGTTCGTCATCGAAGTTCACTCGCCTCAAGATCGCGTTGGGCAGCTTCACGGCAAGATGCGGCGGTACATCACCGCGGGGGTGCTGCTGGCTTGGTTGATCGATCCCATTGAGCATACGGTCACGATCTATCGTCCGGATCGCGAGCCGGAGGCGCGGCAGAATCCGGTTTCGGTGGCCGGCAAGGGACCGGTAGAGGGATTCGTTCTCGACCTCGACAGGATTATTTCTTAAGAGCCGTCTGTTACGAATCGTCAGAATCGTCGAGGCCGAGCTTAATTTCGGGCTCAATTTTGCGCGGCTTGCGCGAAGCCAGCACGGCTAGCGCGCGCAGAATGCCGAGCCCGACGAAGCAGAAGCCCAGCGTGGTCTGGCCGCGGACAAACGCGACGATACCCAAGCCTACTGCCGCCACGGAAACGCCGAGGTTCAGGCCGAAACGCCGCATGGAAACTCTAGTATAGGAAGAAAAGCGCCAAAACAAAACGCGCCGGACTCCTAAGAGTCCGGCGCGCGTTGTGCTACTGAAAAATCGCCGCTAGTTGTTCGACGACGTCGACGACGATGACGTCGTTTGCGCGGGCTGCGCGATCAGAGTAATCGTAACGACCCCGGTGGTGCTGTTGCCCTTGCTGTCGGTCACCGTGCAGGCGACCTCATACGAGCCGTAGGCCGAGCCAACGGTCACCGAGGGCGTGGCCGTATTCTGGCCGACGATACCCGTAATGTCTCCACCGGCCGCGTACCAGAAGAAAGTAAGCGGGGTGTTGCCGGAGGGGCTGGTGGAGCCCGAAGCATCCAGAGTCACCGTACGCACGTAGGTGGTGATGTTGCTTTGGGCGAAGTTTACCACCGGCGCCTGGCCTGTACTGCCGGACGAGGCCGGAGGCACCACCACGGTTACGCTGGCGGTTGCGGTCTGCCCAAGCCTGTTGGTCGCGATACAAGCGTAGGTGGTGGTGACGTTCGGGAACACCGGCAGGCTGTCGTCGGCGGCATAAGTATACACGCCCGCGACGTTCACGTTGACCGCGTTGGTGGTGTCGCAAGTCAGTGTCACGCGCTGGCCCGCGCCTGGCGACGTGGTTGGGCTAGCCGTGAAGGAGGTGATGACCGGCAACGGAACCGTGATCACCGTGATGGTCGCCGTCGCGGTGGACGAGCCGTACTGGTTCGTGGCCGTCAAAGTGTAGGCGGTGGTCTGGGCCGGCGAGACGCTAATGCTGCCGGTATTGGCCACCGAGCCCACGCCATTGTTGATGCTTACACCGCTGGTAGCGTTCTCCACGCTCCATTGCAACGTCGCGGATTGGCCGGCGTTGATGCTAGCCGGTATCCCGGAGAACAGGATAATACGCGGAGCGTTGCCCGGCTGCACCGTAACGGCGATGCTGCAGGAGGTGGTCGCGCCGCCGTTGCCGGTGGCCGTCAGCATATAGGTTGTGGTGGCGGTCGGGGTCACCGCGTAAGAACCGCTCGGTCCTTGCGAGGTGGTGACACCGGCGATAGTCACCGAGTTAGCGTTGGAGGTGCTCCAGTTCAACGTAGCCGACTCTCCGGCGGTGATGTTCACCGGCGAAGCGTAGCACGAAGTGAACACCGGCGTAGCGGCGCCCACCACGACGGTGACGTTAGCCGTACTCGATCCGATGGAGTTGGTCGCCGTCAAGGTGTAAGTGGTAGTGGTGGTCGGGCTGACCGGGATTGAGCCGGTCCCTGTGCCGAGGGTGCCGGAGACGCCGCTGACGGTTACGGAAGTCGCGCCGGTGACGCTCCAGGACAAAGTCGAGGACTGGCCGGCCGTAATCTGGGCCGGGGTCGCGGTGAAGAAACCGATCGACGGAACCGGCGTGGACTTGGTGGTCACCGTCACGAAAGCGTTGGCAAACAGGCCGAAGTTGTCGGTTACGGTTAGCTCAAACTGATAGGTCTGGCCGGCGATCGAAGTGAAAGTGGTAATAGCGCTGGTGGGCGCAGAGAAGGTGACCGGCGGTCCCTCGACCTCGACCCACTTGTAGGTGATGGGATTGCCGTCCGGAGAGTAGGAAGCCGAACCATTCAGAGTGATCTGTCCGGAGGCGACTCCGATCTGGTTCGGACCGGCGTTGGCGACCGGAGGATCGTCGCCCTTACGCACGCGCTTGGTGATGACTTCGTAACGGATCCTGGGGACCTGAACCGGGACAGCGTGATCGACGGCCAGCAGCTCTTTCGGCCGCAAGCGGTTCGAGAATTCCAGACCGACCATGGCCTCGCCGCTGTTCTGGGGCCCGACTAGAGTCTCGTTGATGTCGCCCTCAAGAGTAAACGCTAGTTTGTTGTTGAAGGGGAAGACCAGGCGGGCGGTACCGCCGAAGCGGTTGCCCACAACGAGACCGTGTAGATACCCGACGTTGCCCTCCAAATAATTGTTGCCCCACAGAGCCAGAGTGGTGCTGACACCGGCCTGATCGACCATGCTCAAGTAGCTATCGAGGAACAAATGGTTGAGGAGAGCTCCGGTAACGGGGTCGGTGGCATTCACGGAATTAACCAGCGCCGTGTTCTTGAAGCCCTTGGTGCCGAAGAATCCGATCATGCCGCGGCTGAAAATGTAGTCCAAGGTCAGCGCGCCCTGGCCCAGGGTGCCTCCGCTCTGATATTGGGTGAGATCGGCGTACTTCATGCTGGCGAACAAGCCGGCTTCGAAGTGCGGACCGATGCGGTCCACTAACCCGGCATCGAGTTGGCCTTCACGGTCGGTCTTGAAATAGAGGTATTCGGCGTTAGCCTGGAATGCGAAATGTCCCGCGAATGGCGAGAAAAACTGGCCGCGGCCGCTAGCCACGGTGTTGCCGGTATCGTCGGCGCCGACGTTCACGCCCAACAACGAGAACTTGGGCTGCTGCGTGGCTGCGATCTGTTGCGTAACTTCCTTGCCGATTTCGGCAGCCGTTGGCGGAGCAGGCGGAGGCGGAGGCGGAGGTTGGTTCACCTTGGACTCCAGCACCTGCTGGGCGTTCCTCAAGGCATCCAGTTGCTGTTTCAGCGCCGCGTTCTGGTCGCCGAGGTCTTTGAGCATCTTAGCAATGTCGTCAAGTTTGTCGAGGCGCTTGAGCACCTCGTTGCAGCAATCCGGATTAGTGGCGGGAGCGATGGCGCGGATAGCCTCTCCGGCGCCGCCGGCCGAGACGGTCTTGCCGTTGGCGTCGGTGACAGTAAGGGAGACGCGCCGGTTCATCCAGCGTGCTTCATCGGTCTTTTCGTACGTGCTCTTCTGCCCGGGATAGCGCGGGTTGGCTTTGCCCTCGGAACTGGTCGTGATCTGGTTGGGCGAAGCGCCGTACTTCACCAGGAAGTCCCGCACGGCGTTGGCGCGGGCCAAGCCCAGGCGATCGTTGTACTGGGTTCCGCCAATGACGTCCGTGTGGCCTTCCACGGCCACCTTGTAACCCGGATTGGCCTGGAGCAGTTCCGCCAAGCGGAGCAGGCTGGGGAATCCATCCACCAGCACGGAAGAGTTGAATTCGAAATTGATTTCTTCCCAGTCGTCTTTGCTGACGCCGGGCGGGACGTTAAGTCCCTGCGGCCACACGCTCGCAGTCAGCGTGAGAAACATCAGTACAGCCGCGTATTTGCGCAACATTCGGTTGTCCCTCCTGAAGTTCCCTGCTATACAACATTTCTACAGTATCTTGCTTTGAGGGGTTATGTCCATCGCACCCCTCCCTACCCTGGACTGCAACAATACTACCCTGGACCGATATTAGCACTCCAGCGAGACTTTTCCCTGGAGGCATCGCCCTATTGATTCATGACACACATGTTCCGTTTCTGGCAATATGAAATTGAGCTTGCCGGACGGGTGGTCGCCCGTTCCAACCGCAAGGCGACGAACGGGAGGAAAGTCCGGTCTCCATAGGGCAGCATGCCGGCTAACGGCCGGGGGGATTCGCTTAAAGCGAGTTTCACGGATAGTGCCACAGAAAATCAATACCGCCCGGTGGGGAGTTTCCGCCGGGTAAGGGTGAAAAGGTGCGGTAAGAGCGCACCGCGGCTCCGGTAACGGACGCTGGCAGGGTAAACCCCATGCGGAGCAAGACCAAATAGGGGAGCAGGAGCGGCCCGCTCCGTTACGACTTCCGGGTAGGTCGCTGGAGCCGGCGAGCAATCGCCGGCCTAGAGGAATGATCGCCGCCCCGGTCTCCGGGGACACAGAAACCGGCTTATAGTCCGGCAAGCTCTTGAACTTCTTAGACAAACGGGGCGCACTCGACCGGGATGATCCGGCCAATTCCCGAGTCGTCCAGCATTCCATTTGAGGATTGCTGACAGTATACACCGATCCTCCCGAAATGCCAGGGGTAGACGTCGACTAAAAGCGGGTTTTGTTCCCGGAAGATTCCGGTTGGTAGGGAAGGACCTTGCCCACCGCGGAATCACCGATGCTGCCCGGGGGAAGGCTCTGGCTGCGCACCGCATCAATGGCCAACTGATCGGCCGGATCGGCGCGGAGAGCCTCGGAGGAGTCGCTGGTGATGTGATGCACCCTGACTGTCTCAAAGTCCGCGACCGGGGCGCTGAAGCGCGTGACGCGATGCTGGCCGGGCCTGACGAAATACATGGGCCAAACGCCGTTGCCCATTTCGCGCTCACTCCGGTCGAGAAATCCAACCATCACATATACGGCGTCGATGGTGTAGGGACAGGTATTGCTCCATTCGGCCCAATAATGCGTGGAGTCGGTTTTGAGCAGCCTCCGGACCTTGAAGCACTGCGAGACCGGCGCCTTTTCGCGCTGCACAGTCTTGTGCGCAGCCTTATGAGCCGCTTGGGCCGAGGCACAACACACCAGCAGTGCAGTTAGCAGGCATTTCATGCTGAAATTTTTTCCAGTATACACCGGAAGGGCTTGAGCGAACAAAACATTTCTCGAAACTTTTGTCTTAACCGCCCGGATCTATCGAACGTCGCCGGAAATGAGCGACTGGATTACGGCGCTGTCGATAGGCCAGAGGCCGTCGACGCTGGCGGCGCGCGTCTCAAAACGGCCGGAAACCAATACTCCGCTGAGGCTGCCTTTGTCGGGCGCGAGCTTCTCGTGCACAATCACGCTGCGCAGAACGTCCGTGGTCTGGTTGAGGACTTTCGCCAACTGAGCGGCGACGTCGGCAGAGGCGCAGGGGGCCTGCATGTGGACCTCGAACTTGCCGGATTTAGCAGGCTCGAGGCTGAAGCTGGCGGATTGGGCCGCGGATAAAGGCTCCAGGAAGGCTCGGGTGCCAGTGGGCACGGAGGACGGATCGCGGAACGAAGATCCGGGAGCGGAGATCCACAGCACCGCGGAGGGCCCAACAGCGTCGCTCTGGCCCGTTCCCTTCCCGAAACCGATGCGTTCCACTCCCAGCGGCTGATCCGTGACCGCCCAGGCGAGAATGTCGGCCGAAAGCATGGTGAAGGAAATGCTTTGATGCGGGCGGCTGGCGGGCATACTGCAGAGACCGTTCGTGCATTCGCCCTTCTGGGCCACGGCATAGGCGTTGAGCTTGGGCCAATTGAAGCGGCCACGCATGGTGGCGTACAAGCCGCCATTAGAATAGGACGCGGCGATGCCATTCAGGTCCGTACGGTAATTGAAGCCGATTTGTTCGGCGAAGGCGCGATAGTCGGCGTCCTCGTTGGCCTCCTTGCCGACCAGTTCCTCGAGCACTCCGCTGGAGCGGAGCTTGGCGACATCGAGATATCCGCTGACTGCGCCGTTCAAGGGAAGAGTCCCCAGCAGGTAGGACGGCGAGCGCGTGACCGCAGTCGAGCGCCATTCCAGGATGCCGATCACGATGCCGCAAATCGCGGCCAGAACCGCACCTAACTGCCAAGGCTTAAGACGGGAGATCATGTTCGAGCGGAAGGCAAGTCCGATCAGACCGCGACCTGCTGGGCGGCGAGTTCCGGCCGGTGCTTCCACAGCTCGATGTAGGGTTTCAAATCCTGCATCATTTGGGCGAATTGCTTGGGATCGAGGGACTGGGCTCCGTCGCTCATGGCTTTTTCCGGATGTGGGTGGACTTCGACGATCAAGCCGTCGGAGCCGATAGCGACTGCGGCTCGCGAAAGCGCGGGGACCAAACTGCGCTTGCCGGTGGCGTGGCTGGGGTCGAGGATGACGGGCAAATGGGTCAGCTCATTCAGCACGGCGACAGCAGTGATATCGCAGGTGTTGCGAGTCGCGGTTTCGAAAGTGCGGATGCCCCGCTCGCACAGCATGACGTCGGGGTTGCCGTGGGCAACAATGTATTCGGCGGACATGAGCAGCTCCTTGATGGTGGAGCTAAGGCCACGCTTGAGCAGGACCGGGCGGCCGCACTGGCCGAGGGTCTTCAACAGCGCGAAGTTCTGCATGTTGCGCGCGCCGATCTGCAGGATGTCGGCGTATTCGGCTACCATGTCGACGTCGCGGTCGCTCATGACTTCGGTGACGATGCCGAGGCCGGTGGCGCGGCGGGCTTTATCGAGCAGCTTGAGGCCTTCCAGCTCTAGGCCCTGGAAATCGTAGGGCGAAGTGCGCGGCTTGAATGCGCCTCCACGAAGAATCTTGGCTCCGGCGCGAGCAACCAGTTCAGCCGATTCGAGGATCTGCTTTTCGTTTTCGACCGAGCAGGGTCCCGCCATAACGATGAACTCGCCGCCGCCGATTGTGACCCCGGCGGCTTTGATCTCGGTTTTGGTCTGGCGGAATTCCTTGCTGACGAATTTGTAGGGCGCGGAAATGCGGACGGCCTTCTCCACCTGGGGCATGGCTTCGAGGGATTCGAGGCAAGGCGTCACGTCGCCGACGCCGACGGCACCGATGACTACGCGCTCCTCACCTTCGATGGAGTGGACCTTATATCCGAACTCTTCGATGCGCGCCTTGACTTCGGCGATCTCTTCTTTCGTGGAATGGAGTTTCATCGAAATAATCATCTTGGTCTCCCGATCTCTACTGCTCCAAAACAGAAAACCCACTCAGAACCCTGAGTGGGCCGGTGTTTCTCAAAACTCTCAAACCAACGCCACTCGTTACGCGGACTTAGCGGGCAAAGCAGCCACGCCAAAATCGAAACGCGTAAAACGAGCGGCACATAGAATCTATAGAATTTAAAGTGTAGCACAATGAGACTAATGAGGTGTGCCCCGTTTCTGGTGGCGGCCACGCTGGTCCTGGCGCCGATGCTTCTATTCGCGCAAACCCGCGTCCTGAGCGACCGCCCCGTGACAGACGAAGAGGTGATGCGGGTGCACCGCTCCGCGTTGCTGATCGACACTCATAACGACGTCCCTTATTATTTGGTGCAAGGGCGCGATATCGCGTCGCCCGATGCATCCCCGCACACTACGCTTGCGCAGCTCAAGGCGGGTGGAGTGGGCGGGCTGTTCTTCTCGATCTGGGTCGCGAAGGATTATGTGCAGGGGAACCATTCGGCCAACCGGGCGTTGCAATTGATCCAATCCGTGCGCCATGACGTGGTGGAGAAGCATCCTGACGATTTCATGCTCGCCGGAAGCGTGAAGGATATCGAGGAAGCGCACCGGCAGGGGAAGATTGCGGCACTGATGGGGATCGAGGGCGGGCACGCGATTGAAGACAGCCTGCGGATCCTGGACGATTTTTACGAGCTGGGCGTGCGCTACATGACGCTGACGCATACCAATACGAACGATTGGGCGGATTCTTCGGGCGACATTACTCGCACGGACGTGAAGCATCACAACGGCTTGACCGGTTTCGGCCAGGACGTGGTGCGGGAGATGAACCGGATCGGCATGATGGTGGATATTTCGCACGTCTCGGACAAGACGTTCTGGGATGCGCTGGCGGTGAGCCGCGCTCCGATTATCGCCTCGCATTCCGGCGCGCGGGCTATTGCCAATGCGCCGCGCAACATGACGGATGAGATGATTCAGGCGCTGGCCAAGAAGGGCGGAGTAATCCAGATCAACTTCAACTGCGGGTTTCTGTCGCAGCGGTACCGGGAACAGGTGGCGGCGAAATCGGCCGAGACGGCGGCTCGGTTGAAGCAGGCGACCGCGGGGAAAAAGCTGGGCGAACTCGAAACGGATCAACTGGAAGGGAAGATTATCGCCGAAGAGGGAATCGCGCCGGCGACGATCGGCGATGTGGTGGATCACATCGACCACGTGCGTAGGATTGCGGGGATTGACGCGATCGGCATCGGGACGGATTTCAATGGCGTCGAGTGCGTGCCGCAAGGGCTGGAGAACGTTTCGAAGTTCCCGAATCTGACGCGAGCACTTCTAGAAAAAGGTTATACGGAAGACGATATCCGTAAGATTTATAGCGGCAATCTGCTGCGGGTGATGCGGGCAGTGGAACAGGTGGCCGGCAAATGAGGCCCGTTAGCGGGCTTTTGGGCGCCGTGGGTGCACCGCTGGTGCTGGCGAGTTGTGCTTTGGTGGGATGCACGAAGGCTCCGCCAGCAGGGCCGCGCATCGACCCGGCGATTTCAACCTTCATTCCGGCTGACACGACCGTGCTGGTAGGCGTGCGGCTGGAAAAAATCGAGAAGACGCCGGTGTACCAAAAATATTTGGCCCACCAGGCCGTTCCACTCGTTGACCCGTTCAGGGCGAGGACGGGCATCAAGCCCGGAGACTTGTGGGAAATACTCTACGTTTCCAACGGGTCCCGGGGCGCCGTTATCGGTCATGGATTGTTCTCCGACGAAGCTGAACCAGATCTTGAAAGGGCAGGAGCCAGTCGCTTCAAATATAAGCGGTTCAATCTTGTCGGAGACAGTTTGCAGGCGATCCTTTTGGTGGATCAGACAGTGTTTGCAGCGGGCGATACGGAGCAGTTGAAGGCGATGGTGGACGCGCAAGAGAAGTCTGCGGGACCTCCGGCATCGATGAAGCCTCTATTAGCGCGGATGCCCTCGACGGCGCTGATCTGGGGTGCCTATGGCGGAGGGGCGCTGAAATTGCCTTTCGCCGACAGTAGCAATCTAAGCAATATCAAGAAGATAGTCAGCATGATCCAAACCGGAACTTTATATCTGAATCTGGACACAGGCGTGAACGGATTGGCGGAAGGAACCTCGGCCAACGATCAGAACGCTGAGCAACTGGAGAGCGGTCTGCGGGCACTGATCGGGTTGGGCCGGTTAGCGGTCCCGGCGAATCAACCCGACCTGCAACGCGTTTGGGACGGGCTCCGGCCGACGCGCGAGGATCGCGAGGTAAAGCTGCACATCGACGAGCCGGCGGACTTGATCGAGCAGATTTCGAAGATGATCGGCGGGCGGGGCGGGAGCCAATGAGCAGTATAATTGAGCCAAAGAAGATGACGCTCGCAGCGCTCCACCTTGAGGACCATCTTCCCGCCACGCTCACCACGTCCGGGTTGAGCGAGGCTCAGTTCCTGGCATTGGCAGAGGACTTTCCCGATGGCCTCCTGGAGTACACCGCGGAGGGAACTGTCTTGATCATGCCGCCGACAGATCCTGCGAGTAGTGAGCGTGTGAACGAGGTTGTCTACCAGTTGACGGCTTGGGCCAAGGCCGACAAGCGAGGCCGAGTCTTCGGACCTGACGGGGGCTTTTTCCTGCGTGACGGTTCGCGGCTGTCACCCGACGCGACTTGGGTCGATAGGCGGCGGTGGGAAGAGCTCAGCAGCCTGGAAGATTGTTTCCAGTATTTGCTCCAGAGTTTGTCATCGAGGTGCGGTCTTCCAAGCAGCGCCGGAGCCCCCTACGGGAAAAGATGGACGAGTACATTGCCAACGGAGTCGAGCTCGGCTGGCTGATCGATCCGATCGAACACACGGTGGAGATTTACCGGCAGGGCCGCGGGCCGGAGCTGTTGGACCATCCCAAGTCGATAGCTGGGGAGGGTCCGGTAGCGGGCTTCGTGCTCGACTTGAAGGAAATTCTGTAGCTACTTTTTGGCGACCGGAATGGCGTCGCCGAGGTTCATCGATCCCCCGCCCTCGCTGACGTAGTTGCGATTCCAGGAGGGGATCTCCACCACCACGTCGCCCTTGACCACGGCCTGGCAGCCCAGGCGCGAGTGTAACGTCACGCCGGGAGCTTGATCGACGCGGTCCAGCTCGTCATCATCCGGCTCCGAAAGATTGTCATCGCCGCTCTTGACGATGACGTGGCAGGTGGTACAGGCGCAACTCCCCCCGCAGGCGTGCTCGAGCTGGATTCCGAAATTCAGAGCGACATCCAGAATGGATTCAGGCTTGCCGTGTTCTTCGTAGGGAAGCTTGCCGTGTTCAAACTCGACGGTCTTGTCCAGGTTTGTGAACGTTACCTTGGGCACACCAATATCTTAACTGGATCGACGTTAACAGTATCGACATGGGCGCATCCGGTATTCTGGTTGTTCATGTTTCACGTTCTTGAAAAACGCATTGCCGCGGCGCTGGGCTCGCGGATACAGGAGCTGTACGGAATCGGCACGCTGGTGCAGACAGAGCAGCCTAAGCAGGCTTCTTTTGGCGAGATTGCGGTGCCAGCCGCGTTTCAACTTGCGCGGGAGTTGAAGAAGGCTCCGCGAGCGATCGCGCAGGAGTTGCTTGCCGGGGCGGGTGCGATTGAAGGCGTTGCGGCGCTGGAAACCGCCGGCAACGGATATTTGAACGTCCGGCTCGACCGCGGCTACTACGGAGCGAATCTACTGGAGGGCGCTCAAGAGGATTGCGCGGCGCGAGGCGGAAAAATCATCGTCGAGCACACCAACATTAATCCCAACAAAGCCGCGCACATCGGGCATTTGCGCAACGCGATCCTGGGCGACACCTTCGTGCGCATGCTGCGCTCCACAGGGCACCAGGTGGAAGTGCAGAACTACATCGACAATACGGGAGTGCAGGTGGCGGACGTAGTGGTTGGGTTCCTGCATCCGGAAATTTTTCTCTTGCCCGAGAAGGAACAGCCGTTCGACTATTTGTGCTGGGATTTGTATGCGGCGGTGTCGTCGTATTACGAAGACCATAAAGAGGCCCTGGAATGGCGTAGAAACACTCTGCACGCGATTGAAGCGGGCCACGGTGCGCAGGCCGAGAAGGCGCACGAGGTTTCCGACCGGATCGTGCACGCGCATTTGGCGACGATGTGGCGGCTGAATGTCACCTATGATGTGCTGCCGCGGGAAAGCGAAATCCTGCATTTGAAGTTTTGGGCCACCGCGTTCGAGCTGCTGCGGCAGCGCAAGGCGATTTACCTGGAAACCGATGGCAAAAACAAGGGCTGCTGGGTGATGCCGGGCTCGGCGTTTCGAGAAGGGGGCGGTGACGAGGGCGAGGACAGCAAGGTGATCGTGCGGTCGAATGGTACGGTAACGTACGTCGGCAAAGACATCGCGTATCAGCTTTGGAAATTTGGGCTGCTGGGTAAGGACTTCCACTACCGGCAATGGCATACGTATCCGGATGGGCGCGTGGTGTGGTCGACCACGGATGAGCCGCAGGAGGAACTGCAGCGCTACGGGCGCGGATCGAAGGTGTACAACGTGATCGATTCGCGGCAATCGTATTTGCAGGACGTGGTGGTGGCGGGGCTGCGGGCGCTGGGCTTCGAGCGGCAGGCCGACGCCAGCATCCATTTTTCTTACGAGATGGTGGCACTGACGCCGCGGACTTGCGTGGACTTGGGCATCCAGCTTTCCGACGAAGACAAGCAGCGGACTTATGTGGAGGTTTCCGGGCGCAAGGGGCTCGGAGTGAAGGCCGATGATCTGATCGACAAGCTGACCGAGAGGGCGCTGGAAGAAGTGACTTCACGGCACGCGGAGGAGCCGGAAGAATCACGGAGAGAAGCCGCGGCCAAGATCGCCGTGGGCGCGCTGCGCTACTTCATGCTGAAGTACACGCGCAATTCGGTGATCGCATTCGATCTGAGCGAGGCTCTGAGCTTCGAGGGCGAAACCGGGCCATACGTTCAATACTCGGCGGTGCGGGCTCGCAATATTTTGCGGAAACTCGAAGAGCGCGGCGAGAGCTTACCAGATTTTTCAGCGGAGCTTTCGCGAGAGGCAATGGCCCGGCAGCTCGATAACGAAGGCTGCTGGCAGTTGCTGCTGGCGGCTTCAAAAGCGGGCTCAGCCGTCGAACGCGCGGTGACCAGCGGCGAGCCGTCGCATGTGGCCCGGTACGCCTTCCAGCTAGCGCAATCGTTCAGTAACTTTTATCACGAGTATCCGGTGCTGACGGAGACCGATCGCGAAAAGAAGACGTTTCTGCTGTGGATGACGGATTATTTCCGCGCGCAACTGGAGCGGACGCTGGACGTGCTGGGGATCCAGGTGCCGGAGTATATGTGAGGGGGCGAACGGACTTCAGCGTGGCGTGGGAGGGAAGATGCGACGACCCGAGTTCGTGTTGGTCGGGAACCCCTCGTAGTACCACGCGTCGGAGAGCCGCTCCAGATAAGCCGCCCGTCTTGGTCGGCCGAAGAGCACCTGTCGGCTAATCGAAAACGCGGACCCGACGCACCGTGCCCAGATATCAAGAGAAAGTCGGCCGAAATGAATCGGACGTGTCTATCCACGTAAGCCGGGTGCAGCGCGAGGTTGTCTGCGTCTGCGTGCATCGCGATGGTCGGATACCAGAGACCATCCACTTCTCCGGAGAGATGTATCTCCGAGATCGCGATGGAGAGCTTATATTGGTGCTCGTTCTTGCCCTCTTCGACAACGACCGTAAATGCATCGCTGAGGAATCGGCCCACGAGGGCGTTCAGATCTTGGTTGATGATGGGGTGGACGATTTGCGCGAACTTCTCGTTGAAGTTCAGGGCAGCTCGCCGCGAACCCAGCGCCCTGAAAACGCGATCGGTGAAGCCGACGTGGTTTAGACGAGGCGGCTCGGCGAAGTGCCACATGGATAAGACGACATAGTCCCCGACCTCCGCTCCGATCTCGTAAATTGTGCACTCGGGAATCGCGCAGCAGTAGAAGACGCTCGTTCCGGCGCGATTAACCCGTTGGTCCCGCCTGACGAGGGCCGGCGCGGGATAGCTCAGCTCGGATACGTGCCTGGGCCTCGAGTGCGGTCCCAACTTCCGAGCTCGATATACGAACTGGTTCGGGTTGAAGCTGAAGACACCATGGCCATATCCGTCTAGGAGTCTCGAAAGGCGTCTCTTCAGGTCGTCTATCGAGGCCATCCGGAGATCCAGGTTCCGGATTTCGTCCAACCCTAAGGCGACCTCTCCTAGCAGCCCGTGCCTAAACCGGGCGTTTTCGGCCAGCCGAGAAATGCAAGTGGGGTCGATCTGAACGGCGGGAAAATCGAAGCTTGCGATAAAGAGTTGGCCGCGGGGCTGTGAAAGTGCCTTCGACGGCCTTCAGGAC
>JASHNT010000093.1 GCA_030041495.1 Bryobacteraceae bacterium | reverse complement strand
CCAGATCAACAATCTGCTGGACCACCACTACTACACCGCCGCACAACTTGGCGCGACCCCTTACGCCGCTCCCGGCGGCCCATTCAACGCAACACCGCTGCCGGCCAACTCGGATGGAAATTATCCCTACCTTTCCACCACCTATTTGGCTCCCGGAGCCCCGATTGGCGTGTGGGGCGGGATTCGCTTTAAATTCTGAACTAACACGGCTTGTAGGTACGTCCGCGGTTCGCCGTGCTTTCGGCCCGATTGACTAGCCACGTGCAGCCTCTCCCAGGCGCACAGCCTCGATATTCTCCCAGTTTTACTGCTTGTTCGTTGCAGCGGGCGGCGGGAAGCGGTAAGATAACCGGGCAGCCGCATCTGAACACGGGCGGCTCAAGCGCTGCACGCTCTTCTGCGGCAGCGCTGATAGGGAGAATTCGATGCGCGCACTGGCCTTTTTCCTGTTCCTATCCGCCACACTCCTCACGGCCGCCGATGAACGGGCATTCAATACCTGGAGCGAATATCTGGGCGGAGCCGACTCTTCCCAATACACCTCGCTCAAGCAGGTCAACAAGAACACCGTGAAGTCTCTGCAAGTTGCCTGGAGCTATCCGGCGGGCATGGGCAATCGTACCTTCAATCCGATCATCGCCAACGGCGTGATGTATGTGATCGGGAAGAACGCTTCGACGATCGTGGCTTTGGACGCGGCCACGGGGAAGGAAATTTGGTCGCACGAGGTGACCGCGCCCGGCCGGGGCGGCGTTGCCGGGCCAGCGGCTCCGACGGCGCGTGGCATCAACTATTGGGAGAGCAAAGACAAGTCCGACCACCGGTTGCTGTTCGCCGCGGGAGGGTATCTGCACGCGCTGGACGCCAAAACCGGCGAGGTGATCAAGAGCTTCGGCGATAACGGCATCACCGATCTCAAGACCGGGCTGGACCGCGATTTGACGGGCGTGGCACGGACGGTGCAAAGCGGAAATCCCGGGCGGATCTTCGAAAACATCATCATTATGTCGCTGATCCCGGTGAATGTCCGCGACGATTATAACGCCACCCCCGGCGACATCCACGCCTACGACGTGCGCACCGGCAAGCTGGCGTGGGTGTTCCACAGCGTTCCGCATCCCGGCGAGTTCGGCTACGACACGTGGCCTCCGGATGCGTGGAAAACCGAAGGCGGCGTGCACAACTGGAACGAGATGACGGTGGATGAAAAGCGCGGCATCGCCTACATCCCCTTCGGCACGGCCCGGTACGATTTTTACGGCGCGAACCGCAAGGGCGACGATCTGTTCGGCAATTCGCTGGTGGCTTTAGACGCGCGCACCGGCAAGCGCCTGTGGCATCAACAACTGGTTCACCACGACTTGTGGGACTACGATCTGCCGACGGCTCCCAAGCTGCTCACCGTAAAACATAACGGCAAGAGCGTGGATGTAGTGGCGCAGCCCACCAAGTTCGGGTTCCTTTACGCCTTCGACCGCGTGACGGGCGAGCCGCTGTGGCCCATCGAAGAGCGGACGGTGCCGCAATCGGATGTGCCGGGAGAATATTCCTCGCCCACGCAGCCTTTTCCAACAAAACCGCCCGCGTTTGCACGGCAATCGTTTACGGAGAAGGACATCAACCCTTATTTGTCGGCCGAAGACAAGGAAAAGATTCTGAATATTCTCAGGACTTATCGAAATGAGGGATTATTCACGCCTCCCAGCCTGCGTGGAACCATTGAAATGCCGGGCAATAACGGCGGGGCCAACTGGGGCAGCTCCGGGGTCGACCCGGGGAAGGGGCTCATTTTTATCGTCTCCAAGGAACTGCCGATGACGATTAAGCTGAATCCACCGGGACAGGGCGGACGCGGCAGAGGTGGACGCGGCGGCCGTGGAGGCCGAGGCGGCAACGGCGGACCGCAAGCGCCTGCGCCCGCCCCTCCGCCGGCGGCCTTCTTCGACGACAGCTTCACTCATTACAACGCGCCGTACGATTTCATGATCCAGAGCGACGGGCTTTCTCCGATCAATCCGCCATGGTCGCAGTTGACCGCGATCGATTTGAACAATGGCACAATCAAGTGGCAGGTTCCGGACGGAACCGTGCCGTCGATCCCGGATCAAGCCTTGACGGGCAGTTTCTTCCCGCGAGGCGGCGTGCTGGTGACCGGCGGGGGCCTGGTGTTCGTGGCGACTTCGACCGACCGCAAGCTCCGCGCCTACGACGAGGAGACCGGCAAGGTGATTTGGGAGATGAACCTGCCGGCTGCATCGGAGGGCGTGCCAGCCGCCTATGAGATCGGCGGGCGGGAGTACATCGCGGTGTGCGTGGCCGGCGGCAACGGCTTGATGGCGCGAGGCCCGATTGCCCCGCAGGCGCCGGGCGCGGGCGAATACATGGTGTTCGCGCTGCCGCGCAAGTAGGAGCGGCGCCGGGCTACGGCTTTAGCTCCACGCTGATCAGGTGGATCTCGCGGTCGCCCACGTTCTCGACCGAATGCGGCGGCAGGTACTCGAGAAAATTCGCCGCGGGGCCGGGTGGAACGGTCCGGCTGTCGAAAGTCACGTTGCCGTCCTGGTCGCGGCGGATGAAGTCGCTCGACTGGATTACGTAGTAGACGGCCGGCCAGCGATGCGTGTGGACAGGCACGGTATCGCCCGTGGGAATGTGCGTATCGAGCACCCGCACACGGTCATTTTCGAGAATCAACTTGTGATGCTTGGGCGCGGCGATCACTGCGTCCAAGGCATCGGGCCACGGGAAGTCCACTACTGCTTTTCGCTACTGCGCTCCACCTTGGCTTTGCCGCCCTCGTCCTGAGTGTAGTGACCGGGATCGCGGTTGCCCTCGATGCAGGCAAACTCCATCAGCTCGTGGGGATGGCCATCGCTGTTCGGAGCCGCGCGGTCGCGAGTAATGTCCCAGCGAGCGGTCCAATCCTGGGTGTAAATGTCAGGGTCATGCATGGTCGCTTCGTACTGGATGGTGTTGGCGTCGATGGGGGTGAACTTCTCGGTGATGTGCAGATTGTCGGTCTTGAAGTTGCCCGCAAGATCGAACCAGGTCTTGTCGTTCTGATTGGTTGTGTCCACCACCAGCGAGTCCCCTTCCCAATGGCCGATGGGATCGCCCTGGAACAAATGGACGCTGGGGTCAAGGTGCTTACGATTCGGATCGATGGGAATGATGCGTACGGTGTGCAGGAATTCGTTCAACTGGACAAAATAACCCGGAGTCATCAGGATCTGCGCGCCGAAGCGGGTCGACTCGCTATGTGGCACCCCGGATTCGTAGCAGTTCAATTCCGGCTCTTCCGCCAGATGGTTCTTCACCAGGTCTTCCTGTTTCGCCCTTGCCGCTGGCGTGTAGGGAATTTTTCCGTCCGCCGGATCGATGATAGGGTTGGCGCCGCCGCGCCCGCCAAAGCCTCCACGTCCGCCTTCGCGTCCGGGGGCCCGCGGCGGAGCGGCCTCGATTCCCGTCGCCCCTGCGCGTTCCGGAAGATTCCAGAATCCGCTAAAATCCGGGCGGCCGTCCGGCGACTTCGGCATTGGACCCGCGGGTTCCACGGGGCCACGGGCTCCGCCACGCCCGCCGCGGCCGCCACCGGCGCGTCCGCCGCCGAATCCACGGCCTCCCTCCGGAGGACCTCCCTGGGGCGGGCCATCCTGAGCGAAGCTCGGGGGCGCAAGGTACAATGCCGCGGCCGCGGCAGCGGTCACAGCGGCCATCGTAAGAAATGTTTTTTTCATGCGAAATCTCCTAAAAACCTCCGCGGTTCCCCTTTTAATTTCCGGCTTCCGGCCGGATCGGCGCCAACTGCTGGCATTCGTACTCCATCAGGCGGGCGTTCGGCTTGTTATCCAGGGTCATCGGCACCCGGATCTTCCATTCCTTGCTGAACGTCTTGGGGTCCGAAATGGTGACTTCATAATCGAGAGTAGTGGGACCGGTGCGCGTGTAGCGCTCCACCACGTGAAGCTGGTCGCTGTGATAATTGCCGGCCTTGTCCAGCCAGGTCTGATCGTTGAAACTCAACACATCGACCACCAGAGTGTCGCCTTCCCAATGCCCGCGCGAGTCGCCAAGCCAGAAGGGGAGATAGTCGACGTGGGGCGACCCGTCCATATAAATGATCCGGTAGGTGTGCGAGTATTCGGACACGACCGTGATGTACTTCGGCGTTTGGAAAATCTGGAACGGATAGTTCATGTACATCAGGCGCGGGACGCCCGGCATGTAGCACTTATTGACGGGATCTTCCTTGGCCTTGTTAGCGGCATTGGTCTTCACTTTGGCGGCGGCTTCGGGAAGATAAGGGATTTTTTTGTTGGAAGGATCCACAATCGATTTTTCGATGTCGTCGCCGACAGTGGGCTTGGCTTGCCAGATACCGGAGAGGTCGGGGTGGTCCTTATCCCAGGGGGCTCGCGGCGCGGTGTATTTCTGCGCCCAAGCGGCGGAGCCGCCCAGCACAGCGCCGGCCAGGGCTACTCCCATCACGCAATTGGTTAACTTCCTGCTTAACTCAGACAATGTATACTCCTGTCGCGAACGCGCGAAAAACCAGGGAGCCCATGAACGGGACCCGCTTCAACCAACTCGCTTCGCGGCGACGCCATTTACATAAGGCTCGCGCCGCGCCTCCAGGGTTACTTTTCCGGGGAATCGTTGCCAGGGATGGCTTGCAGTCCGATCACGGTTCCGTTCGGGAACTTCACCATGCCGCACCACATCAGGTTGCTTCCGTCCTTGGCGAGATTACCGCTCAAGGTGATGATGTCGCCAGGGTGCAGCATGTTGGGACGCACACCCGCGCGAACCATAGCGTTGGGAGGAGGCGTTTCAGCCCTCCACTCCACTTCCTTTCCGGTAGCCGGATCGGTGACGGTAAAGAAGACCGAGGAATGGGGGTTGGTCCACTCCATCCTCACGAACTTACCGGTCATGGTCACCCGCTTATTAGTATCGTATTCGGCGGAAAACGAATGATGCGCCAGCATCGGCAGAGCGCCAATCAGAAACCCCAGGCCAGCACCCAAGGCTGCGACCTTAATCTTCATCTTTAATACCCTCCACGTGGGTTGTGCAAACTTCAGGACCCATTGGCTGCCGCCTCATATTTGTAGGCCCAGCCGTTCTGAATCATAAAACGGCCAGGGGTTGGTGTCAAGCCATCGAAACCGCGTTAAAACCTTGTAGGCTCGATGCTTTCTACACGCTGACGACGGGGCAAGGAGAGTCGCGGATGATGGAGTAGGCAGTGACTTCCAGGCGACCGCGCAAGCCGATTTCGGCTCGCCGTCCGATCACCAGGAGGTCCGCGCGGAGATCGCGGGCGGTTTCCGCGACCACCTTGGCCGGGTCCCCTTCGCGCACCTGGAGCTTGGCGTTCGAACCGACGCTACGCTCCAGTTCGGCGAGCGTACTGGCGGCGCCGGGGTCCGGTGCGGCGGTCACATGGAGCAAGGTCAGTTCCGCCTGATATTCCTTCGCCAGTTGGCTAGCCCATTCCAGGACGCGCGCGCTGGGACGCTTGAGATCCACGGCGCAGAGCACTCGCTCGGTATGGACTTTTTCGAGCGGCGGCGCATCTTCAAGATGCACTCCTGTCCACACCGGGCAGTCCGCGTCGTGAAGCACTTTCGCAACCGAAGATCCGATGATGAAGCGGCGGTAAATGCCGAGGCCCTGGGTGGGCATCATGATCAAGTCGGCTCTTTCCGCAGCGGAGCACTCGACGATTTTGCGCGCGGCCTCACCATGTTCCACCATGGTCCGGACGCGCAAGTAATCCAGATCCCGCCCGAAGAAATCCTGAAAGCTTTGGCGCGTGATCTGCGGCTCGTCGGCCAGAGTGCGATTGTAGGTGGCCGGCTCAATCACGTGTAGCAGGATCAGCTCGGCTTCAAAGCGCCCCGCCAGGGCCTCCACGAAAGCCGCCGCCCCGCGCGAACGGCGGGAAAAATCGACGGGAAAGAGAATGCGTTTCAGTTGAAACATAATCGGCCTCGCTTAATTCGTTGCGGAGTTACTGTTGCGCGGCGGCCCGCTCCTCGCGCGTCTGTTTGACGATGCTCACATAGCGGCGCGAGAGCTCGCGGATCCAATCGCGCTCGCGTTTGCGGATCGCGTCCTGATGAATCAGGTCGCGTCCGATTCCAACCGCCACGGCGCCGGCGGAGATGTAGTCGGCGACGGTCGACTGATTGACGCCGCCCGAGGCGATGAAGCGCACCTGCGGGAAGGGCGGGTGCAGCGCCCGCAGATACGCCGGGCCGCCGACCGCGGAGCAGGGAAAAATCTTGACAAAATCCGCGCCGGACTTCCAGGCGGCCATGACCTCGGTCGGCGTGAGCACGCCGGGAAACACCACCACGCCCTTTTTGGCGGCGAACTCGACGATACTCAGGTCCAATCCGGTGGTGGTGAGAAAGCGTGCGCCGGCGTCCAGGCAGCGCCGCGCCATTTCGACGTCGAATACGGATCCGGCGCCGGCGATCACCTCACCGACCGGCCCTGCCGCCACGGTGAGGCTGCGGATGATCTTCGCCGCTCCGGGTACGGTCATGGTAACTTCGACTATGGGGATACCGCTGCTGCAGACTGCCTCCGCGGCAAACTGCGCGTCTTCGGCGGAGGACAGGCGCACGGCCGGAATAATGCCGATTTCTTCGATGCGGGCACAAATCGCTTCTTTATTCACAGGGATCTTTGCCACAAAGGATTCTACGCGGATTCGTCAGTGTATTTTCAAAATGACGATGTCCCCGTAAGCGGCGCGGAGAAACATCTTCTGCGCCGCGGCCGGAGCGCTCGACATGAACGCCTGCCCCGGCCAGGTCACCACCCACCACTTGAGCTGCCTTTCGTTGCCGGGAAAATCGGAGTTCACGACTCCCAACTTACTCTTGGCGTCGATGGCGTACATGCCCTCGGGGACCCGCACGGTGATCTCCCCGAGGTTCTCCATCGCGCGGATGTCGCCACGGATGTTCTCGATGTGCACCTCGCCCATCGCCTCAGCGATATCCAGGCGGGCGGCGCGGGGAACGTGGATGCGGTATTCGAGCTCGAAATCGGTCATGCCCACAAAGGGCCGCGCGAGCTTGGAATGTTTGGGAAACGCGGTGGAAAGGTCCAGTTCGTCGCCCTTGCGATCGGTGGAGATCTTCACCTTGTCCAGCAGCTTGTTGGCCTGGTCACGATCCTTGGCTTCGACCGCGGTTTTCGTCGACTTGATCGTGGTCATCTCCAGATTCGGCTGATCCCAGCCGGTGACGGTCAACTCCCCCACCGCGTTCTTCATCCGCAACAAGCCGCCAGTGGGAAAATCGGCGGTCTCGGTTTTAGTGACCACGACCTTGTCCCCAAGGGTCACCGTGGGTTTCGGGGGCGAAGCCGGGGCGGCTTGCTTTGTCCCAGAGTCATGCTTCGCCCCGGCGTCTTGCGCGTAAAGCCACCCCGCTGCTCCCGCCACGGCCAGGAGCGCTATTAGCGTCTTCTTCATTTAAACCTCTTCGTGACCGGGCTCCAGCTCCGGCAGAATATCGTTCGCGCCCGCCATCCACACATACAGAGTGGGCAGCAGGAAAATGTTCATCAGCAGAGCCGCCACCAGCCCGCCGACAATCACGATGGCGAAGGGCCGCTGCGAATCCGATCCGATGCCGTGGGAGGTGGCCGCCGGGAGCAATCCCAGCATGGCCACCAGCATGGTCATCATAATCGGCCGCAGTCTCAGCACCGCGCCTTCGGTTGCCGCGTCGATCACGGCGTGGCCGCGCACGCGCAACTGGTTGATGTACTCGATCATGATCACGCCCACTTGCACCGAGACCCCGAACAGAGCCAGGAATCCGACGCCGGAGCTGACGCTCAGGTTGGTGTGCGTCAAATACAGGGCCACCAGACCGCCCACGGGCGCCATGAGCACGTTCACCAAAATCAGCGCCGACCATTTCATCGACCGGAACATCGAGTAGAGGATCAGGAAAATCAGCAGGACGGTTAACGGAATGATGATCTCCAAGCGCCGCTGCGCGCGCTGCTGCGAAGCGTATTCGCCGGCCCAATCGATGTGGTAGCCCGAGGGCAACTGCACTTGAGCGGTCTTCGGGAACAACTGCGGGTCGACCTTTTCCTGTGCTTCATGGACCGCGCCACCCAGATCGCGGCCGCGCACGCTGTACTTGATGGCCACGTAACGCTGGTTGGCTTCACGGTAAATCTCGGAGGCGCCGTCTTCCATCTTCACGTCGCACAACTGCGCGAGCGAGACGCGTTCACCCGACGGGGAAAGCAAGCGGATATTTTCGATGGCTTCCTTTTGATCGCGGTATTGCGGAAGGTAGCGCAGCACCAGGTCATAGCGCTGTTCGCCCTGGAGAACCTGCGTGAGCGCGTTGCCGCCGACCGCGGTTTGAACCGCGTCTTGAATATCGGCCACGTTGATCTGATAGCGGGCCGCCTTGGCGCGGTCGACCGCGATGTCCAGGTTGGGCTGGCCGATCACGCGGAACAGGCCCAGGTCTTGGATGCCGGGGACGGTCCGCATGATATTGACGATCTGGTCGCCCTTCTCTTCGAGCGTCCTCAGATCGTCGCCGAACACCTTGATGGCCAGCTCGCCCTTGACGCCACTGACCGCTTCTTCCATGTTGTCGGAGATCGGCTGCGAAAAATTCCAGATCACGCCCGGAATTTTTTCGAGCTCCTTGTTCATGGCCGCGATCAACTCATCTTTATTCTGGTGGAATACGGGCCGCCATTCTTCTTTTGGTTTCAAATCGACGAAATATTCGGTATTGAAGAAGCCGGTGGTGTCCGTGCCGTCGTCCGGCCGGCCCACCTGGCTGGTGCATTGCGGGACTTCCGGAAAGGAGCAGAGGATGACGCGCGCCCGGTTGGCGACATCGATGCCCTCATTCTGTCCGGTAGAGGGTGCCAGCGTGCCGCGAACCCAAATGGCGCCCTCATCCAGGTGCGGCAGGAATTCCGAGCCCAGGACCCAGCCGCCCAGATAGATTGTCATACCGAGGCCGGCCAGCCCGCATCCCAGCGTCAGCCAGCGCCAGCGGATGGCGTAGCCCAGAACTTTGCGATAGCGGCTGGTCAGGAACGACATCAGCGGATTGTGCCATTCCCTGGTCCCGCGAGCGAACATGAGGCTGGAGAGCACGGGCGCAAGCAGCATCGAGAACATCAACGCGCCCAGCAGCGCGAACGCAACGGTCCAGGCCATGGGTTTGAACAGACGGCCTTCGACGGCCTGCAGCGTAAAGATGGGCAGATACGCCGTGATGATGATGCCGATGGCATAGAACACCGGCCGCTGCACTTCGTGCGCCGCCTCCCGGATCTTTTCCATGGGCGTGCGCGCGTCGCCCTCGCGGTGGCGCGAAAGATGACGCACGATATTTTCGACCATAACCACCGCGCCGTCCACCACCATGCCGAAGTCGAGCGCGCCGAGCGATAACAAGTTCGCCGGAATTTGTTTCAATTGCAAACAGGTGGCCGCGAACAGGAGCGAGAAGGGGATGGTCAGCGCCACGATCAGGGCTCCGCGCACGTTGCCCAGAAACAGGAACAAAATGACCACCACCAGGATGATACCCTCGGTCAGGTTGTGCAGCACGGTGTGCGTGGTGTAATGCACCAGGTCGCTGCGGTCGAGGAACGGGACCACCTTCACCCCGGGCGGAAGGATTCCATTGTTGAGCTCCTCGACTTTGGCGTGGATGCCATCGAGCGTGGAGTCGGAATTGGCGCCTTTGCGCAACAGGACAATCCCGCTGACCACGTCGGGGTCGTCGACGATCTTGCCGTTTTCCAGATGGCGCGCGCGAGCGAACTGGCCCAGCCGGATCTTGGGTCCTTGCGCCACCACCGCAATGTCTTTGACCTTGAGCGCCGTCCCGGTCTTGGTGGTGATCACGGTATTCTCGATGTCGCTCACGTTGCGCACTAGACCGACTTCCCGCACGTCGATCTGCTGCAAGCCAGCCTCAATAAAGCTGCCTCCGGCGTTGGCGTTGTTGTTGGTCAACTGCTGCTCCACCTGGCCTATGCTCAAGCCGTAAGCGATCAGTTTGTTGGGATCCACCCGGACCTGATATTCGCGGGTGGGGCCCCCGAAGCTGGCCACATCCACCACGTTGGGAACGGATTTAAACTGCTTTTCGATCACCCAATCCTCAAGCGACTTCAGCTCCATGACGTCGTAGGCGGGATTGGTGGAATGCAGAGTGAAGAAGTAGATCTGGCCGACCGGGCTCCAGTCCGTGCCGATCTGCGGCTGCACGCCGGGAGGAAGATTCACCTGGGAGAGCCGCTCCAGAGCCTTTTCCCGGTTCCAGTCGTTTTCGGATTCGTCGTCGAAGGTCAACTTCAAATCCGACAACCCGAACAGAGAGAACGAGCGCAAGGAACTCAAATGCGGGATGCCGTTCATCACGATCTCGATGGGGATGGTGACCTGCTGCTCGACCTGCTCCGCCGAAATTCCCGGCCATTGCGTGATGATCTCGACGTAATTATTGGCCACGTCGGGATAGGCCTCGACGGGAAGCTGATGAAAGGAGATCGCGCCCCAGATGAACAGAAGCACGGCGAAGGCAACAACCAGGATGCGGTTGTTCAGCGCAAAGTTGACGAGTCCGTGAATCACTTGGGAGCCCCTTTACTGTTCGACGGTGCTTTGCAGCACCAGGGCGTTGGAGACGACTTGGTCCCCGGGTTTGATGCCGGTGACCACTTCCTGCATATTGTTGGGCAACATCACTCCGGCCGTGACTTCCACGCGCTTGAAATGATTGTTGGGCGCCGGCGTATACACCCAGTCCCGGTCGTGCAGATGCAAAATGGCCGAGCTCGGCACCACCGCGCGCGTCTCCATGGTCTCGCCGTGGAACGTAGCCGTCGCGAACATGCCGATGCGCATCAGTCCCGCCTGGTTCGGCACCTCAAGGCGCACCTTGGCGGTGTGCAGGTTGGGATCGAGAATCTGGCCGATATTGGAGATGCGCGCGCGGAACACCCGATTGGGATAAGCGTTCAGGCGCACATCCGCGTACTCATTCATGCCCACCTGCGACAGGTTATTTTCGAACACATCGCACACCACCCAGACGTCGGACATGTCGGAAATGGTGAACGGATACCCAGTCGAATACGGGTTGGTAGGCGATGTGTTGGACGGCGCAAAAGCCTGCACGGCGGAAGAATTGGTGATCTGCTGGTCGGTGATGACTCCCGAAACGGGAGCGAGCATCGAAATGATGTCGGTGGGATTATTGGGATCCGGCACGCCCAGCACCTGGAGGTGCTTGGCAGTGGTGTCCAAATCCACCAGCGCGGTGTCTTCGGCGGTCTGCGCAATTTCGAGTTGGCTGACTGGGATCGCGCCGTCGTCGAGTAGAATCTTGGAACGGTCCAACTGCTTCTTGGCCAACTGCTCGGCGGCGACGGCGTGGCGGTAATCGGAGAACGCCCCGGCGATATCGGCGCTGCGCACGGTGAACAGCACCTCGCCTTTTTGCACGGTGTCGCCCACCTTCACCTTGATGTCGATGACTCTTCCGGTGGCGGTCGAAATCACGGGAACGTTCTTCGACACGTCGGGACCGACAACGCCGGTAACGTTCAACTCCGGCGCGGCCATGTGCTCAGCCGCCTTCACCAGGGGGAACTGGTCGGGGTGGTCCACCTTGAAGTTGCTCGAGTCCATGTCCGGCTCGACTTGCGCGGGCGGGGGCGCGGTGTCGCCCGAGTCCGCTTTGGCGGTACTGGTTTTCCCGCATCCGCCCAGCAATAAGCTGAGCGTCAGGATCGACGCCAGACCAAGTTCAAGAAACAAAACTTTGCGATTCATGGAAGAACCTCCCGGCCCACGGCCTGATTCATTTGGGCGGCCGCGGTCAAGTACGAACCGATGAAATTGATGTAATTCAAATTCGTGTCGCGATACGATTTTTCTGCATCCAGATAATCCAACAGCGATGCCCCGCCGTGCTGGAACGCGTCGCGAGTTTTATCGCGAATGTCTCCGGCGAGAGGCACATATTTCTCCTTGTAGCGGCCCAGCAGGTTGAGCGCCTCCTCCAGCGTCACGTAGGCCGAATCGACGTCGTTGAACACCTGCGCCTCGGCCGCGTCGCGCAGCCTCTCATTGCGTCCGATGTCGACCTGGGTGCGCGCCTTCTCGCCCTGATTGCGGTCGAAGATGCGCAGCGGGATGCTCACGCTGAAACCGGCGGTATTGTTGGCGAAGGTGTTGGCGAAGGACGCGTTGTGCGAATACCACACGCTCCAGGTGGGATCGGTCGAGCCGTTGGCGACCGCCAATTGATGATTCATTCGCGCCAGCTCCACGTTCTGAACGGCAACCTTCAAATCCGGCCGCGATTCGAGCGCGGCCTGGCGGAAGGTTTCGAGCGGCGCCAACTTCTCGCTGTATTCGTAGGGGCCGCTGACGTCGAAGCGGTCGATGGGCGTGCGGTCGAGCACCAGTTGCTGGATCCCGATTTTGCTGGTCTTCAGATTCAAGATCGCGTTTTGCAGGTCGGTCTCGAACTGGACACGCTGCAAGATCAGCTTATTCAAATCCAACTGATCCAGATCGCCGGCGTTGTAGCGGTTCTGATTCACCACCAGTTCCTGGTCCCAATAGGTCAGATTAGCGGTCGCGTTTTGGAACACGGCCTTGGCCTGGAGAACTCCCACGAAGGCGTTGCGCAAATTGAACAGCAGGCCTCGCTCGACATCTGAGTAGCTGGACTGCGCGATATCAGTCGACTCTTTGGCGGTTTCGAGCCGCAGTTCCCGCTTGTGCTGGCGCTCATGCAGATAGCTGATGCTAGGCGTCAAGACAACGCCGCTGGTGGGCTGCCAGACACCCAGGTTGGGCACCAACTGGAAGCCGTCGGCCGAAACACTGAAGTCCGGATTGGGGCGCAGAAAAGCCGTGATCTCGGCCGCACGCGACTCATCGATATTGGCCCGGGCTGCGATCAGAGTCGGATTCACGCCTTCGAACCGCTCTTTGATCTGCTGCCAGGTGAAGGCCGTGGGAGTGCTCTGGCCGGATGCAGCCGTGGCCAGATACAAGGCGCCCAGGTACAAGCCCGCGCCCGCACCCACTGCCATCCAACGCTTGGAATAATGCCTGTGCATTTGCAAGAACCCTTAAACGGCGCTTTCCGCGCCGCAATCAATCTGCAATCAATCTCAAAGAGAACGCCTGGAAACAGAGCTTCGGGTGCACGCGTAGCACGGCAGGATGGCCGTCAGAAAACGTCCAAACCAAAAACGAGGTTGGAAAAGAAGAAGCCTGCCCGGCGGCTACGCCACGGCTGGCGGCGCGCGCCCCACGGCGCTGATCGAGAACCAGCGCGTCAGCGCGGGAATCTCCGGTCGCGCGATCAGGAACAGGCACACGATCACGGTCAGTAAAAGCGGCTGGGCCGCTTGCCCGTGCTCCGGATCTTCGAGCTGCGCGGAGGACAGCAGGCCGTGCATCTTGCCGCTTTCAAAAGCGGCCTCCTGCGCCGGGGTCGCGTTCAAATCCGCCAGACGAATGCGATCGTCGCTAGCCGAAATCACGGGAAACAGAGCCAGCGCGGCAATCAGGACCGAGAGCGTGCGCCGCAGGCGGATCCTGCGGTTGCGCGCGCCCGAACGAAGACGGTCTCTCCATACCTGCGCGCCCAATGCGCTGAAGCACAGCAGCATCCAGGCCAGGTTTAGAATGATCTCCGTCTTTGCCACGATCTTACTATTTATGCTAACACGGCCTGCGCCAGGAATTGACAGTCATTCGATTGTCGATGGATTGGTCTAGCGGCATAGTTAGAAAAAGAAAATCGCGTCACAAGCGAACATGAACTGATTCTGCTTGGTTCCGTTGTTGTAAGCCGGCACGTCATAGGAGCGCTCAAAGCGCAGCTCAGGCCGGAGAAGAACGGTGGTCCCGACCCAGTGACCCCAGCCGACGGTGTGCTCTGTATAGAGGGTACGGAATCCGGTGCGCTGGCCGCGCAGGTCATCGAAGACCTCGTTGCGGATGCTGAGGTAGTTGCGCGCGTTGATCTTCTTTTCGACGTAATTCAGCACCGCCCACTCGGGCGCGAAGCAGGTCACCTCATAAAGTTGATTGCAGACCGCTCCGTTGGCACCCACTTCCAGCAGCGATTTCGCCGCAGGGTTGTTGACGTTGGGCGTGTCGCGCTCATATTGATACCAACTCTCCGTGTCGGTGTGCCAAGTGGAATTGAACTTGTGATACCAGGTCAGATAGTAAGCGGTCAGATTGTTGTAGGCGTACTTGCCGTTGTTGAAGGTGTTGTCGCAGGCGTAGATGTTGTCGCCGCCCCCATGAAAGGTGTAGCCCAGGCAACCGTTGAGGGTGGGCTTGGCGTCGGAGGTCCATGGCGCGGCGTCGCAACCGGCCGAAAGGCCGACCTGGAACATCCAGTTCTTGTTGAGCATGGTGGTCGCGTTGATGCCGGTCTGGGTGTAACAGTCGAACGTGTAGGTGATCGAGTGAGTGTAGGTGTAGTTGTTCGGCGCCAACTGCGCCTCGATATCCGGCAGCGAAATATAGCGGCCGATGCGGATGTTCATGCCCTGCGCCACCTGCGGAACGTAAAGGTCGAAATACGCCATCGGGATATCGAAACCGTTCTCCTTGTTCTCACCGAGGAGCTGGTTGCTGAAGATTCCCTTGGAGGTGGTGTAACGGTAATCCAAGCCGTAGATGGGCGCGATGCGGAAGCCCCAATCGATGTGATCGGTCTGCACCGTGTCTGGCTGCTTGTCAATGTACAGCACTTCCTGATCCATGGTGATGGAGTTGCCGCGTTCGGCATACGCGGCCGGGTAATTCGAATACCCTCCGCCGGTCGAGGTGCTCACGTTGAATCCGCCGTTCAACCAGCCGTAAATCTGTATGCCGCTCTGCTTCCACCAATCGCCGTTCGAGCCGCTCCAGATCGCTTGCATCAGCGGGGCGGACTGAGTGAACGGTTGCCCGATCACCGGACTGCCTCCGTAGGGCCACACGGTGAAGGGAAACGGCGGATCGGATTCAGGCGCTTCGTAACCGCGGTGCGGAACGGGTCCGGAATCCGCAGCAGGCGCGGTCCAATCACTTGCATAAGCCTTGAACAGACGGCCGATAAAAGAGCCGGTCAGGGGAGCGCCGGATGTAACGGCGGGAGCAGTGGCCGCGACCGGGTCTCCGCCCGCAGCCGCCGGCGATGCGTCGGCCGCCGCCGGAGCGTTGCCTACCGCCGCGAGCACAGACCCGGGAGCGGCTGGAGAGGTAAGCGCAGAAGTGGCCGGATCGCTGCCTCCGCTAGGGGGAAGCGCGGCATCGGTCTCCGGTACGGGTTGGGCCGCGGCGCAAAGGCTCACATTCACGCACGCGAAAAATACTAATAAGATTCTCATTCAGTCCCTAAGCCAGCCCTCGCCGGCTTTACTCGGATTAATCTTTTGGGTTGGGCTCCGAAGGCAATCCGCAGCGGAACTTGGGTGCGAGGAACGCCGCCTTGATGGTTCAAGTATGCGGGCAGGGTGCTGAAAAAGTCATGAAAACAAGGCCGTTTCTTTCAATAGTTTTTTAGATCGCATGTATAGGAAATGCATATGGAGCGGGGCTTTTGCAAGACACCGCTCCATATGCTTCCGATCCGTCCAAGACGCATCGAAGAAATCTTACGATTTGTGAATTTTCACAACTCCAACTTGCCGCCGACCTCCATTTCGGCGGTATAGAAATACTGAGCTAAGGACAGACGTCCGATGAGCGCCGAGAAAGTCACGCGCTTGTCTTGAGCGGTGATCTCACTCTTTTGGGAGCGAGGGAAACTGTAGATCACTGTGCACAAGCCGCCTCCCTGCGGCAGCACATCCACATGAATTGCGCGGCTTTCCTTCTTGCCGTCGCGTTTTAGGATGGCCTGCTGCTTCAGGTCGTAGGCCAAGCTCCGGTCATTAACGTCCAATCCGGGAACGTCATAAACGGCGATGGCATAAACTCCGCTCTGCAGATCGGGAGCATCCTGGGCGTGCGACTTCACTTCGGCCGCGCGCACTGCCTCGGCACTTTCCCAACGGACTTCCAGGGTGTTGACCAAGCTCGGCCGCGGCCCGTGTTTGCCGGGAGCCTGACCCGCGCCGGTGAACAGATTGGGGTTCAACGCCTCTGCCCCCAGGCCTTCGCCGCCGCCCATCTTGCCGCCGGAGCGAAGTTGATCCTCGCTCAATTTCGGCAACAAGCCGGGCATGACGTGCTTGACCCAGGGCGATCCGGCCAGCACCTGCTTGGCATCCTGCTCGGTCCACTGATCGATGGTCTTACCCTGCCAGGACGCTCCGGCTGCCAGCAGGAACAACGCCGAAAACGGAAGTATGGACAGCTTCCAGCTTCTCCGCATAGATTCTTCATGCCTCCCTTAAAATCAAATTTGTGGCGGAGTGTTTTGACCCGCTCCGCCACGCGTGCTCGCTACCGAATTGGCCGGCACACTACAGCCGGACCAGCAGAGCAAAAATCCAGCGCCGTTCCTGCTTGCGCAGGTCCGGACTCCACAGGCCGCCGTCGTTCCCGCAATTGCCGCTGGCGTTCTGGGTTCCGTCCATGCAGGTATACAGGGCAGGATTCGCGTTATTGCCTCCGGGAGGCGTCAAGCCGCCGGGACCAGAGAAGTAGGGCACATTGGCGCCGCGCTGGGTGAACTCCACGCGCCAGGTGACGAACTGTGTGGGCATGTAGTCGAAGGTCGTCTGGAAATCATAGGCCTGGAATGGATTGCCCGGGTTCTCAGTGAAGTAGGGCGTTCCGGTGCTGGCGGTGGCGCCATCGATGGGAGGCAGCAGGACCAGGTAACGGCCGGGATTTTTCACCCAGCCTCCGCCGATGGTCGCACCGAACTTGTCCTTGTCGAACCACCAGCGATGGTAGGCCATTCCGCCAATGAAGTTCTGCGCCGGAGCGCCGGGCCCGCCCACGCAGCTCACTTTGCCCGCCTGCTCCGTGCCGGCGACAATCGGAGGACCGCCGCCGCCGGTCTCGCAACCGAAGTCGAAAGTTAGAGAGAATGCCATGCGGTGCATGAGCTTGCTGGGGTTCTCAAAGTATTTCCACTCCATGCTGTCGTCTTCGTGCATGCGCGTGCGGTGCGTATACGGAGTGTCCTGGCCCATGCCGTAACTGTTGAACACAAAGTCCAGACTGGCGGTCGGACGCCACAGAATCTGGCCGCCGACGCCCATCCTCCCGTTGTACTTAGCGTAGGATTGCCAGCCATTGATCAGCCACGGCTCGAACTTCAGCTTGTTGGTGGGGAACCATTGCACGCGGAATCCATTAAAGAACCACGGCGTGTTGGACGACACATACGACGGCTGATACGCCCAGTTATCGAAACTGTAGTAGCTGAACAGTCCGATATAGGACATGAAAATGCCAGCCTGTATGTTGATGCCATGCTGCACGTTCAAGTGATATCCGCCATAGCCTTCCGTCATGTACCGGTAGGCGTCGGCAGTGTCCCACTGACCCTCCGTGTTGCTCGCATCGTTGCGGGGAGTCGCCGTGGCGACCGCGCCGAGTTGGCTGAGAAAGCGCGCCTGCACGCCTTCCCAATGAAAGTCGCCGCCGACGTTCAATTGCTGCAAGACGAACTCGCCGGTTCGCGTGCCCTCCGTGGTGCCGCTCAAGCTGTGGTCGATGGGATGGTTGTAGTCGTAGATGTAGTTGGAATCCCACCGGAATTCGCCGGTGAAGTACTTGCCGTCGAAGACCGAGTCATGGTTGCGGGGCACCGCGTTCATCCAGGTGAAGTCTCCGAAAGCGAACGGCGTCTGGAGGTCCACCGGCGCGGGAGCGGCAGGAGCCGCCGCCTGTGCAGCGGGCGTTTGCGCCGCGTCTTGCGAGTCGCCGGGAGGCGCGGGAGTGGCCTCAGCCGCCGCCGGTGCCGTAGCCTCCTCGTCAGTCGCCGCTTGCGGGGCCTCCTCCGTCTGGGCCCGAGCCGCTGTCTGCGCGGCCATCGGCCCTGTCAGACCAGCCAGCAAAAGCGCACTCAAGGCAGTGCGTCTCCACGCCCGCCCGCCGCTGCTCATGAAATGCTTGATTGTAAGGTAATTCCCACTCATAAGGGTTCTCCAGTCCTTGCAGCAGAGTTATGTTGTTCGTCCAAGGCTAAGGCAGGCTCGTTAAGGATGTCCTGAAGCACGGCTAAAAAAGATATAAACGAACCTGAGGAAAGATCCTAATTAATCCACGCGGGTGTAAAAAAGCAGGGGAGCGATCGCACATCCGCGTGGATGAGTTTTGATCTGCCGCTCCGCGTTAAAACGCCAGGTTTTCTATTAGAATCTTCAGGAGCCTGACCGGACTTGGGTCCGGGCTCAAAGGAACGAGGGTTGAGAGGAGTACGCTTTCACGACAGCCCCCAACTAAGCTTAGCTTGTTGACTCAGTATGCGGGCGACGACATAAAAAAGTCATAAAAACATCCCTCGTCTATGAAAGAATTTTTGTATAAGCCTTATATTTCCCTTAGATAGGTCCAAGGGGCGTGCCTTCCCACAACACACGGCCGGACCCGATGAAGCAGGGGCAGGGGCCTTCGTCCGATTGAGAGGCCTCCGGCGGTGCACCGGGCTTGCGTTCTAAGTCCCGTAATGCCCGCCCGGCGGGCTGCGCTATGAAGATTTCTCAAGCTCGCATCATAAAAATTCCCTAAAGATGGCCTTTTCTTTTATGCCTTTTTTATGTTGCTTCCGTTATCGTCAAGCTCAGAAACGTGAATGAGGCATTTTGTAATCCGATGCATCCAGCGATGCGGGAGGAGGTGTACTCAAGCTAAGATAGAGGTCACCAGGCAGTTTGAATGCAGCCCACCCTCCGCCGTGTACCGCGGCATTCTTATTCGATGGCCTTGCTCGGCATCGTAGCCATAGCGGTGTTGACGGCGGGATGTTTCGCACTGCATCTCGATTTTGCAACGGCGATCCCGCTGTACATGTTAGCGGTGGTACTGCAATCCCTGTGGGGTAGTTTTGCCTGGTCAGCGCTGGTGTCCGTCCTGGCTGTCGGATGCCTGGATTATTTCTTCACTACGCCGCTTTTCACCTTGTACGTGGCGGCGCCGCTGAATGTAGTTGCATTGGGTTCCTTTTTGATGACCTCGCTTGTCATCACCAGATTAGTCACCAGAGTTCGAACAGAGGCGAGGGTTTCCGCGCTGCAAAAAGATCGGATTGACAGTTTGTATCACATAGCACAACAATTGCTGGCGCTCGAGCCGGAAGCGGCGGTGGGAGACAAGCTCCTGCAGCCGTTTGCTGGCGTGTTCGGGACACGCGCCGTGTGTATTTACGACGGCGACAACAGCGAATCCTACATGCTGGGCCGGTCGCGCGCGCACCTGCCGGAACGCACCCGCTCCGCTTTTATTCAGCAACAAGACGGCGACGATCCCGCCAATCACGTAACCGTGCGCTGCCTGCGCGTCGGCGGAAAGACCACCGGCGCGATGGGATTTGAAGGCCTGGAAGATCCGCAGTTGACGGCAGGTCCGTTGATCTCGCTGGCCGCCGCGTCGCAGGAGCGCACGCGCGCCTTCCAGAAGGCCAGTGAAGCGGCCGCGGCGATTCAGACCGAAGCGTACCGGTCCGCGATTCTCGACGCTCTAGCGCATGAGTTCAAGACGCCGCTGGCAACGATCCTGGCGGCCGCCGGAGGCATTCGCGAAACCGGGGCGCTGGGGGCCGAGCAAATGGAAATGGCGGAGACGGTGGAAGCTGAGGCCGCGCGCCTGGGCAGTCTGACCTCGCGCTTGCTGAAGGTCGCGCGCCTGGATCGCGAAGACGTACACCCGCAGCGCGAGTCCACCGATGTTGCGGCCGTGGTCAGCGACATCGTGGAACAGTACAAGCGCCTGCCGTCCGACCGGCAAATTTCTTTCGTGCTGCGCGGCGAGCGGGTAGAGACGCTGGCCGACGCGGAGCTGTTGCGCCTGGCGCTGAGCCAATTACTGGACAACGCCTGCAAATATTCGGTTCCCGACTCGGAAATCAAAATTGAAATGGAATCCCAGCCGGACATGGTTTACATCCGCGTCTCCAACAACGGGAGTTCGATCGCTCCGGCTGAGCAAAACCGCATCTTTGAGCGCTTTTACCGGGGCGCTGAAGCCCGCCGCTTCACCACCGGATCCGGTCTGGGCCTGCATGTGGCCCGGAAAATCGCGCTAGCTCACGGCGGCATGTTGGATCTGGATATTGAGCGGTTGAATGAAGGCGTGACATTCTATCTCGCCCTTCCCCGCACGAAAGGTGAACCCGAATGACTATCCCCCAAGTGGCCGTGGCATCCTGCAATGTCCTTGTGGTGGACGACGAACCATCCCTGCGCAAAGTCCTGCGCACTTCGCTGACTGCCTGCGGCTTCTCGGTGGAGGAAGCCCGCAGCGGCGAGGAAGCGCTGGGGGCGGCGCAAACCCGCAGCTTCGACCTGGTGTTGCTGGACATCAACATGCCCGGCCTGGGCGGCATCGAAACCTGCCGCCGCATCCGCGATCTGACCCCGCGCGCCGGGATCGTGATGGTGACCGTGCGCGATCAGGAAGACGACAAAGTGCACGCGCTTGAAGCCGGCGCGGACGATTACGTCACCAAGCCGTTCCGGCTGCGCGAGCTGATCGCGCGGCTGCGAGCGGTTTTGCGCCGCACCCGGGCCATCGACCTCCAGGAACCGCAGGTGCTGCAGGCCGGCTCACTGGCCATGGACCTGCACCGCCGCATCTTGTGGCGCTCCGGCAAACAGGTGCATCTGTCGCCCAAAGAATTCGAGTTGCTGGCCTACATGATGCAGAACCAGGGCGCGCCCTTGACGCACGTCAAGCTGCTGCGCTCGGTATGGGGGCCGGAATACGGCAACGAACTCGAATACCTGCGTTCCTACGTCCGCATGCTGCGCAAGAAGATCGAGGACGATCCGGCCAAGCCCGATTACATCCTGACCGAGCCTTGGGTTGGCTACCGTTTCCGCAATCCCTCCGAGGCGGAAGCTCCGACGGCGCAGGAAGTCGAAGCCAAGATGCTGTAAACACTAAATTCTTCTTTTTTTCAATGGCTTAGTTCGCGAAAGAGCGCTATTTTTATGCCTTTTTCACGACTTTCAGCGCAGACTGCTGTTCATGCTGACAGGGAGCCGGCCTCAAGCCCGGGGCGGCCAAGTCCCAAGTGGCATCCTCGGCCACCTGAGTCTCGGCCTGAATCTGAACAAGCTTCGTCTCGATCAGCTTCAGGAGGCCATCCGCGCGAATCTGGTCACTTTCCCGTCGCAGGTTCCGGTGTTCATAAAGCACGCGCCCGGCCAACAGCAATGCCATATGGTGCTGCTGTATTTTGTGCGGGGCTGGAGCTGCGACCGGATCGCCAAGCGCTACGGCGTCACGCGCCAGCACATCTGGCAGATCGTGAGCGAGTGGCGCCGGCACGCGGTCGCGCTCGGCTACCTGCAGGTGATTCCTCCGCAAGAGGTCTTGAGCCCGCTCATTTCCGTCACGCCTCGCGTCGCGTTTCAGCCAGTCGAGGTCGAGGCGGAAGCCGCGCTGGCGCTGGCTTGAAGCCACCCAGAGGCTTGCACGGGCCTGGCGCCTGCGTTGCAGCGGCGACTTCTATACACTCTTTAGGATGAACCGCGCCCCGGAGCCTCGCTACGCCTGGTATGTAGTCTTGGCGCTCACCGCCATATACATGCTGTCCTACATGGACCGCGTGATCCTGAGCCTGCTGGTGGCGCCCATGAAGCGCGACTTCGGCATCAGCGACACGCAAGTGGGTCTGATGCAGGGTCTGGCGTTCGCGTTGTTCTACACGCTGGTCGGATTGCCCATCGGGCGCATCGCGGACACGCGCAGCCGCCGCAACCTGATCGCGGCGGGAGTGGTGCTATGGAGTTTCTTCACGTCGCTGTGCAGCCTGGCCGGCAGCTTCTGGTCGTTGTTTCTGGCGCGGATGGGAGTAGGCGTGGGCGAGTCGACGCTGTCTCCCTCAGCGTATTCGCTGATCTCCGACTATTTTCCGCGAGAGCGCCTGGGCGTCGCCATCAGCGTCTTCTATATGGGCGTATTTCTGGGCACCAGCGCATCGCTTTTGCTGACCGGATCGGTGATCGACGCATTGGCGCACACGCCGACGGTGACTGTGCCGGTGCTGGGCACACTAGCGGCGTGGCGAATCACCTTCCTGATCGTGGGAGTCCCGGGCATTCTCTTCGCGCTGCTGTGCTACACGATCCGTGAGCCGGTGCGGCGCGGGTTGGCGCGCTCGAGCGCTGGGCAAACCAGTCTCGACCTTCGAGCCGCCTTCGCCGAAATCAGCCTGCGCCGCGGGTCGCTGATCGGGATTTCGCTCGGCTCGGTGTTTCAGGCGGTGCCCAGTTACGCGCTGATTTCGTGGACGCCCACATATCTCCAACGAGTCTACGGCTGGACCGCGGGCCAATCCGGACGGGGTCTGGCGCTGCTACTGCTGACCGCTGGTTGCGCCGGAATGTACGCGGGAGGCCGCTTCAGCGACCGATGGCAGCGGCGCGGGATCGCCGAAGGTCCGTTGCGCGTGGGCGTGGTGAGCGGCATCGGGACGCTGGTGATGCCGGCCGCGTATTTGGCTCCGCAGCCCCTATGGACGCTGCTTTTGCTGGCGCCAGGAATCTTTTTTCTATCGCTGGCGATGGGAACTTCGGCGGCGGCGCTGCAGCGCATTTTTCCTAACCAGGTGCGCGGGCAGGTGTCGGCGTTCTATCTCTTCCTGCTGAATCTTGGCGGGCTGAGCTTGGGGCCGCTGCTGCCCGGTTATTTCAACGACCGCCTGTTTCACAATCCGGGGATGATCGGCGCGTCCCTGGCGATCACCATGGGCGCGTCGGCGGTGTTGATGCTGGTGGCGTTCCGTTACACCTACGGCCCTTACCGCAAAGACTGCGAGCGGATTGAAGCCGGCGCGTTCGACCAAGCGCTGGAATCCCAGGCTTAGCGGGCAGTAACCGGATCGAGGCCGCTTTTGGAGATGGCGCGGCGCGCAACGGGCGAAGCCAGCCATTCAATCAGAGCCTTCGCCGCTTCCGGCTGCCTGGAAGAAACGGTGATTCCCGCCGCGAAGATGGTGATCTTCTGCGCGCCTTCCGGCAGAGGGCCGGCAATGTCGATGCCCTTCACCGGCATTAGCTCACTGATCTGCTGAAATCCGATTTCGGCGTCACCGCGCGCGACCGCTTCGCCGACAGGCGTGCCGTCGATTCTGTGCGACTTCTCCTTGATCTGCTCCGCGACGCCCAGTTTTGGAAACAACACTGTGGAGAGATACACGCCGCTGGCGCTATCGGAATACGCGATCGATTTCGCCTCCAGCAGCGCGCGCTTGAGCGCGTCCACCGTAGAGATATCCGGCTTGCGCGCGCCGGCTTTGACCGCCATGGCGATGCGCGAACGTACCAAGTCCACGCGGCTGCCCGCCTGCACCTTGCCTTGGCGGATCAAATCGTCGAGCGCGTCGGAGGCCATGATGACCACGTCAATCGCCTCGCCGCGTTCGAGGCGCATGGGGATGGCATCGTGCGTAGTTCCCATGGATGCGCCGAACTCGCTGAGCAAGTGGTTGTGGGTTGCGCGCTCATACTCGGGGGCCAATTCCTTATACGCGGCGGTGAATGCGCCGGAGGTGACCACGGTGATTTGCGCGGCGTGCGCCGCCGCGGCGGATACCGCGAGCAGGGCCGCAGCCGTCCATGATGACCTTCGCGGGGACAGTCCTCTTCGAGAGATCTTCATGTAGCCATACTAAACATGAAGATACTCCGGGCGCATCATGCCTCGGAGGGCGCGCGGGGTTTCCATGAGGTTGAAGCGCACCTCGAGCGTCTGATCGCCACAGCGGAACGGAACAACAGTCCACTCCATCACGCCGGCCGAGCGGGTCCTGTAACTGCGGCCGTAGATCACCGCCGGAATGCTCAGCGCCAGTGGTCCGACACGCTCCTCGAGCAGGGTCTTGACGTTGCCGATCACCATATTAGAAACCTCGGCGACGGCGTCCATGACGTCTTCATCCACTTCTGAATAAGGAGACATCAGCAGCGCGCCGGCCATCACGCACGCGAATTCAGGCGAGCAGGAGATGCGGCCGGTGGCGGTCCACGGCCCTGCCACGCCGATCAGCGCCACCACGCCGTCATAAGTGGCCGGGTGAACCGGCTCCTGACGAGACGGCTCGGTCTCTAGCGGGAGGTTCAGCATGGTGCCGAAAACCTCGCTGGTCGCGGTCACGATCATGGTGGAGACTTCATCGGTTCGCAACGGTTGCATGGCGTTAGATCACCCCGGCCAATTTCTCTTTGATTTGTTCCGGCGTGAACGGCTTGCGGACGTATCCGGCGGCGCCGAGTTCCAGGGCCTGCATCACGCGAGTCTGGCTGCCTTCGGTAGTGACCATGACGATCGGCACGGCTTTATACTCAGCATCGGCCTTCAACCGGCTCAGAAGCTCGATGCCATCCATATTGGGCATGTTGATATCAGAGAGGATCAGCGATACCTTATTGGTCTTGAGCAGCTCCAGTGCTTGACTGCCGTCATTGGCTTCATGCACCGTTCCCAGGGCTACGCCCGCTTGTGCCAGCACTCTTTGCAGGATCTTGCGGATCGCTGCCGAATCATCGACGATCATTATGTCCAACGCCACCGGACACCTCCCCCTTTGGTTTGCCGGGCCGGTTCTAAGGCCCCAGCGCACTCAAACCCCATATCGGCGTTGAAAGCGGGGTTGTGAGGGGCTCGCGGGTGCCTGAAGATTTTGGTGACACTTTTTCCGGTGTCCGGTGTTCTAGAAAACAGCAACTCCTTAAGGAGTTCTGGAGCGTAACGAGGTGACGCGTTCATGAAACTTTTGCTTTCCCTCGCAATAACCGCATTGCTGGCCGCTGCGCCGGGCTTCGGACAATCCGTTTCGGCGCGCGAAGCCGCACGCTTTCTGGATCAGGCGAGCTGGGGCCCGACGCCGGGCTCGATTGAGCAGGTTCAAGAGATGGGAATCAACGGATGGCTGGCTTCGCAGTTCGCCTTGAACACCTCCGACCTCCCGGACCAGCCCATCGACAACGCCAAAGGCAATTTCAACGAGAACCTTGCTCCCGTACAAGCAGCCTTCTTCGTGAACACCGTGACGGGAGGCGATCAACTCCGCCAACGAGTGGCGTTCGCGCTGAGCCAGATTTGGGTGGTGTCTGCCACTACCGGTCTGCCCATCGCCTATGCCTATCCACCTTATTGGAGGATCTTCCGCGACAACGCTTTCGGCAACTACAAGGATCTGATCAAGGCCGTGACCCTAAGCCCCGCCATGGGCTCGTATTTGAACATGGTCAATAATTTCAAGGCCAACCCGGCTAAGGGGACCTCCGCGAATGAAAACTACGGCCGGGAGCTGATGCAACTGTTCACTCTCGGCTTGACGCAATTGAATCTGAACGGAACGCCGGTGCTGGATTCCAACAATAACCCTGTCGCCACCTACGATCAGACTGTGGTGGTCAATATGGCGAAAGTGGTGACGGGCTGGACGTATCCCACCGCTCCGGGCGCAACCGCGAAGGTTTCGAATCCTCCTTATTATTTTGGCCAGATGATTCCGGTGGAATCCGAACACGACACCACTGCCAAGACCATCTTCAACAACATCACGCTTCCCGCCGGACAAACCGCGGAGCAGGATCTGGATTCGCTGCTGGACGCGCTGATGGCCCAACCCACCATGGCGCCGTTCGTATGCCAGCAATTGATCCAGCACCTGGTTACCAGCAATCCTAGCCCGGACTACGTGCAGCGTATCTCGCAAGTATTCGATAACGACGGCACGGGCGTGCAGGGCAATCTGCAAGCGGTGATCACCGCCATCCTGACGGATCCGGAAGCGCGCGCGGGCGACGCGGCGCCTGCGTCGGTCACGGCCAACTTCGGCCATCTGCGTGAGCCGATTTTGTTCATGAGCGACCTCCTGCGCGGCCTGAACGCGACCGTCGGCGCCTCCAACGGAATCAACGCCGCTACCACGAACATGAGCCAGGAACTGTTTTACGCTCCGAGCGTGTTCAGCTACTTCTCTCCGCAATACCGCACGGAGCAGGGCCTGCTGGGTCCCGAATTCCAGATTTACACCACGCAAACGGCTGTGAATCGCGCCGACACCGTGAACCAACTACTGTACGGGACTATTCCCGGCGTCAAGATCGACCTTCAGCCGTTTTTGTCTTACGCCGGCGACGACAGCACACTGCTCGACTACATCGCCCGCATCTTTCTGCGCAGCGGGATGTCTTCACAGCTTCAAACCAGCGCCACGGCAGCAATCGATGCGCAATCCACGCCCATGGCGAAGGTCCAGGCGGCGCTTTACGCCGTGCTGACCTCGGCCGAGTACCAAGTGATTCAATAAGGAGCCCACGATGTTTACACGCCGCAGCTTCATTCGAGTCGGATCCGCCGCCGTGGGCTCCTTAGCCCTGCGTCCCTTCGGCCTGCTTCCCGCGCTGGCGCAGAGCCCGGGGAATTACAAGGCTCTGGTATGCGTGTTCCTGTTTGGAGGCAACGACTCCAACAACACCGTGATCCCGCAAGATTCCAGCTTCGCGCAGTACACATCCATCCGCGGGAGCCTGGCGCTGAGCTCATCCCAGCTCACCGCATCCTACCCCAGCATTCAGGGACCTCCCGTGGCGTTCCATGGCAAGCTCCCCAACATCGGCAGCATGTATGGCAGCAAGGAGCTGGCCGTAGTGGCGAATGTCGGGCCGCTGATCCAGCCGCTGACGCAAACGCAGTACCAGAATCCGCAGGACGCCGCCGATCTTCCCCTGAATCTGTTCTCGCATCCCGATCAGCAGATCGCGTGGCAAACCTCGATTGCGCAGGGCCACAGCCCGACCGGGTGGGCCGGACGCGTCGCGGACTATCTGGCACAGGCTGGCGTCAACTCCACGAATTTTCCCCCGTTCTTTTCGGTCGCGGGCAATGTTCTGGAAGGCGCGGGGGTCTCCACGCAGCCCGTGGCGTTGGGACCGGGGCAATCGTTGCAACTGGCGGGCTTCAATAGCTCTGCGTCTTCCCAAGCGCGCTTGAACGCGCTAACCAGCCTGGTCGCCGACGGCAGCAGCATCTCCCTGGTGCAAGCCGCTGACGCTACGTTGGCCAATAGCATGTCCGACGCCAACGCGTTAAGCGCGGCGCTGGCCAAGTCCACGCCGCTCAAAACCCAGTTCCCTGCCACCAGCCTAGGCGCGCAGTTACAGCAGGTAGCGCAGATCATTCAGGTGCAACAGTACCTGGGCATGACGCGCCAGATTTTCTTCTGTTCCCTGGGCGGATTCGATACCCACGCCGGTGAACTGGAGACGCATAACGTTCTCTACCCGCAATTGGACGGCGCTCTTTCCGCGTTCTATGCGGCCACGCAGGAGCTGGGCGTGACGGAAAACGTGACCACCTTCACAGAATCCGATTTCAGCCGCACTTTCCAACCCACCACCACCGACGGCACGGACCACGCTTGGGGCAGCCATCATCTGGTGTTTGGTGGGGCGGTCCAGGGCGGCCAGATCTTCGGCAGTTTCCCGCAGTTCGTCCTCGGCGGGCCCAATGATACGGACGTCCGGGGGCGCTGGATTCCGACCATTTCCATCGATCAATATGGAGCGACGCTGTGCAACTGGTTCGGCATCCCGGCTTCGGCGCTGGCTGCGGTATTTCCGAACCTGGCGAATTTTTCGAGTTCCAATATCGGTTTCCTAGGGTAAGAGGGTCCTCAAACGGGCCTTGCGCGCTTCAATGCCTTCCGCGACTTGAATATACTGTTGGGATGTCATCCAGCACCCAAGCCGGCGCGCCGGGGATCGAAGTCAAAGCGCCGCTGACCGCGACTCAGGCGGAAATCCTGACGCCGGAAGCCCTGCGCTTCGTCGCCACACTTGCTCGCGAGTTTGAAGAACGCCGCCAGCAGTTGCTGGCTCGGCGCAAGACCCGCCAGGCCGAGATCGACGCCGGCAAGTTCCCCGATTTTCTTCCCGAAACCGCTGACATTCGCAGGGCCTCCTGGACCGCCGCGCCCATTCCGGCCGACTTGACGGACCGCCGCGTCGAGATTACCGGACCCGTGGATCGCAAGATGATCATCAACGCGCTGAACTCCAGCGCGAGCGTGTTCATGGCGGACCTGGAAGATGCGAACTCGCCTTCCTGGCTGAACAACGTGGATGGGCAGTACAATCTGCGCGATGCCGTCAATCGCGTCATCGATTACACCAGTCCGGAAGGCAAAGCGTACAAGCTCAACGACAAGACGGCGGTTCTGCTGGTGCGCCCGCGCGGCTGGCACCTGAACGAGAAGCACGCCTGGATCGACGGGAAGCCGATGTCCGGATCCATTTTCGACTTCGGGCTGTATTTCTTCCACAACGCCGGGAACCTGATGGCGCGCGGCACCGGGCCGTACTTTTATCTGCCCAAGATGGAGAGCCACCTGGAGGCTCGCCTGTGGAACGACGTGTTCAACGCCGCGCAAGACCTGCTGGGCGTCCCGCGCGGAACCATACGCGCCACGGTGCTGATCGAGACGATTTTCGGCGCGTTCGAGATGGACGAAATCCTATATGAGCTGCGCGATCATTCCGCGGGGCTCAACTGCGGCCGCTGGGATTACATGTTCAGCTTCATCAAGAAATTCCGTAACCATCCCAGCTTCATGCTGCCCAACCGCAGCGAAGTGACCATGGAGCGGCACTTCTTGAAATCGTACGTGGACCTGCTGATCCAGACCTGCCATCGCCGCGAGATCCATGCCATGGGCGGGATGGCGGCACAGGTTCCGATCAAGAATGACCCGGTGGCCAATCAACAGGCGCTTGACAAGGTCCGCGCCGACAAGCTGCGCGAAGTCAAAGCCGGACACGACGGAACCTGGGTGGCGCACCCGGGCCTGGTGCCGGTCGCCAAGGAGGTTTTCGATGAGTACATGAAGACTCCCAACCAGATCTTCGTCAAGCGCGAAGACGTGCATGTTACGGCCAAGGATCTGCTGGAAGTGCCCACCGGAACGATCACCGAAGCGGGCCTGCGCTGGAACATCGACGTGGGCTTGCAATATTTAGAGGCGTGGCTGCGCGGCATCGGCTGCGTGCCGATTTACAACCTGATGGAAGACGCCGCGACCGCGGAGATCTGCCGCGCGCAGGTGTGGCAGTGGGTCAAGCACGGCGCGAAGCTAGACGACGGCCGGCCGGTGACGCCCGAATTGGTCCGGCGGCTAACGGACGAGGTGCTGGCAAAGCTGAAGGCGAAATCTCCCGGAGGCCGCTTCACCGACGCCGGACGCTTGTTCGAGCAGATGATGACCAGCGCGGAGTTCCCGGAGTTTTTGACGCTGGTGGCGTACGATTATTTGGATTGAATTTAAGCCGCGAATCCGATACCGGACAAGTTCCCGAAAATAGACACGAATCTGCGTTCATTCGCGTTTATTCACGGCTGAAGATCTTCCCCGCCCTCCGCGCGGTCGTTCTTGCCTGGGTGACGCTGTTCGTGCTTGCCTACCTGATGGAGTTGCTGCTGGTCCGGTTCGCGCGAGCGTTCGGGCCGGTGTGGTTCCCCACCGGACGGGCTCTGCTCGATTGCGGGGCGCTGGTGGCCGCGGGATGGGTCGCGGGACGCAAGAGCCCGGGGCTGGCGGTTGTCGTGTTCGCTGCGACGCTCACACTGCGCGATTTCAATCCGCTACTACCGCTTAATGTGCCCTGGCTCTTGCGGCTGATCATCGATTCGCTGCGTGACAGCCGCTACATCGAGTCTCTTTTCACCACCGCCGCCGGACAGGCTCTGTTGTTCGGGTGCCTGTTCGCGGGCGCCCGGCTTGGCCGCCCGCGCGACCTTCCTCTGTCTTTGTGCATCCTATAATCATGAAGCTCGCCATCGAAGGAATGCACTGCGACGCCTGTGTACGCCGGGTCCAGAACGCGATTACCAGCGTAGAGGGCGCGAAGGCTGGAAAGGTCGAGGTCGGGAGTGCGATGGTCTCGGTCGATGCCAGTCATGAGGAGCTGGTTTTAGAGGCCGTGCGCAAGGCGGGTTACCAACCTCGCAAGGTCGAATGACGGAGACATTGCACATCAATGTCGGCGGCATGACCTGCGCCGCCTGCCAGGCGCACGTGCAGCATGCGCTCGAAGAAGTGCCGGGGGTCGAGCGCGCCGCCGTCAGCCTCATGACCAATGCGGCGACCGTCATTTTCGATCCTGCAGCCGTCGCGCCGCCTGCGCTGCTGGATGCCATTCGCGAAACCGGCTACGAAGCCGAACTGCCCACTCCAGGCCAAACGGCTTTTCAAGAGCAGGAAGAACGGGAGCGAGCCGAACTCGCAGAAGCGCGCGGCCTTTCGATCAAGGCAGTGGTCAGCCTCGCGCTGGGCGCGATCGCGATGGGCGTTTCGGTGCGCTTTCCCGATGACGCGCGGATGAATTGGCTGCTGCTCGCGGTCACGCTCTTTGTAATAGCCTGGGCAGGCCGGAACATCTTCGCCGGAGCCTTCACTGCGGCGCTGCACGGTGCCTCCGGCATGGACACGCTGATTGCGCTGGGCTCCGGCGCTGCGGCGCTCTATTCCATTGTTGTCACCCTCGCACCCGATTTCTTCCGCGCGCATGGCATCGCGACGCACACCTACTTTGAAGCGGCCACGCTGATCATCGCCTTTGTGGTGACCGGCAAGGCCCTGGAGGCGCGAGCGAAGCATCAAACCACGGGTGCTCTCCGGGCCCTTATCGGGCTTCAACCGCTGATTGCTCGTGTGATGCGCGATGGTATCGAGTCGGAAATCCCCGTCGCTCAAGTCCAGTGCGGCGATCTGATGGTGGTTCGGCCGGGCGAAAAACTCCCGGTGGACGGCGTGGTTGAAGACGGCTCCAGCTTCGTTGATGAATCCATGCTTACGGGTGAGCCTGCTCCGGCCGAGAAGAGAGCGGGAAGCACAATCACGGGCGGCACGGTGAATTCCACCGGCAGCTTCCGCTACCGGGCGACGACGCTTGGTGAATCGAGCGTACTGGCGCGCATCGTAGCTTTGATGCGCCAAGCGCAGGCTTCACGTGCGCCCATCGAACGGCTAGCCGACCGCATCAGCCGCATCTTCGTACCCACGGTGTGCGGGCTTGCGGCGCTGACGCTGGCGGGTTGGCTTGTCACGCATCACGGAATTATAGAAGCCGCGGTAGCGGCTGTCGCGGTGCTGATCATCGCGTGCCCTTGCGCCATGGGGCTCGCGGTCCCGACCGCGGTGATGGTGGCAACGGGCCGCGGAGCGCGGATGGGCCTGCTGATCAAAGGCGGAGAGGCTCTCGAAAAACTGCGCCGCGTCGATACCGTTGTACTCGATAAGACGGGCACGGTCACCGAAGGTAAGCCGCGAGTGATCGAAGTGAGTCTTTCCGAGGACGCTCTACGCCTGGCGGCCGCAGCCGAGTCGCGCTCTGAACATCCCCTCGCGCGAGCGGTTGTCGATTTCGCCCGGCATCGCGGACTGCTGTTGCCGGAAGCCGAAGCTTTTCGAGCCTTGGCCGGGCTCGGCATTCAAGCCCGCGTGACAGGGCGCGAGGTGCTGATCGGCAACACGGCGTTCCTGGCACAGCACGGAGTGCAAACATCGTCAGAGGGAATTGTTGTGGCGATAGATGGCGCCTTCGCCGGATGGATTCGGGTAGCAGATCCGATCCGGGGCACAACCAAAGCCGCAGTCGAACAATTGAAACGACTCGGACTGAATCCAGTGATGCTCACCGGGGACCGGCGTCAGGTGGCCGAAACGGTCGCTGCGCAGGCCGGTATCGCGCAGGTGATCGCCGAAGTTCTGCCGGATGGAAAAGCCGCGGAGATTCGCCGCTTGCAGAGCGAGGGACGCGTGGTGGCGATGGCGGGAGACGGAATCAATGACGCGCCGGCTTTGGCGCAAGCCGACGTGGGCTTCGCCATGGGGTCCGGGACCGATGTGGCCATGGAAGCCGGAGCGGTTACCCTACTGCGCAGTGACCTGCGGGCGGTCGCCGACGCCGTCTCGCTTTCGCGAGCGGCCTGGAAAATCATGCGCCAGAATCTGGCGTGGGCTCTGGGTTATAACGTGATCGCGATCCCGGCGGCTGCGCTCGGATTTCTGAGCCCGGTAATCGCCAGCGCGGCGATGGCCGCAAGTTCGGTGAGCGTGGTGACCAACAGCCTGCGACTCAAACGCGTCCGCATTTGACGGTCAGATCTCCGGCGCGTAGACATCGAACCCGGTCTCGAGACGCCGGTCAGCCAACATCCTCGATATTTCCGCTGGAATCCCGAACCCTTGGTTCTCCCTGTCCATAAAGATTCCCCAGAATATATCCACCCGGTAGTCGCGACTCAGCGACGACCACGGCTCCGAAGCCGACGGCAGCCGGTCAAGCAGCATCCGAACAGCATCCTCGACATCGACTTCCTCGCTGCAGTCCTTCGAGTCGACGGTCAGGTGCCATTGCCCTCGTTTCGGGATTCTCGATCCAACCGGCGCGCCTTTCCGCTCCGACCCTGAAGGCTTGCAACGTAACAGCGCCGAGATGCGGTCCGGATCAAGATGCTCGCCGGAAATCCGGAGCGTGATTCTGAACCGATCTACCGGCCCGCCGGACCACACTGTTCCCTCAGGCGCGCCCACCGGCGGCTTGCGTTGGGATGGCTTGATCACAAACTCCATGCTACCTTGAGGGCAACGCCATGTGCCGCAACATTCGACCGCTCTTCAATTTCGACCCACCCGTGACCGATGGCGAAGTTCGGGCTGCGTCGCTCCAATTCGTGCGCAAGATCAGTGGATTCCACAAGCCGTCGAAGATGAATGAGAGTCCGTTTCAAGCCGCTGTGGATGAGATCGCGGCGGCCTCGCTGCGGCTGCTGTCGGCGCTTGAGACCGAGGCCGCGCCGAAGAATCGCGAGGAGGAGGCCGTTAAGGCGAGAGCGCGTGCCGCACGGCGTTTCGGAGGCTGAGCGTCGTTAAGCCCCAGCGGTGCGCATCCCGCTGACGGCCTCTTTGAATTGCGCCGTGTCCGTGTACATCTGGCATTTGGCGACTTTGCCGTCCTTGAACTGGAACACTTGCACGAACTGCGCGTCCACACGAGCGCCGTTGGCTTTGAAAATTCCGCGAAAGCGCCCGTTGGCGATCACAATATCTCCGCTGCCGAGAATTTCTTGAGGGAGCATCTCAAAATTGTCCCAGTCCACCAGCAGCCTTCCGAACAGAAGTTGCGCGACGGCCCGCGTGCCCACATACGGGCTGTGGTCGGCGTAGATGAAATTCTCCGCCGAGGTCCACTCGATTTCCGGATCGAGCAGCGCCACCACCCGCTCCGCATCGCGATGCTCGAACGCGTCGTAAAGGAATCGGATCGTTCGGATATAGTCGTGCTGCGTCGCCATACACCGGTCACAATATCAAAAATCAGACACGCGGCACCATATCAGACGCTCAACACCACGCGCCCGCGAATCTTGCCGGCCAGGATTTTTTCGGCCAGCTCGAACACGCGATCGAGCGGCGCCACTTCGGTCATCGCGTCCAATCGGTCCAGCGGCAAATCGCGCGCGAGCCTGGACCACACTTCGCTTCGTTCTTCGCGCGTAACGCGCACCGAATTGATCCCCAGCAGATTGACACCGCGCAAAATAAAGGGCAGCACGGTGGCGCTGAAGGCTGTGCCGCCGGCCAACCCGCACGAAGCCACGCTCGCGTTGTTCGCCATCCCCGGCAAAATGCTGGCGAGCGTTGGGCCTCCCACGCTATCCACAGCGCCGCCCCATCGTTCGCGTTCGAGTCCTTTTGGAGACGCGGCCGTCAGCGATTCGCGCGGGACGATTTCCGACGCCCCGAGGGAACGCAGGTAGTCGCTCAATTCCGCGCGCCCTGTCGATGCCGCGACCTTGTATCCGAGCTTTGCCAGAATCGCGATGGCGATGCCGCCGACGCCTCCACCCGCGCCGGTGACCAGGATTTCGCGGCCGGCCTCTTTTGCTATGCGCTGCGCGGAATGTTTTTCTAGAGCGATGACGCATTGCATCGCCGTGAACCCGGCTGTGCCGATGGCCATCGACTGCTCCAGCGAGATCCCAGCGGGCAAATTTACCAGATGCTCGGCATCCCAACGAGCGAACTCCGCATATCCGCCCCAAGCGCTCTCGCCGGCACCGGCCCCGGTCAGCACAACGCTATCGCCCGGACGAAATTCGGTTGACGTGGATTCCTCCACGATGCCGGCGAAGTCGATGCCCGGAATCATCGGAAATTTTCGAATCACGCCGGGCCGCCCGGTCACCGCGAGTCCGTCCTTGTAATTCAGGCTGGAATAGCGGACTCGCACCAGAATTTCGCCGGGAGGCAACGCCTCCTTCGCGACGGGCTGAATGCTTGCGGCGAACTTGCCGTCCGTGTTGGTGGCCAGGAGCGCTTCAAAGCTGGATGTGGGCATAGCTCTTCGTAAGGACCTCCATGGCGTAGACCACGGGTACCGTAAACAGGCTCGAATCGATGCGATCGAGCCAGCCTCCATGGCCCGGGAGCATGCTGCCGCTATCCTTCAGGTTCGCCCCGCGTTTGAAGGCCGATTCGCACAGATCGCCGACCTGCGCGGCGACATTGGCCACAGCGCCCAGGATCAGCGCGGTGGGGATCGAGACATCAGGAATCAGAAAGTGGGCGTAGATCAATGCCGCAAGCATCGCGCCGAGGATCGATCCAACGGAACCCTCGACGGTCTTCCCGGGGCTGACATGCGGCGCGAGCTTGCGCTTGCCGAAAGCCTTGCCGACATACAGGGCCGCGCTGTCGCCGGCCCATCCGACCAGGAGCGCGACCATCAATAGATGCGCACCGATCCCGCGTAGGCCGATGGCGCAGCGCCAAGCACCAAAGATGTAGAGCACGCCGAGCAGAAAGACAGCGGCTCGTGGCAAGGCTCGGGCGAGATCGGTTTCTCGCAGCGCCACCGTCATGGCCACCAGCGCAATCACGATGGCGGCGGAAAAGGGCTCCGGGGCAAGCAGCAGCGTCAAACCGGCAGCCATTCCCGGCCATCCGGCAGGCGAGAGATTTTGCGCAGCCGCGATGTGATCGAACTCGTGAAATGCCAGCAGGCCGATCAAGGCAAGTACGGCGATGAAGACCCAGTACGGAGCGGCCAGCACCACCCACACTACTACCGGAATCAGGACCAGCGCCGTCGCGATCCGCTTCATCGAACTCGCACGCCGGCCGGTTCCATCCACGCGTCGCCGGAGGGAACCGGAGAGCCCAGGCCGCCGAACCGGCGGTCGCGGCGCTGGTAGTCGAGAATCGCTTCCAGCAGCTCCGCTCGAGTGAAATCCGGCCACAGGGTGTGCGTGACGTACAGCTCCGCGTAGGCGATCTGCCACAGTAGAAAATTACTCACGCGCATCTCGCCGGAGGTGCGGATCAGCAAGTCGGGGTCGGGCATTCCCGCCGTGTAGAGGCGCGCCGAAATGGCGGCCTCGTCGATCTCCGCTTGGCCGGCGCGCACGTCTTCGAGCAATGCTTTCACGGCATCGACGATCTCCGCACGGCCTCCGTAGTTGATCGCCAGATTCAAGCGCAGCCCGTCATTGTGCTCCGTGCGCCGGATCACTTCGTCCAGCTCCCCGCGCACCATCGCAGGCAATGCGTCGACGCGCCCAATGGCCGAGAAGCGGATGCCGTGCTTCATCATGGTGGGAAGCTCCGCTCCGAGGTAATGCCGGAGCAGACGCCACAAAGTTTCCACCTCGGCGCGCGGGCGTTTCCAATTCTCCATGGAAAAGGCGTAGAGCGTCAGCGCTTCAATGCCGAGCTGCGCGGAGGTCTCCACCGTGGTGCGCACCGCCTGCACGCCGGCCCTGTGTCCGGAAACGCGCGGCAGGTGCCTATTTTTGGCCCAGCGCCCGTTACCGTCCATGATGATGGCGATGTGGGCGGGTAGCCGCGTGGGGTCGATCGCCCGCGCCAATTCGTAATCCGGGCCGGCCGGCGCGAGCTCCGCCAACAGCTTTTGCATCTTTGTTCTTTCAATAGTACCAGTGTGGGGAGCAGTACCGCCGCCCTTTACTTGGTGCTGTAAAGTACTTGACATCGGCTTCGGCCGCCGTGTATCTTAAAAAAAATGGCTCACGTCGAACCCATCCGCAAGAACGCTGTCCAGCCCGCAGCTATTCACGACCATGCCATCGACAATTTGCGCTACATCCGCGAGACCATGGAGCGCGCCGGTTCCTTCACTGCGGTTCCCGGCTGGGGCGGAGTGGCGATGGGCGCGACTGCGTTGGCTGCGGCGGGTCTGGCTTCGCACGCGGCCTCGCGCGAAACCTGGATGCTGAGCTGGCTGATCGAGGGCGTGATCGCCGTGGCGGCCGGTCTGCTGGCGATGGCGCGGAAGGCTCGTGCGGCGGGGCTGCCGCTGTGGAATTCGCCGGCGCGCAAATTCGTGTTCAGTTTTGTGCCTCCGCTGATCGCCGGTGCGGCGCTGACCGTCGCGATGTGGCAGGTGGGCGCCTGGAGCGTGATCCCCGGAATCTGGTTGATGCTGTATGGCGCAGGCGTAATCGCGGGCGGAGCGTTTTCCACTCCCGTGGTTCCGGTGATGGGCGCATGTTTTCTGGCAACCGGGGCGATCGCAATCTTCACGCCGGCCGCCTGGGCCGATTTCTGGCTGGGCTTCGGCTTCGGAGCGTTGCATATTATTTTTGGAGCACTCATTGCGAGGAAATATGGCGGCTAGAAACACTGCGCTCAAAAGGGCTCCTCTTCGCAGGGCGGATTCGCCCGCGCCGCAAGCTACGGATCTCGACCGTCTCATTCATGAGCGAATGCGTTTGGGCATCGTCAGCGCGCTCGCGGCGAATTCGTCGCTTACCTTCAACGACCTCAAGAAACTCCTGCGCACCACCGATGGGAATTTGAGCGTCCACGCGCGGAAGCTGGAGGAGGCCGGCTATATTTCTTGCTCCAAGAGTTTTGAGGGCCGCATGCCCAAGACCGAGTATGCACTCACGGATGCGGGCCTCAAGGCGCTCGAAAAATACTTGAATCACATGGAAGCCCTCATTCAAGCCATGAAGAAGTGATTCAAGCCCCCGAAGGAATCAATGCACGCAGCCATCATCATGGACGGAAACGGCCGCTGGGCCAACCGGCGCGGATTGCCTCGCGCCGCCGGGCATCGCACCGGGGCCGCCGCTGTCCGCCGCACTGTGGAAGCCGCGCCGGATCTCGGTATTTCCACGCTCACTCTCTACGCTTTTTCCGAAGACAATTGGAGCCGCCCGCCGCGCGAGGTCTCCGCTCTGATGAAACTGCTGGGCCGCTACCTCACGCAGGAAACCAGCCGTTGTATCGCTAACGGGGTGCGGCTACAGGCCATCGGCCGCCGCGACCGTCTTCCCGCGCCGCTGGTCGCGCTGCTTGAGGAAACCGAGCACAAAACCGCGGGGGGCACGCGCCTGCATTTGCGCCTGGCTCTGGATTATTCCTCGCGCCAGAGCATTGTCGAGGCCGCGCGGCGCGCCGGCGGCACTGCCACCGAACAACAGCTCTCCGCGCTGATCGGCCCCGACGTTGATCTGCTCATTCGCACCAGCGGCGAGCAGCGCTTGAGCGATTTTCTGCTGTGGGAATGCGCCTACGCCGAGCTGGTGTTCACGCCGCGCCTGTGGCCGGACTTCACCGCTCAGGACCTGGCACAAGCCGTCGCCGAGTTTCATTCCCGCGAGCGCCGCTTCGGCGGCGTCACCGCAGATCCAGCGCGCCGCACCGCCTAGGCGGATTCACTCGCCCGACTTCAGTACCACACAAGCCCATTCGCCGCGCTCATCTTGAAACCCCGATAGAATCGCCGTTCGCGCGACGCGCTTGAACTCCGGATGCAGCTCGCCGATAACGTCTTCATTGATATTGGCGACCACCACATCGAAGGAGTACGATTTCACGGCGTCCACGCTGCCCACGAAGAACGGCGCCGGCTTCGCGGCTTCGGGATCGATATCGCACGCGATGACTCGTGAGGCTCCCAGCAGCTTGGCCGCAATCGACAAGATTCCGCTTCCGCTGCCCACGTCCAGCACCGAATCGCCGGGCTGAATGACGCGCTCCATCGCCTCCAGGCACAGCCGGGTGCAGGGATGCTGGCCAGTGCCGCATTGCAATCCGGGATTGATCTCCAGCCGGAAACGTCCCGGCGGCGTAGGCTCCGTGCGCCAGGGAGCGACGACGAAGAAGCGCTCGCCGACCTCGAGCGGAGGCCACGCGTCTTCAGTCCCGCGCACCCAGTCGACCTCCGGCTCGAGCTGCGGCTCGGCAAAGCGCCGGGCGTCAGACTCATCCTCGAAGAATGCAATCAGGTAGCCATGACCTTCGGTGACGCCCGCGGTGCCGTGCTCCCACAACTCCGCGATGACGCGGTCGAAGTCTTCGGGTTCCGGCTCCAGCCGAACGGAATACATCAGGGCAGCCTCATCCCTGAATTCGTTTTTCTTTGCCGGTCCAGAATCTCTCCTTGAGGATCATCTTGCGGATTTTGCCGGTTCCGGTTTTGGGCAAAGCCTCGTCACGAAATTCGAAGATACGCGGGTGTTTAAAGCGGCTAAGCCGCCCTTCCAGAAAGCTGCGTAATTCATCTTCGCTCAACCCGTACCCCGCTTTGCGCACCACGATCGCCGCGGGCACTTCGCCCCATTTGTCATCCGGAGCCGATACGACGGCGCACTCCATCACCGCGGGATGAGCTTGAATGGCGGACTCGACTTCGATCGAGGAAATATTTTCGCCGCCGGAGATGATGATCTCCTTCTTGCGATCGACGATATTGACGTAGCTCTCCTCGTCCCAGACAGCCATGTCACCGGTATGGAGCCACGTCCCGGTCATCGCGGCGCGGGTTCCTTCCGGGTCGCGAAAGTAACCGTCCATCACCTGGTCGCCCTGGACCACAATTTCGCCGATCGTCTTTCCGTCCCTTGGAACATCGCGCATCTCGGAATCCACCACGCGGACATCGGCTCCGGGCACCGCCCATCCGGTCATGGCCTGGCGCCGCCAGCGCTCTTCGTCCGATCCGTACTCGATTCCCTTCCACAGAGCAGTGGTGATCACGGGTGAAGTTTCGGTGAGGCCGTAGCCGGCGCAGCACTCGCATCCTGGGAATGCTTTTTCCCAGCGTTCCACCAGCGCGGGAGAACTCGCCGCGCCTCCAGTCATCATCCGCCGCAAGCTGGAAAGATCGTATTTGTCGCGAGCCGGGGAATTCAGCAGAGCATTGGCCATGGTCGGCACCAGGCTCATGTCGGTGGCGCGATGTTCCTGAATCAGGCGGAACACCGTCTCCGGCTCGAAGCGGCGCACCATCACCTGCTTGCTGCCGAGTAGCGTCGAAGCCTGCGGCCTGCCCCAGCCGTTGGCGTGAAACAAAGGAATGGTGTGAAGGTCGACAATGTTCTCCGGGCGATGGCACTGCAACGCGACGCTCAGACCGTGCATACAAATCGTGCGATGCGAAAGCGTCGCACCCTTGGGCGTCCCGGTGCTACCGCTGGTGTAGAACAACTCCGCGATGGACATTTCGTCGTAGGAGAAAATGTCGGCGCGGCGGGGGACGCCGCTTGCAATCATCTCTTCGTAAGCGGGTCCAATTTCGATCCAATGCTTGGCGTCCGGAAGCCTTGGGCGCAGGCGCTCGACCAGCGGAAGGAAGTCGTTCTCGAAGATAACCATCCTCGCGCCCGAATGCGCCAGGATCGCGCCCAGCTCGCCTTCGGCCAGGCGGACGTTCAGCGGCATGACGATGGCGCGCGCCTGAATGACGCCGTAGTAGCCTTCCAGCAGCTCGTTATTGTTGAAGCTCAGGTACGCGACACGATCTCCGGGTTGGATGCCCCGCTGCGTTAACGCATCAGCCAGACGCTCCGCGCGCTCGCCAAACTGCGCGTAGGTGAGCTGGCGATCGCCGGAGACCGCGCCGGTCTTGGAGCCGAAAACATCCATGGCGCGATGGAGAAATCGAAGCGGGGTTAGCGGAACGAACATGCGGCCTTATTGTACTGCCGGATTGGCGGGCAATGCTGGATGCGGCGGGCTCACAGTGCCGAGACGCGCCGGTTCATCACCAGGAAATACAGACCCAGCCCGGCCAGAGCCGCTCCGGTGCCCGCCACGGCGGGCGAAATTCCGAAGAGCGGGATCAGCACCGAGCCCATCACCAGGTTACCCACCGGCATTCCGCCGCGGAAGGCGACGTTGTAGACGCTCATCACTCGCCCGCGCATTTCGTCGCTGACCACTAATTGCACGGTGGTCAGCAGCAGCGAAGCCGAGCCCATGGTCGCCATCCCCGCCAAGAACAGCAGCGCGCAGGAAAGCGACAGCCAGCGCGATAAAGCGAAGCTGGCGATCATCACCCCCAGTCCCGTCATGATCAGCAGCGCAATCCGGCCCTGATGCTTCACCTTCCCAAACGCCGCCACCAACAATCCGCCGACCACGGAACCCGCACCGGAACAAACCAGCAGCAACTGATAGGTCTGGGGTCCCTTCTGAAAAACTTCGCGCACAAACACAGGAAGAAATCCGATCATGGAGAATCCCAGTAGCGTCATCAGGAACGCCAACACCACCAGAGCGCCCATCCCTTCTCTCTGACGGATAAACTGGAATCCCTCCTTCATGCTGGTCAGGATGGGGACGCTAGTCTTGGGCGGAACGAACTTCACGTTGATCAGGTACAGCGAAATAATCACCGCGATGTAAGAGATCCCGTTCAGCGCGAAGCACCAGGTCGCGCCCAGTGCGGTGTAGGCGAGGCCGCCCAGGGTCGGCCCAACGATGCGCGCCAGGTTGAACTGGATCGAGTTCATCGCGATAGCGTTGGCCAGATCTTCCGGATTCACCAGCGACGGCAACAGCGCCGAATACGCCGGCCCGCCGATGGATTGTCCGCATCCAACAAAGAAGGACAAGGTCAGGATGTGCCACACCCGTACCGTGTGCGTCATGAACAACACGGTCAGGATGAAGGCACAGGTCATCTGGATGTACTGCGAAGTCAGCAGCAGCTTGCGCCGGTCAATGCGGTCGGCGAACACCCCGCCGAACAGCGAAAACAGCATGATGGGAGTCTGGCCGAGGAACAGGTCCAGCCCCAGGTAGAACGCTTTATTCGTGAGCTCGTAAACCAGCCAGCTCTGCGCGAATTGTTGCACGAAGGTCCCGATCTGGGAGGTGCATGCACCCAGCCACATCAGGCGGAAGTCGCGGTAGCTTAGGGCTTTGAAGACGCGTGTGAACAAGAGGTGTGGCTATTCCGGAAGAGGATTGACGCGCTGAATCAAGTGCAGAATATTGCCTTCACAATCGGTGAAAAACACCACGCGGTTGCCTTGCGGCGACGCATACGGTTCGCCCAAAAAATTCACGCCACCGCCGCGTAGCGAAGCCAGTGCGCCGTCGAAATCGGATACCGCGATGGCCATATGGCGCAAACCGGGGTCGTACATTCTTTGTCTGTTACGTTCTCCCTGGGCGGCGATGATCTCCAGGATGGCCCCGTTGGGAGCCTTCACGAAGTGCGTCGGCCCGTCGATTGCGACGGTCCTGAACGCGAGATGATCCACGTACCATTGTGCCAGCGTCGGGGGATCCGGACTGGCGATGGCGACGTGCTCCACTCCCACAAACATAGGCTGATTTTAACAGGTCGATGGAACGGGCCGCCGCCGGAGTTCCCGACGCCGTCAATAAACCTCGAAGCAGAAGACCCGGTTTGAGCCAATGGGCGACAACACGTACTCGCCATCCTCGAGTTCTTCATCCACTTCGATGCGGTAGAGGCCTTGCGCCAAGCGCGTCACTGAAAGGTGTAGGGCCTTGGAATTGCGACCGCGGCCGAGCGATAATTCGCGATGCCCGCCCTTCACCTCCAGCTTGTACAGCTCCAGGCTGTCAGGCGTAATCATGTTGCTCTGCAAGATGAAGATCGGCTCAGCCAGGGGAGTGCGGGTGGGCGAAGCCGCGCCGTCAATCGTGTAGTTGTTGGCGTTCTTGCTCGCTTCCTTGGCGTCGCCGGCCTCGGTGGGAATCAGGTTGTCGGCATGCACCAGGTACAGCATGTCCGGCTTGGGAGGGCGGGGACCGGTATAATCGGCGGTCCAGCTCAGCACCGCACCGGAAGCAAATAAGAGGGAGAGCGCAAACCAGCGTCCCGGCATGCTTCTATCTTAATCCGTCTTGCTTAATCTGTCTTGCGGAACAGATTGTCAAACGCCGCGCGGGCGTCGCTGGCGCTGCGCGGAACAGCGGTGTCGGCGGGCCTGGAGCCGTTGGGCGGAGCGTCCAGCGGCGAGCCGCCGGGTACCCCCGCACCGGGACCGCCTCCGTGCGCCGCATCGCGCGCGACGGTGACGCGCGGCTTGAACAGTTCGCACTCATTAGCCTGATCTTTGACCGCAATTCTTACGGGAATCGGCTTCAGGCACTGGAAGCGCGTCGACGGCTCGAAGCTGCCGCATTGCTTGCAGCAATGCAGAGCCGCACCGCACTTGGGACAATTGCCCCGAAAATCGGTCCCCGGACCGAGCAGGGCGGAGCAGTTGTAGCAGCGCGATGCGGTAACGGACTGCACCAGCCGCGGTAGTCGCGGGCCAGTGATGTCCAAGGGGGGACGGGGGCCTTGAGGCCGGGGACGGGCGTTATCGGAATACCGCTCGTCGCGTCTCGGGCCGGAATGAGAGGAATCACGGCCGGAATCCTGATAGCCGTGTTGCCGGTACTTGCGGTCGCCTTCCATAAAGTGCTGGTTGGCTCTCCTTTAGATTACGTCTGGTGTTGTCGGGGTAGTGTATTCAAGGGCAAACGAAATTACGGAATTGGGAGACTCGCGGGCACATCCTCGACGGGGAACGGCTGGATTGGGTTGCTCCGCGTTTAACGTCTAAACCACTATGTACCACGAACCGCGCGCGGAATCCAGTAAAATCTTTCTCTCTGACTCAATTATCGGCAGACGGACAGCCCATCTATAGCCCGCTACCCTTCGTCGGCCCATTTTAACGGCGCGTTACACGGCCGATTCAAAGGATCGTCAAAATGATTTGGGCTGATCCGCACCGAGCAGCCCAGGCGGCCGGTGGACAAAGGAGTAAAATCCCGCCCAAACAAAACCTGGGTTCCCTGTGCTTCCAGGGGATCGAGAGCCAGGACCTGCGTGTCGGCCAAGGCGCCCTCCGGACCCACCCGGCCAACCACCGCCTCCACTCGGACATCGGTTGGCGCCAATCCGGCCAACTCTACGGTCGCACGTACTGGTACTGCGGATCCGGTTAGCACGGCAGTGTCGTCCCCCACTCCGCAGTCAGCGATGCGGACCTGCGGCCACCGTTCCGCCATCCAGTTGGTCCAGCGGACCAGCTCTCGCGGCTGTTGGAAACCGTCCGCACTGGCGAGCGCAAAGGCCTGATGCGCCGGCTCGTACAATTCCTTGCGATACTCCCGGATCATCCGGTCGCAGTTGAAGTGTGCGCTGACGTAGGCCAGCGATTGTTTGACACGCCGCATCCACTCCACCGGCACTCCCTGCTCGCGGTTCTCGTAATACATCGGTATGATCTCGTCTTCCAGGATCGAATACAGTCCGGCGGCGTGCGCGTCATCACGGTCGGGCGAATAGGGCTCGCGGTCACCGATGGCCCAGCCGCCGGTCTTTTCGCCGGCTTCGTCGAACCATCCGTCCGGGATGCTGAGGTTGAGCACACCGTTAATCCCGGCTTTCATGCCGCTGGTGCCGCAGGCTTCATCGCCGCGCCGCGGCGTATTCAGCCACACATCCACGCCGCCCACCAGCTCCCGGGCCACCTGGATGCCGTAATCCTCAACAAAGATGATGTGCCCAGCCAACTCCGGGTTGCGGGAATGCTGCACGATCTCGCGGATGAGCGTCTTGCCGGGAACATCGGACGGATGGGCTTTTCCGGCGATCACGATCTGAACCGGCCGCGTTGGATTGATCAAAATCCGCGTCAGGCGGGCCATGTCGCGGAATAGCAGCGTCGCGCGCTTGTAGGTGGCGAAGCGCCGCGCGAAGCCAATGGTAAGCGCCTCCGGATTCAGCACCTCCTGCAGCCGCTTTACCTCCGGAGCCGGCGCCTTGCGAGCCATGGCGTTGGCCACCGCTCGCTCGCGAACGAACGCAATCAGCCGGCGCTTGCGGCGGCGATGCGCCTCCCACAGCTCCGTGCCGGGGATCTCGGAGACCTGCGCCCAGATTTCCGCGTCGGAGTGATCCTCCGGCCAATCCGGCCGCAGATTCTGGTCGTATAGCGCTGCCAGGTCGCCGTTGATCCAGGTAGGAAGATGCACGCCATTGGTGATGGAAGTGATCGGGATTTCCCAAACTGGCAGCTTAGGCCACAGATCCTGCCACATCTGTTGCGAGATGTGACGATGCAGCCGGCTGACCGCGTTCCGATAGGAGGAAGTTTTGAAGGCCGCGATGGCCATCGAGAAGGGCTCTTGTGGATCGGTGGGGCGGCTGCGCCCCAGCGCCAGCAGGTCTTCGAAGCGGATTCCGGTCTCCTGGCAATAGTCGTGGAAGTACTCATACATAAGGCCGGGGTCGAACAGGTCGATGCCCGCCGGAACCGAGGTATGGGTGGTGAAGACGTTATTGACGCGTGTGGCGACTTGCGCCTCCTCAAAACTCAGCCGCTCCCGTTCCATCAGAACACGGATTCGCTCCAGCGCCAGGAACGCCGAATGCCCCTCGTTCATGTGGTACACGGTGGGATGCAACCCCAGAATGTCCAGTGCGCGCAACCCGCCGATGCCCAGCGTGATCTCCTGGCGAATGCGCTTGTGCTGATCGCCACCGTACAGCCGGCTGGTGATGTCGCGGTGCGACGGATCGGGATTCTGGGAGATGTTGGAATCCAGCAGATACAGGTTCACGCGGCCCACATCGATGCGCCACAGTTTCAGATACACGGGCACGCCGGCCAGGGTAACGGTGACGATCAGGTCGCCGCCGTCCGGAGCGCTGAGCGGCGTGATCGGCAGTGCATGGAAGTCGTTCACCGGCGCGCGCTCCTGCTGCCAGCCGTCGGGATCGAGGCTCTGCTGAAGGAAGCCCCGCTGGTACAGCAAGCCCACCCCCACCAGAGGCACATGCGCGTCGCTGGCAGCGCGCAAATGATCGCCGGAAAGCACCCCCAGGCCGCCGGAGTAGATCGGCAGGCAGTCGATCAGACCGTACTCCATCGAAAAATACGCGGCCAGCATGGGGTGGCCGGTCACGCGCGATTCCAAGTATGTATCGAACAATTCGCAGGCCCGGCGATATAACGCCAGATACCGCGGATCCGACGCCGCGCGGCGCAACTGATCCTGGGAAACCCTACCCAGCAGCACCACCGGATTGAAGTCGGAGGCCTTCCATAGGACTGGATCCAAACGCCGGAACAGCGAGCGGATGGTGTGGTTCCAACTCCACATCACGTTATTGCCCAATTCAGGCAACCGGCGAAGGGGCTCCGGCAGCGCCGGCCGGACCAGGAATTCCTTGATGGGACGAATCTGAAAAGACATCGAGACTAAAGCCGCTCATGGAATAAGGTAGCCGGGCGGCTGAGATACTCTCCGCGACCTTATTGTACGCGTTATGCTAGGGTGTTGCGTAGTTCCCACTCACTTCCCATACTATCCTTGTCCGCGGGGATCGTGATTCTTGGGGGCTGTGGCAAGGCTCCCGCCAAAATCGTGGTGGGCTCGCAAAGCTCGACCACGCAGGTCATCGCCGGCGAAATTGTCGCCCAGCATCTGGAGCAAAGGCTGGGGCGCAAGGTGCAACGCCGCTTGAGCATGGGAAGCGGATTGCTCACCTATCAGGAACTCGATGCCGGCCGTATCTCCCTGTTCCCGGAGTACACCGGCGCCATCGAATCGGAAATCCTCAAGGAGCCGGCTAGCCCGGACCCATCCGTGGTGTGGGAACGGACGCATTCGGAAATGGGCCGCGTCGCCAAGATGGAACTATTCAATCCCCTCGGATACGACGACCCGCCCACGATGGTGGTGAAAACCGCCGATGCGCCCGATATATCCACCCTCAGCCAAGCCGCCGCGGCTTCCACCGAATGGAAGATCGGAGTCAGCTACGATTTCCAGCAGCACTCCGACCTGGTCACTGCGCTCAACGGCTACCACTTGCCCACCGCCATGGCCATGCGCGGCATGAACGGCACCGAGCTGTTTCCCGCACTCATGCAAGGCGCAGTGAACATGATCGCGGCTGACTCCACGGACGGCCATCTGACCTCCTCCGATTACCAGGCGCTGGCTGACGACCGTCACGCCTTCCCACCCTACCAGGCGTGCCTACTGGTGCGCCAGGATGTGCTTACCGCGGAGCCAAAATTGCGCGAGTACCTGGACGAGCTCTCGGGCAAGTTCAACACCGAAATCATGCGCAAACTGAGCGCCGAGGTGGATCTGGGGCATCGCGCAGTGTCCGATGTCGCTGCCGAATTCCTTTCCCAGGCGGGATTGAAGTAATTGTCCGTCGAGACTATCGCCGCGCTCAGTAAAGTGACGCGGGCGCGCCGTCTGCTCAAAATTGCGTGACGCTCAGGATATTTCCGTCGGGATCTTTGAACCACGCGACCTTCGCGCCGCCGGGCGCGGTCCAGATTCCCGGCTCGTCCTGGGCGATTTGCGGATACCGCTCGAAGGTCACGCCCGCCGAAAGCAGTGAGCGCACCGTCTCCGCGATATCGGCAACCTTCCATCCAAGGATGGTGAACGGCTGGGGCCGGAGTGGCTCGGGCACGCTGGTCACGCGCAGCATCGCGCCATGGGCGTCGAAGACAGCCGCGAAGCCGTCCTGACTGGTCAGTTTCAGCCCCAATTTGCCGCGGTAAAATTTGATCGCGCGTTCCTGGTCGCGGGTAGGGGCAAAAGCGACGATTGAAGCGTTAGCGAGCATGCCTCAGTGTAGCCGGACGCGCTGCGGTGTGTTACTTCTTCTCGAGCGCCAAGCCGGTGCGCGCCAAGAAGCCGGTGTCAAGCTTGCCCGCGACGAAGTCGGGATGCTCCAGAATGCGCCGGTGCAGCGGTATTGAAGTGTAGATTCCTTCCACCACGAACATGTCCAGAGCCCGGCGCATGCGGGCGATGGCCTGCGTGCGGTCGGAGCCGTAGGCGATCAATTTCGCCACCAGCGAATCGTAATACCGCGGGATCACGCCGTCCTGATAGGCCGCCGTGTCGACGCGGATGCCGGAGCCTCCGGGTAAATTGAAGCCGGTGATGCGGCCCGGCGAAGGCGCGAAGGTTTCCGGATGCTCCGCGTTGATGCGGCACTCGATGGCGTGGCCGCACAAGCGCGGCGTCCGAGGCAAAATATCTTCAAGTTTTTCGCCCATGGCAATGCGAATCTGCGCCACGACCAAATCCACGCCGGTGACCATCTCGGTCACGGGATGTTCCACCTGGATGCGAGCGTTGACTTCGATGAAGTGAAGATTGCCCGCGGCGTCCATCAGGAACTCGACCGTTCCGGCGCTGGTGTAGCCGACCGCCTTGAAAGCGGCGCGCAGATTCCGGGAGACGCGCTCGCGCAGTTCGGGGGTGACGGCCGTCGAGGGCGCCTCCTCGATCAGCTTCTGATGCCGGCGCTGGATGGAGCATTCGCGCTCACCCAGGACTTCGACGTTGCCGTGCTGATCGCCGAGCACCTGAAATTCGATGTGGCGCGGGTTCTCGACCAGCTTCTCCATATAAACGTCGCCGCAGGAAAAAGCCGCGGCCGCCTCCGCCTGCGCCTGCGCGAGCAACGACGCCAGGCTTCCGGCATCGCGCACCACGCGCATGCCGCGCCCACCCCCTCCGGCGGCGGCTTTGAGCATCACGGGATAACCAATCTGCGCGGCGAGCTCCTCGGCCTCTTCGGCGGATTTTAGAATGCCTTTCGAGCCGGGAAGGATCGGCACTCCCGCCTCATCCATCGCCGCCCGAGCCATTTGCTTCAATCCCATCAACCGGATCACTTGCGGAGACGGCCCAATGAACGTGAGCCCGCTGGTTTCGCAGACTTCGGCGAAATCCGCGTTCTCGCTTAAGAAGCCGTACCCGGGATGCACGGCATCGGCATTGCTGATTTCGGCGGCGCTGATCACGCTGGGAATATCGAGATAGGAGCGTGCACTTTTGGCCGGGCCAATGCAAATGGCTTCGTCGGCAAAGCGCGTGTGCAGGCTGTTCCGGTCGGCCTCCGAATACACCGCAACGGTGCGAATTCCCAGGTCTTTGCAGGCGCAGATAACGCGCAGGGCAATCTCCCCGCGATTGGCGATCAGAATCTTTTGGAACATGTTACCGCGGCTGAACGGCAAACAGAGCTTGGCCGTACTCTACCGGTTGCCCGTTCTCCACCAGTTTCGCCGCGATCATTCCCGCTACTTCAGCTTCGATTTCATTCATCAGCTTCATTGACTCGATGATGCACAGCACTTGGCCCACCTCGACTTTGTCGCCGACCTTGACGAACGGCGCAGCGCCCGGCGAAGGAGCATCGTAGAATGTGCCGACAATTGGCGACTTCACATCCGCCCTAGCGGACTCCGCCGGTTTGGCGGGCTCGGGTTCCGCAGCCGCGGCGGGAGCAGCCAGAGCGGACGGAATCGTAACCGGCGCTGGGGGCGGCCCGGCAAACGCGGCCGGCGAAACGCCTTCTCCTGCCTTGCGCACCCGCAAACGATCTTTGCCGCGCTGCAATTCCAGCTCACCCACGCCGCTCTCATTGAAGATCCGGAGCAGTTCTTTGATCTCTTCGTTGGTCATTTAGGAAAGATTTTCTACGCAAAGCCTGTTCTAGACAACGCCGCCGAGTTCCTTGGAGGTCGGTGTGAGCACCTCGCAGCCGCGCTCGGTCACCAGCACCGTGTCCTCGATCCGCACGCCGCCGAATCCGGCGATATAGGCGCCCGGCTCGATGGTAATGACCATCCCGGCGCGGAGCTTGATCTCGTCCTTTTTCTTGACGCCCTTCTGGAGCTTGCCGATCTTGGGTGTTTCGTGGATCTCCAACCCCAGCCCGTGACCGGTTGAGTGGACAAACTGTTTATCCAGCTTGTGGCTCTTCAAGACATTCCGGGCCGCCCCGTCCACCTGGCTGACGGCGATATCGGGCCGAACCGCGTCCAAACCGGCCAGTTGCGCTTCCAAAACCGCTTGGTACAGATCGCGGACCTTTTTGGGCGGCTTGCCGGCGAACAGCACGCGAGTCATGTCGCTGGTATAGCCGTCCAGGGTCGCGCCCATGTCAATTAATAATAGTTCATTCGCCTGGAGGCGTCGCAGGCTGGGATGGGCATGCGGCAGCGCGGTGCGCTCGCCCACTGCCACGATCGTCTCGAAGGCCGGCTTTTCGCAGCCCAGTACTTTCATCTGGAACTCGAGCTCGGCGGCGATCTCCAATTCCCGCAACCCGGTGCGGACCCGTTTCATGGTCCGAGCGTAAGCCTCGGAATTGGCGTTGACGCTGTGGCGGATCAGCGCGATTTCTTCGGGCGACTTCACGGCCCGCAAATCTTCCAGGAACGGCGCAACCGGGTGCAGCAAAACCCGCGAGGGAAGGGCCTTTTCCAGGCGGCCGTGCTCGGCCATGTTCATCCACGCCGGCTCAAAGCCTATCTTCTTGAAGCGCTTGCGCTTGATGATTTTGGCCGCTTCCAGCGCCAGGGGGCCCTTGGCAATGTGGACCTTGCAGGTGATAGTCTCGGAGGCTTCCTGGGCGTAGCGCGGGTCGGTAATGAAATGCGCCTCGCTGGGAGCCAGTAACATCAATCCGTTTGATCCGTTGAATCCGGAAAGATACTGGACGTTGGCCGGAGAGGAGACCACCAGCGCCTCGACCTTTTGTGAGGGAACCTGCTGGCACGCGACCCGGCGGCGCTGTTCAAATTCTTGCAAACTACTAGTTTAGCGGATATGCGCGCTGGCGCGCAGCGTTGACGCTATCACCATTCCCCTACCGGACGTGGAAAATCAGCGGGGCAGTTTCGTTGCTGATGCGGGGTACCGGACTGGTGAACTCGTCCACATCGAAGGGTCTGCCGATGCGGTTGCCGGCCTGGTCCTCGAGGGCCGTGCTGACGATCAGTTTGTGCTCGCCGGAGGTCCAGGGCTGGGAGGGTTGGAAGCTCCAGGCCTGCTCATTGGACCCAATGGTTGCCTTGCCCGCCACGCCGGGGATCTCGAAAACGTCGCCCAGAAGTGCGTAGTCCAGGGGACGGTCGAAAGTGATGACGAGAGGCTCGACGGTTCCCGCGTGAGGCTCGGAGAGTTCCCACTGGGCGAGGTCGATGCCGCGGCGTTCGGCCGGGCCGGCGGCGAAATCGTGCCGGAACGCCTCAGTGAGCAGATTGCCGTTCGCGTCTTTGAGCTCGCGATCGACGATCAGCGTGTAGTGCTTGCCCTCCACCAACACCGGCCCCATATCGACATTGGGTTTGACTCCGCGCTTGATGCGGCCGGGATCGAAGATCAGCGTGAGGCGGGTATAATCGCGATTCCAGAGCTCCTGCGAGACGAACGGCAGGTAGGCGGGCGTGCCATTGGAATCGACAACATGGATCTTCGAAAAAATCCCTTCGCCGCCCTGCATCGGCGCGGAGAAGAGAAGATAGAGCTTTAGTTCGTTAGATGGCAGAACAGGCGACGACGGGTATACAGCGAGCACAGATGTCGAGGGCGCGGGCCGCGCGGGGCCGCTAATTGAGCGTACGATCTCGCCATCGCCTGAGTGGAACCCGGCGCGGTAAGTGATGCCGGGCGACAAAGGATAGCGCGGGCGGAATGCCAGCTCGCCATTTTCGATCGAGTACGAACCGAACATCGGCGGAGCATCGGGGCCGGTGGAGACGGTGAAGACCGACGCCCAACCGCCGGAGGGTTCCGCCGTGGGCTTCCAGCCAGTGACGATAAACGCGCCGTCCTGATATTGAATGGAAACGCTCGCCGCAGCGGCTACTGAAGCCAGTAGTGCCGCGACGAGCGTGAGTCTTGCAAACACTTCCGAAGCGACTAAGGCAGAGCGACGGTCTTCAGATCCATCGCGCCCGAATTGCCGCTCAGTACCAGAACCGACTTGCTGTCGTATGCCTGAAGGTGCTTTACGTCTTTCCAATCGCTCAGGCTCTCATAAGGCACGCCGGCGACATCGCTGGGTGCGGTGATCGGCTTGTAAGTATCCAGATGCGCGACATCCAGCTTGGTCACGCCGTGTGTGGTGTTGGCCATCAGGATGTAGTCGTGGCCGTTCTTCTTGTATGGCACCATGTCCAGAGGCTGGTTGCCCGCGCCCATTTCGGCGATGGTGGTTCCCTCCACCTTCGCACCCGCCTTGAGCTGGCTCATCGGGATCTTCACCAGCGGAGTGCAGGTATAGGCGGCCAGAATGTACTTCTGGTTGTCTATGGTGTACGGCACGAACGTACGGATCGGCGAGTTGGTCTCATACCTTCCATGCGACCCGTGATACATCTCGATCAGCGAGCCGCGGTCGTCGGCAGTCTCAAACGGGAACGCGATCACCTTCAAGTTGGACTGGAACTCCTCATTCGATAGCCCGGCGACTAGCACCTTCCCATCCAGGTAACGGAGCTGGGTGATGGTGTTGGTCTTCTGCCGGTTGTCGGTGGGAGGATTGGGCAACGCGGCAGCGGAGTACTTCACGTTGTCCAGATTGACTTCGGAGAGTTTGCCGGCCGTGTCGAGCTTCAGGATGACGCCTTTGCCATCCGCGCCCCGGCCGCGATTGACCGAGATGTAGACGTTTTTGGAGATCGGGTTGGTGGCGACGTCGCGAATCGAGATCTGGTCCGCGCTGGTTCCCAGCATGGCCGCGATCTTGGAATCGATTCCGCTGATATTGATGGAGCCGGTGGAGACGGCCTTGGTATCGCCGGTGTCAATGGCGACCACCTGCGCGCCGAGCGAGTCGCCGACGAACAGGACTCCGTCGGGCCCGAATGCCAGAGGTCCGGCGGACTTCACGTCCACCTTGCCGGTATTCATTCCGGTAGTGGCCGGCGCAGCGACCACCAAAGCACACAGGGTCGCGAACAGAAGCAGCGTGAACAGACGCGAGTGTTTCATCGAGAAAGCCTCCTTCTAAGGTGGTCCGAGGCTGTCCGCGTTATCAGACAAGTCAGACCCGGTCCGGATTCCAGACCTTGATAAGGGATATCACGACTGGCGGCGGAATTCAACGGCGGGGCCGAGTTCGTAACTTGAGTACCCGAATTCCATCCCAGTCCTTCTTGCTGATACCTTCGAGCTGGAGTGGAGCAACCACTAACAACGGCGGGAACTGGATGCTGACTTTGGGTACGGGTCAAGCGGCGCCGACGGGATCGATCGCTGGTGCCCTAACCAAGGGAGTATTTCCGGTGTGGGGATCGTCATGTCCTCAGCAGTAGAGGGGAGATAGGAGGTCGAGCCGTGAGGAAATCTGGAGTCCTCCCCGCCATCGTCCTTGCAGGCCTGGCTGCCGCGTACGGTCAAGGGGTCAAGGATAGTGTGGGGACCCTTCAACGAGAACTATTGGGTGATGGTGATCGAAGCCTCGGGGAGGGAGCTTCCGCTCACCAAGGAAGGTGAGAGATTGCGGCAGCCGTCCAAGGTTGAGATTCATTCAATTTCGGGCGCCCTCGGTCCTGGAACAGATGACGGCGACCACGCTATCGATGTGGCCAAGCACTAGCAATTGGGCCGCCCAGGAAGCTATTTCGTTCGCATTGCAAGGCGGATCGGCGTCCCGCCTGACATACCGCCCCCCGGACCTTACAGGAGGGCGCGAGCGTGCCGCTCGAAGAGGCCGTCTCCGACC
>JASHNT010000092.1 GCA_030041495.1 Bryobacteraceae bacterium | reverse complement strand
CCGCGATGGCGGGGACCAGCGATCCACCGGAAATGGCGCCCCGGCCGCAAAGTGTACCTGCTGACGTTATGAAGGCCGGGAAAACCTCCGTCGCGTGGGAAGGCAATACGCCCGTCGTGACGTTCCCGATTCCGGGAGTTCCCACAGCGATCGCAACCGCGACGCTCAACGACAAGTTCATGGCCGAACGCGTCGTGGTGAAAAATGGCGCGAACACTTACGAGTTCGACTACAGCGATTATCGAGATTGGAACAATCCGCTCAATCCGGCTGAGGCGTTCTACGCCGGCAGGATGACGGAAAAGAAGAACGGCGCGGTTGAACGCGACATTACGACGACGGTGACGGAAACGGGACAAATGTATGTCGTGGTGCCGGTGCCGGCAAGCATCAAGGCGGCGATCAAGCCAACCAATCAGCCGGACAATTGGACTCTGAATGTCGACGCAACCCCGAGGCAGCAGACTGAAGTAGCCGCCGTAACCCCGCGGCTGGCCGACGGACATCCGGATATGACAGGAAACTGGGCTGGCCCCCCTCTTGCTATTACGGGTAGTGGGACCCGGCGATGTGGTCCAACGCAGGTGAAGGGTGGAGGAATCAATCCCGACGTCGGTTGCAAAGACCCGATGGACAATTTCTGGGTGGATTATGAGTGGATCTCGCCCTCGCGGTTCGGGCCCAGCCGTCCCGTCTACAAGCCCGAGTATTGGGACAAGATTCAGGAGGACGATCAGTGGACCAACAAAGATGATCCGGTCATGACCTGCCAGCCGCTGGGAATCCCGCGGCAGGGCACGCCAACGCGCATTATCCAGAGCGCGACGGACATCATCTTCTTCTACAATGAATATTCCGATTACGGCGGCGGAAACTACGAATACCGCGACATCCCGACCGACGGGCGACCGCGCCAGAACACGGTCGAAGCCTTTTACTACGGGCTCCCGCAGGCCAAGTGGGACGGCGATACGCTGGTGATCGATTCCACCAACTTTGTGGACACCACATGGTATGGACGCGGCGGCCTGTTTCATTCCGCCGACATGCACATGGTCGAGAAGCTGACCCGGAAGGGTGATGAGATTACTTACCAAGTCACCATCGACGACCCGGACGACCTCATCCAGCCATGGGTGATGCCCGACAAAATTCTGCGGTTGCGCCCGGGCACGCCAGCAATACAGCATGAGCGCGCGTTCTGCGAAGTGTACGAGCCGGGGAGCATCTCCACTCAGCTTCGACACTGACGTAGTCCTGAATCAGCACCAGCGATGGCTGGCAACATGCCCCCGGTTGAGCACCGCCGGGGGCATTTTCTTTGCCGCCGCTGTCGCCCCGGTGGAGACGCTACGAGGGCAATAGCCGATTTGCTCCTATCGAAAAGAACGCAGAACGTGATATAGTGACGCGTTGCGGCATGGTTGCCGGACTGACGATAATCGAGTAACCCTCGGGATTTTGCGCTCGCTATGGACTGGACTCACGTTCACCTTCTTCTCAATCATTTCCCCACCGTCGGCATGATCGTCGCGCTGGGAGTGTTCCTCTACGGCCTGGCGGTCAACAGCGACGAGGTCAAGCGTATCAGCCTGGTCGCCTTCTTCTTCATCGCGCTGCTTTCGATTCCGACCTTCGTCACCGGCACCGCCGCCGAGCTGGCGTTGTCGAAAACCCCGGAGGTCTCCGTAACCAGGGTTCAGGCGCACGAGACCGCGGCGTTCATCGCGCTGTGGTTCATGGAGCTGACCGGCGCGGTGTCCTGGCTGGGATTGTGGCAATACCGGCGCTTGTCGCGCATGCCGCAGGCGACGCTGATAGTCGTGCTGCTGGCCGGCCTGGCGAGCTTTGGCATGATGGCCCGCGCCTCCAATCTCGGCGGCGAGATCCGGCATCCGGAAATTCGCTCCGGTCCGAAAGTCGCGGATCCTCCGGTGGACGCCGCTGCGGCGGCGAACGCCAAGGAGCCGCTCGCCCGAGTGATTGGAGACGCCATGGTGAACGTCACCTGGACCTGGGCGGCCAGCGAGACAGTCCATTTCATCGGGCTGTCTCTTTTATTTGGGGTGGTGCTGCTGGTGGACCTGCGGATGCTGGGTTTCGTGAAGGGCATCCCATACACGGTGCTGCACCGGTTGTTGCCTTGGGGGCTCCTGGGATTCGGTCTCAACGTGATTACCGGCATGCTGTTCTTTGTCGGCGCTCCCATCGGTTTCTACGTCACCAACAATCTCTTCTTCTGGAAGATGGCGTTGATTCTGGTGGCGGGAGCCAATGCGTTGTACTTCACCGCGTTCGACCAGCCTTGGACTCTTGAAGCCGGCGACGCGCCGCCGCTGGCAGCGAAATTCGCCGCGGCATCCGGAATTGCCCTGTGGCTGGGCGTGCTTTTCTGCGGTCAAATGCTGCCGTTCTTCGGCCATTCATTCTGATGGGGACGGAGCCGATGGCAACTAAGGACGGAGTCCGATGGCAACTTGGGTAGATGGAGTAATCGTGAGCTTGATTGCGATCGGCGCGACAGTGCTGGTCGGCGTGCTGGGATATCTCACGGACAAGAACAGCGAAGAGAAAAGAGAGCATAGGTGATGTTTCTTGCGGCAGAAGCGACGAGCTTCCTGGACACAATCGAGAACTTGGGCTTGAGCACGTGGGTGCGGGAATCGCCCTCCAAGTTGGCTTATCCCACGGTGCTGTTGCTGCACGTGATCGGCATGGGGGTGGTGGCCGGCCTGGCCAGCATCATCAGCCTGCGGCTTCTGGGCATTTCGCCCAGCATCCCGGTGCGGCCGCTGGAGCGGTTGTATCCGGTGATCTGGTGGGGATTTTGGGTTAACGCGATCACGGGCACGGGTCTACTGATGGCGAGCGCCAGCAAAAGAGGGGTCGACCCGGTGTTCTACATCAAGATGGTGTTCATCTTCGCGGGCGTTGCCGTGCTCCAGCGCACGCGCAAGAAGGTGTTTCACAACCTGGGTCCCGACGACGCCTTGCCCGACGGCTCCAAAGGTCTCGCCTGGGCCGCGCTGGTGTGCTGGCTGGGGGCGATCACCGCCGGGCGGCTGCTGGCGTATTTGTAGGCCTTGACGCCGGCGTCGGCCGGAAGAGTTGGCCTGGGCTTCCGCTTGGGATTCAAGTCGCGGAGCGAAGCAGGGGACCGACTGCTAGATCCTCGTCGATCAAGGGCCAGTGAATCCCGTACCCGGAGGGAGAGAGCTCCGCTCGGCTTCGTTCCTCCGAAGACGCATGAGCGAGGCGCTCTGAGCACCTCTCCCACGGAATCGACACGTCTCCGTTTTCCAGAGTCACGATGAGCGCGGTGGGTGTGGTCTGTATTGCCTTTGCTAAAACCGGCTTAGCCTTAGTTCCCACGGTCTTCTCCAAACTGATCGCGCCAGGCGGAGACCAGCAGATCAAGATGCTGGAAGATGATCTGCCGCACTTCGGGGATGGAATGTTGTTAGTGCTGACGTACGCCGCCTCTCGGCCCAAGTATAGCGGCGTTCGCATGAACCGGCCGCAGAACCTAGTCTGTGTCCCAATACGCGATCAATCTCCCCATGGTGAACATGGCGGTCCATAAAACCAACGAAAGAATCGCCGCGAGCTTCGCCTTCGCCGGGATGACCGGGGATGCATCCAACTCCTTGGTCCGCAGGTAAACGATCGGGCGAAAGATGGCGCCGTGGACGAAGATCAGGCCCAGAATGATCATCTTGGTCCAGAAGTAAGGATTAGGCGCATATTTTTCCGCCTCGCAAGTTGCCAGCATCAGGCCGGTGCCGATCATGATCACCGCCCCCAGGCGTTTCCAGGGACGGAAGCTGGTCACCACCTCGGTGATCGTCAGGCTCTTGAACGTCAGCCCCAGAAGGCGCAGGTTCGTGATCAGGATCATGCCGCCGAAGAACGCGATGCACAACAGATGAGTCGACATGACGATCGGATACGCCAGCACCGATTCGCTGAAGTTGGAAAGAAAAGGAATGCTCTGGATAGAATGAGCGATGGCCACGGAACCCTCTAAATAAGAAACCCGGTAAACAGCCCGCCAAACACGACCGCGGCCCATAGCAGCAGCGATACGCCCGCCACGGACTTGCTCAAGGCCGGCGGAGGGCTCTCCATCTGCGCCACTTTTCTGTGAATGGTGAAGTTGAAAAGGAGCGCCGCGGCGAGCACGTACATCTTAATTGGAAAAATCAGGTTCACCAGGTAGATCTCGGTCTGCGACAGAAACAAAGCCGCGCCGGAGAAAAACACCAGGACCAGAGCGACCAGCGTCCATGGCTCCGTGTATCGCAAAATCCGCCCGGCCGTCTCATGCCGCAGTCCCAGGTTCAACATGCGGAAGTCGAGCACGGCGATCGACCCAACCCCTATGGCAAATCCGCCGATGTGAACACATTCGGCCAGTGCAAACGCCCAGTCCGCGCTGTTGAGCGCGTCCGCGACCGCGTTCTGAAGAAGCATCGTATTCCGTACCCTGTCCCTACTTTCGATTCAACTGCACGACTCGCCAGACGGGCTGATCTTTCTCGCCCGGGTCCTGCACGAATTCCTGCGAAGTCTTGGCCGGATCGTAATCGCGCCATAACCAAGTCAGCGATTCCGGCAGCTCCGCGGCTCCCTGCGCGTCATTGTGCTCGCCGACGCCAAAGGAAAAGTGATAATCGTAGCCCTTGAACTTGAGGGCATTCGCCATGCCGATATTGGCCGCAGGCCAATTCCCGGCGGTGTTGTCGAGATCGTTCGATCCATCCTCTATCCACACCCGGATATTGCGCTTGGCTTCGCGGCGCACCATTGTGGGATATTCGCCGCCGCCTTCCGGATGGTCCGCAGACCTTCGAAGCGCCGTGTAACTCCCGATCCAGCTCAGCACTCGTGAAAACGCTTCAGGCTTGTCGAATGCCGCGTTGAAGGCCATGATCCCGCCCGAGCTCAGCCCCTGAATCGCGCGGCTGTAGCCATCGGTACGCATCTTTACGTGCTCGGCGACCACCGGAAAAATCTCGTCCAGCAGACGATGCAGGTACGCATCGCTGACCGTGTCATATTCGATCGAGCGCTCATTGCGCTCCGGTCCGGTTCCCGCCTGCACGAAAATGCTGACCATCAACGGAATCCGTTTCTGCGCGGTCAAATTGTCGAGCGTCTCCAGAATCCGCCACTGGCCCGGCCTCGGACCGGTGAACTGCTGGCCGTCGCCCCACACCTGCACCGCGAGCGGCGTGACGCCGTCCCATTGCGCCGGCACGTAATACCAAACGTTGGCCTTCACGCCGGGGTAGATTTTGCTGGGCACCTCGATGGGTCCAGTCAGCTTGCCTTGCGGCACGCCGGGTTGCGCATAACTGTCGGGCCCGAACGCGGGCAGATTGTTGGCGGGTACGCATTCGTTACCTGAGCATCCGATGCGTCTGCCGTCGGCGATCCAGGTGTACTTGTACGCTGTTCGCGTATTCAAGCGCGTCTGGACCACCCAGAGTGAGCCGGCCTTGAACGCGGCGATGGGCGGATCATAGTTGATCTGGAGTGACGGGCCTTTCTCGGAGGCGATGGCGAACACGAAATCGCCTAGCTCGCCCGCGGCGGCCGTGCCTTTTTGAATGTTGGCCTCGCCCAACGTGTCGCGCAGGGCCTGCTCCAATCCAGCGTCGCGCGTTCGAGCCATCCGGAGCAGTTCCTGAGTGGAAACCTTTTGTGCGGCGCAAACACCGGCGAGCGTTAAGAAAATCAGGAGAGTTCGCATCATGCGAGTCGCACCTCAGTTTTTTCTGGACCAACGCGCCATTGTATCGTGACGGGAACCTGCACGGGGCGAGACTCGCGCCGGGTTCAAACCGACGGACTGCGACTTCCACCTAACAAGCGGTGTCCGCTGGGTTATGCGATTCGCTTACGCTCCAGCAAGCCGCCACCTGACTTGTACGACCTCGATTTCAAAACCGCCCGCGGATTCCACCGAAAACCAGACCGTCCGTTCCGGGTAGCACTCGATTGGCAGCCCGGGTGATGCTCAGCCCTTCGGCGCAGGCGCGATTGCGCGGGCAACCTCTCCGCGCAACGGGTCCGTAGCTCTCGCGAAAATCATCTTATAGGCGATGCAAAAGTAATCCAGGTCTGTAAATCGATGTTGCGGGCCGGCCCGGAACTTGGGGCATCCGCCGTGGCAGATCGATTGGTAGTCGCAGGCCTGGCAATCGGGATGAGCCAGCGTCTTCTTCGAAGCAAATTCAAAGCGCCGCGGACGTCGCGCTATTTCACTCCACGAATCCGCCACAATGTTGCCGAGCTTCCACGGCTTCTCGACGAAGAAATCACACGGGAAGACGTCGCCGTTGTATTCGACCACCACGTAGCTATCGCAGGTCTCGTGCATGGTGCAGGTTGTGGGCTTGAGACCGGCGAGGCTCTCAGCGATATTGTCAAACAGACGGATGTGCATGGTTCGCCGGTCGGGCCACCACTGGTTGAATAGTTCCACCAGGAAGCGGCCGTACTGCTCGGGCGAAAGCGCGAACGGGAGGGGATTTCCGGAGGAGTCGAACTCCGCCAGCGGGATGAACTGAATGTTGTTGACACCGAGTCCCTTGAAAAAGCGGTAAAGCTCCCCGGCTTTTTCGACGTTCGCCCGGCTCACCACGCAAAGAATGTTAAATTCCACCCTGTGTTTCTGGAGCAATTCCACGCTCGCTACCACACGCCGCCAGGTTCCGTGCCGCTGCTTGTTATAACGATACAGATCGTTCACTGCCTCGGGACCATCCAGTGACAGGCCCACGAACCAGTTGTATTCGCGGAGGAACTGGCACCAGTGTTCATCGAGAAGCGTGCCGTTGGTCTGGAGCGCGTTGCTGACTTGTTGCCCATTGCGGCCGTATTGCTTTTGAAATTCGACCAACCGCTTGAAGAACTCCAGCCCCGCGAGCGTGGGTTCGCCACCCTGAAAGATGAAACTGCTCTGAGGATAGGAATACGGCAGGTAGCTTTTGACTAGTCGCTCCAAGGTGTCCTCAGTCATGCGGCGCGCGGGCAACTCCTTGTACGGATCGGCCTCGCGATCCAGGTAGAAGCAGTACTCGCAATCCAAATTGCAGACCGCGGAGGCGGGCTTGATGAGCAGGGATGTAATACGCGGAACCGGCGCGCCTGGGGTGACCCCAGCGCCGCTATATAACGGGAACAAGCCGGCGCTAGACATGCTTTACTTCAAACAAGGTTTAGTTCACCCGCTTACTCTTGACCCTCTTGATTGGCCCTCTTGACTCACGGCATCACTGACAGGATTGGTTCAACTCCACTGGTAAAGCCCCGTCGGTGGCGAAGGACGGTATTGCCATGGTGGCGTTATAGGTGCTGAGGACTTGGGCGGGAAAGGTAGGCAACATCTGCTGAATGCCGGCCTGGATCTCGGCGACGACGCCGGGAAAGTCGGCCGCGCAGTCATAACTCTCGCCCGGATCGAGAGCGAGATTGTAAAGCTCCGGATTAGGCAAAGGTAAGTTGATACGGCCGCCGACCGGGTCCGGACTCCACGCGAATGTGTTGTATCGGGATACGTGCAGTTTCCAATCTCCCATTCGCGCGCACTGCATGTTCCAACTGTCGAAGTACAAAAACAGGGGGTGAGCGACGTCGGCCTGCTGTTCCGCGAGAACCGGCCAGATGTTGACCCCATCCAAGGGGCCGTTGCCGGTGGGCAGGGGCGCGCCGCACAGGGCGGCGATGGTCGGCATAAGATCCATGGTGGTTGCGACCGACTGGGTCGAGCGCCCCGCGGAAACGCCGCCACGCTTTGAAGAAGCCGGAATCCGGCCCGGAAAGCGGGCGATGAACGGTTCCCGGACTCCGCCCTCGTAGCTCCACCCCTTGCGCCCGCGTAGATTGCCCGCACTGCCCAGATACCAAGGCCCGTTGTCGCTGGTGAAAATCACCAAGGTGTTGTTGTCTACGCCGTTGGCCTGTAGGGATTGCAAAACCTGCCCTACGCTCCAGTCGATCTCCTCAATCACGTCGCCGTACAAGCCCAAACCGGACTTTCCCAGAAAAGCGTTGGATGCGGCCAGCGGGATGTGTGGAAAAGTATGCGCCAGGTAGAGAAAGAAAGGCGAGCCAGCGGCGGACTCGATGAAATTCGTCGCCTGTTGCGTATATTGCTGCGTCAGCGTATTCAGCACCACGGGCGACTCAATGACCGTAGTGTCCTGCATCAGAATGGATGGTGACTGATCGTTACTGTACGGAATCCCGTAGTAGTGGTCAAAGCCGCGGCTGGTGGGTAGGAACTGGGGCTCGGTGCCCAAGTGCCATTTCCCCACGCACATGGTTTTATAATTCAAGGGTTTGAGGACCTCGGCGATGGTCTTCGCCGATAAGGAGAGCCCGGTGGTCGAAGTCGGAGTCAAAACATCCGGCACGCCTACGCGGGTTTGATATTGGCCGGTCAGCAGGGCTGCCCGCGACGGGGAACACACATTACTGGCCGAATAGAATTGCTGGAAGCGTACGCCTTCCTGCGCCATCCCGTCGATATTCGGGGTGGAAATGCTCGATCCGTAGCAGTGCACATCGCCAAAGCCCAGATCATCGCAGAGAATGAGGACTACATTAGGAGGGGCGGCCGGCTGGCTGCGCAACATCGACGCGCCCAAGACCGCTCCGCCTGCAGCTTTCAGGAAGGAGCGCCGGGGTAACTGCCTTTGATACATCTACACCTCTAGATACACTAGTCAATCGTCAGGAACGCGGGCTGGACTGACTAGGATACCATTCGCGCGAGAGGGGCGGGAGACGCGGCCGGTCTGCCGGATCTAAGGCGCCGTGTACAGGTCCGGCATCCGGAAGGTGCGATATTCAAGGGTCGCGAATTGAATACCGAAGACCACATCGCCGGATGCCGTCACCTCCAGGGACTGGGCGTCGGTGACTCCGTTGGCAGCCTCGATATATCCGGAAAGGAAGTGGTAGTCTCCGTTTGGCAAGGCCTGCGCCGAACCCAACGCAAAGGAGTAGGTCCCCATGTCCGCGTTCACCACCAGCGTGGCAATCATGTTCTGCTGATCCACCTGGTACATCTGCCCGCGGCTATTGGGACTGGCCGCCGGATCGTTTTGCACTCGCGTATTGCCATCGTCGAAGACCAGGAAGTTGACATTGTTAGACTCAAAGTTCGCATCGTGCTGGTGCGAGAACCAAGGGTAAGGGTCAGAGGAAACGATTGAGAAATCGCCTTCGTTTCCCAGACGCCAGATGACGTTGCCGCTTCCGGATCCATTCTGGTAGTCGATCTTGACCACCCAGTCCTGATTACGAATGGAATACAGGATGTCCCCGTCCGGAGTGAGTTGCAGCGCGTTGCCGTGCAACCAGTCGTTTGCAACCGGCGCCAAGTACCAGGGGGCACAACCCGCGTTTCCGGTTGCGCAGGTCTCGCCCAGGACAGCTTGCCGGCTGTTGTCCAGATGGTCGAACGAATCCCAAACCCAAAGCACTTGCAGATCCGGGCCGAGTACCAGGATCGTATCGCCGATCACATCCACCGGGCCCGGTCCTTGGACATTCGTGAGAATTCGCTCTGAGTCGGCGAGGACCAGGTAATCGCCATTGGGGAGCTTTCGGGCCTCATGATGGAATCCATTGATGGCGTGCGCACCAAGGATCGCAAGCTGCGCGTTTATTTGCGCTGCATTGGTTTCCGCGACGGTGATGCCTGCCAGATCGAATTCTCGAAAATATTGCTGAGAAGGAGGTTCCGCGTCATTTTGATAGATTCCGAGAAACGTTCCGCCAGTCTGTGGCCGCGTCAGGAAGGAGATATCGCTCGGCCCGGTCCATACGATGTTGCCGTTTAGATCCGTGGCAATTGGGCGTCCGGACAGGAGACTTTGCAACAAAAATCCGTCTACTGCCGGCGGCGGTCCATCGGTAAGAGGCGATTCGGCGGGCGGCTGCACTGGGCTACCCGGCGGAGTGAAGGTTACCGACGCGCCGTACAAAAGATCCTTCCCCGTTTGGACCACGTAGTAAGCAGTGCAGGGTGTATTGGGAAGCATGCCCGCCAGGTAGAAGTTCATGCCGTGCCCTGCTAGGCACGGCTGGGACGGTGTGCTTTGCATCATTCCGCCGCCTGACTGAAACTGAACACTCACGCTGCCGGACTCGCAGGCCGGCGCGCTGAATATGTAGACCTGCGGATTGGCGGCGCTGGGCGTGACCATGGGCTCCGGACCCGTGTTGATCGGCGAAAACGAAAACAACTCCGTTGCGCTAGTTGTTTCTCCCGTGGTGCTGTTCTGGACCGAAACCTCCATAGCGTATTCCCCATCCTCCGCGATCGTGGTCCAAACCAGGGAAGAATTCGGTCCATAGTCCACCAGGGTTCGGAAATCCCGGCCGTCGTGGCCAACCTGAAAACGATACACCAGAGTTCCCGGACTGGCGCCCGATACGGTGGCGGTCCAGGTCACCGGGACGCCGAGTAGAGCGGGTGACGGCACCGAGGAGCTTAACGACACGGTCATTTGCGCCAGTAACGGCGTCCCCGCAGCCGCAAGCAAGATCAGGCACGTCAAGATTAAAGGGCGTGCCCTATCGGGCGCAGTGAATTTTTCTCTCATCCGAAGACGTCCTCCAAGCGAGACCATCTCGACCCGTCCTATGTAGGAACTCCATTGAGACTATTTCTCTCAAACGGTTTCTCAGTCACTATGGAGCGGGCACGCCGCTCCATATATCAATTACCTGCGTTTGAAGGAAAACCGCCGCGGCGGTTTATTCGCCGAGCCGCTGTCTTGCCATTCAGGAGCCGCCGGAGCCGGACTCGCGCAAACCCGGTGCGCTCCGGCTTTGCTGTCAAATCAACCGCGGCCAAATCAGCTCCGGTCCTCTCTGCTGAAGAAGATACGTACGGAATCTGGATCTGAACGTCATCGGCCGCATCGGTCACAAATTCGAGGTAGACGTCGTCCCCGGCGCCTAGCACGCCCTCCGGAACCTGCACGTTCAACTGATAGAGCCCGGCGAGCCCCGGCGCCAGCCCCGCGTACTCAATGTTGCCCACATTGCCGGTCGATCCAATGTCCAAATCGTCAAAGAGAACCGTGAGGTTGCCAACCTGGTACACGTCAGCCCAACTCAGCGGACTCAAGGGCCCCGCTGCGCCATCCGTAACCATTGGCGCTACAGTGCCCAGGCCCGTCAGAAACACCGATATATATTCACCGGGCTCCGCCGGATTGTCAGGAGTAACCGGCGCGCCCGTTGCCGCGTGAAGCGCGGCGGCGTAGCCGATCCCATCCATGCTTGGCTCGCCGGAAATGGTCACCAGAGGCGGAGTTGTTTCGAGCGAGAAGGCTCCCGGCGCCGTGTCGGTGAGGTACATCTGCACTACATTGGACGCACCTTGGCCGTTGGTCACTTGAATGTTCGCCAGGCCGGCCGGGTTGGACGACAGCTCATACGGCGCAATGACTGAAATCTGGGTTGGACTGACGGAGTAAATTGGGCAAGGCATTCCGTCGATCGACACGGAGACGCCGCCCAAGGACGGCAGGAACGGCTGTCCGCCCGATACGGCCTGCGTCACCGGAGAGAGGCCGGTGCCGAATAACGTGATCAGTTCGCCCGGTGCGAGACTTGCGGTAATGGGCTGGTAGCTGGCTGCGTTCACGACACCGATCGGATTCAGGTAGACGCCCGGTCCCGAGAACGCGGGTGCGTGCATGCCCACCAACAGGGAGAAGTTCCCGTTGGTCCCCATGGCGACGAACGCCAGTCCTCCATCACCAAAGAGGTAATCGTAGCCGTTAAAATCGGGCCCGGCGCTTCCATCCGGGTTCAAACCGATCTGATTGTCGGTGCCGAAGTCGTAGGAGAATTCGTTCGGCGCGCTCAACCGTTGATGGATGACTCCATCTCCCTTGGTATCGCCGAAGTTGTTGGTTCCGCCATAGTACGAATCCGTTCCGGAGGACATCGGCGAGTCCTCCAATGCAGCCGTGAAGTACAGCCCCTGGCTGATGCTGTTCGTGCCTGCAATCGTCAGAGCCTTTACGCCAAAGAAGATGTCATAGCCCCCACCGGTCCACCCCAAAATGAAGTTGCCGTCGGCAGACTGAAAAATCGTCTTCGTGCCAGTGAACAGCGCGTTGCTCGAACTCACTCCCTGCGGCAAGGGAATCGTCAGCGTCGCACTTCCGTCGCTATTGAAGTTATAAGTCGCGCCCGAGATCGACTGTTGAATTGAACCGGCGCTCTGGTTCGACGCTTGACCATGGAGATTAATGCCGCCGAATCCGCCTTGGCCATTCGGAGTAAGCTCGAACAGCGCATTCAGAATCGCCGTGCTCCCGCCGGCCGTGAAATCCAGCAGGCCGGTTTGATAGGGCGAGGTGAAACTCGCATTTGTGGGCGCCTCGCCAACTGGGATCGCAATGAAAACATCATTTAGCGTCAATTCCCCGCCGACCTCAGTGGAGCTACCGCTGTACACGCCCTGTGCGACGGCCCCGTAAATGTAAGCGTTCTGATTTGCCGGATACAGCGGGTTGGCTACATAGCCGGCTCCATTGGCGCCGATCGCGTAAGTTCCTCCGGTCACTGTAAACGGCTGCGGCGCGCCGCTCGAAATTGTGTTATCGATTGTGGTCCCGGTGATGGTATAGTTTCCCGCGCCGTCGAAGGTGATGGTGCCGTAGGTTGCCTGAATCTCCGTCGGGTTGGAGTCGATGTCGACATTTAAAATAGCCACGTGCCGGAACTGGAAATTCCCGTTGAGCAATCCATCGCCGCTTGTATCCACGGTCTGGGCGGCAGCAAGCGCGGCGCTGAACACGGCGAATGCCGCTATTGCGTACGGGGATCTGTTCTGCGTGCGGCGCACCATCGTCCGCCGCCAACGGGGAACCATGGCACGTGAGACGCGCGAACCAGCAATCTGCGTTGCGCGAATCTCCAGTTCTTCGGACTTGGCGCTAATATTTCGCATATCTCGGGTGCGTGTTATATGCCATTCTGCCAAGCATGTAAGATTTGAGAATGCTTATTACGTCTTAATCCTTTTTGGGTAAATTGTTTGCTGTCCGGCACTCTGCCATCGGCGGCAGTTGGACAAGTGCAGGCCCTGGCGCCACTGCGTATTCTTCGCGCCGACGCAGTACGGCATGGTGCCGGCGGTGACGAACCGGCCGAACTTCGCCGACGCGAATAACGCTACAGCCGACCAGTTGCGCGCCATATTCGGAACGCTGCCGGCCAATGCCGGAACCTAAGGAAGGCTCTTTATCGACCGGTTGCACCGGCGATGTAGGTCGGGGAATTATTGCTGGTCACTATGCCGGAACATGTCTGCGTGCGCAGTAGCGGCCCGGCGCCTGGTTCGGTGAGCGCGAGCGGGTAGCCAGGTGATCCGCGCGCTGTTTGCGCTGCGCCGAATCGCGATTCTTTTGCGTAACACCCGGTTCCACCACATTAGAGCTCCCGTGATGGCGAGCAGCGCCGGCGCGAGTCCCAGAATCGTCCATATCGCTTCTGTCACCCGGTCAAACCGGCCGAAGTGAAGCTGCGTGATCCAAAAGACGCCGTCATTGGAAAGGACCGGATTGAGCACCGCGGGAAAACACAGGCAAATGCCGGAGAGCCCCCACACAAATACGAACGCTGAGCACCAGAAACCTGCCGCGCTATGGAGATCCCAATTGAAGCGGGCAAAGCGCGCTTTGCGGTGGATGACGATGGCGCGCCGCCAATGCCGGATTCCTGGCCACCAGATAATGATTCCCGTCAACGAAAGCAGCGTCACAAAAAGCGCGCCGATGCCATTCACCAACCGCCCGGTCATTCCCGCCAGGAGATTGTCATGCAGATCGATCAGCCATCCCAAGGTGCGGCTCATGAAGGACTGCGGGTCGCCGAGGTTCCGGCCGGTGTAGGGATCGAACAAGCGGCTGATACGCGTCTTGCCGTCGCCGAGCACAACTTCTACCGGACGTTCCGGCCGTTCGGAGTCATAGACCCCGTAAATTTCGTAGCTGGGAAAATCCGACTGCACGCGCTTTTGCAGCTCTTCGCGGCTCATTCTCCGGCCCGATTGGGCCACAGAGGCGGACTTTCGCGAATACCGTGCCAACTCCCGGCGGAAAACGATGGCGCTGCCGGAGACGCTGATCAGCAGGACGTAGATGCCGACGCCAATTCCGATCCACAGGTGAATCTGGGCCAGGGCTTTCCGCACCCATAAGCTCTGGGGACGTTGAACCCATCTTCGCCAGCCTCCGCGACCATCCTTTCCGAGCATTGACTTCTCATCGTATCAACATGTTACAGGTGAGCCGGCGCAGCGGATGCCCCGGGGATTGACTCTACGGAATTGGCGGCGCATATTCCAGGCAGGAGGTGCTCCGATGCAAGTGTCCCAGCCTTCGCAAACCACGAACCTGAATGAGACGGTAAGTTCGCTGCTCGCCCAGAAGGACGCCACGGTCTGGTCGATTGCTCCTGAGGCGAGCGTCTTGGAAGCACTGGAGAGTATGTCCGAGAAGCACGTCGGGGCTCTGCCGGTCCTGTACGCCGGGCAACTCGTGGGAATTGTCACGGAACGCGATTACGCCCGCAAGGTCATTCTCAAGGGCCGGCAGTCGCGCGATACCCTGGTGCTCGAAATCATGAGTACGCCGGTGACTTTCGTCACTCCGCAGCAAACCATCGGGGAGTGCATGCAGTTGATGACTTCCCGCCGCATCAGGTACCTGCCCGTTCTGGAATCCGGCCGCATCGCCGGGATCGTTTCCATCGGCGACGTGGTGAACTGGGTCATCCAGGATCAGGAGCAGACCATCCGGCACCTGCACAATTACATCACCGGATCGTATCCGAACTGAAGCAGGGGATGCCGGCTGCTGATCGTCGATGCTTTGGATGAACGCGGGGCTGCGCGTACAGCCGCGCCCCGCAGCGCGAGGACCGCGGATCGAGGATCAGCGGGAGCCTTCCGCGCTCCCTTGGTCCGAAGGCGTCGCTGGCACTGGCGCGACAACCGGAGGTTGATACTTTTCGTGGCCGATGTGCAGAAAGTGACCCACGGACTTGATCGCGCGCTTAACCCTGTTTCCGTCGGCTTGATGATTCGGAGCCGCCTCTAACTCACTGCCGCTCGCAACCGGCTGGACAGGCGGAGCAGCTTCTATGTGGGCCGGAGCGTCGGGAATCTGCTGGGGTTGTGGTGCCAACGCCACCGCAGGGGCAACCTGGGCGGATGATGCCTCCCGAATCTGCACGACTGGCGCGGGCCGAATCGTGGCCTTGACCGCAGGTGCCGGGCGGACCGTCGGCTTGACCGTCGCCGCGGGCTGGCCCGTCGATCTGAATGCCGGCGGAGCTGGGACGGCTGGACCGGCTGCCACGGGTTTCGGCGTCTCCACCGGCACGGCTTCCGAGGGTACGGTGCGCTTCGCTATTCCCACGTCGAAAAAACCGGAGATATCGGGCAGCCGGAGATACGCCACCCATCCCACCAACAGCGCGCCTGTCAGGAGCATCACAAGCTTGGCGTTCTTGAAAATGGGAACAGGGATAAGGCCGCGGGTCAGCGTCCCCATCATAAACAGTGCCGCGAGGAAAAACACAGCACCGATCTCGTAGGCCGTGGTGTCCATCGAGCCTTACTGCACTGCGAGGGTGGTGGTGTTTGAGGCGACGTTCAACACCGTCACTGTCAGGGGCTGCGTTCCGGACGGAACGTTGGGAACCACCGCGTCAATCTGGTAGAGCCCGGTTGCGCCCGGCGCTAAGCCGGAAAAGAGCACTTGAGCGGTTTGGCCGCCAATCGTGACTGTAGGTTGATTCGTGGTGTAAACAAGCTGGTCGACGGGAGCCGGAACGCCGTCCGTTTGCGCCACGTTCACCGGCCCCAGCCCAGTGCAATAGATCGACACCGCGGAGCCGGCTTGCGTCGGATTGTTCGGTCCGATCGGCTTCGAGGAAACATCCAGCGCCGCGGCCTGGTGTTGCGTGTTCAACTCGAAGACTCCCGGAGCTACCGCCGGCAGTGCTGAAAGCAACACGGCGGCGACCTGTTGGCCGTTCAAAGTGACCGATAGCGGCGTTTGCTTCGAGGTATTCGCTTGCAATTCCCATGGAACCTGAAAGGTGATCTGTGTTGACGAGACGTAAAACAGCGGCGCGCCGCCGCTGGTAATCCCCGGAAATGTTACTTGAACGCCGCCCAGCGTTGTCCCTGTGCCGGTCACCGTCGGGAAGTTCTTGAAGTTTCCGTAAATCGTCGCCAGTCCACCGGCCGCAATCGAAACATAGCCGGTTGCGCCGGTCACCACCGCGCCCACCGGATCGTTCACGGTCCAGGAACCCGAATCACCCGAAATGCTCTCCATGCCGTAGGCCGTTATGGACACATCACTGTCGTTTTCAAAGCCGGGCGCGGGCTCGTTGGTAGTGCGAATTTCGAGAATCTGCGCAAGATAAACGCCTTCCACCTGGTCCGAACCATTCGAGGCGTCCATGTTCCAATTCACGATGTTGCCGTTGGCATCCGTGGTGAAGGTCAAGCTATTGAGGATCGCTCCGCTTGTGCCGCCCGGAACTTGAGCGATGGTGTTCACGCCATCGGTGATGTCCCAGGAAAAACCGTTCAAATTGATTACGGGACTCGAACAGGGAACAGTGCGCGACGCGATACAGGTTGTGGCTCCCTTAGGCAGTGCCATCGGCAGGGTGACGATGGCGGTTACGTGCGTTCCGGTTGAAGCAGGACTCACTGGCCAATAGGCAACCGAGTCGAATTGGTTTCCGGTATAGGTGTAAGTGACTTTCCCGGACGCCGCCAACGCAACCAGAAATAGCAGGGGAATTGTCTTCATTGTCCGGCTCCTTCCAGACATATCGTCTTCTTTAAGGCTTTGGAAAATGGGGCATTTACCCTACTTCTTGGTAACGGCTTGGTGGAGGCGGCTCGCGCAAATGTGCCGGACGGCAGGGCGGTCGAGGCTCGACCGCGCGCCTCCGGGAGTCGAACCCGGGACCATTTCCGTCGAAGGAAGCACTTGAAGAGGGCGAGCCGCAACCAAAACCGCGACGATCGAGAGATGGCACAGGTGCACATGACGGAAGCCGAGGTCGCCACCAACTTTGCGGCTGCCCTGGAGAAGGTCCGTCAGGGCCTTGAAGTAGTGGTCGAGCACGATCACCAGGCCATCGCTGTGCTGAGGCCGGCAGAACTGCCGCGCCGGAGAATCTCGGAGTGCATCGCGATGCTGCCCGCCGACTCAACGGCTGTCATCGATCCCGACTTCGCCGCCGACGTGGAAGCGGCTATCGCGGCGCACCGTGAGCCGCTGGAGCCGCCTGCCCGGGACTGATCCTCGATTCCTCCGCCGCCGTTGCCGCCGAACGAGCGGGCTTGAACGCAAGGCAGTTGCTTGAATCGGTCATTCGCGAAACCGGTGACGATGAGATCGCCGTATCCGTAGTGACGGTGCTCGAACTCGCTCACGGTATCGTACGGGCGGACACGCCGCAGCGCCGCCAGGATCGCCGGCGCTTTCTTGCCGAGCTGACCAGTGTGGTCCCCCCTTGTTCCGGTTACGGTTGCCACTGCGCTTCGCGCCGGGCGAATCGACGGCGAGAGGCGGGCCAACGGGGTCAGCATCCCTCTTTCCGATCTGCTGATCGGTGTCACTGCGCTTGAACTCGATTACTCCGTGGCAACGCACAACGTGCGCCATTTTCGTCTGATTCCGAATCTTCCGGTCAGGTCGCTCTGATCCGCTATCGACCAGCCACAAACCCCTTTGGGGTCTTAGTGAGCCGGGCGGGAGTCGAACCCGCGACCACCGCATTAAAAGTGCGATGCTCTACCAACTGAGCTACCGGCCCGTAGAACAGCGAAGCACCCTATTTTAGCGCGCCGTCGATGGCCGAGGCCAGCGTGGCGAGTCCCGCATGAAGATCCGCGCCCAAGTGCACGCGCAGCGCGCGGCGGCCGCGCTCGACCAGCACCGCCAAGTCCCCACGAGCCTGTGCCGCCTTCACTATGCCGAAGGTATATTTTTGCCCCGGCACCGGCAGATCCTGCGCGTCGTCCGCGGTGATCTGCAGGAACACTCCCGAATTCGGACCGCCCTTGTAAGCCTGGCCAGTGGAATGCAAGAAGCGCGGGCCGAAGCCGAGGCAAGTCGCCACACGCTTGGCGTCGCGCACGCGGACGCGGATGCCTTGCAGCGCCCGCTCATACTCCTGGCTCATTTCGATGTACGCCAGCAGCCCAAAATAGTCGCCGGCGCGCAGAGTGCCGAGATGCGCGCGCAGGCATTCTGCGAGCGTTGCTCCGTGCGCCGCGCCGAACACCCGGATGCCCTGATCCACGATGGCCGGAGTCTCCTTGGGCAGCGAGCCGGTCTGCTCATATTGAGAAGTCAGCTTGCGCGTCTCGACCTTGCTCGCCTCCACGTCCGGCTGGTCGAAGGGATTGATGCCGATGATTGAGCCGGCCACGGCGGTCGCAATCTCCCAGCGGAAGAACTCCGCGCCCAAATGATGAGGGCCGGGCATGGAGATGCGAATCACCGGCTGGCCAGCCGTTGCCAACGCATCCACCGCGGCATCCTGTCCATGATCCGCGGCGCTTTCCAGGCGCACGTAGACGAACACGCGGTCAGATCCGTAGACCGAGGGCGCGCCCACCGGCTCGCGATCCACCGGAATCAGGCCCTTGCCGATTTTGCCGGTCGACTCCGCGATCAACTGCTCCAGCCACGCGCCCAGATCGTGAATGCCGGGCGAGGAGATGATGGTCACCTTGTCGCGGCCCTCCAGCGCGAGCGTGCCCAGCAGCGCGCCAAGAAGCACACCTGGATTTTGCTCAGCGGGCGACGTGGCGGAACATTCGCGCGCCATGGCATCCGCGGCTTCGAGAAAATCCTCCACATCCAGCCCCATCGCCGCGGCGGGCACCATTCCGAAGTTGGAAAGCGCCGAATAGCGCCCGCCGATGCTGGGCACGCCGTAAAAGATGTTGCTGAAATGGTCGTGCCCGGCGGCCTCCTGCATTTTCGATCCGGGATCGGTGATGGCGTAAAAGCGGCTGCCATCACGGCCGCAACGCTGGTAGAAATACTGCTTGTAGATGTTGGGTTCCAAAGTCGAGCCGGACTTGCTGGAAACGATGAACAGAGTTTTTTCCAGGTCCAGCTTCGATTCCATCGCGCGAATCTGCGCCGGGTCCGTCGAATCCAGCACATGCAGCCGCGGAAAGCCCAGGATGTGGCCGAAGGAAAGCGCCAGCACCTCCGGGCACAAACTGGAGCCGCCCATTCCCAGCAGCAGAATATCGCGATACCGGTTCTCGCGAACGTCCGCCGCAATCTCGCGAAACTGCGCCAGATTAGCGAGCTGCTCTTCGATAATGCCGAGCCAGCCCATCCATTGGCCCTCGTCTTTCCCCGTCCATAGCGACGCGTCTTTCGTCCACAGGCGGCGGAGCTTATCGTGCGCCTTCCAGTCTTCGAGAGTCTTCTGGAGGGTGGCCTGCTGAACAGAGGACAGCGCGTAGGTCATCATAGAAGTAGAAGCGTGCCCCCTCAGAATAGCGCCATGAATACCCTGCCCAATCTGGTCGGCCTGGAGCTCGGCGAGATCCAGACTTTGCTGGGCGCGGATCAACCCAAGTTCCGCGCGCAACAGGTCTATGACGCCGTGTACCGGCTGAGGGTGCCGGACTTGGGGCGCATCACGAATTTGCCCAAGCCTCTGCGGGAGCGCTTGCAGTCGGAAACCGCGTTGGGGCTGCCCGAGATTGAGCTCGCGTACGATTCGACGGATGGAACGCGGCGCTACTTGCTGCGGCTCAGCGATGGCAAGACGGTCGAAGCGGTGTGGATGCCGGAGACAGCGCGGGCGACGGTGTGCATCTCCACGCAAGTCGGGTGCCCGGTAAACTGCGGCTTCTGCCTGACGGCTCTGCTGGGTCTGGAACGCAACCTCAACGCCGGCGAAATCGCCGGTCAGGTGCTGCGCGTGGCCTCCGACCGCGGCTTCACGCCGAATGTTGACCGCCTGAACATCGTGATGATGGGGCAGGGCGAGCCCCTGCTCAACCTGGCCAACGTGCTCAAAGCCACGCGCCTGCTCACCGATCCGAAGGGCATCGCGATTTCGCCGCGACGCATTACGGTTTCGACTTCCGGGATCGTTCCCAAGATCGAGGAGCTGGGGCGGGCTCCGGAGGAATCGCGGCCGAGGCTGGCGATTTCCTTGAATGCGTCGACCGAAGAACAGCGCCGTGAGCTGATGCCCATTACGCGCAAGTATCACTTGAAGGATTTGCTGGAAGCCTGCCGCGCGTATCCGCTGCGGCCTTGGGAAAAGTTGAGCTTCGAATACGTCCTGCTGGGCGGAGTGAATGACACCGACGCCGATGCCCGCCGCGTGGCCAAGATGTTGGCGAATCTGAATGTCAAGGTCAACGTGATCGCGCTGAATCCCGGACCCGGGATTCCCTATCGCACGCCGGAACCGGAGCGCGTGGCGGCGTTTCAAGCCATCGTGCGCAAGTCCCTGCCGTGTTTTTTGCGCAAGCCTCGCGGACTGGATGTATACGCAGCCTGCGGCCAATTGAAGCGGATGGAGCTGGTTACCGTTTCCAATCCGCGGTGAACACGTTGAACTCGTATTTGCCGGCGGCCTGATAGTTGGAGACGAACACCAGCCGGCTGCCGTCCGGCGAAAATTCCGGGAACGAAGTAAAGCCGCCGTAATTGGTCACCTGCTGGAGGCCGGAGCCGTCGGTGTTGATTAAGTAGAGCTCGAAATCATCGCTATCGCAGTGGTGCTTGTTGGAGGCGAACAGAATCTGCTTGCCGTCCGGAGTGAACGTGGGCGCGAAGCTGGCGCAGCCGAAGCTGGTGATCTGCTTGGCGGCGGAGCCGTCCGAATTCGCGACGAACAATTCCATTTTCATCGGCGCGGTCAGATTTTGTTTCAGTAAAGACCGGTATAGCTCCAGCTTGTCGAGCGCGGTCGGGCGATACGCGCGCCAAACCATTTTCGATCCATCGCGTGAAAACACTGCCCCGCCGTCATAGCCTTCGGTTTTCGTGAGCTGTTTCTTGTCGGAGCCGTCTTCGTTCATGCTCCACACATCCAGATCGCCCGAAGCCATCGACGTATAAATGATGCGGTGGTTCTTCCAATTCACCGTGGCTTCCGCGTCGTAGCCGTCCGTACCCGTGAGCTTCTTGACAATCTTGCCGTTGTCCTCGGCCAAATAAATATCGAAGCCGGGATACACCGCCCACAGGTAGCCCTTGCTACGATCCGGTTTGGCTGGGCAGGTGGGCGAGGCCTCATGCGTGGACGCGTAAAGGATGTGCTTGTTATCGGAAAGAAAGTAGCCGCACGTGGTCACGCCCATGCCGGTCGAGACCATGTGCTGGCCGGAGCCATCGGAGTTCATGATGTACTGTTGATCGCAATCGCGACCGTCGCGTGTAGACTGGAAGATGAGCCGATTGCCGTCCGGCGCCCAGTACGCTTCCGCGTTTTCGCCTCCGTGGGTCAGCTGCCGCAAATCCTCCAGCCTCGGCGCCGGCGGAACAGGAGTGCAGCCGGCTAAGATAACGGCGGCAAGAGCTGGCAAGACCGTGCGAGGAATGTTCCTCATAGGCGACCATTGTAGTTGAAATTGAGATCGGCTTATGAAATTCGGTATCGACTTCGGAACCACCAGAATTGTCGTCGCGGCAGCTGACCGCGGCAACTATCCTTTGGTGCCGTTCGAAACCTTGGACTCAACCTTTGAATGGTTCCCGCCGCTGGTGGCGCTGCGCGAGGGGCAGCGCCGCTACGGATGGGATGCCTGGCACAGGCAAGCCGAGCCCGGCTGGACGGTGATCCGCTCAGTCAAGCGTTATCTGGAGGACGCCGGACCCGAAACGCTGCTCGATGCCGGCGGAGTCACCGTGGCCCTGGCCGATCTCATGCAGGGATTGCTGAGCGAGCTGCGCCGCCAGCTCGGCGAGCGGTTCGGAGCGCGGGAGCCTCTCGAAATCATGCTGGGCGTACCGGCCAATGCCAACAGCAACCAGCGATTCCTGACCGTGGACGCATTCCGGAGGGCTGGGTTTTCGGTACTGGGCCTGTTGAATGAGCCTTCCGCGGCATCCATCGAATTCGGCCACCGGCAGCGATTTGTGGGAAGGCTGCTGGTATACGATTTAGGCGGCGGCACCTTCGACGCGTCGCTAGTGGAACTCGACGAGAGGACGCACACGGTCCAGGCGACGGAAGGCATCTCGACACTCGGCGGCGACGATTTCGACCGCGTTCTGGCGGAGATGACTGTCAGCGCCGAGGAGTTGGCCTCACTGGATCCCGCCACCAGTTTTCGTCTGGAAGAAGAGTGCCGAAGGCAGAAGGAAGCCTTGCATCCGAACTCGCGCCGCATGGTGGTGGATTTGGACGTGATCGAAGAGGGCCGTGGACAAGTGACGGTGCCTGTCGCGGATTACTACGACCGCTGCCGGCCGTTGATCGAGGAAACAATCGCGGCCACGGTGCGGCTGGCGGGCGATACCACCGTCGACGCGCTTTATGTGACCGGCGGCGGGAGCGAGCTGCCTCTAGTGGCACGCATGCTGCGGGAAGAGTTCGGCCGCAAGGTGAAGCGTAGCGAGTACACCCGTTCGGCAACGGCCATCGGCCTGGCGATTCAGGCCGGCGAAGCCTCCAGCTACACTTTGCGCGAAGTGTTCACGCGCAATTTCGGCGTGTGGCGCGAATCCGAATCCGGCCAGAGGATGATCTTCGATCCCATCTTCCCGCGCGGCACCCGCCTGCCCGCCGCCGGGGAGCCTCCGCTTTCGGTCTCGCGCCGCTATCAGCCGGTGCACAACGTCGGCGACTTCCGTTATCTGGAGGCCGCGGGCGTGGACCAAAACGGCCAACCCTCCGGCGACATCACCGTGTGGGACGAGATTCTTTTCCCGTTCGATCCAGCGCTGGCGGAAAGGCCCACGCTGACCGGAGTCACGGTGGAAAAATCCGACGCAGCCGCGCGGCAGGAGATCGAGGAGCATTACGCTTGTGACGCAACCGGCGTGGTGACCGTGACCATCCAGAACACGGTCTCGCACTACGGCCGCGAGTTCAAACTCGGGCGCTGGAGCGGGAAAGCCGCGGTGGTGCGCCCCTCCGCGAAGAAGCGGACGCGCAAAGCTTCGACCTGAGTCCCGCTTGAAGCGTCGCGATGTTTTACCTGTTCCACATTTTTCGGTCTTTTGTTCCGCTGCAGAATCCCATCGGCTTCGGCGCCAGCGATTTTGTCGAATTTTTTGTGGCGGCCATGTTGGTGCTGTTGGTGCTGGTCCGCGAGCCGCTTCTGAAACTCGCACGGAGTCTGGCGGAGAAGACTGCATGGTCGATGCTGGCACTGGGCGGACTGACCATGGCGTTGCGCCTGGCTCTATTGCCGCGCGCGGGAGCTCCGATCCCCGGCACGGCCGACGATGCCAGTTATCTGCTGCTTGCCGACACTCTGCGCCACTTGCGGCTAGCGAATGCGACGCATCCCTTTTTTCGCTTCTTCGAATCCAACTTCGTGCTCCAGCAGCCCAGCTACAGCTCGATTTTTCCAATGGGCCAGGGCATCGCATTGGCTCTCGGCCGCGCGATTTTCGGCCATCCATGGGCGGGGGTTCTGCTCACCGAAGCCCTTTTGTGCGCGTTGTGCTATTGGATGCTGCGCGGCTGGGTGTCCGCCGGCTGGGCTTTCCTTGGCGGCCTGCTGGCAGTGTTCGAACTCGGGCCCCTGACCTACTGGATGAACTCCTACTTCGGCGGAGCCGTCTCCGGAATTGCCGGCTGCCTGGTCTTCGGCAGCCTTCCGCGATTGTGCGAGCGGCGACGTACACGCGACGCGATTCTCCTGGGCTCGGGACTCGGCCTCGACCTTCTGACTCGGCCGTACGAATGCGTGTTCCTCGCCGCGATTGTGGCGGTTGTTTTCTTGCTACCGAAGTGGCGCAGCATGCTGCCGTCCGCGCCTCTGGTGATCGCCGCCACACTTCCCGCGATTTCGCTTACGCTCGCGCAGAACAAAGCCGTCACCGGAAGTTGGACGACGCTGCCCTACTCGGCGAGCCGGGCGCAATACGGCGTTCCGGCTACGTTCACATTTCAGTCCGATCCCAGGCCGTCGCGCGAGCTTACCGCTGAGCAGAAGGACGACTATCGGGCTCAATTGGAGGTTCACGACCGCGAAAGCAGGTTAAGCTGGTGGGACCGGTTTCTGGATCGCGCCAGCTACGTCCGCTTCTTCGTTTTCCCCGCGTTGTTCGCCGCGCTCCCCGGATTGTTTCTCGCGTTCAAGCACCGGCGCCTGATCCTTCCAGCCTCTGCGGCGGTGACTCTCTTAGCCGGCGCCGCGTTCTATCCGTACTTTTATCCGCATTACATCGCCGCGCTGGCGTGCGTGTTCCTGCTGCTGATCGTCGCCTCATTGAGCGGGATGCCGCGCATGGCCGCCTTTGCGATTTGCGCAGTCGCCGTAACGCATTTCGCGTTCTGGTACGCGATTCACGCCGCGAGCAATCAACAGTTCCGCGACGCCTTCGGGCCGTATGAGCCGTTCGATTTTTTGAATCACGGCGACCCCGAAGGCCGCCTCCCGATCCTGAAGCAATTGCAAGATTCTCCCGGCGGCCAACTGGTGTTCGTCCACTACCTGCCGTTTCATCCGCTGCGCGAATGGATCACTAACCAAGCCGACATCGATCACGCGAAGATTGTCTGGGCTCTCGATCTCGGCCCGGAGGAGAACCGCGCATTGATCGGCTACTATCCGGATCGCACTGTGTGGCTGGCCGAGCCGGATATGCGTCCGCCGCGGCTGCGGCCCTACCCTGCGTTTTGAGCCGGTTTGGTCAGCGCCCCGCTCAGGTGCGCGTAAAATCCGAGGTCCTGGTTGGTCAGCAGCTTGGTGGCGAAGATAATTTGAAACGCGTGGCCGGAGAAATGTTCCACCACGTGGAAGATCGCCTCCATCGCGGTCACGTCGTAACCCTGCACGGTGATTCGATCCAACAACCGCTCGGCTGGAAGGCCGCGAATCACTTCGATCGCCTGAGTCACGGTCTCGCGCAGCCGCGCGACCAATTCTGCGGGAGCGATTCCCTCCCGCGCGGCGAACTCCGCGTCCCTGGCGCGCACATCCGGAGCTCCCCCGACGCCCGATAAAATCCACTGGCGCACGTTGCCCGCCAGGTGCAGCAGCAGATTGCCGATGGCATTTTGTTGATCCCCGCCGCGAGTCCACACCTGCTCCGGCGTCAATTTCGCGACACAGACTTCGATGCGTCCGCAGAGCTGGTCCAGGGTCGCGGAAGTGAAACGGAGGAACTCGGATTCAGGAGTCATGTCTCATAGTGTCATTTGGGAAAGCCGGCGTTCGATGCCCTCGCGCGCAGGCTCAAGCCAGGGAGGCAAGCACAGTCTCGCGCCCAGGCGATCGCGCGGTTCGTCGATCAGAAATCCCGGGCCGTCGGTGGCGATCTCCAGCAGCACTCCTCCCGGCTCGCGGAAATAGATCGAATGGAAATACAGCCGGTCGCGCACCGCGCTGACGCGCACACCGGCGCGGATCAGTTTCTCGCGCCAGGCGAGCTGAGCATCTTCATCCGCCACGCGCAGGGCGAAGTGATGGATAATGCCCGCACCCATTTTCCCGCGCGTCGCATCGGGTGAATGTTGCACGTCGATCCAGGCTCCGTCGCCAAGCCTCAAGCGGTTCGGCCCGTCCGGCTCCAGCCCCAGAATGTCGCGCAGAAACGCGATGGTCGGAGCCGCGTCGGCTTCGCATAGCGTCACCGATTCCAGGTGCGGCGATTCGGCTGCCGCGAATTGGATCGAGATGCCGTCGGGATCGGCCGGAGGGTCATCGGATCCGATTGGCGCGCGCATCGTCACAACGCCGATCTGACCCGCTCCGCGGACGCCGCGGCGGCCGTTGGGATTCGCCGGTGTCGCCCACGGAAAAAACGTGAGCAGCGTGCCGGGTAAGCCTTCCCCCGCGCCAAAATACAAGTGGTAACTTCCGGGGTCGTCGAAATTGACCGTCCGCTTGACCAGCTTGAATCCCGGAATGCCCCGGTAAAAATCGAGATTGCGTTGCACGTTGCCGGCCAGCGCCGTCACATGATGCAGCGTCAGGGACGAGGCCATTACTGGGTCGCCGCGTAGTAGCCGGTCTTCCAATGCGCGGAAAGTCTGCCCAGCCCTTTCGGAGGCGCCAGCTTCACCTCCAGGCGATGATATTTTCCATCCTTGGCCGCGTTGGTGGGCTGGAAGCCGAGCACATAGCGGTTGCGAAGATCGATAATCACCTTGTCGGCAAAATCGCGCAGCGGCTGGCCGCGCAACGGAAACAGGCGCCCGCCGCTTATCTTGGTCAGGTCGCGCAGCAAGACCTGGTCGTTGTAATTGGAGCCTGCGCCGGTGCCAAACGCGCCGATGGCGTAGATCAACACGTCACTCTCCTTGATCGTGTTCATCACTTCGCCCTCGGTGTAGCGGCTGTTGTTCTCGCCGCCATCGGAGACGATGATTAACGCCTTCCGCAACTTTTTCGACTTCTTCACCTCATTCAGCGCCAGATAGACTCCATCCAGCAGCGCCGTGGATCCGCCGCCTTTGCTGAACATGATTTGATTCTGAACATGGCCCACATCGGAGGTGAGCGGGACGACCAGTTGCGCTTCACTCGCCAGTATCGCGAGGCAGAATTCGTCCCCCGGATTGGCGTACCGCAAGAAATAGCCGGCTGCGGTGCGGGTCGAATCCACGTTGCCCCCCATGCTGCTGCTGACGTCGAACACCAGCCCGATGGCAATCGGATCGTCTTCCATTGCAAAGGAGGTGATCTTCTGTTCGACCTTGTCGTCGAACACGCGAAAGTTCTCCTTGTCAAGTCCGGTGATGGGGCGGTTCAATTCGTCGCTCACTTCCACTGGCACCAGCACCAGGGTGGTCTCCGCGTGAAGCGGGACCTCCTTCTCATCGATCTGCGGAGCCGTTTGCGGGGGCTGCGCCGGCGAGGACTTGACGCGCGGTTCAATGGGGCCCTGGGCGCGAAAAGCCAGCGGAGCGGCCAAGCCCGCCGCAATCGCCAACCCTAGCGTGACTCGCCAACGCATGCGGTTCCCTTTGGACCATATTGTAGCCTGACCCGTTGCAACCCGGCCTGGGTCTTCATTCTTCTCGAAGGATTTCGAGGGGTTTTTGTTGCAGAATCCGGAAACTTGCCAGCCAGCCGGAAAGATTCGCGAGCACCGCGGTGCCCAGAATCGCTATGCCGGCGGCCACAGGGTCGATCTCGAACTTTGCGCCCAGCAGCCGCTTCAGCACCAGGTCTGAAAAGGCGGTCGCGAGCAGAGCGCCCAGTAATCCCGCGACGCCTCCCAGGGCGGTGAATTCGATCGAGAACACGCGCCGCACGTGCCGCCGTGTCGCGCCGAGAGTCTTCAGGATCACTACTTCCCGCACGCGGCGGAAACGGGTGCCGGCCACGCTCGCGGCCAGAATAATCGCGCCGGCAAGAATCGCAAAACCGGAAAGGAAGCGGATGACCAGCGCAATCTGATCCACCACCTGCTGCGCGATGGACAGCGCGTCGGCGATGTTCACTACGGTGATGGTCGGGAACTTTGCGAAGACGGCGCGTTGCAATCCGCCCACAGCCGACGGCTGCATCCGCACGCCGCCGTAATAGACCTCCGGCAATCCAGCCAAGGCCTCGGGATTGAACACGAACTCGGCCGAGGGCGTCGAGCGCATCGCGTCCACGCGATGAATCGCCACAACGCGAGCGTGAATCGGGCGGCCGTTCGATTCCAGCTCCAGCTTTGCGCCGACCTCGATTTCCAGCGTTCTCGCGGCTTCTTCCTCGATCGAAACCACCGGCTCCTTGGTTCCCTTGCTCCACCACGCGCCTTCGAGCACCGTGACGTCAGACGGCTGTTCGGCTTCCCAAGTCACCGAGCGGGTGTTGGTGAAGCGCCGCCGAATCCCGTCGCCGAGCTGATGCTCAGTCACCGGGACGCCGTCGATGCCCACCAATCGCGCGGCGACAGCCGGTCCCAGGGCCGGCGGCCCGAGCACACCGGGCTGCGCGGCGATCAACTCCTTCAGCGGAGCGGTCTGCGCATCGGTAACGCCGATCAGGAACACGTTCGGCATCTCCGGCGGGGCGGTCGCGATAATCTCCTTCACCAGCGAGTTCTGCACCAGGTACACGGTGAGAGTGAACATCACTCCCAGTCCCAGCGCGACTAAAATTGCCTGCGCCTGATTCCCTTGCCGGTACAAATTCGCGAAGCCCTGCCGCGCCAGCGCGGGAATCTTCCACGGCGACTGGCGCACGAAGAGGCGCACCCCGCGCAGCAGCATCGCCGCCACAACGGCCAGTACCGACAGGCTCACCGACAGAGCTCCCGCGAAATATCCGCCGACGCGCGTCGAATCGGAGAGCCACGCGGCCAGAAGCCCGATCCCCGCCAGAATCAATGCGCCCGCGGCGAGTGCCGCTTTGGTCTCGCCGATGCGCTTGGTCCAGGGAGGCCTCGCATCCGGCATATCGCGGCGAAGAATCAGGGCGGGACGAATGCCGCGAATCGCCAGCAGAGGAGGCACGGTGAACAGCAGAGTGGTGAGGATCCCCGCAATGATGCCCTGCACCGCGGCCGCGACATGCCAGGTCACCGGAGCGCTAATCGCGAACAGCTTATTGATCAACATGGGGAAGACTTGCTCGACGCCCCGGCCCACCAGCACGCCTCCCAAACCTCCCGCCAAACCCAGTATCAGGGTCTGAATCGTGAAGATGCGGATGATCTCGCGCGAGGTCGCGCCCAGCGATTTCATTACCGCGATGTTGTCCATCTTCTGTTGCAGGTGCGCGTGCATCGCCATGCCCACGCCGATCGCGCCCACAATCAGCGCGATCAAGCTCACCAGGCTCAGGAACACGGTGGCGCGATTGAGCCCCGCCGTGATGATCGGATGCGACTGCGTGAAATCCGCCACCGTCGATTCCGGCAAAGCGTCCTTGATCTCCGCGCGAACTTCTTTCACTGGGGGCGCCCCGGGGTCCAGTTTGAACAGGAAGCGCTGCGCGGAACGGCTCCCGATTTGCATCAACCCGGTGCGGTCCAGAGCCTCGCGCGACATCATCATGCGCAGGCCGATATTCAAAGTTCCCGATAAACGGTCCGGCTCCGAAAGCATCGTCGCAGCGACGGTGAAATCCTGCCCGCCGACGCGGATCTTTTCGCCGACTTTTACGCCGACGCGAATCAGGAGATCCTCGCCGGCGATCACGGAGTCGGGCTTCAACGCTTGCTGGAGCGGCATCGGCGGCTGCAATTTCACGACGCCGTAGTAGGGGTAGCGAGCGGGGTCCACGGCTTTGATCGAGATCAGCACCGGTGTGGCCTCGGGTGGAGGGTTCACGGCGGAAGCCATCGTGACTGTTTCGGTGATCAGCGTGCGCTCGACGCCGCGGGCGGCCAAAGCGTCGAGCTGCGCGGTTTGCTCCGGATCGGGCAGCACGAACTGCCGGGCCGTCAAGTCCGCGGCCATCACCGTACGGGCTTCGCTCGTCAGCATGCCTTCGAAGCTCTGGCTGAAGCCGCGCACGCCGCTCAGGGCGCCCACACCCGCGGCCACGCCCAACACCACGAATGTAAACTTGACCATCGAAGAGCGAGTCTCGCGCCAGGCGATGCGCGCCGCGGTCCGGAGCGAAAGATTCATTGCCGAGCTGCTCCCGATTCCCGCGCCGCTCCCGCCGGCTCGCGAGTCTGATCCGCAACGATTCTGCCGTCCTTCAACGTCACCACCCGGTCCGCGCGAGCGGCGAGCGCCTGATCGTGCGTCACTAGAATGAGAGTCGTCCGCTCGCGCTGGTTCAATTCGAGCAGCAATTGCAGCACGTGCTGCCCGTTGACGCTGTCCAGATTGCCCGTGGGCTCATCGGCCATCAGGATGGGCGGCTTCACCATGAAGGCGCGAGCCAGCGCGACGCGTTGTTGCTCGCCTCCGGAAAGCTGAATCGGATAGTGTTCCGTCCGGTCCGCCAGACCGACGCGCTCCAGCAGCTCGCGAGCGCGCGCCGTGCCGGATTTCACATCGCCGCCCAGCAGTTCATGCGGCAGCAGCACGTTCTCTTCGGCCGTCAGGGTCGGGATCAATTGATAGCTCTGGAACACGAAGCCGATCTTGCGCCCGCGAACCACCGCCAGCTCGTCTTCTTTCAAACCGGTGATGTCCGCGCCGTCCAGCACGACGCGGCCTTCGGTCGCGGTGTCGAGTCCGGCCAGCAACCCGAGCAGAGTGCTCTTGCCGCTGCCTGACGCTCCCATGATCGCCACAAACTGTCCTGCCGGGACTTCCAGGTCGATGCCCTTGAGGATCTCCACGCGATGAGTTCCGGTATCGATTGTCTTGGTGAGGTTGCGCGCTTCGAGGATCGCCATCTGTTTTTATTATGCTGGTTGTCAGTGAGGCCTGATTGTTCAGCGAGGCTCATTGGTTATACGTTGCTTCTGGCCGGTTTGTTCGGGTGCTCGAGCAAACCCAAGCCTGAGCCTCGCGAAACCGAATCCGCGCCACCGGCCGCTTCAGCGTCGGCCGCTCCCGCGAGTTCCGAACCAGACGCCCGCAAAGTCCTGGCGGTCTTCGGCGACAGTTTGAGCGCCGGCTACGGTCTCGAACCCGGCCAGAGTTATCCTGACGATCTGCAACGCAAACTTGATGCGCAGGGCTATGCGTGGCGCGTGTTGAACCTGGGCATCAGCGGCGACACCACCGAGGGCGGAGTGTCGCGCATGGATTCCGCGACTTTGCTAAAGCCGGCGATTGTGCTGCTGGAGCTCGGCGGAAATGACGGCCTGCGCGGCCTTCCCTTGAAAGTGACACGCCAGAATCTGGAGACCATGATCCAAACCTTCCAGCGTGGCGGAGCCAAAGTGGTGCTGGCCGGCATGACCTTGCCGCCTAACTACGGGCCGGATTACATTCAGGGGTTTCAAAAAATTTATAAGGATTTGGCGTCTCAGTACCATCTCACGTTTATTCCCTTCCTTTTGGCCGATATCATCACGCCGGATTTACATTACCTGCAACGCGACGGCATTCACCCTACCGCGGAGGGCGCGCTAATCGTCTCGGAAACCGTGCTCCGCGCCGTAAAGCCGCTGCTAGGCCAGCCTGCATCCAAGCCACGGTAGCCCTTCGTACCGAAGGCGGCACCGCGGGACGGTGCTAAATATACATGGAACGATTCAGCCCCTGTGCTATCTTCAAGAAAAACGGTTCCCGCGCGCCGTTCGGAGAGGCTTCTTTACTCAAAATGAAGAAAATCATCTACACGATGCTCGTGATCGCGGCGCCTGCGCTGGCGCAACAACTGCAATGCGGGCCTTGCACCAACCCGGTGCCGGTGCGCGAATTCGGCCAGCCCACTCTGATCACGCCGACATTGAACTCCACCGCCCCCAATCTGGTGGTTGGGGAGGAGCTATACAATCCCAGCGCCATCGCCTTCGACACCAGCGTCAACCCGCCCAGGGTCTATGTGGCTGACACAGGCAATAATCGAGTGCTGGGATGGAGCAATGCGAACAATCTGACTGCGGGAAATATGGCGGATATGGTGCTCGGCCAACAGCCTTCCGGGACCACCGGTGGGCTGGATTTCACGGCGACTCTTGCATGGGGCCCGGGATCAGCCGACAATATCGGTCTCTACGGGCCGACCGGCGTAGCCGTGGACGCGGCCGGTAACGTGTACGTCTCCGACTCCCGCAATAATCGGATCCTGCGCTATGAGACGCCGTATCAGCAGCAGCCAGGCAACCAGGTTGTGGACCTGGTGATCGGCCAGAAGGGCGTCGCTTCGGGCGGCCAGGTCAACCAGGGCCAATCAACCCCGAGCGCCACAACGCTGGCCCTGGCCATTTCAAACTCGTCAGGCGCACTCCTTCCGGCTGGGCTCGCCTTCGATTCGGCCGGGAACCTATGGGCCGCCGATCCCGGCAACAACCGCGTGCTCATGTACCCGGCCTCGAGTCTCAATCCCAGCAATAGCTCCATTGCCGCCACCGTCGCTCTGGGACAAAGCAACTTCACCAGCAACCAACTTCCCAGCGGCTTCAACCAGTTGACCAAGACCGCCCTCCAAGCTCCCACCACAGTCGCCGTCGATAACAGCGGCACCGTATATGTGACGGACTCGACCGGAAGGGCCTTGGTATTCCCGAATCCCTCCCTGGGCACAAGCGCATCGACGGTGCTCGGGGTTGCGCCAACCCCGGCCCAGGGACAAACCGTCACTTACCCGACCCAATCGACCCTGGGCGCGATTTCCGGAACCAGTATCACGGCATCGCCCCAGGGCATTTTCACGATGAGCGCCAACGGCAGCGTCTCCGTCTTCGTGTGTGATTCGCCGCAAAACCGGGTCGTCGAATACACTTCGATCACAATACCTTCCAATGCCAACTCTCCGCAACAGACGGCGGTGATCGGGCAGAACGGATATTCGCTCGGCCAGCCGAACCAGGGCCTGAATGCTCCCACCAATCAATCGTTCTCCAATCCGGTCGCCGGAGCGATCCGGCCCGATAACGGAGAGATGTGGATCGTCGATCAGGTCAACAACCGGGTGATCGCATTCACGCCGCAAACCGGCGCGTCCTTCACTTCGGCTTCGCGCGTGCTGGGCCAGAAGGACTTCGGCCATGGCGCGGTCAATCTGTTGGAAGGCCGCGAGCTGTGGTTCGCCGGCGGAGGCGGCATCGCCTTCGATACTTCGTCCTGCACCGGCACCGCTCCTAACGTCACCTGCTCCAACCCTCCCTACCTGTATATTGCCGACACCGAGAATAATCGCGTGCTCGGGTTCAAGAACGCGCTCCACGTGGGCGTCGATCCCACCGCCATGCTCACCCAGACCGCCGACATCGTCATCGGCCAGGCTCAGGGAGATTTGCAGGACAACATGGTCAACTACCCGAACAACGCCGCGAGCCAGCCCAGCGCCACCGGATTGAACCATCCGGTGGGCTTGGCGGTCGATAGCCAAGGGAATCTTTGGGTGGCGGATTCGGGAAACTCCCGGGTGGTCCGGTTCCCCGCGCCGTTCGCGCAGACCGGACAGCAGACCGCCAATCTGGTGTTGGGGCAAAACAGCCTCACCAGTTACGTCCCCGGAGTTACCCAGTTTCTAATGGAAACTCCGTTTGGGCTCACGCAATTCTCCAACGGCAGTCTGGCTGTATCGGATCCGTTGGCGAATCGCATTTTGGTTTTTGCGCCAACGGGCGGAGGGTTTTCGAGCGGCCAGGCGGCTGCCTACGTGATCGGGCAGACTGGTTTTTCGCAATCCGGAAGCGGCAATAGCAGCAGCCAGCTCAGCAGTCCCCGGCATCTGGCGGTCGATAGTTCGGACCGGCTGTATGTGTGCGACTTCAGCAACGACCGCCTGTTGGTGTTCAACAAACCGGTTGGGAACAATCCCGCCGCCGTGGCCTCCACCAACGTGGACGGCCAACCGGAGGCGATCGCTGTCAGTTTCGCGACCGGGTTAGGTTGGCTCGCAGTCGGGAACGGGGTGATTCAGATACCTGAGATTTCCAATTTTCAAGAAACAGCTTCCGGGATCCAGACCTTGCAAGCTTTTGCAACCCAAAACAACGCTGGCGTGGCTACTCTGGCCGTAGCCCTCGATCCCTTTGACGATGTGGTTGTTGCGGATAATTCCAACCGCGTCACTTTCTACTATGACGAGTTGTTCTATCGCAACACCGCCAATTACACGGCGGGTCTTGGCTCGGGCACGACCGCCGGCCCGACGCCCACAATGTTGGCGGAATTACATCTGTGGGGCTCGAACTTCAACTTCACGCCCAGTTACTCTGGATCGGCTGTCGCCAACATGGCGCTCCCCTGGCCCACGACCTACACGCAAGGCAGCACCACGCTCCAGGTTACGGTGGCCGGAATTCCCGCGCCGATTATGCGCGTCGACACCGCCAGTGTCAATGACGGAGACGTCATCATCGAGATTCCCAATGAAGCGCCTAGCTCCGGACAGGCTGACTTCGTGATCGCCGATCCGGCGACCGGCCAAATCTATGCGGCGGCCCAGCTCGCCATGCAACAATCCTCGCCCGGGATTTACACCATGAACGCCAGCGGCGCGGGGCCGGCGGCTGCGCTGAACTACGATTCCAAGGGCAACCCCTACGGCATCAATAGCGCGAGCAATCAGGTTTCACGGGGCGACATCATCGATTTGTGGTTGACCGGCGCGGGGAATGTTCCCGGTTTACCAGCCGACGGTGCGGCGCCCGGGCAAGGCGTCCCTACTCCCATCAACCCCACCGTCTTTGTTGGGGGCCAAGTGGCGACGGTCGTCGGTTCGGGCATGTCCTCGCAGTTCCCCGGTGTCTGGCAAGTGAACGCGATCGTGCCCCAAAGTACGCCGCCGGGCGCGGCAAGCGTCGTGGTCACCATGAATGGTTACGCGAGCAATTACCTTGGCACCGGCACTGACACCAACCCGGGAGCCGACCAGCAAGTCATCATCAGCAACAGCGCGATCACGACTATCTACGTCAAATGAGCTTCGGAACTGGAGCTTACTCCGGCTTCGACGCCAGCGCCCAGTAGCCTTCGCGGGCATAAATCTTCAGTCCCGGCTTGTCCACGATCACCTTGATGGTGTGGTAGCCGGGCTCGCCCGGGTTATTGGGCTCGTAGGTCAGCACATACTCGTTGTGCAGGTCTTGACCAATATCACTGATGGCTTTTTCCAGCCCTCTTTGATCGTGGAACGGAAACTGGCGAGCGCCGGTGAAGCGCGAGTATACATCCAGCGGATTGGGAACAAAGATACCCTTGACCGCCAAAAAGATGTCCTTGAGCAACGGCGTCCAATCGCCGTTGTTGTTCAACTGCTGATCGAGCGTTGGCGTCATCACTTGGCCATTGGGAAGATACTGGCCGCCAGGCGGAATCGTATCGGGCCGCGGGGGCAGGGGAGTGGAAGTGATCTGCGCCAGCACTTGCGAGACATCCACGGAGTACATTTCGATGCTGTTGAACTCAGCCGCTTCCAACACGTCGCGCACCCTCAAGCCGCTTCCCTGGTCGCGATTTTCGGCGATCGTGATCAGAATCCGTTTACGCTGCGGGTCGCGGTTGCGCAGCATGTTGATCCCGGCCATTTCGGCGTCATTCAGGGCGCTGGTCAAACTCCCGGCCTTGAGTTTGTCCTTGGAAAACGCCGCATGGATCTTGTCCGGATCGGAAGTGAAATTCGTCAGAGTCTGAATCCGGTGATCGAAAGCGATCACCGCGATCTCGCCGTCTTCGCCGATCACCAGGCTGTCAAACAAACTGCCGATTTTATTGATCTTGGGAAGAAAGCCTTCCATTCCATGGTTGGCCTGAACCGCCACCACCACCGAAATCGGGTGGGACGAGAGATCCTCGGTGATCTTTTGCGGCTTGCCGTTGTCGAGCAGGGTGAAATCCAGCGCATTGAGGCCGTTCACGATTGCCCCGTCGCGATCGAGTACGACCACCGGCACCTGAACGTTTCTGACCTCGCTTGTGAATGGTCGTACCCCGCTATCCGATGGCGCGGGCGCATCCTGCTGTGCCCGCAACAGCGCCGCTCCGGTCGCCAGCGCCACAACCACTGCCAGCCCTCCAACGAAAGTCCTCATGGTTTTCAAGATGCCCGGTTTCGGCTCAAGGTTGCGCATGGTGCTCCGTTTTCCCGCCTAACAGGTTGACAGCGTGGGGGATCAACTCCGCCACCGCCTCTAATGACTCTACCGCACCGCGAGGCGATCCGGGCAGGGTCAGGATCAGAACGCCGCCACGCGTATACCCGCTGCCGCGGGAAAGCGCGGCGAACGGCGTCTTGGCCCGTCCGCTGGCCCGCATCACCTCGCCAAAGCCCGGCGCCTCGCGATCCGCAATCGACCGCACCGCTTCCGGCGTAACATCGCGGGCGGCCAAGCCGGTACCGCCAGTGGAAAGAATCACTTCCACTTCCCCCGAATCCGCCAGCTCTATCATGGCCGCCGCGATATCACCCAACTCGTCCCTCACCAATCGTTTATGAGCAACTTGCCAGCCAAACTTTTCGCAGCACTCGGCAAGCGCCGGGCCGGAGCGGTCCTCGCGCGTTCCTGCGACAGCAGAATCGCTAATGGTGATCACGCCCACGCGGATCATCTCTTATAATTCCCGCTCTTGCCGCCGGTCTTTTCGAGCAGGTACACGTCTTGAATCTCGATGCCTTTGTCGAGCGCCTTGGTCATGTCGTAGACTGTCAACGCAGCGACAGAAGCCGCCGTCAGAGCCTCCATTTCGACACCGGTTTGTGCGGTGGTCGCCGCCGTTGCCGTGATACGCACGCCGCGCGATTCGACTTTCGCGGTTAGGTCCACGTGAGTCAGCAGAAGGGGATGGCACATCGGAATCAGCTCCCAGGTGCGCTTGGCCGCGGCGATACCGGCAATGCGCGCGACTTCCAACGGATCGCCCTTGGGATTCTGCGGCAGTTTTTTGAGCACACTGGGCCGAATGCGCACGAACGCGTGGGCCGTGGCCGAGCGCCGCGTCTCCGCTTTTTGCGACACGTCCACCATACGCGCGCGGCCCCTCTCGTCGTAATGCGATAGCTTGTTGGCCAATCCGCTCACCTCATCAACACTCGAATGTCTTCGCCCGCGGCCCAGCTCTCGCGCTCCGCCTCGGCGACCAGGAATGCGTTGCTGCGCGCCAGCGCGGGGATGTCGCCGGAGCCATGCCAGGGCTCCGGCGTCACGGTAGAGCCGTCGGCGTTGAGATTCGCCGGAAGAAATCGAGTCAGCCCCGGCTTGTGGCGGAATTCGCGCGTCAGTTTCGCGCGGAGCAAGGGCAGGGGAGCGGCTTTGGCGCCGCTCAGCAGCTCGACCGCCGCCCGCGCGAAAACTTCAAATGTGACCATGGTCGATGCCGGATTACCCGGCAATCCGAAGAATTGTTTACCGCGCGCCGCGCCGAACACCACCGGCTGCCCCGGCTGAATCCTCACGCGGTCGAAATAAAACTCCGCTCCCAAATCGGCGAGCACTTTTTCGACAATATCGTACTTGCCCGCCGAGACCCCTCCGGACAGCACCATCAAATCATTTTCCAGGCCGCGATCCATCAGCCAGTGCGTCGATTCGTAGTTGTCGCGGGCGATGGGAAGAATCACCGGCGTTCCTCCGGCGCGCTCCACCTGCGCGGCGAGTGAAAACGCGTTGGAATTGCGGATCTGGAACGGTTCTGGCCGCTCGCTGGCGCTGACGATTTCATCGCCCGTCGGAACAATTGCCACGCGCGGCTTGCGGTACACCTCGACGCATTCGCGCCCCACCATCGCCAGCGCGGCGATTTGCGCAGACCCCAGTCTCTCGCCTGCTTCCACGACCGTTGCATCCTGGCGAGCCTCGACGCCTTTGGCGCTGACGTTGTCTCCCGGCTGAGCGCCTTGCAAAATCCGCACTCGATCGGCGCGGCGCTCCGTATGTTCCACCATCACCACTGCATCGGCGCCCTCCGGCACCGGAGCTCCGGTCATGATCTCGACCGCTTCTCCGGATTTCACGGATCCTTCAAACGTCTGGCCGGCGCGGACCTCGCCAATGATCGCCAATTCCCCCGGCAAATCCGCGGCGTGCACTGCAAATCCGTCCCGAGCCGAGCGCGCGAAGGGCGGGTAGTCCCGGTCGGCCAAAACATTTTCCGAAATCACCCGTCCAAGTGCCTGTAGCAGACGCAGCGGCTCGGTGGCGTGGGGATGGTTTGGATCGGCGCGGCGGGCGCGCTGCAAGACGGTCGCGCGGGCTTCGAGAAAGGTCAGGGCCACCTTCTCAGCTTACGCGAACCCTGTGTATACTAGGTGCAGCCCGAGCCGCGGAAGGACGACGAAATCCGATTCACGGAGGTTCACCGGCCATGAGACGCTCGCTTGCGACGATCGCGGTGCTCGCGTTCGTGTCGATTTTCACGGCCGCAACCGCGGCGGGACCGTTCGAGCAAAGGCTTTCTCCCGATCAACAAATCATCCACGCACTGAACCGGCTAACGTTCGGTCCGCGGCCTGGCGATGTCGAAGAAGTACGGCGGACCGGTCTCAATAAGTGGATTGAATTACAACTTCATCCTGAGCAGATTCCTGAAAATCCGCTGCTGGAAGGGCGCCTGAAACCGCTCGAAAGCGTACGCTTGCCGCTGGCGGAAGTGGTCAGAAACTATACGCCTCCGCCGCAACAGCCGATCGCAATGATGGCGCCGAACGTAAACCGGCCTAATCCCGCGCTGCTGCAGTTAGTCGAGACGGGAGCGGCGGACGAACGCGTCGCGATCCTGAAGGCGCTCGATCCGGAAAAGCGCCGCCAGGTGCTGGCCGCGTTGCCTCCCAACATTCTCGCCATGATGCCGGAATTTCAGCAGGAGGCCGACGAAGCGCGCCGCGCCCGGCAGGAAGAGCAACAAAGACAGTTCCGCATGCAGAATCCTCAGCTCCCCGATCTGTTGAATCCCGATCAGGTGGAAGCCGCGCGCTCCGGCAGCAAGGACCAGATTCAGGCTCTGCTCGCGTATCTCGATCCGGACAAGCGCGCCCAAGTGGCCGGCCTTCTCCAGCCGCAGAATCTGGCCGGTCTGCCGGAGCTGCGCCGCGAGGGCCAGATGCAGCGTACTCCACGCCAACTGGCCGGCGAGGATGCGAAAGAAGCCAAGGTGTTCCGCGCGATTTATTCCAACCGGCAACTGGAAGAAGTGCTGGTGGACTTCTGGTACAACCACTTTAACGTGGACATCAACAAAAACGTGCGGCCGCCGAATGGGCCTCAGATTCCGAATCTGCTGGATCTCGAGATCGGCAGCTATGAGCGCGACGCCATCCGCCCGCACGTGCTGGGGCACTTCAAGGACTTGCTGCTGGCGACCGCGCGCCATCCGGCGATGCTGTATTACTTGGACAACTGGGAATCCGTGGCGAGCGGAACCTTCGACGTCGGCCCGTTCGCTCCGAATCGCGGCGTCGTGAACGGCGTGCCGAATTCGCCGATCCCGTCACCGGTTGCCCGCTTGGCGCACGGCCTCAACGAAAATTACGGCCGCGAAGTAATGGAGTTGCACACGCTCGGCGTGAAGGCCGGCTACACGCAGGACGACGTCATCGCGGTGGCGCGGTGCTTCACCGGCTGGACCGTCCGCAGCACGGAGAATCCCGAATTTGTTTTTGCGCCGTTCATGCACGACTTCGGCGAGAAGACCGTGCTCGGCCACAAGATTCCGGCCGGCGGCGGTGAGCAGGACGGCCTCCAGGTGATCGACATCCTGGCGCATCATCCGGCCACTGCGAAATTTATCGCGCGCGAGTTGGCGCAGCGGTTCGTCTCCGACGATCCTCCGCAAGCCCTGATCGACCGCATGACGCAAACCTTCACCAAGAGCGATGGCGACCTGCGCGCTGTAATGGAAACCATGTTCACGTCGCCCGAGTTTTTCTCCGAGGGCGCGTGGCAGGCCAAGGTCAAATCGCCCTTTGAAATGGTGGTAAGCGCGGCGCGCGCCATGCAGGCCGACGTCACGGATGCTTACTCATTGGTGCAAAAAATCGCGGATCTTGGCGAGCCTCTTTACGCCAAGCTGGAGCCCACCGGCTATCCCAATACCGGCGACGCCTGGCTGAGCAGCGCGGGCGTGATGGGCCGGATGAACTTCGCCGCCGCGGCCGCCTCGGGCTTGATCGGTGGAATCAAGATCGAGGCCGGCTGGATGGCCGGCAAAGACACGCACCAGATTGCGCGCGAGTTACTGGGCCGCGATCCATCTGCGGAGACCGGAGCGGCGCTCGAGGCGGGCTTGGCCGGAGAGAATCTGACTCCGCCCTTTATCGCATCGTTAGTGATCGGTTCGCCGGATTTCCAAAGGAGGTAAACGGCAATGTTGACGCGGCGGTTCTTTTTGCGCGGTTCGGCGATCGTGATGGCGGGCAGCGGCACGGCTCCGGCATGGCTGGCGCGCGCGGCTTCAGCCGAAAGTAAAAAACGCAAAATCCTGGTAGTGATTTTTCAGCGCGGCGCGGCGGACGGGTTGAACATCGTCATCCCTTTTGGAGAGAAACGTTATCGCGACTTGCGCCCCAATCTCGGCATCGCTGCCCCGTCGGGACGTCCCGATAATGGCGCGGGGCCGCTGAGCGGTGGCGCGATCGATTTGGACGGGCGGTTCGGCCTGAATCCGGCGATGCGGCAGTTGAAACCTCTGTGGGACAAGGGCCAGTTGGCGATCGTCGAAGCGAGCGGTTCGCCCGATTCTTCACGCTCACATTTCGACGCGCAGGATTACATGGAATCTGGCACCACCAGCAAGACTCTCGGTGATGGCTGGCTGAACCGCGCCCTGCCGCCTGAGCCTAGCGCCTCTCCGCTGCGCGCCGTCGCGATGAACAAGCAGTTGCCTCTGACGCTGCGTGGCGAGAGCAACGCCATCGCGCTCGGCGACGCGCAGCAATTCAATCTCGGCAATCAGGAGGCTACGGCCATTCTCCAAAGCATGTACGCTGCTTCGAAGGATGCGCGGGTGGGCCGGACTGGCAAGGACGCGTTCGAGGCGATGAAATTGATCGAGTCCGTCAACAAGGCGCCCTTGGGCCCGCAAGGATTCCAATTCGGCGAGCTCGGAACCGAGCTGCAGCAACTGGCTCGTTTGATCAAGGGCGATGCCGGAGTCGAAGCAGCGTTCGCTGAAATCGGCGGCTGGGATCATCATGGCAACGAGAATCAGCAGCTCTCCACTCTGCTGAACCAGTTCTCCGGCGCACTTGCGGGATTCTCTCAGGAAATGGGCGACCGTATGGAGGACATCGTCCTGGTGACCATGTCCGAATTCGGCCGAACTGCCGCGGAAAACGGCGACGCCGGCACCGATCACGGCCACGGCAGCCTGATGATGGTGCTGGGCGGTCCGGTCAAAGGCGGCAAAGTGTACGGCAAATGGCCCGGCCTCGAAAGGGAGCAGCTCTTCGAAGGCCGCGACCTCGCCGTCACTACCGACTATCGCACTGTGTTGAGCGAACTGGTGCGCGGGCACCTGGGCCACCAGGACGTGAGCCGCGTGTTCCCGGGATTCACGCCGGGCGATCCGCTGGGCCTGCTGCGAGCTTGAATCCAGTCAACCATCTCTTTTCCGGAGAGAAACGCGCACTTCAAGGCACATTTCTCGTGATGCGTGCAACAATGAAGGTAGCGTGGTTGTGAACGATTTCCAACTCTATCTTGCGGTCGGCGTGCCCACGATCGCGGTGCTCGCGAGCATGACCCTCAGTTTGGTACAGATTAGCGCGATCCGGGAAGACATCCGTGAAGTTCGGGCAGACATGCGCGAAATACGCGCTGACATGAGAGACTTCAGGGCCGAGATGCAGGAAATTCGCGCGGAGATGCAAGACATCCGTGCCGATATCAAAGTCATCGTCAGCAAGCTGGTCGAGCTGGACAACCGCGTCACGCGCATTGAAGAACGCATGGCGCACTAAGCACCCCTACTGCGGAATCCTCGGAACTTCCAAATGAAATAGCTTGAGCGATCCCGCGCTCGACCGGATCAACGCGCTGTCTTCCGGGCCCAGATACACGCCGGAGCCTTTGCGAACCTCGTAATCCTTGCCTTCGAGCGAAATCACCCCCGAACCCGCCATTAGATATAGGAGCTGGTGCTTGCCGTTCCTCTCCGCTTGAAAGAACTCGCCCGGCTCAAGCCACCGCAGCGTGCCCAGCACATTCTTCGCGCCCACCAGCGGGCCGTTAAGGATCTCGGTGAACTCTCCGTTGGGCGAATCAATTCGCGGCAGTTTGTTTGTATCGATAAAAGTCGTGGTCATGGTTTATGTCTGTACCCACACGCGCCCATCCACGCGATTCCAACGGAGATCGTCCGGAGTGCCGTCGAGAATCGTGGTCTTGAAGCGGTTCGGCGCCTGAAATTCGAAATAAAACAGCGGAGTTTCCGGCGCACGCAGCCGGTGCTTGGCCTCGGCCGGAATGAACACCAAGTCTCCGGGACCGACGTCGCGCGATCCCTCTGGCGTATCCACAATCGCTTTGCCCTCGATGATGAAGTAGAAATGCTCGCAATTGACGTGATAGTGATACGGCGATGAGCCACCTTTCGCGTAATGCATCACTCCGGCGAGCATGTCGTCGATCTCCGTCAGTTCCTTGTTGACGAAAAACGTCCGCTCGCGGCCCGGCACAACCGACACCAGTTTCGGCAAATCGTCTTCGTGAAAGATGTATGCCATCCTTTCCCTCCTTAATGCGGCCTGTACGCCACGCGCGCCACTTCCGCGTAAGGCGCTGCGGCGACCGTCGCCCGAATCTCAGATTGCGAGTGGCGCTCCACAGTCGGCTTGGTTGAGCCGCGGCCCTCCTCGCCCCAAATCAGAGTTACCTGCGTCCCCGGCTCACTGTGCTCGATATCGATCACGCCGAGGGAAATCATCGCGCGCTCATTGTACGTGTAGCCGGTGTATGTCGACAAGCCGACCGTCCTCCCGTTCTTCAGCACCTTGTCGTAGGGCAGCGAGGCGTAATTTGCCAGCGGGACGTCGAGAAATTTCGCCGGGTCGCCATGGCCATGCACCAGCGAACCCCACACGCGCTCGACGTCATCGCCATTCCAAACCAGCGTGACTTTTTTGCGTCTCTGGTTCGCGGCCATCTTCTCCATCGCGGCCCGGCCGATAAAATCGTGATCGAATTTCACAAACGGACCGTAGCCGAGGTCATACGGCGTCAAATAATAATCGGCAATATTGTAGGAATAAAAACTTCCGCCGAGCGATGCCGTCGCTTCGTAACTGGACGGCTTCAGCCATTCGCGATACGGCTTCATCGCGCTGCCGGTGTAGATGGCGGGCACCGGCGAAGGGATCCAGCCCGATTCGAGACAAGTAGTCGGGTAGGTGCGGGCGCCCACTTGCCGTAATCCGAACTCTTGACCGGCCGCGACAATGGCGTCGCGCACCGCGTCGCCATCTTCCCACGGCCCGAATAACTCCCAACCTGGCTGGCCCACCATTCCGTGACGGAGCGCGCGCACCGCGCGGCCAGCGACGATCATTGTATCCATGTTGAAAAAGCGGATATCCGGAGTGGGTTTGCCGGTTGCTTTCTCCATCACGCGCAACGCATTGGGACCTTGGACTTGGTAGCGATAGGTCAGCCGGCGGCCTTGATTCGCGGCGGAACGTTCATCGCGAACCGCCTTCACCTTGTACTTGCCGGCTTCGACATGAAACTGTACCCAGTTCTCCGCGGGTGGGCGGCCAACGAGATTGAATGTGTTTTCTTCCAAATAGAATAAAATCGCGTCGCCGATGACGTAGCCATCGTGATTGCAGGCGATGAATTGCTTGGCCTGATTGACTTTGAAATTCTTGAACGAATTGACGGCGAGATCCGACAGCAGCTTCAGCGCATCCGGACCCTCCACGTATAAGTCCGTCATGTGATGCGATTGGTCAAACAACGCACAGGTTTCGCGCCAAGCCCGTTGCTCATCGCGCCAATTGGTGAATTCGTGGCGGACGACCGGGAACGCATACGGTCCGATCTGTGAATTACGCAACAACTCGATGGGGCTCGCGGCGGCTTGCAGGATCTCTTCAAGGTTTCGAAAGCTCATAATTGCGGTTGGTATAACGCGGCGGCCAAGTCGTCCAGGAAGCGCGCGGCTTGCGCGCCATCCACGACGCGATGGTCGCTTGAAAGCGTGAATGTCATCATCGGACGAATGCCCGGCGCTCCGTTCACCGGAACGACCCGGTCCGCGATGCGCCCGACTGCGAGGATCGCGGCCTGCGGCGGAGTGATGATCGCGTTGAACGCGTCAACGTTGAACATGCCGAGATTACTGATGGTAAACGTTCCGCCGGCGACGTCGGGAGGCCGCAGCCGGCCAGCGCGGGCGCGCTCGGCAAGCTGCTTGCGCTGGGCGGCGATCCCGGCGAGGCTTGCCGAGTCCGCCCTCGGAATCACGGCTCCTACTACGCCGTCTTCGACGGCAATGGCCAAAGAAATGTTGATTTCCGGATTCAGCCGGATGCCTTGGCCGGTCCAAGTCGCGTTCAACTTCGGATGCTTGGCAAGCGTGCGCGCAGTCAGCGAGATCAGCAAATCGGTAATGGTGAATCCTTCCCCGGCGTTCTTGCGGGCTTTCAGCAGACCGTTGGCGTCGACTTCGCGCACGAGAAAGAAATGCGGGGTCTGTGTCCAGCTCTGCGTGGTTCGATCGGCCATCAAACGAGCCACGGCGCTCATCGCGGAAGCTGGAGCGGCCGCAGGCTGAGCCGCACTCTTCGCGGCCGCAGCGGCCAGCACGTCTTCGCTGGTGATCGACCCATCGGGTCCGGTGCCGCGAATCTGCGAAATATCGACGCCGTACTCTTCGGCGATGCGCCTCGCCTTCGGCGAGGCCCTTCCGGCGGGTCCGCCGCTCTTGGTTGGAGCGGGCGCTATGGCAAGAGCAGCAGCCGCCGCGACGGTAGACCTTGCCTGCTGTTGCATCGCCAGTGTTGCCGCGTCGGCCGCATCTTCGGCTGGAGGCTGCTCCCCTCGCGCAACAATCCAGGCGATGGTCCGGCCCACCGGCACCATGTCACCGGCGCTCGATTTCACTCCCGCCAACACTCCGTCCGCCGGCGATTCCAGCTCAAACACCGCTTTATCGGTTTCGATCTCGGCGATCATCTCGCCCTTGGCCACCGCGTCGCCTTCCTGCTTCAGCCAGGCGAGCAGCTTGCCCGCTTCCTGCGCCAGCTCCAGTGCCGGCATCACCACGCTGACGGCCATTACTCCACCGCCACCACGGTCTCGATTCTCACGCGCTCCGGCCTTCCTGTTTCAATCGCCGCGCTGGCTTCGACCATCTCGATCACGCGCGGGCTAAGCGCAGGCTCGGTTTCGCGCGTCGCCGGAAGAGGCCCGCCGACGGTGTAATAGCGCTGCCCGGCGACCAGCAATTGCTCCGCAGGGAAACGGGTGATGATTTCATGACCGGTTTCGGTCACCACGATCTCTTCTTCGATGCGCGCTGCGCTCCAGCCATCGCTCGAGGGCCAGAAGGTTTCCAGCGCGAAAACCATGCCCGGCTTGATTTCGTACGAATGTTCAATCGAGACCAGCCGGCTGATAACCGGCTTCTCCCAAATCGCCAAGCCGATACCGTGGCCATACTGCAATCCGAAACAGGCTTCTTCGTTGGGGAATCCGAACTCTTGCGCCTTGGGCCAGACCGAAGCAATCTCGCCGGTGGTGCGTCCAGGGCGCACGAGCGAGATCGCCGCGTCCAGATACTCACGGCAGCGTTTGTAAGCATCCACCAGCGCGTGCGATGCAAAGCCCACCGAAAATGTCCGGTAGTAGCACGTGCGGTAGCCCATGTAAGAATGCAAAATGTCGAAATACGCCGGATCGCCGGGCCGCAGCACGCGGTCTGAGAACACGTGCGGATGCGGATTGCAGCGCTCGCCCGAGATGGCATTCACGCCTTCCACGTATTCGGAGCCGAGGTCGTACAAAACCTTGCTCGCGAGGCCCACGCACTGGTTCTCGCTCATGCCCGGTTTCATGGCGCGATACAGCTCATCGTAGGCGGCGTCGACCATCATCGACGAAGTATTGAGCAGAGTAATCTCGTCTTCGGTCTTGATGGCGCGGGCGTCGGACATCAATTGCTGCCCGTCGACAATCGTGAGTCCTTCGCGTTGAAGCGCGAACAGAACCGGGGGCTCGATCACATCGATGCCGACCGGCTCCTTATGCAGGCCGCGCATTTCCAGCTCGACCTTGATCTTGCGGGCCACATCCTCGGCGCGGCCCATCTCCGGCGACATTGCTCCGCGCAGCAACGATATGCCGGCGCGCGAACGCTCGCCCATCCACGGGCAATAGAGCTGGTGATGCTTGGCCGCCGAACCGAAATCCCACATGATCGGCTCGTCCATTTCCGAGTCGGCGCGGCCGCTTTGCGGCAACAGCGTAAAGCGGCTGACTTTGTCCTGCGCCCACATGCCGATGTGCGTCGCCGTGATATACCGCACGTTGTTCATGTCGAAGCACAGCAGCGATCCGAGCTCCGATCTCGCCAGCAACGTTTTAATCCGGTCGAGCCTCTGGCGGCGGAGCCGCTCCATATCGACCCGCTGCTCCCAATCCACCGCCATCGTTCCGTAGGTTTTCAGAGCCATACAAAATCTCCAGTTTCTTGATTCTACATCCGCACTGTGGCCGACTTTACCCATCGCGGCGCCGAGCCGGTGTGCTGCCGCAACAGTAAATTCAACTGACCAGCGTGGTGCTGCACGTGACGCGTGAGGTACAGGAGCAACTCCCCGCGCCGGAGCCCGGTGTTTTTAAATTCGGAGCACCCGCGAGCATGTTCCTCCGTCAATGCTGCGATCGCCCTGTGGAACTTCTTGCGGCAATGATCAAGGTAGATCAGCAATTCGTCTTTCGTGTACAGCCGAGGAGGCAGAAGGCCGGCTGGGTCCAACTCATCCTTGGTGAAGGGTGCCGGCGGCTCGAAAGTTGCGGGCGAATCGGACATGTAGAAATCCAGAAAGAAGAGCGTGTGGTAGACGACGTACCAGAAACCCGCAACATCCCTTTCCTTCCAGGCCGGTTTTGCCGACGGATCGCCCCAAAGTTCGCTGGGGCAGGCTCGAACCGCGTTTTCCACCGTGTCCAGCGCAGCTCCTAGTTGGTGCCGGATGGCCGCTTTCCAAAATGAATCCACGTCAGAGTTTGCGGCCGCACAGGGCCATGGCAGCCTGAAAGACGGAAGCTTCGGTCGGCACGGTCGCGTCTTCCAGCGGTGGTGAGAATGGAATCGGCACATGCATCGCACCGATGCGTTTCACCGGAGCCTCCAGGTCGTAGAAGGCGCCGGCTTGGATGACGGTCGTTAATTCCGCGCCTGCGCCGTAGCGTTCGTAGCCTTCATCGATTACCATCACGCGGGAGGTTTTGCGAGCGGATTCGATCAGAGTTTCCTCATCCAGCGGCCACAAGGTTCGCGGATCGACCACTTCGGCGCTCACGTCGTACTCTTCCAGCAGCTTCGCGGCTCCGAGGGCCACCTGCACCATGCTGCTGGTTGCGACGATGGTCAAGTCTTCGCCCATGCGCTTCACTTCGGCGATGCCCAAGGGAATCGTGTATTCCTCCTCCGGAACCGGGCCCTTGAGCTTGTACATCATCTTGTCTTCGTAGAACACCACAGGATTGTCGTCGCGAATGGCGGATTTTAGCAACCCTTTCGCGTCATACGGGGTGGAAGGCAGCACCACTTTCAATCCCGGAATGTGGCAGAACCACGCGTGCAGGGATTGCGAATGCTGCGCGGCGCTGCGGCGAGTCGCGCCCAAAGTGGTGCGCAGGACCATCGGCACCTTCCAGCGGCCTCCGGACATATAGTGAACCTTCGCGGCCTGATTGGCCATTTGGTCCATAATCAGGCCGGCGAAGTCGCCGAACATAATGTCGACCACCGGCCGCAATCCAGTCATCGCCGCGCCCACGCCGATGCCCGTGAAGCCAGGCTCGGAGATGGGTGTATCCAGCACCCGCTCCGGTCCGAACTCCTGAACTAAACCGGTGAGGACTTTGAATGTGGTCCCAGCCTCGGCCACGTCCTCGCCAATGATGAAGACGCGAGGATCGCGGCGCATCTCTTCGGCCAGGGCCTCCTTCACCGCCTCGCCGAGAGTCAGTTCTCGTACAGCAACCGCCACTTCAGGCATACACGTCCTCGACTACCTTTTCCGGCGCCGGATAGGGAGCCGCTAGCGCGAACTGCACGGCATTTTCTATTTCCGCCTGGATCTCGCTATGCGCTCGATCCAGCCAAGTCGCGTCGGCAACGCGATTCGCGGTCAGCCAGGCGGTCATGATCTTCAGCGGGTCGCGCTCCGTCTTCCACAGTGTCTCTTCCTGCTTGGCGCGATAATACTCGCGGCTGATGTCGCCGACATGATGGCCGGCGAAACGATACGTATTTGCCCAGAGAAATACCGGCCCCTCGCCGCGCCGCGCGTGCTCGACCAGCTTCGCCGTCACCGAATACACCGCGCGAGCGTCCTGCCCGTCGACGCTTTCCGCATGCACTCCGAACCCCGCGGCGCGCACCATCGGATCGCCCGCCGTAGTCTCGGACATGTGCGTGTACTCGTTGTACAGGTTGTTTTCGCACACGTAGATCACAGGCAGCTTCCACACCGCGGCCATGTTCATCACTTCGTAAACCACTCCCTGTCCGAGCGCGCCTTCGCCGAAGAAGCACGCGGCCACGCGCCCATTTCCCAGGCGCTTTGCCGAAAACGCCGCGCCGGTGGCGATGCCCGCGCTGCCCGCGACAATCGCGTTCGCTCCCAGATTGCCGGTGTCCGGATCGGCGATGTGCATTGAACCACCCTTGCCCTTGCAATAGCCGGCTTCCTTGCCGAGCAGCTCCGCGAACATCCGGTCCAGCGCGGCACCCTTCGCCAGGCAATGCCCATGGCCGCGATGCGTACTGGTGATGTAGTCGTCGCGATGGAGAGCCTCGCATACGCCCACGGCGACGGCTTCCTCACCTATATAAAGGTGGGCGAGGCCTGGCATCAGGGCGCGTGTGTAAAGATCGTTGACACGCTCCTCGAACAGGCGGATGGCCAGCATCTTGCGATACAAGCGCAGCGCCCGAGCCTGATCTTCGGAAACGCCGGGCTGGACGGGAGCGGTGGTCATTTCGAAACTCCTGACATCCTCGCTAATACTTCAAAGATGATCGCGAAATCCTGGTCCGCCAGCCCCATCGCGCGAGCCGCCGTCAGATATTCGTTGGAAAGGGAGGCGGTGGGCAGAGGCACGTTCAACTGCCGGCTCAGTTCGCCGGCCAGCAGCAGATCCTTCTGCATCATGTTCACATTGAACCACGCTTCGTCCGGCATCTTGAGTACGAACGGCCCGCGATACTGAATCATCGGCGAAGCCACGGCGCTGTGCGTCAACACATCCACTGCGACTTCGCGCGGGATGCCGCTTTTTTCGGCCAGCAGAACGCCTTCGGAGAACGCCAGAATCTGCGTTGCCAAGCTGAGATTGGCCGCGATCTTCATCACCAGCGCCAGTCCGTTCTCACCCACGTGCGTGACTTTGGGCCCGATGTCCAGCAACATCGCCTTTACACGCTCAAACGTTTTGGCGTGCCCGCCGACCATGATGGAGAGCTTGCCCTGCTGCAAGGTGATCACGCTGCCCGAGACCGGAGCGTCCACCATGTCCGCGCCCGCGCTGCGCGCCTGCTCGGCCACCGCTTTGCTCACGGCTGGGCTCACCGTGCTCATCTCCACCCAAATTTTCCCTTTGCTGAGACCGGAAAGGATGCCGCTATCGCCGCTCGCGATCTTTTTCAGCGCTTCGGAATCGGTGACCATCGAAAGAACGATGTCGCAAGCCTCGGCCACGGCTTTCGGCGAATCGGCCCACTTCATCCCCTTGTCGATCAGCCACTGCGCCTTCGACTTGGTCCGGTTCCACCCAGTGACCGTGTGGCCCTTTTCGAGCAGACGGTCCACCATCTGCCCGCCCATCACACCCAATCCAACGTATCCAAGCTTGACTTGAGAAGGATTCGCCATCTAGTCCTCGATCCAAATCGTCTTCGCGTTCACCAGCTCGCGAATGCCGAGTACACCCAGCTCGCGTCCATGCCCGGATCGTTTCACTCCTCCGAAAGGCAAGCGCGGGTCGGAGGCCACCATCTTATTAATGAACACCATCCCCGATTCGATTTCGTTCACAAAGCGTTCGCGTTCCGCAGGATCATTGGTCCATGCGCTGGCCCCCAGACCCAGCTTGCTGTCATTGGCGACCTCGATCGCTTCGCCGGCATCCCGGACTTTGTATACGCACGCCACGGGGCCGAATAATTCTTCTCCATAGACAGGCGAATTCTTGGAAATATCGGTCAATACTGTGGGGGCGTAAAAGCACCCCGGCCGATCGAGCTTATAGCCGCCAGTGAGCACTCTCGCGCCAGCCTTCACCGCGGCATCCACCTGTGCTTCGAGATCGGCAACCGCGCTTGCGCTCGAGAGCGGCCCGAGTTCGGTCGCAGGGTCCATGGGATCGCCGACGCGCAGAGCCTGCATCTTCTCCACGAAGCTCTTTTGGAATTGCTCTGCAATGGGCTCGGCGGCGATGAATCGCTTGGCCGCAATGCAGGATTGACCATTGTTGATGGTGCGGGCGGTCACCGCCGTGCTGACCGCTTTGTCCAGATCCGCGCTGGGCATGATGATGAAGGGATCGCTCCCGCCCAACTCCATTACTACCTTCTTGATGCGCTTCGCCGCCGAGATGCCGACCTGGATACCCGCGCCCTCACTTCCGGTCAGAGTGACTCCGGCGATACGAACGTCATTAACGATGCCGTCAACCTTGTCCGAGCCGACCAGCAGAGTCTGAAACACGCCTTGCGGGAATCCGGCCTCGTGCATTAGTTGCTCGATCCGCAGCGCGCACTGCGGCACGTTTGACGCATGCTTGAGCAAACCCACGTTGCCCGCCATCAGATTCGGCGCGATGAAACGAAACACCTGCCAGAACGGAAAATTCCAGGGCATCACCGCGAGAATCGGCCCAATGGGCTGATAGATGACGCGCGTCTTGGCCGGGCCGAGCTTCACTTCCTCCGGCGCGAGGAATCGCTCCGCGTTTTCGGCGTAGTAGCGGCAGACCCACGCGCATTTTTCGGCTTCGGCGACGGCGGAGGCGAGCGTCTTGCCCATCTCCGTGGTCATCAGTTTGCCAAGCTCCTGCTTTTCGGATTCCAGAAGCTGGCCGGCCTTACTCATCATGGCCGCGCGCTGGGCGAAGGAGAGTTTGCGGAAGCAGAGATACTCCTTGGCAGCCAGCGCGAGCTTCTCTTCAATCTGCGCGTCCGTAAGGGCGGGAAAGGTGCGGAGGATGTCTCCGGTGGCGGGATTTATGGTGGCGATCGGCATGCGGTTGCGGGCGCGGGGCTCGCGTCCGATCCATGATACCTCAAGCCGTTCGGCCCGACCGCCGCCGTTCCCGCGCGGCCCGATTGTAAGTAAGACGCGGCTGCGCGCCCGTCGTTAGCCAACAAAAATTCAAGTGGTTTTTAAATGGTTATGTAATTTTAATTCCTCGCCACACGTCTTAGCAGACGATGACGGCCATCAAAAATTTCTCTTCGGTAGGACATTTTCAACAGGCGAACCGCTCGAATTCCAGCTTCCTCGCTGCGCTCGAAAAACGATGCCTCATCTGGATGGCGCACCGGCTCCCTGCGTGGGTCAATTCCGACCATCTGACCGCGCTTGGGTCGATTTCGGTGGCCATTGCCGGTGTGCTGTACTGGCACGCAAGAGCGCATCGCGCCGCGCTGGCCGCCGCGATCCTCTTCCTGATCCTCAACTGGTTCGGCGATTCGCTTGACGGCACTCTGGCTCGAGTCCGCAATCGCCAGAGGCCGCGCTACGGCTTCTACGTGGATCATGTATTGGATGCGCTTGGCAGCTTTTTCCTTATCTCCGGCTTGGCTTTTTCCGGATATATGACACCCGCCGTAGCTTACGCTTTTCTGATTCTTTACCTCCTGCTGTCCATTGAAATCTACCTGGCCACATACACGATCGGCACCTTTCATCTCTCCTTCTGGAGCTTCGGCCCGACGGAGCTGCGGGTGCTGCTGGCTGTTGGTACCGCGGTCGCACTCTGGCAGCCTTACGCACTGATCGCCGGCCATCGCTTCCTGCTGTTCGATGTCGGATTCTCAGTTGGAACGCTGGGCCTCGCCGCGACCCTTACCTATGCCGTGATCGAGCACACGCGGGCGCTGTATAAACTCGAGACCATTAAACCCTGACGGACACATGATCCACTGGCTGGGATTTCGCGCTATAGGTATTGCAGGTACTTGAGTTAACTTGCGGCTTCGGCGCTGTATCTCAAGTTGCGCATGAACTCTTTGGCGAGGGCGACCGGCGGTTTTCGATCTGCGCGAAGCCGTTTAGGGTCGCGCGGTTTTGAGCATCCGTGTGATCCAGTCCGAATGCGGCATGCCGCACCCGGCAACCTCTCGTACCTCGCGCTCGACATCGTACTCGGTCCGCCGGATTGCCGGCGCACCATCGTCCACCAATAGATAAGCCGCGCGGCAGTCGCCGTCGAGAGACAGGCTTACGCTTCCGCTGTTGGCGACGACTTTTCCGCCAACCCGGCGCACATAAGGCACGTGAATATGACCGTACACCGCAATTGCCCGTTCGAGCCCTCCGTACGCGGATTCGAGTTCCTCATCGCTCGCCTCGGCGCCCGGCGACCGCCACGTATCCTCCGGCCGGGCGTGCACCAGCGCGATTCCCTCCACAATCTGCATCCGCGGCAACCCGCCCAGCCAATTGATCCGCTCCGTTCCGATCTGTTCCGCAGTCCACTGCGCCATTTCAACCATTGCTTGCGACATGGGCGCCAGCCCCGGTGTTTCGCGGAGGAACTCCGCGAGAGCACGTGGTTCAGTGAGCTGCTCGTCCGTGTTGCCGAGGACTCCAGGCCAACCCAAGTCGCGGATTCGGTCGACCACCTCCGCCGGGTGCGCCCCTCCATGCGGCAGGTCCCCGCCGTGAAGAATCAGGTCCGGCGAGGCGTCCCGCAGGTCCGCCAGCACGGCCTCGAGGGCGTGCAGATTGCCGTGAATGTCGGAAACAATGGCGAGCCGCATGCGCGCCCGCTGCGGGTGTCTTTATCTTAATCCGTCGCCGGCGTCTCTATCTTAGCCCGTTGCGGGCTTCTTCCACAGTAGCGCGCAGCGAATCGCGCGGCACGTTCGCGATCATCGGCTTGACGATCCAGCCGAGGCCGGTGGGGATCTCGCGTGAAAGAGAAATCGCCCGGCACTCCAGATACACTCCCCCCGGCCTTGGCTCGATCAGCCAATAGGAATTCAGCCGCCATAGGAAGCCTTGCGAGGCGCCATCGGCAAGAGGCTTGTTGTCGTCGTCGAGTTCGCTGATTTTCGTAGACCGCGCGTCGATCTCCCAGCGGCCTCCGTCGAGCGGACGGTAGTCAACCGCGTACTGGGTGTCGAAGGTCACCGTAAACACGTTTTTGCGACTGATGCGAAGCGACGTGGTCCAGCGGTTTCCGTTGTGCGCCAATACTTTCGAATCGAGCACGTCGGGAGCAAAAATGCCCTTGTAATCCGCGTAATTGTGGAACATCGCGAGCGCTTTTTCGACGGTCGCACCCTTGACCAACACGCCTCCGGCCCAGTCATGGATCATGCCGCCATCGACGCTGATGGGGCTGCCGCCGACCGCTGCGAGATCCACTTCGCCACCCGGTTTGGCCGCAGTCAGGGGCTTGCCCATCTGGGATTCGGCCTTGCCAACGTACTTGTCGAACGCCGTGTTGGTCCCGGGCGGGAGGTGGACCAGGATTTTCATTTGCGCGAACAACGTGCCTGGCAGAGTCAGCAGCAACAGAATTCGGGAAGCCATTTGACCTCCGCTTACTTAGACTCGCCCGGCTCCCGCTGAAGTTACACTACATTCATGCCTTTGCATTGGCGTCCATTTGCAGCCTTTCTCTTTGCTTTGTCACAGTTGGCGGCTCAGCCCCCATTGCCGATCGCCCGTGAGGGCTATGTGTTCGCCGGGGGGAAATACTCGACCGTAAGCGGCAAACAGGTGATGAGCGGCCAGATCTATGCCGAGTTTCAAATACCCGTCAAGCAAACCCATCCCTGGCCCATCGTCATGGTCCATGGCGCGGGGCAGACGGGCACCAATTTCACCGGAACTCCGGACGGCCGCGAAGGCTGGGCGCAATTCTTCCTTCGCCGCGGCTATGCGGTTTACGTGGTCGATCAGCCCGGCCGCGGGCGAGCGCCGTATCAGGCCGATCTTTACGGCCCCACCACGCAGTTCAGTCTCGACAATGCGCTGCGCTTCTTTATCGCGCCGGAGCGCTACAATCTCTGGCCGCAGGCGCATCTACACACCCAATGGCCCGGCAAAGGCCAGCCCGGCGACACCGTGTTCGATCAATTCTATGCGTCTCAGGTCCCCTACATTCAGAACGCCTTGTTGACGCAGGAGCTCAATCGGGATGCGCTTATCGCCCTGCTCGAAAAAACCGGGCCGGCCATTTTGATGACGCATTCGCAATCCGGCGCGTATGGTTGGCCGGTGGCGGACGCTCGGCCTGAGTGGGTGAAAGCCGTCATCGCCGTCGAGCCGAGCGGCCCTCCCTTCTACGACCTCGAAACCGGCGCGAGCACCACCGTGGAATCGCCGAATTGGTCGCGTTATCGGGAAGGGCTGAGCCGGCCCTACGGCGTCACGGCGGTTCCGTTGGTCTACTTGCCGGCCATCGAAAAGCCGTCAGATCTGGCGATCGAGCAACAGTCGAAGGCCGACGCGCCGGACCTGGACCGCTGCTGGCTGCAGAAATCGCCGGCGCGGCAGCTTCCGAATCTCGCCAAGGTCCCAATTCTGATTCTGACCTCCGAAGCCTCCTATCATGCGACCTACGATTACTGCACTGTGAAATATCTCGAGCAGGCAGGCGTGCATGCGAATTGGACCAAGCTCGGGGACGTGGGCATCCATGGCAACGGGCACATGATGATGCTCGAGAAGAATAGCGTGGAGGTCGCCGGAGTGATTGCGCGCTGGCTGGATCGGGTGGCGAGTCCTGGCGGAGGGAAGACCCGTTAGCCACGGCGGCATAGTCGAGTAATTCGTTGCCTGCGCAAGCTCAATCCTTGGGCGAGACGTCGCGCAATTTGATCAGCCAGTGGCCGTCCACGCGCACCAGCTCATCCACTTCCCGCCCGGCGGCCGCGATGCGAGGCGGAGCATTCTGAGCGCCCGCGCCGAACACGGTCATCCAGTACGCTTGCATGCGCGCATGATTCCGGTGATGAATTCCACATACGTGTTGGTGAGCACGTGATACATGGGCGGCCTTTTCTGGCCGCTATTTGCTTCTGTCTCCGCGCCACGCTGGCGGAGATCGTTGATCATCTTCTTTAGCGCGTCCCGTCCCTTGACCGCGCTCGACCCGCTGCCGAACTGCCCATCCGGAGTGTACAGCGCCGCGTAGGCATCGGCGTTCTCGGTGTCCAGGGCGCGCACGTACTGCCACATCAGCGTTTCGATCTGTGCGCGATCCCTTAATCTCCGGTTGACTACTTTCTGCGCCGCGGCTGGCAAGCAGGAAAGAGCGAGGACCATAGGCAACGCCATGCTCAAATATTTTGCCGTCATCGGGACTCCTTTTGAAGGACACCGTATCACGTTTGGACCGGACTAGAGTGCAGGTTTCTGTCATACTCAAATGACGGGCGCAAGCGGAGGATGCGCTGTCTCCAACCAAATTTGACGGATACTGGTGCGCCCAGAGGCTGGGCATGAAAATGCCAGGAGGTGTGTGTGAAATCATTTGCCACAAAATCATCTGTCACAATCTGGGCGCTGGTTTTGGCTGCGCTGGCAGCTCAAGCGCAGGACGCCAAGCGGCCCGAGTTTGAAGTCGCAACCGTGCGCCGCTCCTCGCCCGATACGATTCTCGACAGCTTTGTGCCCACGCTCAACGTGGCGCCGGGCACGACCTTGGGGATCGCCAACCGGCAGCTAAAAGAGATCATCATGATCGCCTATGGAATCGGCGGGCGCCAAATGGACGGGCCGCAATGGCTGATGAACCCGCGGGGTGGCGTCGCCGACGTGCCGCGTTTTGACATCGTCGCCAAGGTTCCATCCGAAGCAAAGCAGGAGGATGTTCCGGCCATGTTGCAGAACTTGTTGGCAAACCGGTTCAAGCTTCGCGTACACCGGGAACCAAGACAAATTTCCATTTACGCGCTTGAGATGGGCAAGGGCGGGCTTACGATTCACCCGGTGCCGGCGGGCAGCGGGAGCCAGTCGGGGTGCAGGCGCAGCATGTTCGGCGAGAATGGCGTCACCACGGCGGTTTGCGAGAACATGACTACCGCTCAATTGGCGCAGCAGCTCCAGACCTTGTCGTCGGCGTACTTTCCCGAAGGCCCCGTGATTGACACAACCGGCCTTACCGGCAGCTACGATTTCACGCTCCAATGGATCACCCAGCAGCAACGCATGGAAGGCCAAGAGGGACCTTCGATGTTCGATGCAATGGACAAGCTTGGCCTGCATATTGAACGGCGAAAGGGCACCGCCGATGTGCTGGTGGTGGATGATGCCGAGCAGACGCCATCAGCCAACTGACTGACACCGACCAAAGATCTGCCAACATGGGGCATGCTCGATGTGTTCCCACCGCTTGAAGCCCAGATGCCGAGAGACGCACTGGCAAAACACGCTTACCGGATGATCCTTGCGCCGACGCCGGACGCGGGGGTTGGGTCCCCGGGCTCCGCGTGGTCGACGAGGATGCTTTTCGTCGTGAGCATGACATGTGGCAGCACTGGAACGCGGAGCAAACGAGGCTCAGCTTGGCGTCGCGCTGAGGTGGTGCCCGCTGGCGGCGTGGGCCCCTAAAACACTCTCCGCGTCAGGCGCTCCACCGAGAATTTCGCCGTGTCGGCGACGGCCATGACGGTCATCACTCCGGCTTGCACTGGGTCTGTCACAACCAAGTCCGAAGCCTCCGGGACGCTGCCGGCCATGTTCAGGCTGACCACCAGCAGGCCTTGGGCGCGGACCTCGCGAACGGCCTGCTCGATCTCACCGCCCATGAGCGACCCTGCCAGCACCAGGGCTCGAACGCGGGGCAGGCGTGCGGAGGCGCGGACGGCGTCGGCCAACGGCTTTTCACCGACCAGAGGAATCGTGTCGACGGAGATGTGCTCGCCGCGGATGTTGTGGCGGTCGGCCTCGGTAATCGCGCCGATGGCCACCTGGCCCACCTGCGCTCCGCCGCCCATAATGATGATGCGCTTACCGTAGATCTTCTCCATGGTCTCGACCTGCGAAACCTGCTGGACGATGGCGAGTTCGCGCAGGGCAGCCAAGAGCCCGGACGGCTCGCCCGGGAATTCGATCTCGAAGTAGGTGTGGCGCGGATTGACGATTTCCACGCTGGTGATGTCGCCCTGATGCGCGGCGATGACGCCGGTGAGCTGGTGCAGGATGCCGGGTCCGGTCGCTGCGGTAACTTCGATGCCGATTTTATTGGACACTCGTTACTCCACCTCGTATTTTTTCAGGATATCGGGCCAACGGCCTTGCGCGCGCAACAATAATTCCGCCACTTCACGAATCGCCCCGCGACCGCCGGAAGCGGAGGTCACGTAGTGCGCGGCGCGCTTCACCTCCGGGCGGGCGTTGGCGGTGGCGATGGCGAGCCCGACGCGCCGCATCACCACAACGTCGGTAAGATCGTCGCCGGCGTAGGCCATTTCGCCGGGCGAAATACCGCTCGCCTGTTGAATTTCCTCTAAAATCGGAATCTTTTCGATGTGCCCCTGGTAGATGTAGCGCATCTTGACCTGGCGCGCGCGTTCCTCGGTTGCAGGCGAGACGCGCCCGCTGATGACTCCGGTGTGGATGCCGTGCCATCCCAGCCATTGCAAGGAGATTCCGTCCTGGGAATCGAAGGCCTTGGTTTCGACCATTTTCCCATCCGGGCCGGGGACGTTGATCAGGCGGCCGTCGGTCAGAACGCCGTCCACATCCATCAGCAGCAGGCGAACGCGCGCCGCGCGCCGTTCGATATCAGCGTGTTCCATCTCAGTCATGAATTGGTTTCGAAAAGTTTGGAATAAAGCGACCGCTGTTCTTGTAGCAAGCGGGCGTAAGCCGCTTCAAATTGCGGGTGCGGAGAGAATGTCGCGCCCGGCGAAGCAGACAGCGAATCGAGCGAAGGAATGGCGCCGATGCGTTCCAGAGCATACAGCGCCGCGCCGCGGCAAGACGCTTCCCGTTCGGTAGAAGCCACCACGGGCCGGCCGAGCGAATCCGCCATAATCTGGGTCCACGCAGGCGAATTCAGTAAAGCGCCGCCGGAGGCGATGACTTCCGAAGGAACTCCCGCGGCGGATGACAGCGCACAATAAATCTCGCGGAAGCGCAGCGAAATCGATTCCAGCGCCGCGTGCAGGATGTGGAACGGCTCAGTGGCGAGCGACAACCCGGTAATCGCGCCACGCAGGTCGGCGCGCCAGTAGGGCGAGCGTTCCCCGGCTAGGAACGGGAGGAACGTCAGGCCGTGGCTGCCGGGCTCGCTCGCGTCCAAACGAGCCTCAATCCCCCTCGGCATGGCGAGAGTTTGCTTCAACCAGGCGTAGACATCGCCGCCATTGGAAAGTGCAGCACCCATTAGCGCGCGATTGGAGTCGAGCCGGTAACACCACAGGCCGCCGCGGAGAATGGCTGCAGGGGAGACGAACGCGCGCATCGCCCCCGTGGTGCCGACCATCAGCGAAAACTGTCCGGGCGCGAGGCATCCGCTGCCGATGTGATTGGCGGCTCCGTCACCGATGGCGGGGAACCAGGGACAACCCGCGTAGGCCGGCCACATCTTGCGATATTCGCCGCGCAGGTTGCGGAGCGGCTGGTCCATTGAAGCGGGGTCTGCGAGTTGCTCGCGCCGGATGGGGAGAGCCTCTAGCGTGGCGGAGTCGTAGTTGCCGTCAGCCTGGTTCCAGAGGCCGCTGGCGGAAGCCATGGAAGTCGAGACTCGCGCCTCGCCGAAGAGCTTTTCGAACAGATATTCGGGAAAGCTCAAGAACCGGCGCGTGGCCGCGAATTCCGCAGGCCTCTTGCGCTCCAGCCAAAGCAGCTTGGCCGGCCAGTAGCTGGAATGCGCGGGGCAGCCGGTGGCCGAGTGGGTCTCGGGAACGCGGCCGACCTCAGCCGCGCTGCGCGTATCCAGCAGATGCAGAATCGGCAGCGTGGGTTTGCCTTCTGTATCTACTCCGCAGAAGCTGTGCCAGAAAGCGCTGCCCGTGACCGCGGCGATTTTGAATCCCGCCTCTTGAACCTGGCGATGCAGCTCATCCAGACAGTCGATGGAATGCTGGGCGAGCTCCTCCGGATCGATCTCCGCGCCGCCGCCGGGGGTGGTGCGGACCTTGTAAGCGATATGCGCGCCGTAGCCTTCCATCTGGCGCGCGCCGGAATCGTAAAGCAGCGCGCGCACCGAGGATGTCCCCACATCGAGGCTTACAATGAAGGCATTCGTGGTGTTTTCGGCTGTACTCACGGCGATTTCCCGTTATAACATGCTGCGCCCCGGCGACCGCGTGATCGCCGCGGTGTCGGGCGGCGCGGATTCGGTTTTTTTGTTGCTGGCGCTGGCCGAAGTCGCGCCTTGCGTGGGCGCAAGGCTCGCGGGAGTGGCGCACCTGAATCACAAGTTGCGTGGAGCGGCCTCCGACGACGACGAAAAATTCGTGGAGCGACTGGCTGCGCAGTGCGGGCTGCCGTTATTTCGTCAAGAAGAGCGGTTCGGCGATGGGGCGGGCAATCTGGAGCAGGCCGCGCGGCGCGCCCGCCTCGAGTTTTTCGCGAAGTTGATCCGGGAAGGGAAGGCCGACTGCCTGGCAACCGGTCATACTCGGGACGATCAGGCAGAGACGGTTCTGTTCCGGATGCTGCGCGGATCCGGGCTGGCCGGGCTCGCCGGGATTCTGCCGGTCACGCGGGAGGGTTTGATCCGGCCGCTGCTGGAGGTTTCGCGCGCCGAGATCGAAGCCTTTTTGCGCGGGCAAGGGATTCGATGGCGAGAGGACGCGAGCAACCAGGAATCCCGGTTCACGCGCAACCGCATCCGGCACGTTCTGCTGCCGGAGCTCGAAAGGGAGTGGAATCCTGAGCTGCGTGGTTCTCTGGCCCGGATGGCGGATCTGGCTGGCGAAGAGGAGCGCTGGTGGAGCGCCAAGATCCGGAAGCTCGCCCAGAAGACGGCGGTGTTCGGAGGCGGAAGCGTCGAGACTGAAGCGGGCGTCCTTGCCCGCCTTCCCCGAGCGGTCTCTCGCCGGCTGGTCCGAGAACTAATCCGTCGCGCCGGGGGAAGAGCGGCCGAATTCGAGCATGTGGAGCGCGTTCTGGAGCTGGCCGGTTCCCGAAGAGGCTCAGGATGCCTGGAACTACCGGGCTTGACGGTTCAGCGGTCTTTCGGGTGGCTGCGCTTCGCGCCTCCCGCTCGGGTCGAAGAGCCGGCGGCAATCCGGATCGAAGCCGTGTCCGGTCTGCTAGCCCGCTACGCCTGGGATGGCGGCTCGGTTTGCCTGGAGGTGCTTGGCGCGGAGCTAGACGGGCGCCGGGGCAAGCGCCAATCGGGTCCGGCAGGCTGTGCTAGGCTGAAGTGGAAAGGGCAGGCTTCTGCCCTGCTCGAATTACGGGGCTGGAAGGATGGCGACCATTACCGGCCCTGGGGGTATGCACGAGACCAAAAGCTCAAAGAAATGTTTCAGAAAGCGCGGATTCCCTCCTGGAAGCGGGATTTATGGCCGATTGTTACGAATGGGTCCAAGATCTTGTGGACCAGGGAATTCGGCGCGGCTGCGGATGCGCAAGGCGCGCGCGGGTCCGGATTGTGGCTCCGGATTTGGGAAGAGCCGGCCTCCGGGTTATCGCCAGACGGCCACACGCCGGAAGAGCGCACTGGGAAGAGAAAAGAAGTGGGGTTATGAATCATTTACACCCCAGTCAGCGTCTTTAGGGATAGCGGCACATTCTTTGTGGGAGTAGGCATGAATTCAAGTTTTCGCAACGCAATCCTGTGGATCGTAATCGTGGGGCTGGTAGCCATCATCTGGGTGGCCTTCCGGAAAGCTCCCCCGGCCGCCGATCAGCCGGCTTTCTCGGACCTGGTGCAGAAGGTTAAGGGCGGTGAAGTCACCGACGTTCTGATCAACACCGCCACGGGCGATATCTCGGGCCACTACCGCGGCACTAAGGACGAGTTTCACTCCGTCATTCCGGTCGGCTACAACGATTTCATCACCACCCTGATGGACAACAAGGTGCAGGTTAAGTACGACAAGGACAACAGCAATAGCTGGATGTCGATCCTGATCCAAACCTTCCCCATCGTGCTGGTGGCCGGATTCTGGTTCGTGATCCTCAGGCAGATGCAGAGCGGAGGGAACAAGGCTCTGAGCTTCGGCAAGAGCCGCGCGCGGCTGCACTCCTCGCAACAAAAGAAGGTGACGTTCAAGGACGTGGCCGGAGTGGAGGAAGCCAAGGAGGAACTCCAGGAGATAATCGAGTTTCTAAAAGAGCCGCAAAAGTTTCAGAAGCTGGGCGGCAGGATTCCCAAGGGAGTGCTGCTGATCGGCTCGCCGGGAACCGGCAAGACCTTGCTGGCTCGCGCGATCGCGGGCGAGGCGAACGTGCCGTTCTTCTCGATCTCCGGTTCGGATTTCGTGGAGATGTTCGTGGGCGTGGGCGCCAGCCGCGTACGCGACCTGTTCGAGCAGGGCAAGAAGAATGCCCCGTGCATCATCTTTATCGACGAAATCGACGCGGTGGGCCGCCATCGCGGAGCGGGCCTGGGCGGGGGGCACGACGAGCGTGAGCAGACGCTCAACCAACTGCTGGTGGAAATGGACGGCTTCGAATCGAACGAAGGCGTGATCCTGGTGGCTGCCACCAACCGTCCGGACGTTTTGGATCCGGCGCTGCTGCGCCCGGGCCGTTTCGACCGCCGAGTGGTGGTCGACCTGCCGGACATCAAGGGGCGCGAAGCGATCCTGCGAGTCCACACCAAGAAGACTCCACTGGCCGACGACGTCAATCTGGCGGTGATCGCGCGCGGGACTCCGCGTTTTGCCGGCGCGGACCTGGCCAACCTGGTGAACGAAGCGGCGCTGATCGCGGCGCGGCAGAACCGCAAAGTCATCACGCAATACGATTTCGAGATGGCCAAGGACAAGGTCATCATGGGCGCGGAGCGCAAGAGCCGCGTCATCAGCGACGAGGAGAAGAAGCACACGGCGTATCATGAGGCCGGCCACGCGGTGGTGGCGCTGATGATTCCGGAAGCGACTCCGCTGCACAAGGTGACGATTATTCCTCGCGGCATGGCTCTGGGCGTGACCACCTTCCTGCCCACCAGCGATCAGTTCGACTTCAACAAAAAGCAGGCTGAGGCGCAGATTGCCGTGGGCATGGCCGGCCGCATCGCCGACGAGGTGTTCTGCCACATGCTTTCAGCCGGCGCCTCCAACGACATCGAGAAGGCCACCGATCTGGCCCGCCGCATGGTCTGCGATTGGGGCATGAGCGATCTGGGTCCGCTGAGCTTCGGCAAGAAAGAAGAGCAGATCTTCCTGGGCCGCGAAATCGCCCAGCATCGCGACTATAGCGAAGCCACCGCCATCCGCATCGATGAGCAGGTGCGCAAGCTGGTGGAGCAGGGCTACCAGCGGGCTCGCAAAATCATCGAGGACAACTCGGCCGCAATCGAGCGCGTGGCTTTGGCGCTGCTGGAGCGCGAAGTGCTCGATTCGAGCGAAGTGAAGATGCTGGTGGATGGCCAGGAGCTACCTGCGTTCCAGTCTGCCAAACCTCCCGCTCCGCCCAGCGATGGCGCGCAGCAGGTGCTAAAACCGGAGCCTCCGCGAAGGGTGCCCGGGACACTGGAAAGCGGACCGCAACCGGCCTGACCTTAGCAGGTTTTGATACCTCAGTTTCGCGTCTACATCTTCGACCTGGACGGTACCCTGGTCGATTCCGCGGCCGATATCTCCAGCGCGATTCTCGAAACACTCGCCGCGCGGGGTGCACCAGCGTCACCGCGGTCGATCTTCGCCGTTACATCGGAGTGCATCTGTTGGACATGTATCTGGACCTGGGTTTCGAGCCGGGCGAGATCGACGATCTGATCGCGCACTACCGCCGCGTCTATCCCGAGCGCAAGCACGCGGCCACGCGGGTTTATCCGGGCATCGAAGAAATGCTCGGTGGATTGCCGGGAAAGAAAACGACGGCCACCACCAAAGGTACGCCGACGACCCGCGCCATCCTGGAGCAGTTCGGCTTGATCCGGCATTTCGACCACGTGCAAGGCACGGACGGTTTTCCAGCCAAGCCGGAGCCTCATGTGATCCAGCGGGCGATGGAGGCGATCGGCGCGCGGCCGGAAGAATGCCTGCTGCTGGGCGATTCTGCCTCCGACATGCAAGCCGGTAAGCGTGCCGGCGTGCGCACCTGCGCGGTCCGCTGGGGTTATGGCGATGCCGCGCAGATGGCCAGGTGGTCGCCGGATTATTGGATCGACCGGCCGGGCGAGCTGTTATAAGCGCCGTTGCGCTTTATTGCGCAACCGGTCATCTCCTCCCGACAATTTGCGAGCGTCGCCGCCTCAATCGTGTTGACGTTGTGGTGCGTGCCTGCGTTCGAGATGGCCAAACTGCCCACGACCGGAGCTAACGCAACTATTCCCACCGGATTCGTCGGACTCGCTTTGGTGCCCCTGAGTTCCCCGGCCACTTTTTCCGCGACCAGCCTCGGTGCGCGATTTGGAATGCACACCTCCTGGCTGCTGCAGAGCGTCTTTTAGCCGTAACCGGGCCCCTGCCCGCTCGATTGCAGATAAACTGATTAGAGACATGCCTCTTCTCGACCAGATTCAATCCGACATGGTGGCGGCCATGAAGGGCCACGAGGAACTGCGCTTGAGCGCGCTGCGTATGCTAAAGACCGCGCTCAAAAAGCACGAGATCGACTCCATGAAACCTCTGGATGAGACTTCCGAACTGCAGGTGCTAAACACCTTGGTGAAGCAGCGCCACGAGTCGGCCGACCTGTTCCGCAAAGGTGGCCGCGCGGAGCTGGCCGAAAAAGAGGAAGCCGAGATCAAGATCATCGAGTCCTACATGCCCGCTGCGCCCAGCGAAGCTGAGATGGATTCGGCCGTCACCGCCGCTATCGCCGAGACGCCCGGAGCGTCGCTCAAACAAATGGGGGTGGTCATGAAAGCCGCTCAGGCCAAGCTGGCCGGCAAGCGCATCGACGGCAAGGCCCTGAGCGAGCGCGTTCGGGCGAAATTGGCGTAAGTGCCTTTGCTCAATGGCCAATGCGCTCGTCGGAATGTTAAGCCACTAAGTCGAGGGCTTTCGTCCCCGGGATCACATGCATTCCAGTTTGTCTATGGGTGGGGTTTTATTTGCGCTTTAATTCCCATTCGATACCGCTCTGAATTATCCTGGGAAGAAGACCCGCTCGGCGCCAGGCACCGTCTGGGTGGTGACTCGAAACGATGAGCGCACAGTCCACCGTCGTCCTTGCCCCGCCTCATTCGCATCTGACTGAGCATCGGCAGTTGTTGAAACAGAATCGGTACGCGGCAGCGCGAGTGTTCGAAATCCTTGACCAGCTTTTGAGGATCGATTCCGTTTTAGACCTCGGCTGTGGCATAGGCACCTGGATGCAGGCCGCGCAAGCCAAGCCCGGCCGGGGGACTCTCGGAGTCGAAATCGAAACCTTCAGTGCGAATGAGTTGCTTGTTCCGGAAGCGACCATACTTCACATGTCGTTAGGCCGGCCGATTGACCTTCGACGCAAGTTCGATTTAGTTCTGTGCCTGGAGACTGCCGAGCACCTTCCTCCTGAGGATGCCGCTCAGCTCGTGGCGAACTGTACTCGGCATTCCGGCGTAATCCTCTTTTCGGCGGCCATTCCTGGCCAGGGAGGTCTCAATCATGTTAACGAGCAGCCGCCTGAGTACTGGCAGAAGCTCTTCGATCAAGCCGGTTTTGAAGTAGTCGATCTTCTCCGGCCGAGGTTATGGTGCGATACCGGAATCCCTGCATGGTATCGCCAGAACATGTTGCTGTTCGTGGACCGGCAGGCCACGTCAACACTTGAGCAACTTCGTTCCGAGTCTGGGAAGGTCCAGGCTCCGCTACATCGGGCCCACCCGGATCTTTTTGAATGGCAGGCTCGGGAGTTGGCCCGCCTCAAGCCCGCAACAGAACCGGAAACCTCCGGCCCCCCGGAGGTCAAGGGCCGCGTCGCGGACCTGGCGGCCGAACTGGCGGCTCAGCGCGAGTACAGCGGACGTATGCTTGGTGAGGCCTGGGATCTGATCAATCGGTTTCGCTGTCAAGCGCCGGCTTTGGCAAATCAAGAGATCGCGGATTTGCGATCCTCGCTTTCCTGGCGCATCACCGCGCCGCTCCGCGCCGCCGGCACGTTACTGCTCAAATTGCGGAAGCGTTAATGGGTCGTGGCCGGCACATGAACATCTGCCTGGTCTCGAATGAAATTCTGGGCGCTCATCGCAACGGCGGCATCGGCGCGGTCACCTCTCACCTCGCGCTTCTATTGGCTCGCCATGGCCATTCCGTAACGCTGTTCTATGCCGATAGGTTGCCGCTGGAGCCCCAGGATCGGTGGACTGCGGCCTATCGGCGGGCCAACATTTCGGTTTGTCACTATCCACGCTCAGTGGAGCGGGTGAATCCGCCGTGGATGTCCCAACCCGTGGGCATCTTTGAGCAGCTTCAGTACCGGGATTTCGACGTGGTTGTGTTTCAGGATTGGATGGCGCTGGGGCACGCCTGCGTGGTCGCCAAACGCGCCGGGATCGCGTTCCGCAAAACTACACTGGCGGTGATCGCCCACTCCAGCAACGGTTGGATTCTGGAAGCGAACCGCGCTTTCCCAACTACCCGTGCCGACTTGGCAATCCTTCATATGGAGCAACAGTCAGTTGAATTGGCCGATGCGGTCGTCAGCCCTTCACTGCACATGATCCAGTGGATGCGGGAAGCCGGCTGGAAGCTGCCTTCGGACGTTAGCGTTCTTCCTTTTTCGCTTTCAGGGCTGGAACTCATGGGCGCGACTGGGCTCCAGCCGGCTCCAACACAGACGCGTGGAGTCGAGCCGGCCCATTTGGCGTTTTTCGGCCGGCTGGAAGAGCGCCAGGGAATCGGCATATTCCTGGACGCACTGGTTTCGCCTCAATTGAGAGGCCTCCGCTTCAAAGTCAGCTTTTTGGGCCGCCCGGCGACTACTTCTCCCGAGCAGATCCGGGCGTTCCTCGGCGCCCATCGCCCCGATTTGCTCCCAAGTGTGGATTTTCATCCCGCCTTGTCCTCCGATGAGGCACAGGCCTTTTTGGTTTCCGCAGGTTGCGTTGCCGTGATACCCTCGCCGCTCGACAATTCCCCCTGCGTCGTCTATGAGTCCCTGCGCTTGGGGCTACGTTTTGTGGCGGCGCGGTCGGGCGGGATTCCGGAGCTGATTGATTCCAGGGATTGGGACCGGTGCCTGTTTGAGCCCGCCCCGGGACCGTTGGCGGCAAAGCTTAGGGAAGTGCTCTGTGCCGCTTCGTGGGATCCACCTCGGGCCGCGTACGATGAAGGCGAGATCGCCTCGCGGTGGCTGGATTGGTTTGCGGACCACGCTCCAAAGGCTGCGGCCGCGGCGCCTGCGCGCCCGGAACGGCAGAGTCCGGACACGACCGTGATCCTCACACATTTCGAGCGGCCGCGGCTGGCGGAGCAGGCCTTGCGCGTCCTCGCCGTTCAAACCGACCGGTGTTTCGACGTCGTCCTGGTGGACGATGGCAGCCAGAGCGCCGAGGCGTTGGAATTTCTGGACCGGGCCGCGCGCGGAATCGCAGGGCTAAACATCGACGTGGTCCGGCAAAGCAACCGGTACTTGGGGGCGGCCAGGAATGCCGGACTGCGCCGCGCACATGGATCCTTTGTGATCTTTCTGGATGACGACAATATTCCGTTCCCCAATATGACGGAGGTCTTTCGGAGGGCGGCTCTCGAAACCGGGGCCGATATCGTCACCTGTCAAATGCAGTTCTTCCATGAGACAACTGGTGAGCCGAAGCTGAGCACGCTACTCACCTCAGAGCGGTGGGCTTTTTCCGGAGGCCCCGTGGAATTGGGCGTCATCCAGAACTGCTTCGGCGACGCCACGGCAATCTACAAGCGGAGCGTGTTCGAACGCATCGGAGGCTTTCACGAGATTCACGGCGTTGCCTACGAGGACTGGCAGCTTCACCTCCGCGCAAGCTTGGAGGGGCTAACACTGCTCAGCCTGCCGCTGCCCCTCTTCTGGTACCGGGTCACTCCAAACAGCATTTCCAGAAGCACTAGCCACGGCGCCAATATGCAGGTGATCGCCGCGGCGGTTCAGAAGAAGCTGCCGCAAAACCTCGCCCGGGTTGTGGATCTGATGATCGGGACGCATCCTGCCAAACAGCCCTGATTATGGGCTCCGGGTTCAGCGGTATGCATGGCCAACCGTGGCGACGCCTGCCTGGCCGCCGCGCAAGTTCGCGCGAATCCGCTCCGCCCACTCCGCGGAACGGCTGGCCCGCTGCAGCCGGTAACAGGACTCCGGCGCCAATTGTGCCGGCGCGAATGAGACGCCAATATGCCCCAGGCATCGCGCCAGCGTTTCTTCGGGAGCAGACTCGATTTCTTCGTAGGTGATGCGCAGCGGATGAATGCCGAACAGGGCAAAGGTCATTTCCCAGTGGCTCATCAAGCCGGCCAGGTACAGGATGCTTTCCTCGATGGCTTGCTGATTGAACCCCACCGTATCTGGACCCGCCGACATGCTGGACCACAAGCCGGTCTCCTGCGCGATGTAGTACGAGACGGCTTGCATCAGCAGATCTTGGCGGGTCACGTAAATATATTTCCATTCGGGATTCCAAAACATCCCGCGGCGGATCAGGATACTGGCGTGGCACAGATCCATCTTCATGCCGAACACGCCGTTGACTCCGCGGGCCTCACGGGAGATTACGTTCAAATAGTCGGCGACGCTCCGGCATCCGTACTTCGTCGCCGCCGATGCGATAGTGTGCGCTCCGGTCCTTGTGAAAACCTGCTCGCGCTCGAGCCGCATGTCCCGGTAGCCCACATTGAAAAAATCCGCCGGTTTACCCGCCACGCCGGTGTTCTGCAGCAGACTGGTCAGATGCGTGCTGCCGGAACGTTGCACGTAGCAGATTGCATAGTTCACGGCGTTGGCAGACATGACCGGAGCCGCGGTAGCGGGACCGTCGGGGTCGGGCAACAAGGAACGAACCAGCTCTTCGGTGTGGGCGGCGCCAATCCGGTCCAGCTCGGAGAGCAGTACCGCACTCCAGGTCCTCACACTTTATTTTACTGGTTCTACCGGGCGCCGCAGCCCCATGTTACGCTACTCGTTTGCGCCGCTTCTATGCCCGCGCGGGCAACAAAGACACCTTTGCGGAGTCAAGATGGCAGAAAAAACGATCTTTTCGTTTTTGATTGACTCCCACCCCAAATACGCCTACAGCGTTTTCATCTGGCGCGGTCACTGGTGCAGCACTGTGGCAGCGATCCTGGCGCGGTGCACATCCATATGTTGCCTGAGGTGCCGGCGCGCACCAGGCGGCTCTTCGCGGCAGCCGGATATCGAGTGCACGAAATGCAACGATTCGGCGATCGGCGGCACTGCAACAAGGCCGCGCAGCTCGAATCCTTGTGTGAACTCGACTTCGACCGCGCGATTCTGCTCGACACGGACATGATTGTGCTGGCGGACGTCCGGCAAACGGCGCCTGCGGGTAAGTTCGGCGGCAATGTCGTGCACTATCCGAATCCAAGCACCGAAGCCCTCGAGGAGATTGCACGGAACGCTGGGCTTTCCAGCCTGCCCCGGATTATTTCGGCCGATGCAGGGAACGGCGTGACCTACGAGTGCAACTGCAACGGCGGATTCTATGTCATTCCAAAAACTTATTTCCGAACAGTATCGCAAGAGTGGAAGCGCTGGATTCTTTGGCTCCTAGAGCATAATGAACCGCTGCGCCGGGAGGGCAAGCAGATCCACACCGATCAAGTGGCGATGTGGCTGACGATCCATTCCAACGCAATCCCGTTTGAACCGCTTCCGGCGAATATCAACTACTTCATTCACGTGGAGGGCGGGCACCAAACCTTCGATCCGGACCTCCCCATTGCGGTGTTGCATTATCACAATGCGGTCAACGTCACGGGATTGATTGAAGCGCCGGTTCCGGTGACCGCCGAGGCAGCAGAAGCGATCGCGCAGGCGAATCGCCAGATTGGCGAGAACTTCAACAATCAGGTGTTTTGGGATTTTCGCTACAGCCAATTCCCGGAACGAGGCTCAGGAGTGGGCTCCCGCGGCGAAAATATCCGGTTAAAGCGATCCGTGCTGAAATCTCTGAAAGTGGAGGGTGCGAAATGCGTCTTGGACGTAGGCTGCGGAGATCTCGAAGTCTTGAAGCCGCTACGGCTCAAGAAATACCTGGGCCTGGATGAATCCGAAGAGGCGATCCGAATGGCTTCCGCCGCCCGCCCGGATTGGAAGTTCCGCCTGTTTGATGTGTTGCGGCCCGCGGAAAACCTGGAGCCGTATGACACCGTGCTTTGCTTTGAAGTCGCCATTCACCAGAAGACCGCGGAGGATTACTTCCGTCTCATCGAGTTCCTGGCATCGAAGACCAAGCGGCAACTGATTGTTTCCGGCTACGAGGGCGCGCAACAGAAGAACGCGAACAATCAGTTTCTCTATTTTCATGAGCCTCTGTCGATGTCGCTGGAGCGCACGAAGCGCTTCCGAAGCATTGACGTGGCCGGCGCTCATACAGGCGTAACCATCCTGCACTGCCAGGTCTAGCAGTGGTTCCAGCATGCTACGCTAGTTGTTTGCGTCGATTCTATGCCCGCGCGGGTCAGCGATTCGTTTGTCCTGCGCACGTATCCCTTCCGGGAAGCGGATTTGATCGTGAGCTTCTTTACCCGTGACCGGGGTAAGCTGCGCGGTGTGGCGCGCCGCGCTCGCAAGCCTAAAAGCCCGTTTGGCTCCGGCCTGGAACGCCTGTCGCGCGTCAACATGACGTATTACGAACGCGAAAACCGTGAACTCCTGAATCTCTCCGGCTGCGAGCTGATTGAATCGCAGTTCGCCTTGCAATCCGATTACGCGCGCGGCCTTGCGCTCGACTATTTCGCCGAAGTCGCCGAGCAACTGCTGCCTCCGCACGAGCCCAACGAAAAATTCTTCCGCCTGATCAACTCCGCGCTGGACTATCTGCGCGGCGGCGGTGAAACCTGGACCGCGGTCCTCTACGTCAGCTTGTGGGCCGTGCGTCTGGCCGGCGTGTTTCCGGAAATGCGGGCGAGCCGTGAGGCCGCTGAGATTGCCGAAGAGATGTTCGCCAAGCCGCTGAAGGCTCTGGAGCCGCGGCCGTGGACCAAAAGCACGGCTTCCGACCTGCGGCGCAATCTGATCCGCGCCATGGAGCAGCACGCGGAACGCAAATTCATGACCGTGCCTTTATTGGAAGCCCTCTAGATGGACAATTTCCAACAAACCGTTTTCAAGTTAAAACAATATTGGGCCGAACGCGGCTGCATCGTTCAGGAGCCTTACGACATTGAGGTGGGCGCAGGCACCATGTGCCCCGAAACATTTTTGCGCGTGCTTGGCGCCAAGCCTTATCGAGTGGCCTATGTGCAGCCTTCGCGCCGGCCCACGGATGGACGCTACGGCGAAAATCCCAATCGTCTGTACAAGCACCAGCAGTTGCAGGTGATCCTCAAGCCCACTCCGGATGACATCATCGATCAGTATCTCGGGAGCCTGGAAGCCATCGGCATCGATCTTTCCAAACACGATCTGAAACTGGAAGAAGACAATTGGGAATCGCCGACCTTGGGAGCGTGGGGCATCGGCTGGCAGGTAATGCTGGATGGCCTCGAAATCACGCAGTTCACGTATTTCCAGCAGTGCGGCGGCGTCGATCTGGAGCTGGTTCCCGCTGAGATTACGTACGGGCTGGAGCGTCTAGTCGCCTTTCTGCAGAACGTGGAGAGCGTGTTCGACATTCAATGGGCTCCGGGCTTCAAATACTCGGACGTTCGCCTGGCCGATGAGCTGCAATTTTCGGTCTACAACTTTGAGATGGTCACGGTCGAGCGCCTCTGGCGCTTATTCAGCGAGCACGAGGCGGAGTGCAAAGGATTGCTGGCTGCCTACGCCAAGTATCCCGATAAGCATCGCTTCCCGGTGCTGCCCACTTACGATCAGGTGCTGAAATGCTCGCACCTTTTTAACCTGCTCGATTCGCGCGGCGCGATTTCGGTCACCGAGCGCGTGGGCGTGATCAAGCGGGTGCGCGATCTCGCGGTCGGTACGGCGAGATTGTGGCTCGATCAGCACACAGAAGCACAAGGGCCCGGTTCGCAGGAGAGAGTCGCGTGAGCCTCGACTTCCTGCTCGAAATCGGAACAGAGGAGATCCCTCACTGGATGATTCCAGGCGCTCTGGCGCAATTGGAAAAGCTCGATCTGTTGGGCGCGCAGCCGCGCGTCGAGGCGACGCCGCGCAGACTGGTAGTGCAGGCCGCTGGCGTTCCAGAGCAGACCCAGGGAACCGAAAGGGTGCTCCTGGGACCTGCGGCGCTCGGATTCTCTGCCGGGCCTCCGATGGATCCGGCGACCGAAGGTTGGATGCGAAAGAACAAGCTCGACATTACCGAGGTCTTCATCCAGGACACCGAAAAGGGGGGGCGCCGATGGGGCGCTACTAGGCGAATACCCGGCCGCGCCGCTACGGAAATTCTCGCCGAATCCCTGCCGGCCTCGATTCTGGGTCTCCAATGGCCCAAGACCATGTACTGGACCGGCGGCAAGAGCGGCCCGCGCTTTATCCGGCCCATACGCTGGATCGTCGCGCTTCTTGGTGACCAGATCATTCCGTTCGAAATCGCGGGCGTCAAAAGCGGCAACGTTACGCGCGGCCATCGCAAGCTGGGAGCGGCGTCGATCCCCGTCTCCACGAAAAACTACGAATCCGAGCTCCGCAAGAACTTCGTCATCCTCTCCTCGCACGAACGCCGCCACAAAATCGAAACCGAAGCCGCGGCGTTGGGCGCGAAAATCGATAGCGATCTCCTGGAGACGCTGACCTTCATCACCGAATTCCCGACGGCGATCCGCGGTGACTTCGACCCGGCGTATCTCGAGTTGCCCGCCGAAGTCCTCACCACCGTGATGCGCCATCACCAGAAATATTTCTCGGTCTACGGCATCAACGGCGCGTTGGCGCCCAACTTCATCGCCATCATGAACACCTCGGCGGATCCCGAGGGCCTCATCAAGCACGGCAATGAGCGGGTTCTCAAGGCTCGCTTCAACGACGCGCGCTTTTTCTGGAACGTCGATCAGCAAAAGAAGCTGGTGGATCGCGGCGACGATCTGGCGCACGTCACGTTCCAGGCCAAATTGGGCTCGTATCTGGAAAAGACGAGGCGCATTACTGATCTCGTCAAAGAGCTTGGCGGCAACGAACACGCCCAGCGCGCAGCGGAACTCTGCAAGTGCGACCTCACCACCGAAATGGTGAAGGAGTTCACGGATCTCCAAGGTGTCATCGGCGGCCTGTACGCAAAAGCCCAGGGCGAGCCCGAAGCCGTCAGCCGCGCCATCTATCAGCACTACCAGCCTCTCAGCATGGAAGACTCGATCCCCGAAACGCCGGAGGGCCAAATTGTTTCGCTCGCCGACAAGTTGGATACGCTACGCGGCTGCTTCTCCGTCGGCCTGATCCCCAGCGGCTCCAAGGATCCCTTTGCTCTGCGGCGCGCCGCGCAAGGGGTGGTCAAGATTCTGGCCGAAGCCCGCCTCGACTATTACTTCGATCAACTCTTCGCCGGTGAGCTGCGCGACTTCATGCTGGAGCGAGTCCAGTATTACTTCCGCGAAGTCCGCGGCTACAAGTACGACGAGGTCAACGCCGTTCTCAAGGTGGGAATTTCGACCGTCAACGATGTGGAGAACCGGCTGCGCCAACTCGCCGCAGTGCGTCCCACGCCTAACTTCGAGCCATTGGCCGCGAGTTTCAAGCGCGTCAACAATATTTTGAAGCAGGCCGAATTTTCCGACCCCGATCCCACGGTCAATGTACGGATGCTCGAAGACGGGCCAGAGAAGGAATTGTACGAGGCCTACCAGGAGCGCCAAGCCGATTCGCTCGAACGGGTCGCCGGGTTGCGGCCCTATGTTGACCGCTACTTCGACAAGGTCATGGTCAATGTCGCGGACCCGGACGTCCGCAAGAACCGGCTCCGTATGTTGAGTCACATGCTGCGCACATTTTCCACCATCGCAGATTTCTCAGAAATTGTAACGTCAGGAGAGCAAAAATCATGAAGACCTATGTTTATAATTTTGGCAACGGCGCCGCCGACGGCGACGGAACCATGAAGGACGTCCTCGGCGGAAAAGGCGCTGGCCTGGCCGAGATGAGCCGAGCCGGAATCCCCGTGCCTCCGGGGTTCACCATCTCCACCGAAGTCTGCAATATCTATTTTCAGAACGGCAACCGGGTCCCCAAGGAAATCAACGATCAGTGCCTCGCCGCGCTCTCTGCGCTCGAAGGCCGCACCGGCAAAGGGCTGGGCAATCCGGAAAACCCTTTGCTGTTGAGCGTGCGCTCCGGCGCGAAGTTCTCCATGCCGGGCATGATGAACACCATTCTGAACCTCGGGTTAAATGATGCGACCGTCGAGGGTCTGGCGAAGAAGACCGGCAATCCCCGTTTTGCGTACGACTCTTATCGTAGATTCATTCAAATGTTCGGGGAAGTCGCCCTGGGCATCGACATGACGAAATTCGATCATATTTTCGATTCCCGCAAGCACAAAGCCAAGGTGAAATCGGATACGGACCTGAGCGCGGAGGATCTGCAGGCCATCATCGCCGACTACAAGAAGCTGGTGGAGAAGGAAACCAAGAAGTCATTTCCTCAGGACGCCCAGCAGCAACTTGCGATGTCCCGCGACGCGGTGTTCCGCTCCTGGTGGAATCCCAAGGCCGCCTATTACCGCAAGATGGAAAAAATCCCGGATGACATCGGCACTGCGGCCACGGTGCAGACGATGGTGTTCGGCAATCTGGGCAACACCTCGGCTACCGGAGTCGGCTTCACGCGCGACCCCGCCACCGGCGAAAAAACCTTTTACGGCGAATTCCTGGTTAACGCGCAGGGCGAAGACGTGGTCGCCGGCATTCGCACTCCGGAGCCGTTGTCCGATCTCGAGCAACTCATGCCGGACACGTATAAGCAGCTGCGCCAAATCACCGAAAATTTGGAGCGCCATTATCGCGACATGCAGGATTTCGAGTTCACCATCGAAGACGGCAAACTGTACATGCTGCAAACGCGCAACGGCAAGCGCACGGGTCCGGCCGCGGTTCGCGTGGCGGTGGAAATGGTGGCGGAGGGTCTCATCGAAGCCAAGGAAGCGATCCTGCGCGTACAGCCCCAACAGCTCGATCAGCTTCTGCATCCGGTGTTCGATACTCCGTCGCTCAAGAAACTCACGCACATTGCAACCGGCATCGCGGCGTCGCCCGGAGCCGCGGTGGGCCGTGTGTCCTTCACCGCGGAGGACGCGGTCGAGATGGCGAAAAACGGTCCGGTGATCCTGGTCCGCAAGGAGACCACCCCGGACGACATCCACGGCATGGACGTCGCCAAGGGCATTCTGACCGCAGTCGGGGGGAAGTCGAGCCACGCCGCCGTGGTCGCGCGCGGCATGGGCCGGCCGTGCATCGTGGGCGCGGGTTCCCTCGCGATCAATGAGCGCGCCGGCCAATTCACCGTGTCCGCCAAAGGCAAAACCATCACCGTGAAAGAGGGCGATTGGATCTCGATTGACGGCGCATCGGCTAACGTGTACCTGGGCAAGGCCGTGACCAATGAGCCCGATCCTAACTCCTCTTACTTCGGCCAGCTCATGCACTGGGCCGATGAGTTCCGCGGCAGATTCGACGTCCGCGCCAACGCCGATATTCCACGTGACGCCAAAGCCGCCCGCAAGTTCGGCGCGCACGGCATCGGCCTGTGCCGCACGGAGCACATGTTCTTCGCCGAGGATCGCATCCCGCACATGCAGGCCATGATTCTGGCGCGCGATGAAAAAACACGCAAGAAGGCGCTGCAGAAATTGCTGCCCATGCAACGCAAGGATTTTGCCGGATTGTTCGAAGCCATGGATGGTTACCCGGTTGTGATCCGCACGCTGGATCCTCCGCTGCATGAGTTTCTGCCCAAGCGCGAAGACCTGATGGTGGATCTCGCGCGGCTTCCGCACTTGAGCGGCAAGCAGAAGAAAGAGGTGTCCGAAAAATACGGCATCCCCGCGGGCGAACTCAAGAAGCGTCTGCCGGATCTGCTGCATCGCGTGGAAGAGCTGCACGAGTTCAACCCCATGCTGGGCCACCGCGGCTGCCGCCTGGGCATCACGTATCCCGAGATTACGGAGATGCAGGCTCGCGCGATTTTCGAGGCAGCAGTTCAGGTGGCCAAGAAGAAGATCAAGGTGATCCCGGAGGTGATGATCCCTCTGGTCGGCAGCGCCAAGGAGTTGGAGAACCAGAAAGAGATCGTCATCCGCGTGGCCAACGAAGTTTTATCCGAGGCCGGCATGAAGGACTTGCATTATCTGGTCGGCACCATGATCGAGATTCCGCGCGCCGCTGTCACCGCCGACGAAATCGCCCAGCAGGCCGACTTCTTCAGCTTCGGCACCAACGATCTGACGCAGACCACCATGGGCCTTTCCCGCGACGATTACACGAAGTTTTCGCCCGAATACGAGAACCTCAAAATCTTCAAAGCCGATCCCTTCGCCAGCATCGACCAGGGCGGCGTCGGCAAGTTGATTTCGTACGCGATTCAGTTGGGCCGTAGCGCGCGCCCGGGCCTGGAAATCGGCATCTGCGGCGAGCACGGCGGCGACCCGGCCTCGGTCGAGTTCTGCTATCGCGTGGGGATGAACTACGTCTCGTGCTCACCCTACCGAGTGCCCATCGCGCGGCTGGCCGGCGCACAGGCCGCCATCGCGGGCGGAGACAAGACGGAATCGATGCGCACCGCGTAGCCGCAGTGGCCTGTCGCAGATGAGTACGAGGCCCGAGGCCGAGGCCCGGCTGGATCGCCTGCTTTCTACGATGCAACCAGCACTCGACCCGGAGGACTATGTGTATGCGGTAATCTCGGCCGCATCACGTGGTCTGAGCGTTCCTTTCTGCCGGGTTCGGGAGGCCGAAGGCGATACGGTTATCCTTTCGCGTGCACAGGCGGAGCGGAATGGGCTGGATTGCAAGTTCCTCTGTCGCAGGATCACTTTGCTGGTTCATTCGAGCCTTGAAGCCGTTGGCTTGCTGGCGGTTGTGTCGGCCGAACTGGCCCAGCACGGCATCAGCGCCAACTGCGTGTCCGGTTACTTTCACGACCATCTCTTTGTGCCGGCTACGCAAGGCGATCGGGCGTTGGCCGTCCTGCAAGCGCTTCAACGGAGGGTCTCGGGCAGCTCGACGCCGCGGGGAGCGAGTACAAGCAATCTTCTTGAGAACGTTGTCATCAGGGAGATGACCCTCGGCGACTACGACGCGGTCCGGGGTTACTCGCTTCGGTTCCCGGCGTCACCCTGCGCTCGGCCGATTCGCGTGAGGGAACACAACTCTATCTTGAGCGTAATGCGGGCCTGAGTTTTGTGGCGCTGCTGGGCAGCAGGATCGTGGGATGTGTGATGTGCGGCCAAGATGGCAGGCGCGGGTATCTTCAACACTTGGCCGTCGAGGCCGATTTGCGCAGCCGCGGCATCGGCGGCGCGCTGGCTGAGCGCAGCCTTGCCGCGCTGGAGCGCCTGGGAATTGAAAAGACCCACATCGATGTGCTCGCGGACAACATCGAGGCCCAACAGTTCTGGGTGAATCGCGGTTGGTGAAGATGCAGCGATCTCCTGCGGTATTCGCTCAACCGCTCCTCCGATCCGAACGCTTAACCCCTATCTTGCCGCGGCCCGCGCCAGCGGATCGACGATCGAGTCTTTCTGGATCAGCTTGATGACCTTGGATTCGTATTCGATCCCTTGGTCGTCAACGATCCACATCTTGCCTTTGTCCACCGCGAACTTCAGCGGTTTGGTTCCGGCGAAGCGCACCGGAGGCGAAGTCTTCGGCCGCATCCTCTGCACCAGATAGGCGACATACTGGGATTCAATCACGTAGTTGTCGTACGTATAGGGGCTGCTGGTGTTGGCCGCAATCTGCCCGGTTACCGTTAGACGCCCGTCGCTGCCCTGCGAAAATGGCCAGGACGAACCCTCCAGATCGCTGGTGTAGGTGACGTTGAAGAAATAGTTGTTGCTGGCGACGCTCAGCAGTTGCCCGCTCTGCCAGGCCCGGTCCTTAGTCGTGGCCCGCGCTACTGGACCCTCCGGCCTGGATTCGGGCTTAGCTTCGGGCTTCGGCGCGGGTTTGGTCACCGCCGCCTCAACCTTGGGCTCGGGTTTCTGCACCGGCTTGGTCACAGATGCCTCCACCTTCGGTTCCGGCTTCGGCGCGGGAGCCGCAGGCTGTGTCTGCACCGCGGGCTTCACATCCGTCTGGGCTGTGGCAGGCGGCGCGGCGGGTTTGGTCTTGGGCGGGTTCAGGTCGTCGCCGCTCACGGCCGCCCTGGCGAACAGATTATCCGGCTTCGATGTTTGCGGCTTGACTTTGTCCGCCTTCGGCTCTTCGACCTTGGCCTGTTCTGTCTTGGGCTTTTCCGGCTTCTGTTTTTCGGTCGCGGGGGCGGGCTGCGGCGCGGAGGCCACCGCGTTTCCGCTGCGGTCCACCTGCTTCAAAATCGTGGTCTCGAACTCACGGTGGTCCAGATCCAAAATGATGAGCTTGTTCTTCTCCACTGCGAAGGAAACCGGTTTGCTGAGCGAAACATTAGCAGTGGGGAACGTTTTGAAATGCGCGAACTCTACCAGGTATACAGTCTCGGCGCCCTGGATGATGTAGTTCTCGTAGGTGACATTGCCCTCCGGGCCGCGCGAGCTCATCGCCAGCAATCCGTTGTCGCCGGACACGAAGGGGGCGCTGCTAGTGGACGGTCCGCTGCGGTCAGAAGCAGGCAGCGTCTTGAAGTAAGGATTCATGGCCTTATCCAGCAGTTGGCCGGTCTGCCAGGCCCGGTTCTTTGCTGCGGCCAAACTGGCCGCGCAGGTACACAAGATCAACAGGGTTCTCGCAGTCATCGCACTTCCTCCATCCTGGTGTGCTGCCGCGCCCGGCAAACTAATCCGGATTTCGGAGGTGCGGATGAGTTGCGTGGCGCGCTGGAGCTACCGCCTGGATGCAAGTTAACACCGCGCGTCTCACGGATGAATCAGGTGCAATGCTTACCGCGGCACCTAAAGAACTCCTAGAAAATGCCTTAAGAGGGAGTACTTGCGAGCCGCGCGTACCGGGCGTATGACCTGCTGCCTTAGTGCGACATCGCGTAGACGATGTAATTCACGCCGATGCGAATCCCCAATGCCGAAAACTTCTCGTCGTAGGCCGGATCGTCGGCCCACTCCCAGGAATCGCCCAAATCGGAGTCGAAGGTCATCGCGGCCATGATGCGGCCCTTGTCGTCGTAAATCCCGCGCCAGGCTGCCGGACAGCCCGAGCATTTCTCCGTCACGCCGGTCTGAAGATAGCGCGCGCCAGGCACTTGATAGCGGTCGCTCAGGTCGTAGACAGTGTGAAAGATCGCCGCGGGGTTGGGAATGTCCACGATGGGGCGGTCCGGAAAGACTCGCTTCATGCTGTTCTCGAACACGGCCCATCCCTGCTCGCCCCAGAAGTCGTCGCACATGAAGAAACCGCCGCGCAGCAGGTAGTCGCGGAGCTTCGCCGCCTGCGCGTCGGTCAGCAGCCAGGTGCCCGGCTGCACGGCGTACAGCCACGGCCAGTTGTAAACGTCATCGCCGTCGTCCAGATCCACCGGCTGCTCCACGCTGCGTGCGTTGATCCGCGTCAGCCGCCGCAGGGCCAGCAGGAAATGCCGGTCCGCGCGAGGGTAATCCTGGGTCCACATGGAATTTCCGTGCTTCCAGTCCGCGCCGCCGTTGCGGGCGAATCCCGCGTTGAAGCCGCGAGTGCCCCGCATCTGCGGATACATCAACCGCGCGAACATGAATTCGCCTTTGACGTAGGCGTCGGCGGGCAGTGGAAAGTCGTTGTATTCGATGCCCGGATACTCGCGGAACGGCATCTGGAAGGCCAACAGCGTCCCGGCCAGCGCCGCCGCTCCACCCACCGCCAACGCCGCGCGTGCGATTCGATTCACTTAGGCAAACTGTAGCAGATTTTCTCGCTTCCGGGCGCTAGAATCGGAGTCAGATGCGCCTCCTGTTGTCTACTCTCCTGTTGGCGCCGCTGGCCTGCGCCCAACCGGCGGACGATTCCTCCGCCGGCCGCCAGGCGCTCGAACAGAAGGAATATCCTCGCGCCATTGAGGCGTTCCGCAAGGCTATCGCCGCCGATCCCAATGACTATGCCGCGCACTTTAACCTGGGTTTTGCCTACACGATGGCAGGCCAGGATGAAAATGCCGCCGCCGAGTATCAAAAGACCCTCGAACTGCATCCCGGTGTATATGAGGCGCAGGTGAATCTGGCCAACTCATTGTTCCGGCTCAACCGTTTTTCCGAAGCCAGTGCCGCGTATCGCGCGGCCTTACAGCTTAAGCCGGATACGCCAGCCGCGGAGTCCGGCCTGGGCCGTTCGCTGGCTCGCCAGAACAACTTCGCCGAGGCCGAGCCGCATTATCGCAAGGCCGCCGCCCGCGATCCTTCTTATAAAAGCTACCTGCTGGAGCTGGCTTCGCTAGAAGAAACCGCCCATCACGGTGAGGAAGCCATCGCCATCCTGCGCGAATTCCCGATGGATCCCGCGGCTCAGGAGCATCTGGGCGCGCTGCTGCTGGAATCCGGAAAACCGGCCGACGCCATCGCGCCTCTCGAATTCGCCGCCACTCAATCGCCCACAGTTGCCAATCGGCTGGAGCTCGCGCAGGCTTATTCGAAGCAGCAACAGCCCGCTAAGGCCGAGTCTCTTGCCGCCGCGGCCCTGGCCGCCTCACCCGACGACAACGATGTTCGCATGTTCTACGGCCGCCTGCTGCGCGATCAAAGGAAATTTCCCGAGGCGGCCGCTCAATTCAAAGCCGCCGCGGCGCGCCAGCCGGATCAGCCCGCGGCCTGGAATGAGCTGGCCGGCGTGCTCCTCATGATGGACCAATACGAGGCGGCCATCGACGCCTTCGACCATGTCCGCGCTCTCGGCGCCGAAAAGCCCGCCGATTTGTTCTTTCGCGCCACGGCTTACGATCAGCTCCATCAGGCAAAGCAGGCGCTCGACAATTACAATGGATTTCTAGCGGTAAGCAAGGGAGCCTTCCCCAACCAGGAGTTCCAGGCTCGCCAGCGCGTGAAAATTCTGGAGAGGGAGTTGGGGAAAAGGTAGGGCGGTAACATGTACTGGATTTTGGTTTTGACCTTGGCGTTCGATTTGGCGGCTGTTAAGTCCGAGCCGAATCTGGAAAAGCGCAGTGAGCTGGCCTTGGATCAGGCTAACCTTGCCCTGAATGCCGCCCGCGACGATTACAACGCTGGCAACGTCGACAAAACCCAAAGCGAATTGGAGGAAGTGGTCGATTCGGTGGACGTGGCCTACCAGGCGCTTACCGATACCGGCAAGGACCCGCACAAGGATTCCAAATTCTTCAAGCGCGCCGAGCTGCGCATCAATGAGCTGCTGCGCCGCCTGGAAAGCCTGGCGCCCGGCATGACCGGCGTCGACCGCGGAACTCTGGATAACGTCCGCGCGCGGATCTCCGCCGTGCATGACAAGCTGCTCACGGGTATCATGACCAGGACCAAGAAGAAATGAGGTTCTCCATGCGCGCATACGTCGTTTCCGCCTGGCTGCTCAGCTTCTGCGCGGCGTTCTTGCTCTCCGGCCAGACCAACAAGCGCGACTTCCTGACCACCGACGAAGCCAACCAGATTCGCAACATCCAGGAGCCGAACGCGCGCGTCGTATTGTATTTGCATTTTGCCAAGCAGCGCGTAGATCAAATCTCGCAGCTTATGGAAAAAGAGAAGCCCGGCCGGGCCGCCCTGATTCACGACTTGCTGGAGGATTACACCAAGATCATGGACGCGATCGCCGACGTGACCGACGACGGTCTGCGCCGCCGCATCGATCTCACCAAGGGCTACCAGGCGATTGCGGGGGATGCCAAAACCAACCTGGAGCTGCTCCAAAAAATCGACGATTCGCAACCCAAGGACATCGAACGGTTCGATTTCGTGCTGAAGGACGCGATTGAGGCCACCACGCAGTCCTACGCCGACGCCAAACTCACTCAGGATGAGCGCAAGCAGCAGGTTGCGGAAGAACAGAAGCGCGAAAAAGAGTCCGAGCTCGCCAATATGACTCCAGAAGAGGCCGCCGCACAGAAAGCCGCCGACGCGAAAAAGGCCGAGGAGAAGAAGAAGGCCCCGACGCTGCTGCGTCCCGGCGAATCTCTCCCGCCCAGCGCCGTCGGGCCCCGCGACAACAACTGACCCTGGGCCGTTTCCCGCCTGCGCGTGCCGGCGCGCAGGACAGCATTGCCAACCAAGTGGCGCGACAAAGTAACATGGTTTATGGACCCTGTTGCGGCGCGCGGGAAAATGGATTCGAGACCGGCCCTTCTTCGCCAGCTCGGAGTAGGCAGCGCCATCGCTCTGGTGGTGTCGAACATGATCGGCACCGGCATCTTCACCACCACTGGATTTCTCGCTGGGGACCTAGGTTCGCCTTCGCTCCTTTTGTGGATCTGGGTGGTGGGAGCCGTGTGCGCTCTGCTCGGCGCGATGTGTTATTCCGAGCTGGGCGTTAACCTTCCCAGCTCCGGTGGCGAGTACGTTTATCTGACCGAAGCCTTCGGACCCACCTGGGGCTTCATGACCGGCTGGGTTTCTTTCTTCGCCGGATTTTCCGCGCCCATCGCAGCCGCGGCTTTGGCCTTCGCCGGCTATCTCGGTTATTTTTTCCCCGGCGTCCTTCCGGATAACGCGCGCGCCATCGCCGGCCATGGCGATTGGACTTTTCGCCTGGGAGGAGCGCAGTGGACCGCGTGCGTGCTGGTGCTGGTGTTCACTTTGCTCAACGTGCTCGGCTTACAGCGCGCCGCGCGTGTACAAAACGTGCTCACTGTACTGAAGGTCGCCGTCATCGTCAGCTTTATCGGGCTCGGCTTTCTGGCCGGCCACGGCGATATGGCCCACTTCTCGCAGCCTGCCGTGCGCGACACCGCCACTCCCGTCGCCGAACAATTCGCAATCAGTTTGTTTTGGATCTACGTGGCCTATAGCGGGTGGAACGCAGCTACATATGTCGCCGAGGAGCTGCGCCATCCCGCCCGCATCCTGCCCATCGCCCTGGCCATCGGCGCAACGCTGGTCGCGGCGCTGTATATCGGCTTGAATCTGGTGTTCGTGTACGCCGCTCCGCTTAACGACATGAAAGGCAAGCTCGCTGTGGGAGCCTTCGCGGCCTCGCGCCTGTTCGGGCCGGAAATTGCCGGAGTTTTCAGCGCGCTGATGGCGCTATCGCTGATGGCCACCGTCAATGCCATGGTGACCATCGGCCCGCGGGTCTACTACGCCATGGCCAAGAATGGAGCCTTCCTTTCGAGCGCTGCCGGAGTCCATCCCAAGTGGCACACTCCCGTCGCGGCCATCGTCGCGCAAGCCGGTTGCACTATGCTCATGACCATGACTCCTTTTCCGGAGCTGGTGATTTACATCGGATTCACCTTGAACTTCTTCGCCGTGATGAGCGTGGCGTCGCTGTTTCTTCTGCGCCGCCGCCGCGGCTGGAAAAAGCTGCGCGTCGTCAGCTTCTGCTATCCTTTTTTTCCGGCGTTGTTCATCGCCGTGGGGGTGTGGATGATCGTTCGAGGGGTCGAGCAGAAGCCTTTCGTATCGCTTGCCGCTGTAGTCACCATCGCCACCGGCGCTCTGGTCTATCATCTTCGGTTGAAATCGCGCGATCCCAAGGCCCCGGCCGTGGAAACCTATTAGCAACCGGGTTTGCACGCTCGGCCGCGCTCGCGCGTCAGAGAATATTAGGGTGATCCGCAAGCTCCGGTTTGTTGTCGCGACTCTGGCGTGCGCGCTGGTGTGTGCCGCGCAGGAGCCTTCGTCCGCCCCGGCCAACCCGCCCGGTGCGCTTAACCCTGCCCCGCCCGCACCCCCCGAACCGGACAAACCCGCGCAGCTCGAAGGCATCGTGCTCAATGACTCGACGGGTGAGCCTCTGCGCCGCGCCCGCGTCGTCTTGCATCCGCTCGAAGCCGGGCTCCCCTCCACCGGCTCCGAGGCTGACGACGAAGGTCATTTCCTGCTGCGCGACATCCCCAAAGGCACCTACAACCTCACCGCGGAGCGCGATGGATTTCTCACCAGCGCGCAGCCTCTGACCAGCGGGCTCCGCATGCCGCCGGCGTTCGAACTGAAATCCGGCGAAGTAATTTCCGACATTACGTTCCGCCTCCGCCCCTGGGCCGTGCTCTCCGGGCGCATACGCTATGACGACGGCGAATTCGGCGTGGGCGTGCGCGTCCAGGTGTATCGCACCGATCACATTCGAGGGCGCAGCGCCTACAGTCTGGCCGCCACCACCGCGGCCAACGACCGCGGCGAGTATCGTATTTACGGCCTGGTCCCGGGCGCTTACCTGGTGGCCGCGTCGAACGACACTCCCACTCCTGCCAACTATCGCGAACAGCCCATGGTCGACGTTGAGGGTCGCGAACTGCCTGCCATGGGTTACATGACCACGTTCTATCCGAATACAGAGCTCATGAGCCAGGCCGTGCCCATCCGCCTCGATTACGGAAAAGAATTGGGCGGCATCGATCTGTTCCTGCGCCAGGCGCGCAAGGTGACTCTGAGCGGGCGCGTCATCGACGGAATCACTGGCGAAACCCTTTCTGGCGCCACCATCACTCTGGAGCGCGTGGACGCCTCCGGCAACGGAACCATGCCCACCAATGCCGTGGCCAGCTTCGATCACGACGGCAATTTTTCGATTTCCAATGTTTCGCCAGGATCCTACGCGGTATTCGTCAAAGGCGCCGGCGATTCCGGGGAAACCGTACTCACCGGGCACACGGTATTGGCCGTGGGATCCGATGACGTCACCGGACTCGATCTGGTCGCGACTCCCCCCAAGTCCTGGGCCGGCCGCATCATAACCGAGGGCCCCGGCGTTTTTCCGCCCGGCGCCGCGCCGCGCATCAGCCTGGAACCGCGTAGCATGGATGCGCAGGTGTGCAACGTCAATCCCACGCGCGATGACGAATCCGGGGAATTCGAATTCACTTGCAGCGTTTCGCGCGACGAAACCTACGACGTTTTCGCCGAAAATCTCCCCGGCGATTACTACCTCTCGGCGGTGCGCGTGGGCGGCGCGGACGTGAAGTCGTTCGGTTTGCCAGGCAGCATTGCCTCCGGGACTCCGTTCGAAGTCGTGCTCGATTCGCGCGGAGGGCGAGTCTCCGGCGCCGTCGCGGGATCCGACGGAGCGCTATGGGGAGGGGCAACGCTGATGCTGATCCCCGATCCGGCGCAGCACCGCCTGCAGGACTATCGCTTCGTGTACGCCGATGCAAACGGCCGTTTTATCTTTCACGGCGTCCCGCCTGGCAACTACACGCTGGTTGCGTGGCTGGATCAAGCTCCTTGCGACGTGTACGACCCGGGAGGCCTCGACCCCTGCCGCGCCGCCGGCACCTCGGTCACCGTCAACGCCGGGATCGAGCAGAACCTAGTGCTCACCATGCGCTCGACACCGCAGCCGTAAACAGGGATGCGCCCGGAGTATAATGGCTGTCAGTGGCGCTATCGTCTAACGGTTAGGACGGAGCCCTCTCAAGGCTTAAATACGAGTTCGATTCTCGTTAGCGCTACCAATCTTTCAACGACTTACAGCCCCCGAGAGACAACGAGAGACGACGCGTGTCGGGAGCGGGCAACCATGCGCAGGCGTCGACGTGACCGGGCCGCGCTGTAGCAGTGTACCTGCATGCCAGAAGAATGGTCGAACGTGGACATTGAATGCGAAAGTCACCCTGATTCAGTGACCGGCGTTTCACCGGATTAACATCGAACTCGGATCGGTCCCGAGACGGAGGCCGACGTGTTATTCCTGGCGCGACTAAATGATCCTTGCGAGCGTCTTCTGCGCTTGTACCCAACGGGTCCTCGCGCCGTCCAAGTCAGCAGCCTCTCGCTCCAACTTTCCCTCTTCGCCGGCGTTCAGCCAAGAAATACCGTCCCTACCGCCCTTGCAGGTCGCGAAAGTGAAGATCGTGCCTGGCGTGGGGCGGGCGTTCGCGGAAACGCTTGCGAGGGCCATCCGATAAATGCCTTGGATCGATGGCCCCAGCGGGAAGAACGGCGGTCGGTATCCCTCTTTTGGATTGGTGAAGTTGGCCAGCACGTCGGCTCCGGCCTTCGCAATCCCGAGAGAGGGATGCACCTTCGCACCCACGCCAGCGATCGTACTGGTCGACTTCAGCAATGCCGCCGTCTCCTTATTTTGGAGGTAGCTGCTCCAGCTATTTCGCAAATGTCGGAGAGCAACGAGGGGATGTTCGACCCAGCCCAGCTTGCCGGAACCTTCGATGACCTCGGGGAATTCTGCTGTCTCGATGAGCCTCCATAGACGGCAGGACAGGCCCGAGCCCGCGTCAATCTCCGTGCGTAGTGCGCCATGATTTAGTGCTGCGGGCTCATAGCTGCAGATCAATGCTGCGAGCTCTGCGAAACGGAATCCAGCCTCGCCTCGGAAGACGGAAGGATCGACGATCGGTATGAATTCCCGGACCACTGAAACCGCATCCGTACCTATTGCAGCCTTAAATCGGGCACCCAATGCGACCTGATACGCGAAGTCCGCGAGGAAGCCGACAAATGCGTCCTCCGGCCATTTCTGAGCGCAAGCACGCAACGGGCTCAGGTGGTGCTGCACTCGATTAAGGATTTCGCCGTTCTGATCCACCATTTCGACGGCCGCCCGTCGGTCTGGGGGCAAGGCAAGGAGGCCTCTTTCGGCTACGAGCCGGTCGGCGTCAGATGGAGTTGGCAGCAAGATCTTGTCAGCGCCGCGGGCTGCCAAGAGCAGCGATGTCGCAGCCAGGGTGGAAATCCGGATGGATTGGCCCTGCAGTTCGCCAATCGCTTCGGTGTTTTCGATAACTATCGGGAAGGTCATTTATGCTCCTTAGGCGATACCCCTGAAACTCCATCGTAGATCGGACGAGAACCTTCGCGACCCGGCTGTAGGTCCTGACCGCAGCGCGAGAAGCTGAAGATGACTCTTTACAAACGCGCTCGGCTGCCGCGAATCTCAACAAAGGGAGCGGCCGAGTCGATCAGTCCTGGCAAGTCGCCATCCGTTTAACCGTGCCAAGTTGCGATTGCCGCGCGCGAGTGTGACTATAAATCTCGCATGTTTATCTCCGAACGCCTTCAGAAAGCAGCGCGTCTCTACCATCGCGAAGCGCGGAAATGCCTACGCGGGAAGGCCTTCCTTGCTGCGTGCATCATGCAGGCAGCCGCCCTCGAGGGACTCTTGCAGGCGATGTGTTTTCTGTACCCAGGGGAAATCAGGAAAACGACGGCATACCAGAGAAAGGCAAAGAGGGGCTTCCGGAGGAAGAGAAACAAGGCTCTCGACTTCAATTACTCCGAGTTGATCAACATAGCCGCAGAGCTCTCTTGGTTCCCCCCAGAGAGAATGGTCGTTTGGGGCAGGCGGACAAACCTCGCCGGATTCGTCCATGAATTACGCGGTCTGCGGAATTACGTCCATCCGGGAGTATTGGCTCCGAAGGACAGGCCGGTGAAATTTACAAAGGGTGTTTTCAACGTAGTCTTTGAGATTTTTGAAGTCGCAAACAATTGGCTACTCCACCGTGTCGAAACGAGCATTCGAGAGCGCATGGAACATGGTGGAGCTCTCCGAGGGCGATACCTGCCTACAACGCCGCGAGACCTAAGCGGAAGTGGCGGAGATCAACACACCGTCACGGCGTTCGACAACCTGAGCGGACGCGCAGCGCTGGTTGCGGGCGACGTGACGGTGTGTTGATCTCATATAAGACGATGCCGCTTCTTATGCCGGATCCCTTTCCGGAGTCGCCCGACTGGACTCCTGAGCCCGCGGACGGGGATGTAAAGTGGCGCCTTTACGAAAAGGTCGTCGCCGATACCCAGGAGAAGTACCCAGACTGCACCGTGGTTCGGGACCATAAGATCACCGGCGTGCGAAGCGGTGTCACCCGGCAAATCGACGTTTGGGTGACGGGCGATATCGCTGGACATGAGATAAAGCTTGCGATCGAATGTAAGCTCTACAAGGCCAAGGTCGACATCAAAACAGTCGACGCATTCATTGGTTTCTTGGAGGACGTCGGCGCGGATAAAGGTGTTCTCATAACGACGACTGGATTCACCTCCGGCGCAGAGAAAAGGGCGAAGGCCGCCGGCATCGACTTGAGCGTGATGACGCTCGAGTCAGCGATGGAAACAGACTGGGGCGAGTATCTTGGAGACAGCTGCAAAGCTTGGGTCGGATGTCCTGGCGATATCCACTGGGACTATTCGGAAGGCGGTCCCCGCTTCGGAACATGCGACCACTGTGGAAAGCTCCATATCGAGTGCGGTGAATGCGGCCATCAGGATGAATACGATGTTGCGTGCGATCGCAGCATCGGGAATGTCCACGTCCGGTGTAAGAGCTGCGATTGCTGCTTTGTTGTAGGCGTCGAAAAGGGCGATGTGATGGACATTTTAGCGTGTGCGCTCCACAAGCCTTGATCCCGCGATTGTCCTTCGATTCCCGAAACGCGTTGTGGAGGATCGCTCCCGTGAAGTCGCCATCGCGTTAGTTCCCGATCCGGCCAAGCCCAGAACGGGAAGCCATCCGGATTCCTGGCCCGAAATCGCACGCGGAAGTAGCATGTGCGCGGGTCAACGCGGAAGCCTACTTCGCTGACAACGGTCGGCAGCAGATGACCAACCGCGATTAGGCCAACCTTCGCTGGAGTAGAATCGGGATTATGGCTGCTAACTACGGTTACGGCCGCCGCAAGGAACTTCAGGTTGGCGAGTTCCTGGAACGGAGGGGGTTTGAATGGGTCGCGCGCAGGGGAGTCGGGGCCCCGTGGATCTCGTTGCGAAGAAGGGTAAGCGCAAGTTTGCCGTCCAGGTCAAATCGACGCGAAAGGATGGCATTGACTACTGCGCGCAGATTAACCAACAGCAGGCGATTAGCCTCGTCCGGTCAGCTTCCGCGCGTCGTTCCTCGGCCATTGTCGCCCTTGTTTCTCGCAATACAGTGATATTTTTCTCGGGCCGACAAATCATCGGTGAGGGTCGGCTCAAACCTCTTCGCCGCGATTACCAGGGTTCCTACTAGCACTGACCTGAACTTCGAGGCACCACTTAGCGCGGACACGAGTCCAATTCGCCGCTTTCAGACTCCCCGCAGTTCGAGCCCGAGAGACAACGGCGTCTGGTTCCCGGTTGGTGCATCGGCAAGGATAAAAATGATTGGGAACCGTGGTCGGTTCCCCGGTCCAGGACTGGTGTGGAGTAGTCGTGACGATGTGACTGAAGCCACAGCGTCACTTGGAGTTTCAAGCTCAACGAGTCGGGCCTGGAGATATCGGAGCTAGCGATTTAGACAAATCCGACTCCTCCGTCACCCGACTGCTCCCCCTGAACGGGACCTCCATTACCAGCATGGAGGCCACAGGTCTCTTCCCATGTTAAGTACGCACGACGCGTGACAATCCAACGCCGGCCGAGGCGAACTCCGGGAATGATGCCTTGTTCCAGCATCGAATAGACGGCTAGGCGTCCGATCTGGAGTCGTTGCGCAATCTCCGGCACGGAGATGCGCCCGCTCGCTGATTGGATCATGTCCGTATCGTTCGTTTGAACTGGCTCGGTCACGGTCTCACTCCCCTCCGGCTTCGTTCGAACCGGCGCGATCTGGTTGGGCTTCAGTCTGCGCTGGTTGCGGAGACGAAGGCACTGCTGATGTGGTCTTCACCAGAGTGATCGCCGCCGAAGGTCGACGCGCACCTTTCTTGAAGCCGGCTTGTCGCTCCAGCTCCGCGATTCTGGCTTCGAGTTCTTCAAACGAAGAAGCTTTCGCCGCCTGCTCCAGCACGATCTCGGCGGCCCGCAGCCGGGCTCCCGCGGGAACGTCTGGGCTCAGCATGATCTTCAACACCGTGTTTGCCGCCGCGCCGCTCGCGCCCTGGAGTCGCCCAATGGCCTGCGAAAGCAAAGCCTCGCGAGCTTCTCGATGAGCCGCTTCGAACTCCGGCAGTCTCATCCACCTCCGCAACGTGTTCGTTCCGATTCCAGCCTGGCGGGCCGCATCTTCTACGTTTCTCGCCGACAGCAGAGCGGCGATGGCTTGCTCCATTTTGTGGCTGAGTTTTGCGCCGTGTCCTACCATGTGGTGCCTCCTTCCCCGAGTTGAAAAGATTCTGCTTGCAATCCGCCAGGAAGTGAGGGACTCATGTGATCGCGGTAATCACCGCTCAAGGAGAAATCAAAATGGCTGAAGTTCAAGAGAAATCTGCGAATGTGGAGGGACCTGGGGCAGCGCAGGAGCCGGTCCCGGCCAAAAAGCCGCACGTTGGCGCACACGCGCGGCACGTCGCGCCATCCAAGGGAAAGCGGCCAAAGAGGGGTACTCGGGCAAAGAGGGCCCACAACCGGGCGAGTTCCGCCAAGCTGGCCAAGAAAGGTTCCGGAGCCCGCCCAGGTAGTAAGGCCGCGAAGTGTCTGGCCCTGCTGAAGCGCCCCGGCGGCGCGACCGGGTCGGACCTGATGAAAGCGACCGGCTGGCAGGCCCACTCGGTGCGAGGATTCATCTCCGGCGTGCTCGGCCGGCGAATGGGGCTCAAGGTGAGTTCGGAAACCGAAAACGGACAGCGCCGCTACGCGCTCAAGGCGTGAAGCACCATTCGTCCTCGTTTGCGGGCCGCCGAGGTTCTGCCTCGGCGGCCTTTCTCCGTCATGGCCGAGTTGCGGTCCCGCACTTACCATGGAGACTTTCGCTCTGGATCTCAGCGTGTTCATGCAAGCTTCCTCCGTCGCGCGCGGGCAACCTGCTCGAACGTTCGGCCGTCGCCGTCGAGCACTGCCGGTTTGCCCGTGAACTCCTGCCAACGTTGAACAGCTACATCTACAAAGCGCGGATCGATCTCTATGCCGCAGCAAACTCGGCCGCTACTCTCGGCGGCGATCAGAGTCGTTCCACTTCCCAAGAATGGGTCATAGCAAGCCTCGCCCTTCCGCAGGTGGTTTATAATCGGGCGACGCATGATTTCGACAGGCTTCTGCGTGGCGTGACCGGTAGCTTCGTTTTCGCCGAAGGCTTTGCCGCCGAAGGGATTTAGGTTTGCGACCTCCCACAGGGTCGTCTGTGTGCGATCGCCATGCCAGTGCGCATCTTCACCTTTACGCACGGCGTACCAGCAAGGCTCGTGCTGCCAGTGGTAGGCCCCGCGAGAGATCGCAAAGTGCTGCTTCGCCCAGATAAGTTGCGATCGGATGCCAAACCCGCTTTGTTGGAGGCCCAGGGCGACTTCGACTGCGTGAATGCCGGCATGCCAGACGTAAACGACGGCGCCGGGAAACAGAAGCCAAGCTTCGGACCAGTCGATTCGGGTATCGTTTTCCAGCTTGCCGGCCTGACGGGTCCGCGAGTTAAGACCTGCTCTTTCCCGCCATTCCGGTGCGACGGCGACGCCGTACGGAGGGTCGGTGACCATGAGGACAGGCTTGGGATGGGCCTCTAACAACCGCTCCACGTCTTGCTTATTGGTGGCATCACCACAGAGCACACGGTGGGTTCGAGTGCCACCGGAGCGCAAGATCCAAAGGTCGCCGGAGCGGGTGACGGGATTAACGGGAAGCTCTGGAACATCGTCCTCATCGGAAAGCCCGGCGGTATCCGGATCGGCCAGATGGCGTGCCAATTCCTCGTCCTCGAAACCAAGGAGGGTGAGATCGAAGCTGTCGCTTCCCAGTGCGGCCAACTGCTCCCGGAGAAGCTGCTCATCCCAACCAGCGTTGAGTCCGATCTGGTTATCCGCAATTCGCAAGGCCCGGCGTTGAGTCTCGGACAGGTGCGGAAGCACGATCACCGGAACCTCGTGGATGCCAAGCGTCAGAGCTGCCCGGTAGCGTCCCGCACCCGCGATGATCGCGCCGTCAGGTGCGACAAGGATCGGGTTGACGAGACCGAATTCGCCGATCGAGGCGCCGATCTGAGCGATCTGCTCGGGAGTGTGCGTGCGGGGGTTGGTCTTGCTCGGGACCAGCCTTTCGATCGGCCAGTGCTCGATTTGAATGCTGAGGTCCTTCATCCTGCTGTCTGCCGTTCAACTCGTTCCTGGCTCGCGCTGCCGTTACAGCAGCGGTGATCCTGAAATGAGAATCTCAAATGGTTCCCGGCGAAGCTACGCGATTTTTACGGAGAGGTTGCGGAGGAATCAGACGAGCCGGCGGAGAAATTTGGAGACTGTTTAAGACGTGAAAGCGCCACGGGGCCGGACTGGGTCCGTGCAACGCGCTCTAGCCATTTGACTTCTGCCGCTTGAGATACGAGGCGATGGATTTCATCGTCTCCCCGTGAGGATTCGTCTTTTCTGCGAGCAAGTCTCGCAGAGTATCGATGTTAACCGGGATCTCGGCGGCGACGGTTTTGGCCCCGCGCTCGTCTACCAGGATTTGGAGATCGTGCCTGATTTGGGTGCGCCGGGAATTGGCTGGCGCAAGCGCCTCTTGCCACCGACGAAGCACCTTGATTTGAAGTTCCAGTTGGTGCACGCATTGCGGTCCAGAAAGAGGTAGCCGAGGATTCATTGGCAGCTCCCCCAGCTTCCCCGGGACATTTAGCTCGTACGTGCAGAGCTCGACGAGTCCAGCATGATAGCTCTCTAGTTGATCGATCCAGTCAACGACCTCCCTATACCGCACTTCGATGGGTCCCTGATAAGTGGACAAGTAGCGCCAGTCAGTCGTAAGGAGGCGATTGAAAATTCTTTGATCCGGTTCCATGTGATCTTCGGGGTACCGGTTCATCAACGCGCGCAGTTCGCGAGTGAGCTTCTGTGTCCGGCGGATGAAAGTCTCCAGGCTAGTGGAATTCGTCTTCACGTGCTGAGTCCTTCGGGAATCAGTATAACCGGAGCTTAGTTGATCGCACTCAGTCACGGTCGATGTGTCGTTCGATCTGATTGCGGATCGCGTCGTCGCTCATGCCTGGGTCTTTTAGGATTTCCTCGATTAGCGCCTTCCAAATCGGAAGCCGCAGCCGATTCGCTTCCGCGCGCAACTCGGCATAGCCACCATCGAATTCGTACTCCTGATCCAGGTATCGCTCGATGTGATGGAGTTGGCCGTTGACCCTGCATTCTGCAGCGCGCCGCCTGGCTTGCTTCTCCGACTCCAGCCGGGCGGTTTCTTTCCGTTGAGCCACGGCCGCCTTATGCGGCGCGAGAGCCGTCTCCTTTGCTTTTTCCAGTTCGGGTGATGCCGTTCCGACAGGCAGCGCCAACAGAGCCTTGCGTACTGATTCCTTGGCCGCTTCCGCCTCCTCAGCAGTGGCGCCGAGAACATACACCCACGTCGCTATTCGCTCGCAAGTCTGCGCGTGCTCAAATAGCCGGATCACCGGCTGCACTGCTTGCTCTGCCACGTCCGCCATCTCCCGATGGGTCGCCTCTTCGTGTAGTTTTCCGACAGCTTCTGCTGCCGCATCCCAAGCGATCTTCTTCAAGCCAGCCCATTCGGGCTTGTTCTGAACGTCCCACGGCAGCCGGTTCATCGCAGACTTCAGAGCGTGCTGGACGTCCTGTTTACGTTGCCAGGGTCGAAGTGCCTTGCGCACGGCGGCATCAACCAGGCGTTTTGTGATCGCTTCCGGATCGGAGGCGTGGAGCACCGACAGTGCCGAAGTCACCGCGGCGTGGACTTCCAGCTCAACTTCGTTGCGCGCCGCATACGGCACGGAATCAAGCGCATATTTTTTCCACTTGTGCATCCACTGCTGACGCCATTGCGCGGCCAACTGGGCATCGGCTTTTTGGCGCTCCAAGACCACGGCCGCCTGGTGCTGACGCTGGCGATCGCGGAACCACTCTTCGTTTTCCTCGATCTCGCGGTCAATCCTACGTTTTTCGAGCGTGCTCCTGGCGATGGCCACACTGTCTTGTGCGGACAGAACTTCAACGGAGACTTCGGTCGCGGGCTCCGGCTCTTCGTTCGGGGCGGCTTCAATAGGCAGAGGGCGCGGAACCATGGGCAGGCCGTCGCGTTTCAGGCGCTCGACCTCGGAGGCTGGCACGCGCCACTGGCCGCCGGGAGTCATTTCGGCTCCGATGACGCGGTTTTCACACAAGAGGCGGACGGTAGCCAGACTGACTCCAAGTTGGGTGGCGACCTGGCCGGTGGAATAGAAAAGGCGTTCCACGTGTTCAACCATACGGAAGAACGTACGGTTATTCAACGCATTTTGCGTTCTTTGGATGGTTTGGGAGCGGTTTTTGCGTTCTGTGCACGTTTTCGGGGCGGTTTGAGGCTTACTCTGTACGCTCTTAGGCACGGTTTTTCATAGACATGCGCGGGGTAGGTACCAGGCCGCTGCCGCCCCCAGGACTACCAGAATTTTTTTCAAATTCCACCCATCTGCACCCATCTGCGCCCATCTGGCCGCCAAACCTTCCGTCGGAGCGAGCCCCCGAAGGCCCTCCGTCAGGGCACACGGCGCCGGGGGGCGGGCGTAATGCCGGGCGCGTGGCCGGGGCGTGCCGTGCGAGGGCCCCAAGTTCGGCCAGCGAAGTGGACTTCCGAGCGGGACCAGAGGTATGGATGGTGTCGAACGAACCGATGGCAGTCTACAAGCGAAAGTACAGATCGGGAACGGCCCTGTGGTACTTCAAATTTCAGCCACCGGGGGCGAAGCGTGGAGTTCTGCCGGTTCGCCAATTTGGGTTCGCGACCAAACGCGATGCCGAGGAAGCCGAGGCAAAGCGGCGCGCCGAGGAACTGCAGAAACAGGAACTGGCCAAGGCCGGCGTCGGCGTCGCGGCCGCTCCACCAAAGACGCTGGCAATGCTTCTAGAAGAATTTTTCTCTCGACACGTCGATAAGAAACTGGCTGCGAAAAGTGCGGAGCGATACCGGCAATGGGCAGGCATCCTCGATCCGGAGCTGCTGGCGATGCCGCTAGCGGATATTACACCGCTGCATCTCAACCGCGAATGGAACCGGCTTCTTCAGTCTGGCGGCCGTACGCGGAAAGACAAAACTCCACGCGCGTTGTCAGCGAAGACCGTCCGCTGCACGGCCGGCGTCGTGTCCAGCGCGTTTTTGCGAGCGGTGAAGTGGGGACTGGTCACCACCAACCCGGTAACCAACAGCGAGCCGCCGGTGCCGAGGAAGCGCGAAGGCAAAGCATTATTGCCGTCCGAACAGATGCTGCTCATCAACTCGGCGAATGGCCCCTGGTGCATGCGGAGGTTGCTGCAGTTGCTCGCGGCCACCGGCGCGCGACGCGGCGAGGCACTGGCGCTCCGGTGGGCGGACATCGATGGACGCGACTTGGTCATCGGGCGGTCTCTTAGTCAGACTAAGGCCGGGCTTCAGTTCAAAGGTACGAAGACGGACCGCTCGCGGCGAGTGAACCTTCCGGAATCAATTCTGGGCGCACTCAAGCAGCACCGCCAGGAGCAGGAAAAGTTCCGCCGAAAGCTTGGGGCCGGCTACCGCTCCGACCTCGACCTGATTTTCGCGAACCCTGACGGCACGCCATTGAAGCCGGATACGTTATCGGCGTCTATTTCACTGCTGTGCCGCAAGCTCGGTCTGCCGAAGGGGGTCAGCCTTCACACGCTGCGCCACAGCCACGGTTCGGTTTTACTGGCCGACGGCGTGGACCTGGCAACGGTGTCCGAGAGATTGGGGCACTCCTCGGTCCGCGTGACGGCCGACGTCTACTCCCACGCGCTCCGCGGGCGCGACCAGGAGGCCGCCCGTCGCTGGGATGACTTCATGAACAGGCACACGGTTACGCCGCAAGAAGACGCCAACGCGGCGGTGAACTAACGCCTCCCGAATAGACTACGATAATGCGGAACAACGGTCCTCTGCCTGCGGATACGCGAACCAAAGCGAAAGCTCATCCCTTCTCTCGCCGCAACGAACGCGTAAACAGAGATAGCCAGGATGGCGCGTTCAATAGCGCCGTTGTGACCGCGAAGTCCCGAGGATTGGTCGAGCTGAACTGAGGCGTTCAAGAAAAGCATCGCAAATTGCAGGATCATATAATTTCGGCCGATGTAACCGCTGAGGTAGCTTCTATCTGAGTTCTGACCATGAAGGCAGACAAGTACATATCAGCTTGCCGCCAACTCCGAGAACAGCCGGTCTGGAGGTTACTCTCTGCCCGGAATGGGCCGATCATCGTTGGACTTCTTCAAGCCCACCTGTTCGAGGCCGAGCAGCGCCTTCCAGCCTCCGTGCTTCACGAGCGGATTGGTCGCGACCTGGAAGAGCTGCGCGGCCGAGGCGAGGACTTACCGCAACCTCCGCAAGCGTATATCTCCGAATGGCTACGTGATGGTTTTCTCGAACGTCGTTTCCCTGCTGGCGCTTCCGAGGAGGAGTACGAACTCTCATCAGCCTCGGCTACCGTCATCCGGTTTGTGGCGGGGCTTGCTGAGCCGCGCGTTGCCGCTACTGAGAGTCGGTTGGCTGTTGTCATTCAGCAACTGGTAAAGCTAGCCGAGGATTCCGATACGAATCCGGAGTCTCGGGCCGCCAATCTTGTGGCAGAGCGGCAGCGGCTGGATCGCAAGATCGAAGAGATTCGCGGCGGTCGTGTGGAATCGTTGACCGATGCTCAGGCGCTCGAACGCATACGTGAGATTATCGCCTTGGCCGATGGCCTGACAGGCGATTTCCGTCGCGTTCGGGATGATTTTGAGCGTTTGAACCACGAACTGCGCGAACGTCTCATGGACGACGAAACCGGACGCGGTGACGTTTTGGAACGCCTCTTCGCCGGAGTCGACCTGATCGCGGAAAGCGAAGCTGGGCGTACGTTTTACGCTTTTTGGCGGCTGCTTACTGATCCCGAACAAAGCACCGTGCTTGACGACGCTCTGGAACACGTAATGTCTCGCGGATTCGCTGGCCAGTTGCAGATGAGGGAACGGCGCTTTTTACTGGCGCTGACCCGAACCCTCCTAAGTCAAGGCGGGATGGTGCATGACGTCTTACAGCAGTTTGCTGGTAGCCTCAAACGCTTTGTCCAGAGCCGGGAATACCTGGAGCAGCGCCGTATTCAACAGTTACTGAAAGAAGCCCAACGTGCGGCCCTATCGTTGAAGGATGAAATCCGGACGACGGAGGAAGTGAAATTCATCCTTCCGCTGACGAGCAGCCGATTGAGTTCGCTTTCTCAATGGTCTCTTTTAGATCCCTCGATCGAAGCCCTCCCAGATGGAATGTGCGATGCCGATGCGCCGACGATCGCACTGGAATCGGTTGCCGAGCTCGTTGCGCAGTCCGAGATCGACTTCGGTGGGCTGAAAGCGAGTATCCGGGCGGTTCTGACGGAGCGCTCTCAGGCATCGATTGCGGAGATACTCGCGATTTTTCCCGCTTCGCAGGGGCTCGGGACAGTAGTAGGGTACTTGGCACTTGGTAGCCGCCACGGCGTCCCGGCTGGGGGGAAGGAGATCGTGGAATGGCGCGGTCGAGATGACCTGGACCGCAGAGCAAGGATTCCGTCCATTTACTTTTTGCGAGAACGAATCCATGAACTCGTCTGATATGGAGCGCCATAAATCTGTGGGAGAGTCTGTTGCGCTCAATGAAGCGGCGGAGGCGGGTCTGTTTGCAGGAGATACGGGCGAGCTGCCACTGGATACGCGCAGAGTGCTGGCCCAGTTACTCGCTGGACCTTTTCTGGACGCTAGGCGCCATTCCAAACTCTGGCCCACACTCGTCCGGGACGAACAGATCGTGCGCCGCCGGTTGAACGAGCTATTTCTCGAGTTGGTTATCGATAACCATCTTCAAGTAGCATTCACTCGAAAAGCGGATGTAGGCGACCTGGAAGCGCCCGCGCTGCTAAGGGTCGCGCATCTCACTTTTCTAGACTCCGCGCTGCTATTGTTCTTACGGCAGAAGTTGATGGAAGCCGACGCGCAGAGCGAGCGTGCCGTCGTTTCATCCAATGAAATGACCGATCACCTATCGGTCTATGAGCGAGCGGCGAACACGGACCGCGCTGGATTCACCAAGCGGATTCAAGCATCGATTGAAAAAATCAAGAAACACAGTATCCTTCAAAAAGTTCGATCGACGGATGATCGCTTCGAGATCTCGCCCACACTAAAACTGCTGTTCTCCGCTGAGGCCATTCTCGCGCTGACCGAAATCTACCGGCAAATAGCCTCCGATGGACCTAAGTTGGCGTCTGCCTCGGAAACGCAGGGTGAGGAGATGGAGTTGTGAGCACCGCACAGTTCCGTATCGCCAAACTCCAGGTCTACAATTGGGGCACCTTCTCAAATATTCACGACATTCCGATTGCGGAGCGTGGATTTCTCTTCGTAGGGCGGTCGGGCACCGGAAAAACCACGCTCCTGGATGCCTTTTCGACTTTATTGGTACCGCCCAAGTGGGTGGACTTTAACGCCGCGGCGCGGGAGGGAGAACGCGGCAGCCGCGATCGAAGCCTGCTCAGCTACGTTCGCGGGGCCTGGGCAGAACAGCAAGACGATGACTCGGGCTTAATCGTCACACGGTATCTCCGCACGGGTACCACATGGTCTGCACTTGCACTGACCTATTGCAATGATGCGGCCGAAACGGTGGTGTTGGTTCAGCTCTTCTGGATTCGTGGGAAGTCCAATAACCGCGAAGACCTCCGCCGACATTACCTAATCTTCGACCGCCCCTTCGACTTGAGGGCCCTCAGCGACTTTCAACTCGACGTGCGTAAAATGAAGCAAAAGCTTCCCGACGTTTTCGCACGGGAAGACTTTGCTCCCTACGCGGAACGATTCTGCCGCCGCTTGGGCATCGAGAACGAGCTGGCGCTCAAACTCCTGCACAGGACTCAATCCGCGAAGAATCTGGGCGACTTGAATACGTTCCTGCGAGATTTCATGCTGGACCGACCGGAGACCTTCGAGGCAGCCGACCGGCTGGTGACAGAGTTCGCTGAGCTCAATGCCGCCCACCAGGCCGTGGTCACTGCGCGCGAACAGATACAAATCTTGGTACCGGCGCGCGAAGAACATCTAAGATTCGGGGCGTTTGCGCGTCGCGAGAAGGAACTGAGCGACTTGCGTTCCGGATTGGACAGCTATAAGAGAGCGCTTCGGGCTGGTCTTCTCCAGAAGCGCATCGCAGAGTTAGAGGATGAGCTTAACGTCAGGAGGGCGGAGGAACAGAGCAAAGCCGCTGAGCTCAACAACCGTGAAGCCGACCTTAAAGACCTACAACGCCAGCGTCTCGAAGCCGGCGGTTTGCAGATCGAACAGTTGGAGCGCGAAAGACGGGATCTCGCGATCCGCCGGGACGAATCCCTTAGCAAACGTGGCAAAGCGCAGCGCACGTGCGAACAGCTCGGCTGGCTGCTTCCAGACCAGCCCGCGGAGTTCGCCTCGTTGGTTAACGCCGCACAACAGGAAATCGAGCAGTGGAGAGAATGGCAGGAGAAATCACGAGATCGGTATGCGGCTTTGTCGGCGAACCTTGCCGGTCTAGAAAAGGAGTTCTCGGAGGCCAGGGACGAGGTGGAGTCACTACTTCGGCAGCCCTCGAACGTGCCGGCGAATATGCTGAGACTTCGCGCCACCCTTACGGAGGAACTGGGGCTTGCCGAGGCAGCGTTGCCGTTCGCGGCTGAGCTTATGGAAGTACTGCCTAAGGAGGAGGGATGGCGGGGCGCGATCGAGCGAGTGCTGGGCGGATTTGCGCTCTCGTTGCTCGTTGAAGAGCGCCACTATCCAGCCGTGTCTGAATACGTCAACCGAACGTTTCTCAGGGGCGAGCGCCTCTTTTACAATCGTGTCGGACGGGATCAGGTGCAACCGGTTCAGTCTCGTCAGCCGAATTCGCTTATCTATAAGTTGCAAATCAAGGAAGGCACGTTCCTGGGCTACCTGCGCAGCACCTTACTTCAACGTTTTGACTATGCTTGCGTCGATTCCATGCAGGCATTTAGAAACTCAGAAAAAGCGGTCACCCGCCAAGGACAGGTGCGTCACGGTAAGGACAGACACGAAAAGGACGATCGCCGCGATCTAAATGATCGTAGCCGTTGGGTGCTCGGTTTCGACAACCGGGCAAAACGCGCGCTTTTTGAGCGAAAAGCGCAGGATGCTGGGGTTGGAATCGAACGATGCAGAAGCGATATGCGTTCCTTGAAGGCCGAGGACGATAATCGCAGGCAGCGGGCATTGAACTGCCAGACTCTCGTCAACTTGCAGTGGCAGGAACTGGACGCCCGGCCCGTGCTGGAGAGGATCAACGCGATAGACAAGAAGCTTCGCGAATTGCAGGAGGGCAATACCGTTCTTGGGGAGCTCGCGAGGCGTATCGAGGCACAAACGGCACTTGTGAATCGCGCGAGTCAAATTCTCATCGAAGTAAAATCGCAGGTTGGCGGGACCGAAAAGGAGATGAAGAAATACGCTTCCGACTTGAGCGCACTGCGCAACCACTCGTCCGCACTTAGCGATGCTCAGGGAGCCGAATTGTCTAAGTACTTCGACGGCCTTGGCCAGTCGCTTACCTTGGAACGTCTTGACGAGCAAGCTCATAGAGTGGACAAGAAACTTAGCGAAGAAATGGATTCACTGGCCGAGGCGCGCAATCAGGCAGCCAAAGCCATTGAACGGCGCTTCTCCGAATTCAAGCGGCGCTGGCCAGCCGACGCCGCCGATGTTGACGATTCGCTGGCCTCCGCGTCAGACTTTCTCGCCAAGCTCAGGCGGCTGGAATCCGACCGCTTGCCGGATTACGAGGAGCGCTTCTTCGACCTCCTCCGAAACCAGAGTCATCAAAATCTGGCCGCTCTTTCAACTCACCTCAACCAGGCTCGTAAGACAATTTTCGACCGCTTGAATCTCGTCAATGACAGCTTGAGCAAGGCCGAGTTTGGGCCGGGGACGTACTTGCATATCGATCCCACCGACCGAAACCTTGACGACGTTCGCGAATTCAAACAGGAGATCCAGCGGGCGCTGAGTCACGCCTGGAGCGATGACCGTGAGCAAGCCGAGGAACGGTTTCTAATCCTGCGCCGGCTAGTCGAGCGCCTTGGCGGCCAGGAATCCGAACAGAAGCGGTGGCGCACACTTGTACTGGATGTCCGGCAGCACGTTGATTTCATCGGGCGTGAGATGGATATCAATGGCGTCCAAGTGGAAGTGTATCGAGGCGGTTCGGGAAAGTCGGGAGGCCAACGGCAGAAGCTTGCCACTACTTGTCTCGCCGCGGCACTGCGCTATCAGTTGGGTGGTGACGATCATGGGTTGCCGCAGTACGCGCCCGTAGTTCTCGATGAGGCCTTTGACAAAGCGGACAACGAGTTTACTGCACTGGTGATGAATATCTTCGCCAGTTTCGGCTTTCAGATGATCGTGGCCACGCCTCTGAAGTCCGTGATGACACTGGAGCCATTTATCGGCGGCGCGTGCTTTGTGGACATCACTGAACGTCGTCACTCGAGCGTCCTGATGATCGAATACGACGCTGAACGGAAACGCCTGAATCTTCCGACCAGATCCTACGATGAAGCGGGCGCTGCAGTTTCCTGACGATATAACAGCGCTCTGCGCGCGGCGGTATCGGAACCAGCACCGCGAGTGGCTGGCCGGGAACGGTGTCTGGCCGCTAGAGCTACCGCTGGGTCGTCCGACCGAGGCGGACGTACAAATGCAACCTCAGTCGGTTCAGGACTGGGTCTCCGCATGGCGTGCGTGGGTTAGCCCTGGCGATCTAGTCTGGCGCGAGCGCCAATGGCGCAGCCTAGGCGTGCAAACCGCACCGGAACGTTTGATCCTGAAGGATGCTCGCGCTGTCGCCGTGCTCATTGGCGAGGCAGAAAGATGGGACAAGACGCTATCCCGGTATTGCGAAATCGTGCAGCGCTGGCCCGTACTGGCGGTTTGTGTCACTCGACATTCTGACGCACTTACGGACTACACCGATCAGGATATGTTCCGGCTCAAAGAGTTGGTGGCTTGGATTGAGTCTCATCCACTTTCCAATTTGTATCCGCGCCAAATTCCTTTGCCCGGCCTGGACACGAAGTGGCTGGAGACGCGAATGGGCCTCATGGCGGACCTGATTGCTGCCTTGCAGTCCGGGAGTTGTGCCGGCCTAGGGTTCTATCAGCGGTGCGGATTGCGCAAACCGCCCGCCACGGTGCGGATGCGACTACTTCACGGAGACCTTCGTTTTCACGTTGCGGGGCTTGGCGACATAACCGCTCCAATTAACGAGATCGCGCAAATGCAGCTTCCTGTGTCCAGGGTGTACATCGTGGAAAACGTTCAGACCGGCTTGTGTTTCAGCGAGCGGCCGGGCTCCATTGTGTTCATGGGGCTGGGATATGGTATCAGCAGCCTGGAAGAGGTGCCGTGGGTGGCGTCAGCGGAGTGCGTGTACTGGGGTGATCTCGATACACATGGATTCGCCATCCTGAACCACGGGCGTGCCATCTTGCCAAAGCTGAGGTCTGTTCTCATGGACGAATCTACGCTTGTGAAGAACCGGGATCTATGGGTGCGGGAGGACAACCAACATACGGGGAGTCTGCCCTTGCTGACGCCTGCAGAACAGGCAGTCTACAAAGGGCTGCGTCAACATCGATGGGGTCTCAGTGTTCGACTGGAGCAAGAACGGATCTCGTGGGATGAAGCTTGGGATCTCCTGAATGCTTGCTGAACCCTTCCCAGTAGATTTTGGCGCGTGTTCCATTGACCTGGGGCAGGCTTCTGGCCTGCTTGGACTGCCGACCTCATCGGGAGCGCGCAAAACGCGAGATCCTCTGTTCCGAATTGGCGACCGATGTTGGGCAATATCGCCTCCTATTTCATGTGCACGATACCTCCGTTCTCGAAGGAACATCAAGGGGCCGGTTGAAGCACCGATAACGCCTCTAGAGGGCGTAAACCGAGTTCCTCGGTTATGTTTCGCAGAAACACCGGGGCGGGTCAACTTTTGGGTAAGAAGCATGAGCGGCCGCCATGGGAGACGGTGGATGTAATTGCGGACGAACGCTCTGGCTCGGCGCGCACTGCTGGTCTCACTTTAGGCCCTGGTACTGCCGAGCACTGAGATTCTTGCTGGCGCCGATGGGCGCGCCTTGGAATCCTTAGAATACAGTCCGAAACGACCTTCTTGCCCATGCCGATCGCTGATTTGGTGCTGCGTGATTCTTCGCTCCTCACTAAATTCGCGGAACTCGCGGAGCCAGCGCGATGCGCGAGAGTTGCGGGTAGGTGGCGCGATGGCCGCGGCAGTGAGCGAACCATGACAGTGGACCAAAGATCAACCTCTGCACCACAAGCGGCGGCTTGCGGAGCACGATGGTGTCGCTAAACTCGCGGGCGCTTACCGCGAGCTGCAGCAGAGACGGAATGCCCTTTCTGTTTGTGTGCCCCAGCCGAGCCAAACCCCAGAAAGTCTCAATCATGTGCGCGAATCGCAAACCCGGTGTGACCTCCAGTCGCACGTGCACATCGCGGGACGTCTCGTTCCACCAGTCGTGCCATACATTCGCCTCGACGACGGCCGACTCGCCCCGATGAAGAATGCTCGTTTTTCCGTTGATTTTCACCGAGAGTTCACCTTGGACATCTGGCAGCAAATCCGGGGAGTGGGCCCGTTGACCAGTTTGGCCTCTGCCGCCGGCACCATCCCGCCTGACGCCAACGCGAACTATTTTTATGGCGGCCTAGTGTCCTGACCCAGAAGTCCACGCACAAAAGCGGGCCACGCTGGCAAGGATTTCATCGGCCGTCTTGGTCCAGATGAAGGGCTTGGGAGACTCGTTGGTAGCGGCGAGATATTGCTTGATGGCAGATTCCAACTCGCGCACGCTTCGGTGGACCCCGCGCCGGATTTGTTTCTCCGTAAGCGCCGCAAACCAGCGCTCGACCAGGTTGATCCAGGAGGCGCTGGTGGGTGTGAAGTGAACATGAAAGCGGGGACGCTTGGCAAGCCAACGGCGGATGAGCACGGTCTTATGCGTGCCGTAGTTGTCGACGATGAGATGCACGTCCAGGCCGGATGGGACGGCTTGTTCAATGGTGTCGTGGCTTTTTTCGTCCACGCATAGCACCAGCGCCCGATCCGGCGGATTTAGGTACAGGCCCACGATGTCCCGCACCTTCTCAATGAAGAGAGGGTCCTTGGAAAGCTTGAACGTCTCACTTCGATGCGGCTGCAAGGAGAAGGCGCGCCAGATGCGGCCTACCGTAGTTCGGCTCAACCCGGCCTCCTTGGCCAAGGATCGAGTGCTCCAATGCGTGGCATCTTTCGGAGTCGATTCCAAGGTCATCGCGAGCGCACGCTCCACGTCGGCATCCGTGATCTTGCGCGGCGCACCCGGGCGCGGTTCATCCAGCAGACCATCCAGGCGCCGGTCCACAAAACGCTGTCGCCACTTGCCTGCGGTTGCCTTTCTGACTCCCATCTGTCGTGCCACCTCGGTGTTGGTGACGCCTTCCGCGCAGCGCAGCACGATCCGCGCCCGAAGCGCCAATGCCTGCGCTGACTTCGGCCGCCGCGCCCAGTTTTGCAACGTCTCTCGTTCCGCCTCGCTCAGACGCAACACCGGAATGGGACGGCCTGTTTGCATCGCAACGTTCTCCATAGTAAGAGAGACGCGGCGGCATCGCTAGTTGTTACGCGGACTTCTGGGTCAGGACACTAGCAGGCTGCGGAAAAGTAACGCCGGGATTTTCGGCTAGCAGCTCGTACTGGCCGATTCGATACGATTCTTCGCGACCCAAATCTGTTCGTCCTGGGCGCAGCCACTTTCGCAATGGGTTCCTAAACCGGAATCGGCTGTGCTGTGCTCCTTCACCGAGCAGCGGCCAACAGCAGCTTGAGCGATGAGCCACGCTTTACCAATACCACGAGGATCCGTGCCGAGCCAATCTAACGCTCCCTGCGATGGCCAGCATAGCCGCGGCGCAGCGCCTTACTGCGCGAATCGCGGATTCGAGAGCCGCGACCCAAATCTGTTCATCCTGGGCGCAGCCACTTTCGCAGTGTATCCGGGGCCCCACAACGAGAAACGCCGCCGAGTCGGAACTCGGCGGCGCGACGTAGGCAGAACCGTGGAGAATCAGGCTTCGACGGAGTAGGTTCGCTCCCCTTCCTCGCCCTTGGCGAAGATCACCCTCAAGCCCATCTTCTTGCCAATCGTCCCGGACAGGAATCCGCGCACGCTGTGCGGCTGCCAGCCGGTCGCTTTCAGCAGTTCCGCCGCGGTGACGCCGCCTGGCCGCTTCAGCAAGTCCAGAACCTTGGCGGTCTTGCTACCCTCCCGGGCTCCCTTGCCATCGTTGCCACGTTTGGCTCTCTTCGCGCCCGTGGGCACCTTCTGGGTCCGAACACCTTGGGGCCCGCCTTCTCCACATCAATCCTTGGCGATGTGAAGGCCCTTCATCTCTTTGGCTCCAATGGTCGCATCAACCAACTTCATCTTACCCCCGACAGACCACTTGATATAGTATGTCTTCCCCGCTTCCACTTCGATCCGGAGCTTCTCTTTTGCCTGTTTTTGCAATTTCATCAGCTCGGCCTGCCCAATGAACGTGCTGTTAAGCCTCGATAGCGTACTGAAAATGACCGTGCCCGGTGGCACCTCATGTTGCGCGTAGTCGGAGTTATGCAACGCGCCCAAGTAATCAGTGTTGACGAAAATTCTGTCATATCCAGCTGCACCAACGATACTCCCGACCCGATAAACGTAGATTAGTGCCTTGCCTGCAGATGGGGACGATGGCGTGGGTTGACGTTCTGCGCTACTCGCCTGCTGAGATACTGCGGGCTGCTGGGCATTCGCAACGGAAACAGCAGAAAAGATACCGATCAAAAGAGCCGACAGAGTTACTGTAGCTTTCATGACGCGCCATGTTATCACGTTTAGGATCGGCCCGAACGCGCCATAGCTGCCATAGCCCCACCGATCGTTATTTGCCGGTAATTTGGCCATTGTAGACGCGTGCTCCGAAGATGGGTGAGCCGGCCGCACGCTCCGTTCACGGGATCCAAATCGCTCCTCGTGCACGAGGTGGAATTTCGACGGCTGCTTCCATCGCAGCCCCGCCCTGGAGCTGATACCGGCCCGCGATCCAGGCCGAGGCGGATGCCCTCGCGATTCGTCCCATCGAAACGTTTAATCGAAAGACTTATGGAGTGCATGTCGCATGGTGATAAGCTTGGGCGGCAGCCAGGTGCGCAGACTCAGCTCGCAACGATGGGTGGTTGGGATCGCGGCAATTGCGGTCCTGGCGCTTCTCCTTTCGACCAACACAAATGATGAAACCAGCATCGCCTGGCACGTCGGCATGAGCATTGTGATCATCGGTGCTCTCATGCTTTGGTTTTTCTCCGGGCCATTCAAGTAGCTGGTACGGAGGAGAGCTCGCGGATCTGGTTGTTATGCTGGACTTCATGTGCGACGAAAAACAGCGGTTGCTCCTGGTACTCGACGAGGCCATTGCCGCTCGTCCTCACCCCTCCGCCGAGACCGACAATTGCGCGGCTGAGCAAGTTGAACGCGCGCGCGAACAATTGGACCACCACGTCGCGGAACACAAATGCTAGACTTGCAAGGCGCTGCTTTTGGCAAGTATCCGGCCGCGTAAAATTGAGGGTGTAAATTGAGGGCTTCACAAAGGCCAGCCGCTGCTGGCTCCAGTGGAAGTATCCCGACTTTCACGTAAGGAGCTAAAAACGGATGGCCAAAGACAGAATAAGCTGGCAAGCAAGCAATGGAGACGGCGGCGAGCGCCGAGGACCCATTGCGGGCGATGGCGGAGTTGCTGACCGACTTCGTGATGGAGGCCGAAGTAACGGCCAAAGTGGGTGCCTAGGCGCACGAGCGAAGTGCGGAACGAACGACGCATCGCAACGGACACCGGGAGCGGCGCTGGGACACGCGGCTGGGAACGCTGAAGTTGCAGGTGCCGAAGGTGCGCGAAGGCGGCTACGTGCCGAGCTTCATCGAACACCGCAAGCGTAGCGAACAGGCGCTGATCAGCGTGATCCAGGAAGCGGTGGTGAAGGGCGTGTCCACGCGCAAGATCGAAGCGGTCCTGGAAGAGTTGGGCATCGCGGGTGTCTCGGCGGGCCAGGTGAGCCAGTTGTGCGCGGCGTTGGACGAAAAGGTGCGCAAGTTCCGGGAGGGTCCGCTGGGAGAGATGATTCACTCCTGTGAACTGGCGGGCGCCAATGCCTTCGACTACCTCACCCAGTTACAGCGGCACGCCCTCAAGAGTGCGGAAGAGCCCTTTGAGCAGATCGGCCGCCTCTTTGACTGTCCAGTACTCCTGACGAAGACGGCGAAGCAGCGTCCGCAACTGTAGAGCGGGCCGGCCGGCAATCGTCTCCGTGGACTTCAATCTCAAGGCCTTTTTGGCTCCCTACTGACGATATCCTGAACTGGTAGCGGGAAGCAGCGCTGGAGCGAAGGCCGGATCGCGGAGCCGGAGCTTAAGATCGGTCAGCAGGCCCTGGAGATCGATTTTTTGAAGGGGTGCTTGCAGCGCATCGAGGAACAGCGGGTGCTGCAGGCCTTGACTGGAAATCCGCGGTCTACCGGAAAGTCCAAGAAGAAGTGAAGGTGGATCGAGGACTGACGATCGAGCGGATGCTGGAGCTGGGCCGGGTTTCCCGGTCCGGCTTCTACCGCTACGAGGCAGAGCCCGCACCGGAGGCCGACGCCGAAATGGATCTGCGCGACGCCATCCAGCGCATCGCCGTGGAGATGCCCAGTTACGGCCGGCGGCGGATCACGGCCGAACTTCGCCGTCGTGGCTGGCAAGCGAATCCCAAGCGCGTCTACCGGCTGATGCGCGACGACAATCTGCTGTGCGTGCGGCGGCGGAAGTTCGTGCTGCTGGCCCCCCTCTATCAAAGATTGAAACGGCACGTGCTGGCCTCGAAAGTGGTGGGCACCGACGACACGCCAGTGAAAGTGCTGGACCGGAAACTGAAGCGAACCCGCAAGGGCCGCATCTGGCCCTATGTGGGGGATCGGGATCATGCGGCGGTGATTTACGATTACACGGCAACCAGGGAACGCGCCGGGCCGGAAGAGTTCCTCCGGACCTATCGGGGTTACTTGCAAGCCGACGCCTATGTGGCCTACGACAGCTTTTTCATCAAGCCGGAACGCGGCATGATCGAGGTGGCGTGCATGGCGCACGCGCGGCGGCACATTTATCAAGCGCTCGACTACGATCCTTCGCGCATGCGCACGGTGCTGCTGCTGATCGCGCAACTGTATCGCGTGGAGGCCCGGGCGCGGCGTCACGGCATCGTGGGCCAAGATCTGCGCCTGTTGCGCCAGCAGGGAGCGCGCCCGGTGCTGGACAAGCTCGCGGTGTACTTGCGGGAAATCCGCGAACAGTTGCTGCCCAAAAGCGAAGCCGGCCAAGCCGTGAACTATCTGTTGAAAAACTGGGCCGCGCTCACCCGTTATTGCGACAACCCGGATTTATCGATCGATAACAACCATACCGAGCGATCCCTGCGCGGCTGGGCGGTCGGCCGTGCCAACTGGACCTTTTTCGGCAGCGACCGCGGCGGCAAAACGGCAGCCGTGCTGCGCAGCTTTGTGGCTTCCTGCGAGTTGCTCAAGATCGACCCCTTCGCCTGGTTCCACGACGTGCTTTCGCGCATCGCCGATCACCCCGTCACCCGCCTCGACGAATTACTTCCACATCGTTGGTCCCAGGCCCAGCCTTAAGTCCCAGCCATCGCAAACCCAGCCGCTCGGTGTGTCTTGGTGTTTACCGGGCGCTTACGCCGGAAACACAGATGCGGCCGCCAAAATAATCAAACTGCGCAGAACTTGCTTAGACATGTGGAATGCTCCCTGAAAGTGATTTAGAGGCAGCATCCGCTAGCATCGGCCGCCTCAGTCAGGTATGCACCTGAGCGAGGGAACGTTTGGGCGCGAGCCGAGGATTCTTGGACTTTTTACTGCACGGCCATGGTTACAGCCGGGCCGGGCTGGGTGCCAACGGAGAGCACCACCGGCAATGTATTGCCGTGCACGCCCTGCGGCACTGCAGCGTTGATCTGATACAGACCGGCGAAGCCCGGAGCGAGCCCCGCAAAGTCCACCCGCGCGTTCTGCCCGCCGATGGTCAACGTCGCCGTGCCCGCCGTGTAGAGCAATGGCGGGCCGGTTGCCGGTTCCGCATCGGTGGCCTGCGGATTGGTCACGCCCAACCCAGCGGCGTAGATCAGCAACTCATCGCCGGCGTTCGCCGGAGTCCCCGGCTGCGCGTAGTTCCCATCCGGCCGGATGATCACCCCTTGCCCGGTGCCGCTGCCCGAGGTCGTGAAAATCGACGGATATGCGGCGGCCAGCGTGATCGCGATCGGAGCCGTGTAGGCGTTGCCCTGCCGCACAATCACCTGCGTGTTGGTGTTCGCCGCTAGTCCGAACGGCACAATCGCGTTGATCTGTCCGCTGCCGGCGTACAGCAACGGTGCAGGCTCCCCTCCGATGGTCACCAGGGTTCCTGAAAGCTGCTCCGGCAGCGGGAACGTGTTCACCGGCGTGGTGCCGTTAGCCAAGTTCGAGCCGAAGATCGAGATCATTGCCCCGGGAGCCAGGGGAGCCGACGGCGCGTAGCTCGCCGCATTCAACACTCCGCCCGCTGCAATCACCGGAGCATTGACGGAATTCTGTAGACTGCCTGACACCGAGGTCGTCCCCGAGATGCCCAGGGTCGGGTCATCGGCGTTCACCGTCACCGCGATGTTTGACGAAGCGTTGTTCGTGATCTGCCAAGTTCCGGTCCAGCTTCCGTTCTTCAACGAGATCAAAGGCACGGGCGGATCGCCGTTGGAGAAGGAAGCGACCACCGTCCCACTCACCTGAGGATTGCCGCAATCGTCGACCACTTGGGCTTGTAGGGTATTGGGCCAGGCTGCGGGGACCGTGAACTGCTCACCTAGTGACGTCAACAATGGCAGCAGCTTGGTCGGCGTGCAACTGCCAGCTGTAGTCTCCCGGATTGGGTAGGCTGGAGCGGTTCGCTGACTGGTGACCCCGCCCGCCGCCAACACATAAATCACGTTTACTGTCCGCACCGAGCCATCCTGGGAGAACAGCGTAACAATGCCTTGCCGTGTGCCCGCGGCCAGTCCCGTGCTGCTCACGCTCACCGTAAGCGTGGTCGCTTGTGATGGGGTCGCCGTGCCGCTGGCCGGCGTCACTGACAGCCAGTTGGCTCCATCGCTGGTGACGGCTTGCGTAGCGAACGCCTCCGCCGAGCCCGTGAGATTCGATAACAATATGCTTTGCGATCCCGCCGCCG
>JASHNT010000091.1 GCA_030041495.1 Bryobacteraceae bacterium | reverse complement strand
GCGCCGTGCTGCAGATCCGGCTCAAACTGCACTTCGATCCGGCTCGCTCCAGGCACCGATGCCTTGAGCGCTACCGGAGTGTCTAAGGCGACGATCTTTCCCTTATCGACGATCGCGACGCGATCGCACAGCCGGTCCGCCTCATCCATGTAATGCGTGGTCAGAAAGAGTGTGCGGCCCTCCTGCGCGCGCAGATGCGTGATCATCTCCCAAACCGAGATGCGCGAGACGGGATCGAGGCCGGTGGTGGGCTCATCCAGGAACAAGATGCGCGGATCATGCACCAGGCCGCGTGCGATCTCCAGCCTGCGCCGCATGCCGCCCGAGAGCGTCGCCGCCAGGGCATTGGCGCGGTCGCCGAGGCCGACGGCGGCAAGCAAGTCCTCCGTGCGCTGCTTCCTGCGGGCACCAGTGATGCCGTACAGACGCGCGTGGATTCCCAAGTTTTCCGCGCAGGTCAGCTCCGGATCGCTGGTCATGTTCTGCGGGATCACGCCGATGCTGGAGCGGACGGCGTTGGGATCGCGAATGATGTCGTGCCCCGCGACGATCGCCGTGCCGCTGGTGGGCGGCACCAGCGTGGTCAGCATACGGATGAGAGTGCTCTTGCCCGCCCCGTTCGGCCCCAGCAAGCCGAAGATCTCACCGTCGCGAACCGTGAAGCTGACGTTATCCACCGCCTGAAGCGCGCCGAAACGTTTACTGATGCCGCTGACCTCGATCGCCGCGGCATTCGGAGTTGGGCTCTGAGTTCCCATGACGCGTCAATCCTTGGTGTAAGCCGTGGGAGGCGGAGGCAGAGTCGGCACTTCAAGTATCACCCACGCCGTCATCCCCAATGCGAGCCTCCCATCCGGATTGGGAACGCGAACTCGAATGGACACCGTCTTGATGTCGCGCTTGACTCGGTTCACGTCGCGCTGCGTCGCGAAATCCGCTTCTACCGCCTTGTAAATGACCGGGCCGGTGAGCTCGGTTCCGGAGGGTAACCGGACCTTTAGCTTCTCGCCCAATGAGATCAGATCCGCGTACGTCTCTTCCACATCGGCGTCCACCCAAGTTGAGCTCAAATCGTACAGCGTGATGATGGGGTTGCCCGGATTGACCACTTCGCCCTGCCGCGCCGCCCGCAGCGTCACGATTCCGCTGGAAGGCGCAAAGATGCGCGTCTGGTCGAGGCGTGCCGTTGCCGCCGCGGCATTCGCCACGGCTTGCGATTCGGCGGCGCGCAGGGCGTCGGTCTGTTGCTGCTGCACCGGAACTTGCCGTTCCTGCTGCTGCGCGTCAGCCAGCGCGGCTTGGGCCGCGGCCACGGAGCGCTGAATCGCTTCCGCCGAGGCTCTTGCCGCCGCGACCGCCCGTTGCGCCGCTTCGACCCCGGCTTGCGCCGCGCGTTCATTCGCTTTGGCGGAATCGAAATCGCTCTGCGCGCTGACCAGGTCCTGCGGAGGGTTGATGTCCTTCTCTACCAGCGGCTTGATGCGATTAAAATTGTCCTGAGCCTTGGCGACCGCCGCCTGATTTTGCGCCACTTGCGCTTGCGCCTGCTGCAACTGCGCCTGCGATTGCGCGACTTGCGCCTGGGCCTGCTGCAACTGCGCCTGTGCTTGCGCGACTTGCGCCTCCGCCTGGTGCGTCTTCGCGGGCAGCGTGTTTTGGAGCAGCTCCGTCTGCGCGACCGATTGCTGCGTGCTGGCGCGCGCTTGCGCGATGGCATCGCTAGAGGCGCGACGGTCGGCACGCAATTCGTCCTGGTCGAGCACCGCGACCAGGTCGCCGGCTTTCACCCATTGCCCGTCGTCTACGGCCAGGTTGACGATGCGCCCGGTGATCTTGCTCCCGACCACCACTTCATTGCCATCCACGGTGCCGGTCAGCACCAGAGTCTGCGGCCGAGGCCGTTCCGCCCACCAGATCCCGGCCGCAATCGCCGCAATCACTAAAAGAAGGATCACTCGTTTCATCCCAAGAACTCCTGACAATAGATTGAAATCCAAATTATTGTCTTTCCAAACCATTATAAGTCCACATGTCAATGTCACCGCTACCGATGCTACGGCAACGCCGCGTGGGTTCCCATCACGATTCGGCGAAGTGCGGAGGATTACCGGTGAATCGCGGCCCGACCGAGCCCGTTTCACGGAAGACATTCCTGATCCGCTCAGGCGTGATATAGTGACGCCCATGGAACGAAGAACATTCCTCAAGGGCGTGGCTGCACCGCTCGTCACTCTTTCGGCGGGAACCGCCGGTCAACTGCCGGCCCAAGCTCCGGCTCCAAGCCGCGGGCGCATCAAGCAAAGCGTGATGGCGTCGGTGTGGACCGGCTCAAAGGCCTCGTTCGAGGAAAGGTGCAAGATTCTGGCGCGCATTGGTTTCAAAGGCGTGGATCTGCCAAGCGCCCAGCAGGTGCCGATCCTCCAGCAATACGGATTGGCGCCGGCTCTGATGGTCGGCACCGGAACCAGCTTCCAAAACGGATTGATCCGTAAGGAACTCCACGACAAGATCGAAGAAGCCACTCATGCGGGGATTGACACGTGCGCAAGCGTTGGATGCAAGGTTCTGATTGCGATCCCCGGCGAGCGGCGCGGCATGTCACGGGAAGAGGGCGCCGACAACGCAGTCGCGATCCTCAACCGCGTGAAGGCCTACGCCGAACAAAAGGACGTCAACGTTTGCATGGAGATCACCAACTCCAAGGTCGCCGCGGACCAGCGTACCGATCAGATCTTCGATCACATGGCGTGGGGACTGGATGTGGTCAAGCGCGTCAATTCGCCGCGCGTGAAAATCCTGTACGACATTTACCATGCTCAGATTGCCGATGGCGACGTAACGCGCACGCTGCGCGACAACTTTGACCACATCTGCCACATCCATGTGGCAGGCGTGCCGGGCCGCCAGGAAATCGACGACACGCAGGAACTCAACTACCACTTCATCGCCAAGGCGATCGCCGATCTGGGATATACGGGATTTGTGGCCCACGAGTGGCGGCCTTCGACGGGCGATCCGGAGAAGAGCCTTGAGCGGTGCTTTGAGATTCTGAACGTGTGATTCACTTTACTCGGAGCGAATGGTGATGGCCGGATCCACGCTCGCCGCGCGTAGCGCCGGCCACAGGCTTCCGGACAGCGTCATTAGAATCGCCAGCGCCGACGCTGCGGAGTAAACCGTCGCATCGCCCGGCTGCACGCCGAACAACAGCGATATCATGCCTCGCCCCGCCAGGTACGCGAGTGGAATTGCGCATGCCACACCCGCCATGCCGAGCAGGAGTCCTTGTTGCATGAACATTGCGAGGATGGTCCCGCGCCCAGCGCCTAACGCCAGCCGTACTCCCACCTCTTGCGTCCGCGACGAGACCGAAAACGAAAGCAATCCGTGAATCCCGACCGCGGCCAGCAAAATCGCGACGCCCGCGAACACGCCGAGTGCGTCCACCTGCGCCCGCCGCGACGCGGTGTCCGCCGCCACAACATCCCCCAGTAGCTGGACGTTGGAGATCGCTTGATCCGAATCCGCATCGCGAATGATCCGCCGCAGCGCGGACATCAACGCCATCCGATCTCCCTCCGACCGGATCAACAAATCCTTGGGCGAGTACCATGACAACGCGCCATCTCTCATCTGCTGTGCGGGCAAGTAAACCTGGGGCTCGCTGGATCTCTCCAGGCCGCGCACCGTTACGTCGCCAACCACACCCACGACTGTCCGGTCGCCGAAGGCGAAGTTGAACTGGCGGCCGATCGGATCCTGACCCGGGAAGTAGCGCTTCGCGAAAGACTCGCTCACCACCGCCACCGGCAACGAATCCTGCGTATCCAGCTCAATCACGTCGCGCCCTTCTTGCAGCGGAATGCTCAGAGTCTTGAAGTAATCCGGGGTGACGAAGCGCAAAATGCCCTTTGCGCGAAGAGCGTCCTCGCTGGACATCGCCGCAGTCTTCACTGGAAAGATTCCCGCGCGCATGTCTCCCATGGGAAGGAAGCTGATATAGGCTGCCGACATCACGCCGGGCAGCGCGCGCGCCTGCGAGAGAACATTTTCATAGAACTGTGTTCGCCTCGCTGTGGCACTGTATTTCGGCATCAGCAGCACCGTGCGCATCGTCAGGACACCGGCCGCGTGGAAACCCGGATTTACCGCCTCCACCCTCCACAGAGCCTTCATCAGCAGCCCCGCGGCAATGGACAGAACCACGGTTCCCACTACTTCCGCCAGCACCAGAGCCCGCCGCAATCCATCTGTCCTGCCTGCGCCGGACCGCCCCCGGAGCGCGTCCATATTGGTCACCCCGGTATTCGCCGCTGCACATGCCCGCAACGCCGGAAGCACGCCGAATCCGAGGCAGCTCGCCACAGTCACGATCGCCGCGAACGCAAACACGCGAAGATCCATCGACAGTTCGCCGCTCACCGGCAGAGCGTTCGGCACCAGCCGCGCCAGCGCCGGCACCGCAATCGAAGCCAGCGCCAATCCACACATTCCGCCGAGCACGGCCAGCACCAGGCTCTCCGTTAACAACTGCCGTACCAGCCGTTCCCGGCCCGCGCCGATCGCCATGCGCACGGCGATCTCCCGCCGCCGCGTCATCGCCCGGACCAGCAGTAAATTCGCCAAGTTGCTGCAGGCCACCAGCAATACGCAAAATGCCGCGCCGAAGACGGCCAGAATCAGCATTTGCGATTGCGGTGACATCATGTCGCGCATATCGTACGCGGTCGCACCGATTCCCGCGTTGGCCTTCGGATACGCGCGCTGGAGCTTACCGGCCGCCACGCTCAAATCCGCCCGAGCCTGGCTGAGCGTCACCCCCTGCCGTAACCGGCCCACGCCGTACAGATAATAGTTGGTCCGCTCGGTTGGACCGAACGGCGGAAGGCGCAGGGGAATCCACAACTGGGCTTCACGTGAAGGGAATGAAAACGCTTCCGGCATGACGCCGATCACCGTGTAGGGCTGGTCGTCGAGCAGCAGTTTGCGGCCGATTACTCCGGGGTCCGCGCCGAAGCGGGTCTTCCACAAACCGTCGCTCAGCAGAACGGTCGCAGGAGAACTGCTCTGCTCGTCCTCGATGAGAAATCCCCGGCCCATCGCCGGCTGCACACCGAGCATTCGAAACAGGTCCGCCCCCACGTTTGCGCCCTCCAGCCGCTGCGGATCTCCCTGACCCGTCAACAACACAGAAAGTCCGCTGTAGGCAGAAAACGACTCGAAGCTGCGGGTCATGGCCCGCAAATCCAAGTAGTTCGGGGGCGACAGCTCGAGCCGGCTATATCCGCTCGCTGGCTCGGTGAGGTACACCGACGCCAACCGTTCCGGATGCGCGTACGGCAAGGGGCGCAGCAGCACATGATCCACTAGAGTGAAGGCCGCCGTGTTCGCGCCTATGCCCAACGCCGCCACGGTAACCGCCGTCAGTGCGAAGCCTGGAGACTGACGCAGAGAGCGAAAGGACCATTTCAGGTCTTGTTTCAGCAGGTCCGCATGCACCCGCATGGCTGTCGCGACCACGTCGGCGATCGCCTTGCCCCACGCGGCGAGCCGGGGCTCTATCTGCCGCTGCGCCTCGAACACCGCGCGCATCTCGGCTTCGTATTCGTTCCGGAACGCCGCCGGCAGCAATCGCAACAAGACACCGTAGGCGTCCATCACGCCCTCCCCGGCGCGAACCCGCTTTCCCGCGCGTACTTCACCAACTGCGCCAGCCGCCGAGTCTCCGCCTTCGCCACCTCGATACCGAATTTCGTGATGCGATAGTAGCGGCGTCGCTCGTCATCCTCTTCCGGAGCCGGACGATCACGAGTCTCCACCACCAGTCCTTGCTCCAGCATCCTTTGAAGCGACCGGTACAACGTGCCCGCGCCGAGCGTCACTTCACCGGCGGTGCGCATGGCCACGTCTTGAATGATCGCGTAACCGTGCCGGTCCTCTTCGGCCAGAGCCAGCAGAATGTGAAAGGTTACAGGGGGAAGCGGGAGTAACCAGGCGGGATCGTCCATGCCCTCATTATAGACATTGAGAATATAGTGTCAAGGAATATATTGGGCGATGCTAAGGTCCTGCGCGTCAGTTCGCAGGGACCGGCCCGGAAGGGCCGCGCTTCCCGGTCCGGATTCCGCCTGAAGTAAGTTGCCTGTGACGAAACGGCGGCGGTCCGTTGGGATTGGCAGCTGCGGGTTTCAGGCGTCCCCGGATTTCCGGGGTCGCCCGGCTGTTGGGGATTCTTTCCCTGGCTCGCCCTTGCCGGTTCCAGTTCCGGTTCCAGGTTGTCTGGGCTGGGTAGGAACCGGCGAAGGAGTTCCCGGAGAAGGGGGGGCGGCCCGGGCGCCCCCGGCAAGAAACGCTTCCCAACTCCCCACACTCCTTTCCACAGGAGTGTTTGCGGAGACTATCAGAGGGACCACCGCCAAACTGCAGAAACGTGCGCCTCCAGCAAGCGATGGACGCGCACGCGCGGTTATCGAGAGAGTGCGTCCCACTGTCGACTGCGGACGTTTCCCGATTAAACGCATCGTGGGCGATGTTGTCCGGGTCGAGGCCGAAGTGTTCGTTGATGGGCATGACGAGCTCTGGTGCCGTCTTCTGTATCGTCACCAGGACGGTGCTGATGAAGACGACGCCGAATGGTCGACGGCTGAGATGCGGCCGGCCGGCAACGACTTGTGGCGTGGTGAGTTCAAGGTCACCAAAGTCGGGCAGTATCGATTCTCGGTAGAAGGCGCGGTGGACCCCTTTCAAAGCTGGTATCGCGACCTTGCCAAACGGATTCAAGCGGACCAAGATGTTGCGACGGAGTTGGCCGCCGGAGAGCGCCTAATCCGGGCTGCGGCCCGCCGCGCCGCCATCAGCGGCGCCATGGGCGATGCCGAGCGTCTCGCTCAGTGGGCCGACACGCTTCTTCATGCGCTTGATCGCGACGATGCGGGAGCCGCGCAGGAAGCCGCCCTCAATGAGGGCCTGGCCACGCTGGCAGTACGTTATCCCGACCAGAGCTTGGCGAGCCGGTACCGGGAAGAATTGAGTGTAGTGGTGGATCGTGAAAAGGCTAGGTTCTCGGCCTGGTATGAAGTCTTTCCGCGATCCTGTTCGCCGCACCAAGGACGGCACGGCACGCTGCGGGATTGCGAGAACTGGCTGTCCTACATCGCCTCCATGAAATTCGACGTCGTGTACCTGCCGCCGATTCATCCCATCGGACGCACGTATCGCAAAGGCAAGAACAATAGCGCCGTGGCGGAGGCGGACGATGCCGGCAGCCCCTGGGCGATCGGCGGCCCGGAAGGCGGGCACACCTCGATCCACCCGCTGCTTGGAACGTTGGACGATTTCCGGCATTTCGTGGAGGCGGCCAAGAGACACGGCTTAGAGGTCGCGCTGGATATCGCTTTTCAAGCCACTCCGGATCATCCCTACGTGCTGGAGCATCCTTCTTGGTTTCGAAAACGGCCGGATGGAAGCATTCAATATGCGGAAAACCCTCCCAAGAAATATGAGGACATCTATCCGTTCGACTTTGAAACCGAAGATTGGAAGGCGCTCTGGGAGGAATTGCGGCAAATCTTCGAATTCTGGATCGGCCAGGGCGTTCGCATCTTCCGCGTGGACAATCCTCATACCAAGGCATTCCTTTTCTGGGAGTGGGTGATCGGGGAGATCAAACAGAAACATCCGGATGTATTGCTCCTGGCCGAAGCGTTCACGCGGCCGCACGTGATGTACCGGCTGGCTAAGCTCGGGTTCTCGCAATCCTACACGTATTTCGCGTGGCGCAATACCAAGCAGGAGATCATCGATTACTTCACCGAGTTGACGCAGGGCGAGGCCGCAGAATATTTTCGTCCGAATCTCTGGCCAAATACTCCTGACATCCTGCCGGAATTCCTGCAGGCGGGAGGACGCCCCGCTTTCATGCTGCGGCTGATCCTGGCGGCAACACTGAGCGCGAGCTACGGCATCTATGGTCCCGCTTTTGAACTATGCGAAAACACGGCGCGCGCGCCGGGTTCCGAAGAATATCTGAACGCAGAGAAATACGAATTAAGGCATCGCGACCTGAATGCGCCAGACAGCCTCAAGAGTTTGATCACGCGCATCAATCGCATCCGGAGAGAAAACCCCGCCCTTCAAACCAACCAAACGTTGCGTTTCCACCCCTCCGATAATCCCTTCGTCCTCTCATACAGCAAGGCGAGCCCGGATCTATCGAACGTGGTCGTCGTGGTGCTGAACCTGGACGCGTTTCATGTCCAGAAGAGCTGGCTGGACCTGGATCTGGCGGCTCTTGGAATTCCCGCGGACCGGTCCTTTCAAGCGCACGATTTACTGAGTGACGCTCGCTTCCTGTGGCAGGGCTCGCGCAATTACGTCGAGCTGACTCCGGAGAGCCTTCCTGCCCACATCCTGCGTGTGCGAAGACGCGTCCGGTCGGAGAGAGACTTTGACTACTACCTCTGACACACTCCCATGAGCGCGGCGCATCTTAGCGATTTCGATTTGTACCTGCTTCGCGAAGGCGAGCATCACCGCTCCTTCGACAAGCTGGGTGCGCACTTGATCAACTTCGAGGGGCGGCAAGGCACACAGTTCGCGGTGTGGGCCCCGAATGCGGAGCTGGTATCGGTGATCGGGTCCTTCAACGATTGGAACCGGGAAGCCCATCCCATGCAACCCACGGACGCCGGCGTGTGGTCGAGCTTTATTCCCGGAATCGAGCAGGGGGCGCTGTACAAATATCACCTGCGTTCCCGCTACGGCGGTTATATGGTCGACAAGGCCGACCCGTACGCCTTCGCCGCCGAGATCCGGCCACAGACCGCCTCGCGGGTCTGGGATATCGACAACTACGTTTGGAATGACGGCGAGTGGATTCGTCAGCGGAGGGACCGGAATGCGCTCGACGCGCCGGTTTCGATTTACGAAATGCATCTCGGTTCCTGGCGGCGAGTTCCGGAAGAAGGTAATCGGTGGCTGACGTATCGTGAGTTGGCGCCTCTTCTTGCGGACTATCTGCACGACGCCGGTTATACGCACGTAGAGTTCCTGCCGGTTATGGAGCATCCCTTCGATGGCTCCTGGGGTTACGAGACCATCGGATATTTTGCGCCCACCAGCCGCTTCGGGACGCCGTCCGATTTCATGTACCTGATCGACTATTTGCATCAACACGGCATCGGAGTGATTCTGGATTGGGTCGCGGCGCATTTTCCCAAGGACGAGGCCGGCCTGGGATATTTCGACGGAACGCACCTATACGAGCACGCCGACCCCCGGCTGGGTGAACATCCGGATTGGAATACGCTGATCTTCAACTATGGCCGAAGCGAAGTGAAGAACTTCCTCATCGGCAATGCGCTCTTTTGGCTGGATAAGTACCACGCGGATGGTTTGCGCGTGGACGCTGTTGCGGCTATGCTGTATCTCGATTACGGCCGGCGTGAAGGCCAATGGCTGCCAAACCAGTTTGGGGGCAAAGAGAACCTGGAGGCGATCCGCTTTCTTCGCGAATTGAATGAGCACGTCTACGGGGCTTTCCCTGATGTAATGACGATCGCGGAGGAGTCTACGGCGTGGCCGCAGATTTCGCGGCCGACTCACGTCGGCGGATTGGGATTTGGGCTGAAATGGAACATGGGTTGGATGCACGACATGCTGGACTATATGTCGCAGGATCCGCTCTTCCGGGCGTTTCGCCATAACCAGATCGCCTTTAGCCTGCTCTACGCCTTCACGGAGAACTTCATCCTGCCCTTCTCGCACGATGAGGTGGTTTACGGCAAGGGCTCGATGATCGGGAAGATGCCGGGAGACGACTGGCGCAAGTTCGCGAATCTGCGCCTGCTCTTCGGGTTCATGTTCGGCCATCCCGGCAAGAAGCTGCTGTTCATGGGAAGCGACTTCGGTCAGTGGTCCGAATGGAATCACGACCGGAGCCTGGATTGGCATTTGCTCGCATCCCCGTTGCATTCGGGTCTTTTGCGCTGGGTGCGGGACTTGAACACCTGCTATCGGGGCCAAGCTGCGCTGTTCGAGCTGGATTTCGCCCCCGGAGGCTTTGAATGGGTGGATTGTAACGACTTCCAGCGCAGCGTCATCAGCTTTATCAGGCACGGCAAGCGCCGTGAGAACATGCTGCTATTCGTGTGTAATTTCACACCGGTGCCACGGGCGAATTACCGCGTGGGCGCACCGCTCGAAGGCCGCTGGAAGGAAATTTTGAATAGCGACGCGCCGTTGTACGGCGGCAGCGGTCAGGGAAATGAAGGCGGACTGGAGACAGTTCCGTTGCCCATTCACGGCCGGCCGTTTTCCTTGAACATGACGCTTCCTCCGCTCGGCGTAGTGGTGTTCCAGCCGGAGGATTCCTTTGGTCCCGGGAAATGAACCGATAGTCCTTGCATCGAAGAAGCCAGGCAGCGCAGCGGATGACCCGCTGTGGTACAAGGACGCTGTCGTTTATGAACTGCACGTTCGTGCATTCCAGGACAGCAACAACGACGGCATCGGCGATCTGCCGGGGCTGACGCAGAGGCTGGATTACCTGCGGGACCTGGGGGTGTCCTGCTTGTGGCTGCTGCCGTTTTTTCCCTCCCCTCTAAAGGACGACGGTTACGACATCGCGGACTACATGAACGTCCATCCCATGTACGGCACCATGGACGATTTCAAAACGTTCCTGGATGCGGCGCACGAACGCGACTTCCAGGTGCTCATCGAGCTGGTGATCAACCACACTTCCGACCAACACGTCTGGTTCCAGCGCGCGCGCCAGGCACCTCCGGGCTCTCCCGAACGCGATTTCTACGTGTGGAGCGACACCGATCAGAAGTTTCGCGACGTCCGCATCATCTTCAGCGACACCGAGAAGTCGAACTGGACTTGGGACCCGGTGGCGCGGGCTTATTACTGGCACAGGTTCTTTTCACACCAACCGGATTTGAACTACGACAATCCGAAGGTGCTCGAAGAGGTCCTGAATGTGATGCGGTACTGGCTCGACATGGGAGTCGACGGGCTGCGGGTTGACGCGATTCCGTATCTGGTGGAGCGCGAGGGCACCAGTTGTGAGAATCTTCCGGAGACGCACGCGGTGATCAAAAAATTGCGCGCCGAAATCGACGCACAATACTCGAGCCGTTTGCTGCTGGCAGAGGCCAACCAATGGCCCGCCGACGTCCGCCCCTACTTCGGCGACGGCGACGAATGCCACATGGCGTTTCACTTTCCTCTGATGCCGCGCATTTACATGGCGTTGCGCCAGGAAGACCGCCTGCCTATCACCGACATCATGGAGCAGACGCCTCCCATTCCCGAGACCTGCCAGTGGGCGCTGTTCCTGCGCAATCACGATGAACTGACGCTGGAAATGGTGACCAACGACGAGCGCGATTATATGTATCTGGCCTACAGCGCCGACCCGCGTATGCGTTTGAACCTGGGAATCCGCCGGCGGCTCGCGCCCTTGATGGACAACAACCGGCGGCGCATCGAGTTGCTCCACAGCCTGCTATTTTCCTTCCCCGGCACTCCGGTGATTTATTACGGCGATGAAATCGGCATGGGCGACAACATCTACCTTGGCGATCGCAACGGCGTACGGACCCCGATGCAGTGGAATAGCGACCGCAACGCGGGTTTTTCGCGAGCGACGCCGGCAAAACTCTACAGCCCCGTGGTGCTCGATCCGGTATGGGGCTACGAAGCCGTCAACGTCGAGGCGCAACAAGGCGATCCATCCTCGTTGCTGAACTGGATGCGCAACATGATTGCGCTGCGAAAGCTGTTTCAGGTCTTCGGCCGCGGCTCGCTCGAATTCTTGAACCCGTCGAACCGCAAGGTGCTCGCCTATCTGCGGAAGTATGGCGAAGAACAGGTCTTGTGCGTGGCGAATCTTTCCCGCTTCGCACAGCCCACGGATTTAGACCTTGCGCCGCTGGACGGCATGACACCGGTGGAGATGCTGGGCTACACCGAGTTTCCTCCCATTACGCGCCAGCCTTACCGGTTGACTCTGGCTCCCTACGAGTATCTGTGGCTGGAACTGCATCCCAGCCCGCAGGCGGCCCCGGCTCCTGAAGTCGAGGAGCCGGAAGTCCCCTTGCGTGTGCGGGAAGGCCAAAAAGAGAGGTGGGCGAGCATGCTCGAAGGTTCTGGACTGCGGCGGCTGGAACAAGTGCTACCGGCGTTCCTCGCCAAGCAACGCTGGTTCGGAGCTAAAACGCGGCGCATAGACCATGTTCACGTGCTGGATTGGGCGGAGCTCGATCCCGCAAGTTCAGCCCTGAGTGTGCTGGAGATTACTTACGCTTCCGGAGTTGTGGAAGTGTACTCTGTCCCGTTGGGATTGAGCTTTGGCGATGCAGCCGCCGCCTTGCGGCAGGCTTCTCCCAACGCCGTCGTGATTTCAACGCGATCGCCAGAGGGCACGCCGGGAGTGCTGCACGATGCGGTTTTCGACGACGCCGCATGCTCGAAGATTCTTTCGATCATTGAGGAATCGCGTGAGATCTCCACCCGGCATGGTGTCATTCGAGGAATGCCCGCCCGGGCGTTCGACGCGGTTCGGGGCAACCGGCAAGAGGCGTTGCCGCCGCACCGCTCTTCGGCCGAGCAGAGCAACACCTCGATCTTGTACGGATCTCGCTTGATCCTGAAACTATTCCGGCGACTCGAATCCGGCCCGAACATGGACTGCGAAATCGGGGATTATCTGACAAATGCGGTCCACTTCACAGGCGTTCCGCCCTTTGCCGGATCGATCGAATATGCGCCCGAGGGCCGTGAGCCGTCTACCCTTGCGATGCTGCAAGGTCTGGTGGAGAATGCCGGCGACGCCTGGAAGTGGACGCTCGAGGAACTGCAGCGCTACTACGAAACCTGCGCACCCCTCACTTTTCCCGAAGACTTGGCGGCAAAGCGGGCAAGTCTCACAGCCTCTTTGGGGCAAGAGCTTCCGCCGGCCGCTCGCGATCACGTCGGCATTTATCTCGAGTCTGCCGCGGGGCTGGGGCGGGCAACCGCGCAAATGCACCTGGCGCTGGCTACTCCCGCGACCGATTCCAGATTTGCACCCGAGCCTCTGGCCAATCAGGACATCGCGGACCTGGTTGAGGACTTACGGCGAAAAACCGCGGCTGTCTTCGAGCTGCTTCGCGACCGTTTTGCGAAATTACCGGACGAGTTCGTCGATCGGGCCGCTCTCATTTTGAGCCGCCGCCGCAGCATGCTCGACCGGTTTCAAAACCTGGAACACGAGAAAATCGAAGCGCAACGGACGCGGATTCATGGGGATTATCACTTGGGGCAGGTGCTGCGAGTGCGAACCGATTATGTGATTCTCGATTTCGAAGGCGAGCCGGCGCGCCCTCTGGCACAGCGCCGCGCCAAGCAATCGCCGCTCAAAGACGTCGCCGCGATGCTCCGCTCCTTCAGTTACGCGGCCTATTCGGCGCTGCTGGGCTACACGGCGCGCCACCCGGAGGTTTTCGAAAAGCTGGAACCGTGGGCCTGGCTCTGGGAGAGTTCAACGGCTTCCGAGTTTTTGCGTGCGTATCTGGAAACTGCCGCGGGCGCTGCCTTTCTGCCGGCCCACGAAGGCGGTACTTTCCAGATGCTGCTGGATGCCTACCTTCTGGATAAAGCCTTGTATGAGTTGCTATATGAGATGGACAACCGCCCCACTTGGGTCGGCATCCCCTTAATAGGCATCGCCGCGTTGGTATAGCGCCTGAGCCAGCCGCCGAGGATTGATTTTTTGGACCAGACTACCGCACAGCAGGCACGCGAACAGCTTGAGGAAATCGGCACGGCGGATCTACTGGTCGGCATTCTAGACGACGGTGCGCAGCATGCCGGCGCACCAGAAGGCGCGGCGCCGGAGGTCCGGAGCAGGGGCGCAGCCATGCTCCGCGAGGCGGTGGGAAAGCTTCAGAGGCCGGCGCGCACCGTAGTTGTCGATAATTCACTGCACCCGAATTCACTTCATAACGGCTCTGCAGCGAAAGACGCTGAAGCCGGCGACGCGGCGGGCGGCGATAACTCCTTCACCGTTTTACTCGCGCCCGCATTGGGCTCCGAGATGAACTCTCCCGGCCAGGGAATCGCGGCCAGTTACCGGCGTATCTTCGCGCTCGGCCAACAACTGGAGGCGAAAGCCTGCTGCATCATCGCCTCGAATCTCGATACGGTGACCTCGCGTTGGTTTTACTGGCTGACGCAGCCCGTGTTGGAGCTCGGCTATGACCTGGTCACGCCCTGCTATGTGCACGGCCCCTTGGAGGGCCTGCTCAACGCCAGCATCATCGGTCCGCTGCACTGCGCACTCTACGGCCACAATCTCCAGAACCCGATCGGGCCGGACGTCGGCCTTTCCAGTCAGGCATTGCAGCGGATTAACTCGAGCCCCAAGGCGAGCGAGTTCCCGCTGGTTTCGCTACTGCCGGTGGTGACCGGCGCGGGGCTCAAGGTTTGCCAGGCCTATGTGGGACGCCGCGTCTATCCGCCCACGGACTGGTCCGCGCTGAGTTCCCTGCTGCCTCCGATTCTCGGTCCCATCTTCGCCGAGATCGAGCGCAACGCGGCGATCTGGCAACGCGTTCGCGGCTTGCGGCCGGTGACTGCATTCGGGGACGTCGAGGACTCCGAAATCGAAACGGAGCCGCTTGACACCACTCATATGATCGAATCGTTTCAGCTCGGCGTCCGGGATTTGGGCGAAATCTGGGGCCTGGTTCTGCCGCCGTCGACGCTGCTGGAACTCACCAAGCTGGCGCGCCTCGGCCCGGAAACGCTTCGCATGCCGGATGCACTGTGGGCCCGCATTATTTACGACTTTGCGGCGGCCTATCGCCTGCGCACACTCAATCGGGAACATTTGTTGCAAGCGCTCACGCCTCTGTATTTGGGCTGGGCAGCCTCTTATGCGCTTGAATTACGGGCCGGTGCGCTCGAATTGCAGCCGCGGCGGGACTCGGGCAACTCGCCCCTCGCGAACCCGTCTCCGCTCGCGCGTCTGGCCTCCGCCTTTGAGGCCGTTAAACCCTATTTTGTTTCCCGGTGGCGATGGCCGGACCGGTTTAACCCATAAACAGCCGCTGTGCGGCCGAGACTTCTGATAGGAGCAAGCGTATGTGGGAACAAGCGGAGCGGGCGTTAAATCAATCGATGACCAGAATGGTGACGGCGCTGGCGGCTCTGTTGCCTGGGGTTGCTGCCTTCATCGTGGCGGTTTTGATCTCGGTGCTGCTGGGCGCCGCGCTGGCGGCCATCCTGCGGGGTCTGTTGGCCGCGTTGGGGTTCGACAAGCGATTTGCGCGCTCCAGCCTCACCGGCGTTACCGAATGGTCGCCCTCACATAGCCCCACGCTTTTGGTGTCCCGAATCGCGGGCTGGACCGTGATCATCGCGGGAACTTTGATCGGCATCAGCGCATTCGACGCCGCATGGGCGACCGACTTCCTGAGTAGCATGGCCGCGTATTTCCCCAATCTGCTGGGCGCTGCCGTGGTGCTGGTGGTAGGAAACATCGCCGCCCGCTTTCTGGCCAGGAGTGTACTGATCGGCGCAGTCAATTTGAAGCTGCAATACGCGCGCATCCTGAGCCTCGGGATCAAGTGGCTGGTTCTGGTTTTGAGCGTCGCGATGGCTCTGGAGCATTTGCGCATCGGAGCCGGTATCGTCCAACTGGCGTTCGGGATTCTGTTCGGTGGCATTGTCTTCGCCCTCGCGCTGGCCGTCGGTCTGGGTTCGAAGGAGATGATCTCAAGATCGCTGGAGCGGGAACCCTCTGCGCCGCCCAGTCCGCCTCCGCCGGTGGAAGAGCCGTTCCATCACGTGTAAGTTCACACGAGATCCACTTGCCCGCGCCGGACGCACTCCGCGGCAAACAGGTACATTCCCGCCGACCACGCCTGATCCTGCGCACCCATCGGTTTCCCGCTTTCGCCATGGTGCCACTCGTTGAAGTGTCCATCCAAGTTCAAACGCGCCAGATTTTCGAGCGCCACCTCAGCCGCATCCCTTCGCCCAGCCTTGACTAAAGCGGCTACGTAAAAGCCGCCCAGAAACGGCCACACTCCGCCGTTGTGGTAATGATGCGGAGCGTTGAGCGAGCCGTAATAGTCCCGCCAATCGGGATCGCCGGGCCGGACGGCGGGGGTGAGGCTGGCCACGGGCCGGCGGTCCATTGAATTCCCGGTCATGAAATCGAGGATGGTTGCTGTGCGGAGCTCATCCGCCACACCGGCAATGATCGCGAGAAGATTTCCGAAGGAATCGAACCACTCCCCGCAAGCGCGAAATCCCAGGTAGGGCAAATAATACTGTTCTTGAATCAAATATTTCTTCGCGGGAATCTCGCGACGGCGTCCGAGGGAATCGAACAGTGTCTGCCCCTCCGTGCTGAAGGTATGCATGGAGTGATGAAACATGTTGCCGTCGCCCTGGTACCAGAAGTAGGAGTTCACGCGTTCCGCTACCAGTTCAGCCTTTTGAAGCAGGGTTTCCGCCTCCGCTGGTTCGAATAATCGGGAGGCGCGCCGCAACGCGAGAATGTAGAGAGAATTGAGATAGAGACCCTTGCCCCGGGTGCAAAAAAGATCCTGCCAGTCCGAGCTCTCCTGCATGCTGAGGAGACCGCTATGGTCAACGTCCTGGTCTTCGTACCACGAGAGAACCTGCCACACACCGGCAGCATCGGGCTCGAGCAATGAACTGCCAATGACCCACCACAACCCGCCGTCGGCGTAGGCCCGGAAATTCGGCCGCAGCGTCGCGGCGTCGACGTTGTTCGGAATAAGCCCGCGGCGAGTCCGATGCTCCTTCAACAGGCGGATGCTGTTCCGCAAGGCCTGCTGAATCTCTTCGTCCTGCGCCATGCGCGCGCCGAGAAGAGCGATCATGCTGTCGCGCGCCCAGATCTGGTGATGCCCGGCCGACGCTCCCGAAGCTTTTAGCCCGTATTCAGAGCAGCAGGCGAGCAACGATTCGCACGCGCCGGCCCAAGCCTTATCGAGAAGCGCCTGGTCAAGGCGACTCCGGTCAAGAGAACTCACGCCACATGTTACCGCGTTACTCTCCAGGTGAGACGCGAAACATTTTCCGGACGACGTCCGCCTCAACCCTCCGCGGAATTCGATGATGGCGATATCGCTGCGCGTGGCGACGAGGGCGTGCAGCAGATCCCGCATCACCGCTTGCGTCCGTCTGCTGTCCAGGGTGCCGATTAGCGGCAGCGCCAGGGAGTTGCCCAAAGACCCACTACCGGCGTCGAGAGCTCCAACGATTCCTGCTGCCGGCGGGCGATCGCTTCCTCACGAGTTTTTTGAAACATCCCTGGTTGTAAACACCCCCAGCTTGTCGAGAAGCAACGTGGTGCTCCAGGTCTCGTCGGCCAAGGCTTCAGGATCGGGGATTTCACCGCGAAGGCGTATAAACAAGGGCTCCTTGAGCAAGAAGATAAGAGTCGCTGCTCCGCTTGGTGAGAAGCCATCCTTGGCCCGAAACGCGGACAGGCTGGCCAGTAGATCGCGCACCGCAGTTTACCTCGGGCCACGCATATCGGCCGCGCCGTCGTTTTTGACGGATTCGGCAAAGGCGCTCAGGAAATCGCGCGAGTTTGTGGAAGAGCCCTTTCATCGGTTACACTGCTGCGGCCGCCCAGCGCGGACAGTTTCAAAAAGATCCAGCCCCCCAGGAGATCTTCCTCGTAACTCTGGAGCGCCCCGGCAGGCGGGTTGAAATAGGCGGCATTTTTGATCCTCTTGGCTTTTGAGCGAAGATAAACGTTTAGAGGAAAGACTTTCCGCTCGATCTCGTGTTTCAAAACCTTTTTGTTCCACGGGGCAACCGTGGTTTGGCCACGGAGCTTGCGGACGTGCTGGCGCAAAACCGCCTGACGCGGGGGAGCATCTCCGTTTACGCTCAAATGAGCCGGAGCGCCTCTGGCGAGCCGGGCTAACGGATGATACCGCCTACCCTACGCAGCGCTGGCGCCCCTAAGTTCTGGCTCGCGGTCCTGCTGACCGGGGCGGGAACCGGAATCGGCGCAATTCTGCTCACCCGGCTTCTCGAATATAGCCAAAGCCTGGTTTGGTCCGGTTCGGGAACCAACGTCCTGGCCGCTGCCTCGCAAGCTTCGGCTTGGCATCGTGTGCTGGTGCTGCTCGGAGCCGGGTTGGCGACCGGCATCGGTCAACTCGTGCTACGCAAGCTGGCGAGCGGTAACGGAATCGACATCGCCGAGGCAATCTGGTTCTACGCCGGCCGCCTTCCCGCCCTCCGGACGCTAGGCAGCGCCGTTCTATCCGTGATTGTAGTGGGCATGGGCGCGTCGCTGGGCCGCGAAGGCGCGCCGAAACAGGCTGGCGCAGTGCTAGCGAATTTCTTCTCCGACCGCCTGCGGCTTTCCGATGAAGAGCGCCGGCTGTTAGTCGCCTGCGGCGCGGGAGCGGGCATGGGCGCGGCGTACGGTGTTCCGCTAGGTGGGGCGATCTTCTCACTCGAAGTGGTGCGCGGCGCTTTGGCGTTGCGCTACGTGTTACCGGCTTTGTTCACCTCTCTCATCGCGACCGCGGTTTCCTGGATCGGGCTTCCCGACGCGCCCACGTATATCATTCCGAGCTTTCGCAATTCCGCGTCCAGCCTGGTTTGGGCGTTGTGCGCTGGCCCGATCGCCGGGCTGGTGTCGGTGGGCTATGTGCGCGCAGTGGCTTGGGCGGATCGCCATCGCCCGGAAGGCTGGAAGCGCGTGGCCGCGCCGGTAGCGGGGCTCGGTCTGATTGGAATCATCGCCATCGGGTTCCCACAGGTTTTGGGCAACGGTAAAGACGTTTCCCAGTTGGCATTCGATGGACAAGTCGCGCCGTTGTTGTTGCTCGCGCTAGTCGTGTTGCGGCCCTTCTGCACCACTCTGTGCCTGCGGACCGGCACGCCGGGAGGATTGTTCACGCCGTCCTTGACCATCGGAGCGATGTTGGGAGGCGTTCTGGGCCACGCGTGGTCCTGGATTTGGCCTGGTGTTCCGCCGGGCTTGTTTTCGCTGCTGGGCGCGGCGGCAATTCTGGCGGCCACGACGCAAGGCCCACTCTCGGCCATCGTGCTGGTGATGGAGCTCACCGGCCGGGACCGCTCTTTCATCCTGCCCATGCTGCTTGCCGCCGGCACGGCGACGCTAGTCTCCCGCACCATCGAACTGCGTTCCGTCTATGAAGCGCGCCTCAGCGATGAACAAGTGGAGCAGCGGCGCAGGGCTCGTGAAGCCGGTGGAAGCATCTCCACGTGAAGGATTCAGGCCAACTGCCGAACCTCGATGGGCATGTTGGTCGGTGCTCCGCCTGGTCCGGGAGCGGCAGAGATGCGGGCGGCGATTTCGTAGGCTCGCTCCGGAGTGGCCACGTCTATGATCCAGTAGCCGAGCAGGAAATCCTTCGATTCGGGGAAGACGCCATCGGTGACCGGGATGCCGTCCTCCAGGCCGCGCACCAGCTGGGCCTCATGAGGGAGGGCCAAGCGCCGTGTTTCGATAAATTCTCCCGATGCGGTGAGCTCGCGGTTGAGGCTGGTCAAGACTGCCATGTGCGCGTCGATGTCGTGCTCACTCCACGACCGGTACTGGTCCACTCCGGACTTTGTTCCGGTCATCAGCAAAATGTATTTCATGGATGTGAGCCCCCGGGCGGTGGGCAGGCCAACGAATCTACGGGCTGGTGGAGGATTTGGACTTCAGGGCCAGAAAGGCTCCGGCTCCACCACCGGCGGCGATGCCGATAATGATGGCGGCTTTGGCTCCGGCTGACAAGCCGGTGTGCGCGGCCGCCGGCGCGGTGGGTGGGGCCGTGGCGGGGCCCGTAGCAGCCGCCGGAACCTGAGTCTGCGCGTCGAGGGCCTGCGCAATCACCAGGCAGCCTCCGGTGGACCGCGGCGCGACGTTGTTCACGGTCATCACGCTGGTGGCGATGCTGACAGCAGGCTTGGTGGTGGCGGGAACACCAGTCACTTGCACCGACTTCCCGACATTTAACTGCAAATCGGGCCCGTTTACTTCAATTACTTCATTGGTTGCATCGTCATGCAGGATAAAATGCATGTCTTTATACAGCAGGCATCCGGCGCGAGTAACGGTGGTAGCGCCCGCCTCCGGCTCCTGTGGAACGGCGAAGGCCACACTGCGGCCTGGCTGAATGGAGGCGAGCAGCACACCTTTCCGGTCCATGACGCGGGTGGCGCCGCTCAACGCAACCACGTCCACGCCGTTAGCTGCGCGCAGAGCCACCAGCATGCGCGATCCGTCGGCTGCATCGATCCGCAGGCCGCGCGCTTCCACTTCATAAGCGCTGCCCTCACCCGGCGTGAGGCCGCCGGAGGCTCCGTTCACTTGAGTGCTGCCTCTTTGGAGCACCGCGCGATTCGCGCCGATCACCGCGGCGGACTGCGCGGCAAGCTGCAACCGCACTCCATTGCGCAGGGCGACGTCGCCGGAAGCTGCTTCCGTTGCGATCGAGGTTCCTTCGAACACCGTGGCGTTGCCCCACACGGTAGAGCGGTCGACCGAAAGCGGCCCGCTGGCGGAGATCAAGCCGATGGAAGTTGGTCCGGCAGAGAGGGTCGCGGCAAGGAGGATTGCCAGAGCGCTGCGAAACATCGTCCAAGTGTAGGGCGGCGCGCGGCGCACGGTCAAGGGAAATATGCGTAAACCAGTTGTATTACGCTTAGCCGCGCTCGATTCTTCGCCGGAGGATGAACGCCTGAATCGCGATGGCGAGCAGACCGCTCACAAGGAAGGCGGAGCGAATGCTCGCCAGGCTGATGACGGCTCCGGTGAGGAGATTGACTTCGCCAGCCGGACGGACTCGATGTTGTTCACAAATTTCGCCTATCCCACGCTGTCTCAGAAGACCCTCGTATTATCCGCACGGCCAGGGCAGCACCGGCGCGCGGCTGCTCCCCGCGGCTGAGCACGCGGTTGTGGCGCATCGCGACAACGGCACGCACATGTTTAATTTTTCGCTCTGGATGGGGTCGGCAACGGCGGTCTTGGTCAGAGATTTCATCCATCCGGGCAACTCGCGGTACTTCGGCCTGGCGGGCGGCAGCCGTCGGGTTTTTCTTTGGCGGGAACATGGGACTCGACGTGGTCAGGGAGTTCACGCCGGAACTCGCACGGAAGCTGCATTTGCCTTTTCGCTACACGCACGATTTACCGAAGAAGCGGGTGCCTGACACCTCTCCGGCGGATTAGCGCGGCGCGCGGGGCGCGGATCGAGCGCGCCAGGATGGAGCAAGCGCCAAGCCGACCCCGGCGACGAGCAGGCTGCGCAGCCGTCGCGCCACAGCCAGAGCGAATCCAGCGGAGCCGGGCAATCCTATCGCCTTGAAGATGAGTGCGTAGGTTCCCTCGGCTGCGCCCACCTGGCCGGGAATGAAGAAGAAGGCGAAGCCGATGAACTTGGTGGCGCCCTCGATTAAGAACGAAGTGTAGATCGAGAACGATTCCTTGGTGGCTGCCAACAGAACGAACAACTCCAGGATGAGAAGGCCCTGCGCGGCGAACTCGAGCGCCATGATGGAGAGGAATCGCAGAGGACGGTCTCGAAGGACGACGAACAAGAGGTCCTCGGTTTCGCGGAGGTCCTGATCCGCGAAACTCAAGCGCCGGCCGGCCCAAGGAACAGATCTGAACCATTTGAGGATGGTCCCGATCAGGTAGATCCGGCCGGCTATGGCGCAGGCTGCGACGGCAAGAAATACGCCTGTCCCAATCAGGAGCGCCTTCGCCGAATCCGCAACCCCTCGCGAAAGCGGAAAGTTCGCGAGCAGACAGGCGAGGCCGGCAACCGCGAGCAAGGCTGAGGAAAAGGTGTAGAGCAGATATTCGGTAAGCGTCGCGGCCACGGCCTGCTTCACGTTGAATCCCCGCTGGCGAAGAAGCCACATTTTTGCAGGTTCCGCGAGGAACGGTCCGGTGGAGGTCAAAAACTGGATGGCTTCGCCCGAGAGCCGGAATCTTAAGGCATCCCACAAAGGGCATGAGCCGCTGACGGCGATGCATTCCCGATACGCCAGCGCGCGCACCACCTCCCAGCACAAGTAGACCGCGGTAATGACGGCGAAGTACCAGCCGATTTCGACCAGCGGCCGGACGACCTCGCGCAGACCAATCCGTAGCACGAGATAGCCGAACAGAGCGCAGCCGAGGGCGAGCAGGACAGCGCGCCATCGATTGCGTTTGCCGGCGGCTACTGCGCCTGGGGAGGGGTGCCGGAAGACTCCGCGCATGACGATTCCAGCTTACGAGCTACTTCGGCCAAATTCTTACGCATGCCTTCCGGCAGGCGGCCGCGCAGGACCAGTCTCCGTAAACCGCCGAAGAATCCGCCTCGCAGCAGATCGATACGGGAGCGATTCAAATAAACCAGATACATGCCCGGGTTCGACGGGCCCGCGCGATCCTCCAGCGCCACGGCGAAGCCTAGAGACGCCTCAAAGTAATGCGCCGTGGGGCGTTCTCGAGTTCAAAGTCATCTGCCGCCGCACGCGCAGGACATCTAGCGTGAGGCGTTCAATCACGCCTGGCAGCAATACGCCGAAGATCCGCGGCAGGAGGAGATCGCGCTCCTGGTGGCTTGGGCTGCGGTCAAGAAGCTGTATGAAAAAGTGGGCGAGGAGTGGGTGCCTCGCTCAGGCGGCTTTTAGCACCTCTCTCTATCAGTGCTCCAGTTGCCCCGGACCAGAGTCGCAACCAGCCGGACAGAGTTGCGGGCGGTTAGTTCAGCGCCCCTTCTTCTCCACGTGCTTGTCCTCCACGTGCTTATCGATCCAGGCCAGGATCAAATCCGCGAGCTGCAGATTATTTTTGTCCTGCATGAGCATGTGGCTGTTGCCCTTGATTCCCATCTTGGGTAACGACATCATCTCTGCGTCGCCGCCGGCGTCATTCACCTGCTTGACGAAGGCATTGCAGGAATCGAAGGAGGTCGGCCAGTTATTGAACCCCTGCACGTCGCCGAGGTGATCGCCGAACATGACCAGCGTCGGGATCTTGGCCAGCGTCTGGAGCTGCGCCGCAGTCAGCGTGGTCGCGCACGGCATCTCGATCGAAATGATTCCCCGCACGCCGGAGGGATCGATCAGCGCGGCTTGCTCCGGAAAGAAGCCGGATTCGGAATGACCCATGAGGATCGCGCCCTTTAGCTTGACTGCCAGCGCCGCCATGTTGATCCAGGTCGGATTCGGATTGGGAAGAGTCGAGTTCAAATCCGGAATCATCTGCTTGTACAATTCGTCCACTGCGCTGACCGGGAACTGCTCATCCCTGAACGCCTTGCCATACGTCGGTCCGAACCGAAAGACGGCCCACGCGCCTTGATGGCTGGCGTCGAGCACTGTGGGGAGTTGGCTGGGTGGAACCGTTCCGGCGCGGACCGCGTTGAACACCGACGGATCGAAGCCCGACCGTGCACGCGAAACCTGATCCGCCAGATACACCGGACGGTCCTTGCGGACGAAATATTCGTTCCAGCCCATGCGGCCATCCGGCGTGGTCTCCCAGGTCTTGCTGCTCAAGCAGCAGCCGTGCACCATCACCACCGGCACGTGGCGATTGCCGTTGGGCGGAATCTGATACTGCACGTACATCTGGTTGACGGTGATGTCGCCGCCGGGAAGGCCCGGTCCTCGGCCATTCGGAGCCGCAGGAGGCGCTGGAAGCACCTTGGTTTCGCCGCCGACGAAGAAGCTGCCTTGCTCCTCGATGACCAAAGGTTTCGATTGTTTTTGCGCGGCCGCCGAGCCAGCCAGAACCAGAACCAGAATCCCGTAACGAGTTTTCATGCCCGTTACGATATCAAACCTGCATCCCTCACACCTGAATCAGTCACACTTGAATTAAACCTGCGCGGATACCGCGCATCACCGCCTCCGTGCGCGTCCCCGCGCCGAGCTTTGCCAGAATCGCATTCACATGAAACTTGGCGGTGTGCGTGGAGATGTTGAGGCGGTACGCGATCATCTTGTTGCTCAATCCTTCGGCGAGCATCTCCAGTACTTCGGTTTCGCGAGGCGTGAGCGCCTCGGCCGGAGGCGAGGCTTCCGCTGCGGGAATCAAGATGGACAACTCCGCGGCAAGGATTCCCGCCAGACCCGCGGCCGCCGCGTGAACTGCCGCGACGATCTGCGCTCGCGTGGCTGCCGAGGGTAAAACCACGCGCGCCCCGGCGCGCAAAGCGTCGCGCGGCGACAGGTCATCGGTCAGCAACACCACCGGTGGCATCGCATCGGCGGCAGCCGCGGCGTCCCGCACCGAGACATCCGCTTCACTCTCGCAGGCGACCACTTCGATTTCCTGCTGGTCGCCCAGCAATGCTTCGAGACCCGCGCGAGTCACCGCGGACGCAACCTCGATGTGCACTCGAATCATTCTTTCTGTCCGCGCTCGACCGGCGTCACCTCCAGCTCCATCGGCTTCCCCCCACGCAGAATCCTGGCTTGCAGCTTCCCTCCGATCGATTGCGCACCCAGCAGTCCATGCACGTCCTCCGGCGAATGCGTCGCGCGCCCTCCCAGCTCGAGCAGAATGTCGCCGATCACCAGGCCCGCCCGGCTTGCCGGTGTGTCCGCTCCCACGCTGATTACAATCAACGCCGTCCCCGTCCGGTCCAGGCTTTTTATCAGATGCTCCGGAAGCGCGATTGGTTGTAACCCCACTCCCAGGTAACCTTGCGGAATCCGGCCATGCGCTACCAATTGCTTCGTCACGCGGTCGATGGTCGGCGGCGGAATTGCGAACACGGAAACCCGGGAAAGCGCCGAAGTGGCGATGCCGATCAGCTTGCCTGCATCGTTCACCACCGCTCCGCCGGAGGCGCCGGGATGCAGTTCCATATCGAGCCTCAGTACCTGGTACAGTGTTCCTCCGCGCCACGTCTGCGACTCGGGAGAAATATTGCTGAGCAGGCCCAGCGCAGCGATCGCGCTATCTTTGGAGCGGCCAACCGTTATCACCAGCGCCCCCGGCCGGGCCGTGAACTTTTCCGCGCGTGCGGCGACGCTCGCATCGAGCCCTTCCACTTTCAGCACGGCCAAGTCGGTCCCCGGATCCCGCCCCGCCAGCTCCGCTGGCAAAGTCTTTCCGTCCGGCGCGGTAATCTTGATGCCTTCGTCGCGGCGAATGGTGTGGTCGGCGGTGACCACAACGCCCGGCGTCCAATGCACGCCGCTCGATGCGAAGCGATGCCGCGCATGCACGGCGACCACGGATTTCCCGGCGTCCGCAACGGTCGCGATCAATTGTTCAGAAAAAGCAGATAACGGATTCATGAGAGTTCCTCTGTTTCCAGCGTGCTCCGCCGCGCCGCCCGCGCGCATACGCAGAACAGGCGGGAACCACCCGCCCGATCGGCTAGGGGCCATCGAATAGACCATTGAACTATACTTGGATGCGCTATAGATGGCGCATGTATTCGAAAACGGATCGCTGGAATACCGGAGCGCGATTCTGAGGACCGGAAGATCGACAGTTTGAATGCGCCGCGCGCGAGCGGCGCCACTTGTGCCTGGCTACTTCTTCCGCACCAGGTCCTGATACACCAGCGTCACGAAGCGATCCGGCGTGATCGCTCCACCCAGCCGGCCCCGGTCGAAATCCGCCGTCGGCTTGGACGCGACCACCTCCTGCTGCGTTTTGCCCGCACGAATCGCCGCCATCACGCGGTCGCGCACCGCGATAAACATTGCAATCTGCTGCTGGATCTCGCTGAACCCGACCACGGGACCCAAGTGGCCCGGAATGATCTTAGTCTGCGGATTTGCAATCGTCATCACCTGCCGCGCCGCAGCGATCATCCCGTCTACTGACCCTCCGTCTGCCACGCCGATATTCGGATAGCGCAGCGATGAAGGCACGTCGCCGACATGCATCACGTTGGCATGCCGGAAATAGATGATGGAATCGCCGTCGGTGTGCGCGGGCGCGGGGTGATAGATGTAGATCTCCTCGCCGTCGAAGTGCAGAGTCAGCGTATCGCTGTAGGTCAGCAACGGCAGAGCCGCCATGGGCGCGGCGTTGGCCCCGCGAGCCGCCGCCATTTCCTTGCGCATGTTGTCGTGGGAAATGATCGTCGCGCCGAGCTTGGCCATCGCTTCATTGCCGCCGGTGTGATCGGTGTGGAGATGCGTGTTGGCCAGATAGCGAATGGGCTGGTTGCTGATCTTACCGATCGCGGCCATGATCTTGTCGTGCATCTGTGCGTACCAGGAACAGGCCGTCGCCGCCGGTGAGCACTACGATGTTGCCCTGCGCGGGACCGCCCATCAGCACATACAGGTTATCCGCGATCTTGACTGTTTCAATGTTGGTATTGGCGAAGTCGACCGCCTGCGCGTGCGCTGCGCCGCCGCCCAACAACGCCGCGGCGCCCAAAAGGACCGAGACCCCAAGGATGGTTCGCATACGGAAATTATAGGCTTGTTCCGCGTCCGGCACTCCGGGTCGCAGGGGCTATTGGCTTCATAGAAAGATTTGATTGGATCGGGGCACAGGGCGCATTTTACGCTGGGGTCGTGACGCCTGAACCTGAACCGCGCGGCTCCTACATTACTTTTTTGCGCCGCGTTAGCAGGATCGTAAACTCGGAGCTGTCGCTCGATGAGATGCTGGGGCAAATCGTCGGGCTGACCGTCCAGGTCTCCGCCTGCGACGCCTGCCTGGTTTACCTGCTCGAACCGGGAAGAAATGAACTGGTTCTGCGTGCCTCGCAGCTCCCGCACTCGACGACCGTGGGCAGCTTCCGCATGAAGCTCGGCGAGGGGATCACCGGCTGGGTGGTGGAGAACAAGACCGTGGTCGCGCTGAGCTCTCACGCGTCCGCCGACCCGCGCTTCAAACCCGTTCCCGGTTTGGTCGAGGACACTTACGAGGCGTTTCTGTGCGTGCCATTGCTCAACAAAGGCGAAGCTATCGGCGCGGTCAACGTGCACCACCGCGACCAGCACGTGCACTCCTTCGATGAAATCTCGGCGATATCCTTTATCGGCGAACTGATGGCCAGCGCCATCGCCCAGAGCCTGCTGGAAGAAGAAAACGCGCGTTTGGCGGAGCGAGACAAGGAACTGCAGCGCCACAAGGATCTGCTCGAAGAGGCCATCGCCGCGCGCACCGCGGAGCTGCGGCGCGCTAACCAGGAGCTCACCATCGCCAAGGAGAAGGCGGAGGAGATGGCTCGCCTCAAGAGCGCGTTCCTGGCCAATATGAGCCATGAGATCCGCACTCCCATGAACGCCATCCTGGGAATGACCGGCCTGGTGCTGGATACGGACCTGACGGCGGAGCAGCGCGAGTTCCTGCAAATCGCCAAGGATTCGGCCGACTCCTTGCTGACGGTCATCGACGATATTCTGAATTTCGCCAGGCTGGACGCCGGGAAGGTTACGCTGGAGCAGAACGCTTTCGCGCTGGTCGAGGCGTTCGAGAAGGCGCTGGACGGGAAGGCGAAGCAAGCCCGTGACAAGCAACTCGAGTTCACCCACTGCATCGCCGCCGACGTGCCCCGCACCGTGGTTGGCGACGCGCGCGCGCTGCAGCAGATCCTCGCCAACCTGGTGGGGAATGCCATCAAGTTCACCGAAGCGGGAAAGGTATCGGTGAAGATGAACGTCCAATCCGCGTCTGCCGATGAAACAGTGCTGCACGTGGAGGTCGCCGATACCGGCATCGGAATTCCCATCAGCCGGCAGTCCAGCATCTTCGATCCCTTCGTGCAGGCGGATGGCTCCAGCACGCGGCGCTACGGAGGAACCGGCCTTGGCCTGGCAATCTGCTCAGAGCTGGTCGCGCTGATGGGAGGAAGGCTATGGGTGGAAAGCGAGCCTGGCAAGGGCAGCGCATTCCACTTTACCGCTCGTTACGGACGCGCCTGATTCGACCGGACACAAGCGTGGACCGCGTCGAGCCCCGCTTTCATCAACAACGCCGCCGCTTCCAGATCGGCCGTGATCGCTCCGGTGACGATGGAGCGAGCCGCGTGGCATATCTCTAAGCCGGCCTCCGCCGCCTGAGCCGCTTTCATGGGAACTGCACTGCGCCGGTGGTCAGCATCTGCGACGATGTCTTCATCCGCCGCCTCGGCCAACTTCGCGGACTCGCGACGAGCAGTTTCGATCAGCTTCCGAAGCTTCTCTCGATCGCCCGCAAAAGTTTTGCGCTTGCCGACGATCTCCAGGCCCTTGATCAGCAGCGCCATCCCGAGCCGCGCGCTGACCGCCGCTGCCGTCACGCCCGCCGGCGCAGGCTTTGGCTCGGCCAGATCGCGATACAGCGATTCCGTCGATTCATTCCAGATTGATGACAATCATAGCCATTCTATCGTGTGTCGTCAGACGGGCATGACAACCACCACATGACCTTTCTTGTGCGCCGCTTCCGCGTGGCGATGCGCCTCGGGGATCTCCTTGAGCGAATAGCGCCGGTCGATGACCGTTCTTAGCTTTCCGGCTTCGATCAACTCCTTGAGGAACGCTTGATCCCCGCGAGCTGGCCGGACGATCCCGCTGACGACTTTTGCGGCTCCCGTCAGCGACGCCCGCAGCTTTCCGATCTGGGAAGAGAGGAGGTCGGAGACAAATCCTTTTCCCGGCCCGGCGCACTACAAGTAATAGCCGCCTCCCTTGAGCGCTCTCAAACTCCGCGAGTAACCACTCTTGCCCGCCGCATCGAAGATGACGTCGTAGACCGGTCCGTCTGTCGAAAATCTTCTCTGGTGCAATCGATCACCTGGTCCGCGCCGAGCGACTTCACCAATTCCACGTTGGCCGCGCCACAAACGCCGGTGACGCGCGCGCCGTAGTGTTTGGCGAGCTGCGCCGCAAAGACGCCGACTCTGCCGGATGCGCCATAGATCAGCGCTCTCTGTCCCGGCCGGATCCTCGCTTTCCGCAGGAAATACAGCGCCGATACGCCGCCGAAGAACACAGCCGCGGCTTCTTCAAACGTCATGTTCTTAGGCTTTGGCGCCAGCCCGCTTTTGGGGCACGGCAATGTATTCGGCATGCGCGCCCATCTTGAAGCTAGCCCCTCCCGAAGACTTCGTCGCCGGCACGGAACTGGGTCACCGCCTCGCCCGCTGACTCCACGATTCCCGCAAACTCCATTCCCAGAATGTTGACCCGCTTCGGCCTTCCCAAGCCGAACACCAGCCGGATCACGAACGGATCGGCCCTGCGCGCCCTCCAGTCCGCCGTGCAGACCATGGTGGCGCGGACGCGCCCCAGCGCTTGGTTGTCCGTAGGGACGGGCTTGGCGACTACCTCGATCCCGACTACTTCGGGCGGCCCATAACTGTGGAAGACGGCGGCCTTCATGCTCTTTCTCCAGTTGGAGAGAGATACGAAGCCCCGCTTACGAAGGTTCCGCCTGGCCGTTTCTATGAAAGCCCGATCACGCGGCCGGTCTCGACATCCAGGTCGATCTCGTAATACCCCGGCCGGGTCGACAGTCCCGGCATGGTGCTCATGGTCCCGAGCAGCGGGTAAAGAAAGCCCGCGCCCACGCTGGCGCGAATGTCGCGCACCGGAACCGTGAATCCGGTCGGCGCGCCTTTCAGGTTCGGATCGTGGCTCAGACTCAAGTGCGTCTTCGCCATACAGATCGGCAGCTTATCGAAGCCCTGACGCGTGTAACGTTCGATCTTCCGCTCGGCCTCTTCCGAGTATTCGACACCGGACCCTCCGTACATTTCGCGTACGATGGCCTCGATCTTTTGTTTGATGCTCCAATCCAGCGGATACAGGAACTTGAAGTGGCGCGGCTTCTCGCACGCGGCTACGACGGCTTTGGCCAGATCCACGGCGCCCGCGCCGCCCTGCGCCCAATGGTCGGACATGACGGCGTCCTCGGCTCCCGCGGCGATGGCGATCTTGCGCACCAGCTCGATTTCGGCGGGCGTGTCGGTCTTGAACTTGTTGATCGCGACGACCACAGGGATGCCGAAGGCCCGCGCATTGCCGATCATGCGCACCAGGTTGCTGCAGCCTTTGTCGAGCAGATCCAGGTTTTCTTCCAGGTAGGCGTAGGCCAGCGGCTGGCCCGCCACCACTTTCGGCCCTCCGCCATGCATCTTCAACGCGCGGATGGTAGCCACCAGCACCACGCAATCCGGAGTGAGGCCGCTATAGCGGCACTTGATGTTGAAGAATTTCTCCATCCCCATGTCCGCGCCGAAGCCGGCTTCAGTAAGCACGAATCCATCCTTGCCGGCCAGCTTCAGAGCGATCTGGTCCGCCACAATCGAGCTGTTGCCGTGCGCGATGTTGGCAAACGGACCCGCATGCACGAACGCCGGAGTGCCTTCGATGGTCTGCATCAGGTTCGGCAGGATCGCGTCTTTCATCAGCACCGTGAGCGCTCCGCCCACTCCCAGATCGTCGGCGGTGATCGCCTCCCCGGCGCGATTACTCCCGATCACGATCCGTCCCAACCGCTCGCGCATGTCGCCCAGAGAAGTGGTCAGCGCCAGGACGGCCATAATTTCGCTGGCCACGGCCATATCGAATCCGGTCACCCGCTCCGCGCCCTTTTCCTCCGGTCCCTGGCCGATAGTGATCTGCCGCAGCATGCGGTCGTTGGTGTCCACCACGCGGCGCCAGGTGATGCTGTCGGGGTCGATGTCCAGGCGCGCGAAGCGGCTCCGCTCCTCCGGGGTGAGCGCGTTCGGATCGGTTTTATCGATTCCCAGCTTGCGCAGCCGCCGCAGCATCACCCCGGTGAAGCGCCGGCTACCGTCCTTAGCTGCGGGGCAAAGGCGTTCGAATAGTTGTTCGTCCTTGGCTCCGCGTTCATGGAACATGCGCGTGTCGATGGCCGCGGCCAGCAGATTGTTCGCCGCGATGATGGCGTGGATGTCGCCGGTCAGGTGGAGATTGAACTCCTCCATGGGGATGATCTGGCTGTAGCCTCCGCCGGCCGCGCCGCCCTTGATGCCGAACGTCGGACCTTGGCTGGGCTGGCGGATGCAGGTGAAAACCTTCTTGCCGAGGTGCGCGCCGATCGCTTGGCTCAGTCCGACCGTGGTTGTGGTCTTGCCTTCGCCGAGGGGCGTCGGAGTGATCGCCGTCACCACCACGTATTTCCCGTTCGGAGCGTCTTTCAGCCGGTCTCGAACCGACAAATGGACCTTGGCTTTGTTCTTTCCGTAGAGCTCCAGCTCGTCGGGAAGGATGCCGGCTTCGGCCGCGATGCGATCGATGAGGTACGGCTTGGCGGCTTGCGCGATCTCAAGATCGCTCGGGACGGGGTTCAATAGGTTTGATAACTTGTGGGGCATTATTTTTTGGGGATACTTCCCTACTCTAGAACGACTATCCACCGTTTGGTCAAGTTTGGAACCGGAGTGCCGGACCCGCATCCCTGCTCTGCGAGCGAAACAAAACGGCGCCGCCGCGTCGGTTTGCGGAATGGTAGGCTGAATGTGTGAGTAGTCCGGTCGCGCGTTTTACTGCCTCCCGCCGCTACCTCGTCATGGCGATCGCTGCCGCATGCGGGACTGCGCTGTCGGTTTGGTCGGCGCTGCGCTGGGCTCCTCTGCGATTGGATTCCTGGACCATTCCCGCGGTCTTCAATCCTTCGGTCTTCAGCCCTTCGGTTTTCAACTTCACGTTCAATCTTTCCTGGATCGCCGCGGCGCTTTTTGCGATTCCTGCCGTGGTGCTGTTCGCGCTGGTGTTCCAGCCGGCCATTGAGATTTACGATACACACGTGCGCATCGGCCGCCGGAAGATTCCCTGGAACCGCATTCGCCGCTTGGATCAAACCGGATGGAACGTGCCGTTGCTGGTATATCTCACGCTGGATGACGATCGCCGCCTGGCCGTCCTTCACCCCGGAGACGCCGATTCTTCGGCCAGCCTGCTGCGCCATCTGCGGCGCTCGGCACGCGGAGCGCTTCTCGACGGCATCCCGTACCGCCAGTTCTGGGGTGAGCCGCCTTCTGCTTCGTCCTCTTCTTCCACGCTGTCTTGTTCCTCGTCTCCTTCCTCGTCGTCTTCTTCTGCCGGGCCGCCGCGCGTGGCGCCGGCGCGCTACCCGCTGTTGCGGCCGGAAGATGAGGCCGAGGTCGAGCGCATGTTCCAGCGCTTGAAATCGGTGGGTCATCTTGAACAGCGCAGGGACTCCGACGAATCGTAGTCCGCGGCGGTGAAACGTTTCCTCCGTGCGGCACTCCCCAGCCTGGCCGTTTTGTTTCTGCTCGCCTTCCTGTTTCGCGCGCATGTCCTGACCGGGCTGGCTCTGTACCTTGATAAGTCCGGGCCGCCACAGAAGGCCGACGCAATTTTCGTGTTCGCAGGCGACGCCAGCGGCAACCGGATTCTCAAAGGCGCGGAGCTGGCTCGCGAGGGGTTCGCGCCGCGCGTGGTGGTCAGCGGTCCGGATGATAATTACGGGTATTATGAGTGCGACCTGGCCATCCCCTTCGCGGTGCGGGCTGGCTATCCGGAGAGCTACTTCATTCGCTTCCCCAACCACGCGCACTCCACTGAGGAAGAGGCGGTATCCGCGGCTGCTGAGCTACGCTCCTTAGGCATCCATCGCGTAATTCTGGTCACCAGCCTGTATCACACGCGCCGCGCGGGCTCCGATTTCCGCGCGGCCGCGCCGGAACTGACTTCCTTCATGGTCTCCGCGCCCGACAAATACTTTACGCCCAACGGCTGGTGGCACAATCGCGAGGCGCGCAAGACCTTCTTGATCGAATGGCTCAAGACCGGCGCGACCTTCCTGCACCTTTAGGAGAATTTCGGTTAAGCAACCCACAAGCGAACTCCGTCCGTTTGCAATTTCGTAACATGGATCATGAAGCAAAGAATCTTGAAGGCGGCTGTCGGTGCGGTGTTCGCCGCGGCTGTGACCGCTATAGCCACTGCCGCCGGCATCGATCCGGGGCTACTGGCTTTGGCAGCGCCCGATGCGCGGACGCTGGCCGGCATCCAGGTTGCGCAGGCACAGGCGACTCCGATTGGTCAAGCTTTGATGGGTCAGCTCCAGCTCGACGCAGCCACCAGCCGCGCTCTGGCCGCCGTCGGCTTTGATCCGCGCCGCGACCTGCGCGAAGTTCTGCTCACTGCGAACGCAAGCGCGGGAGCGAATGGATTCAGCGGCCTGACGCTGCTAGGTCGAGGATCCTTTCATCCTGAGAAAATTGCCGCCGCTGCCGTTGCCGCCGGAGCCACTTCCTCCTCCTATCACGGCGTCGCTCTGATCGAAGCCAAGAACGGACAGGGCCGGGGAGCTGTGCCCTCCGGCACGCTCGCGTTTTTAGATGCTTCCACCATGCTTGCCGGCGACACGGCTTCGGTCAAAGCCGCGATTGACCGGCGCGCCGCTCACGCGGTCTTTTCGGGTTCTCTGGCTGATAGCGCCCGCCAAATCGCCGCGGCGAACGACGCCTGGCTGGTCACACTGTCTCCGCCGCCATCCGCTTCTGCAGCGCTCAGTCCGCAATTAGGACCGTTCGGCAATATTCTGCAAGCCGCGGTTCAACTTACCGCAGGGCTTAAGCTGGCCGCGGATCGGGTGACTCTTTCCGCGGATCTGCTGATGCGCTCCCCGCAAGATGCGCAATCCATGGCCGACGTCTTGAAGTTCGCCATCCAGATGGCGCAGGCTAACGCGGCGCAGGGCCAGCGAGGACCGGTGGATCCGGCGCTCGCCGATGGCGCTCAAATCAGCGCTAGTGGTTCCAACATGCATCTGGTGGTCGCGCTTCCGGAAAAGCAACTGGAGCAGCTCTTCCTGCAGTCTCCCAACACTCCCAAGAAGCTGGCTGCGCGGTAACTGAGCCGGGCAAGCTACTGAACGCCCAGGCGAGATTCTAGTATCTTCAGATTTCGCTCGAGTTGCAGGATGCGTTGGGCTTGAGCGGCGTTGTCGCTCTTCAACTGGTCCACCTGGGCTTTTAAGTCGTCGCGCTCCTTCTCCAGCGCTTTGATCTGCGCGTCATCGGCCGGCTGGGGCGGGGCAGCGGCCAAAAAAGTCGTGGTTTTCGATTCGCTTTTTACGCCGCTCGCGTCCTCCACGCTCATGCGCGCTTCCACGTCGTCGGAGGCTCGGCGGTAAGAGTAGCTTCCGCGCTGCAAATCCTCCTGCGAAAGCTGAATCGTACGCGGCGTCTGCCCGTCGGTCACCACCAGCATTCCTCCAACTGCCGAGCTCACCGCCCTGGCCTTCGCGTCCCAGAAGATTTGCAGTTGGCCGTCGTGATCGAGCACGGAGAGATCCAGAGGCGCCGCCGCTGGCGTCAGCAAGAAGTAACGCACTGCCAGCGCCGCGAGCGCCACGACCGCCACTGCCCAGGCAACCAGCCACGGCCACTTCGACCGGGGAGGCGCACTGGGGAGCAACTGCGGGCTGGCCACCTGCGCTTGCGGTTTGACCAGCTCCCGGCGAGCCGGAGCCACTCCGCTCTCCCGGAAATAGACGGTATGCGCGCGCGGCGCCCCGGTTGGCCGCTCCGTGCGCACCGGACGGTCCAGCACGCCGGCCAGCCGGTCCGGAAAGTTGAACTCCAGATAGCTTGATTTCGACCGTACCGTACCGTCGTGCTCGCGTACAAAAAACCCGGCGCGCATACTGCCGCCGCGCCCCGGACGAATCACCAGCGTGACCTGCCAGGGCGCGTTGAAATATTCTTCGTAAATTTCCAGGTCCGATTCGCTCAGCATGATGTCGCTGCGCGTGTGAGAAACGAACCACCCCAGGCAAATCAAATCCGCCAGCCGCGAGTCCTCCGCGTTGCGTTCCAACTCCTCCTTCAGGGCGCTCTTGTCCGCATCCGAGAGTTGAAAGGCGGGCCCGCGCGCGTATTCGCAATTGATCGGGCGAATCGCCAAAAGGCGAACGGTGCGCCCCTCGCGCGTACCGTATAGTATGCCCCCGACCTCCAGTCCGCCTCGCGACAGCTTCTGAAATCCCTCGGATACCTCGTGGCGGATCTCCTCAATCACCACCAGAGAGTACTCGATGGTAACAGGGCTCTCCGCCGCGCTCCAAGATGCGAACCGCGCCTCGCTCATTCTGGAATCACCATTCTACTCCGGAAACCGCCGGGCCGCGATTTCCGGCGGCGCTATAATCGCTCAGAAAGGTGACGGATCCAATCCCATCGCCGCGGCGGCCGCGCGCGGGCTGGTTCATGGGCGCGTTCTCGCTCGCCGCGGTGCTAGTGCTAGGCAACTGGCCACTGCTATCTGCCCGCCACGTGCCGCGCTGGGATGCGGTCGATTTCTTCGAGCCTTCCTTCACCTTGGTCGGCGATGCTCTTCGCGCCGGTCAACTCCTTAAATGGGATCCCTGGTCAGGAGGAGGCGCGCCCGCTTGGGTCGAGCCGGAACTCGGTACAACCTCGCCGGTTCTGCTCACTGCCACCGCTTTGCCGCTGAGTCCGCGGCGCGGTTATGTTCTCTATTGGTTCGCCGTGTGGATGTTTGCCGGCTTGGGAATGCTGCTGTTGGCGAAACACGCCGGTTGTTCCCCCTCCGGCGCAACGATCGCAGCGTGTGGCTTCGTTGCTTCGGGATTCTTCACAGGACACGCCGAACACGTGTCTTCTGTTTATTCCGTCTCCTTTCTTCCGTGGATTCTGTGGCGCTTCGACGTGGGCTTGGAGCGGAGAGATTGGCAGTGCGGTGTACAGGCAGGCCTTCTTTACGGCGTGTCAGCTTTGGGAGGGTACCCTGAATTCACGATCCTGACGCCTGGTTTTCTTGCATTGTGGGCCGTGGGACGGACCTTCGCCTGGCCGCGTGCGCCGCGGCTGGAGTCGAGGCAAAATGTCCGTTTTCCCGCGATCATCACCTTCGGTGCGGTTCTCATCGTTGGCGCATTAGTGATGTGCACTCCCTACAGCGGTCTACTCCTGCGCACCCGGGGGTATTCCGACCATCTTGGCCCGCGTGTTCGCGAGACCGCTATTTCCAGTAACTTACTCCCGGCCGGGGCGCTCTCTACGTTGGCTAGTCCGTACCTTGCCAACTTGAATCTGCCGCCGCATCCGCTATGGCCCTCAACCGACATTTCCATGACCAGCGTTTACACCGGAGCGGCAACGCTGGTGTTCGCTGCCTTTGCTTTGCGCCGCATCCGGTCGCGTTGGTCCCTGGCGGCGATTGCGGCATTATTCTTGTGCTGTGCCCTCGGGAGCCAGCTTCCGCTGCGCGGATGGCTGTATGACCTTGTCCCTCCCACACGCTATTTCCGCAATCCCTCGCTATTCCGCGCCTACTTCATTCTGGTGGTCTGTTTCCTTGCCGCTCTGGGCGCCAGCGACCTTCGCGAGGCCCGCCTGGCCGAGCGCGTCCGGTTTTGGCGGCTTAGCGCGGTCTCCGGATTGTGTGCCCTGGTTGTCTTCGAATGGGTGTCACGAACCGCGGGGAAATTTTCCCCTTTTGAGCGAATGGGGGTTGCCCACCTCTGCATGGTCTGGTTCGGTCTTGGAGCCTTGAGCTACTTCTGGAAAGCGAATCGAGCCAATGCGAGGTATTTTTGGGGTCTGGCGGCCGCATTGGCGTGTCTGGATGCTGTGGGCGCGTTAATCATCTCCCGCCCAACGATCTCGGACAGTCCTTTACCTTGGTTGGTCGCGGCCAATATCGCGCATAACCCGGACATGGACTTGACTCACGCGGGGCTGGCTCGCGATTTGCTGCCCCTCCCTTCGCTGGGCCCAGCGAATAATGATCGAAACACGATGATCAAAGAGGCCGTGCTTGAGAACTATCTCACCGCGCAGGTTCTGACAAATCGTTTTCAGCATGAAATGATTACCGATCCCGCCTTGAGCCGCATGGCGACGGGCGCTTCGCGCATCTGGTTCTCGGCCGCTCCGGTTTGGGTATCACCGGAGCGCTCAGTGTTCACTCAGTTTCAGCGGCGCGTTCATGAGCTGGACGCACGGCCGGTTCTTGTCCTACATTCCCCCCAGCAAATGCTGGGGCTCCCCGGGGAGAACACACCCGAAGCTCCCGCGACCGGCATACCGGAAGTTTTAGATGCGGCGCCTTGCATTCCGGCGCCCGTCACAAACCTGATTTACAAGCCCAACCTGATATCGTTCCGCTACGATGCTCCCTCTCAGGGATATTTGCTGGTGACGGATCGCTGGGCTGATGGCTGGCAGGCGACGGTCAACGGGCAAAGCACGCCTGTGCTAGGTGGCGATTTCATCTACCGCGCGATTCAAGTCGGCGCTGGCCCGAACCTCGTCCAGTTCAGGTACGAGCCTGCGGGGTTCCGCCCTCTGGTGGCGATTAGTTGGGGTACCTTGCTAGTACTGGCACTCTGGCAGTGCCGGAAGTTGCTGCCGGGGTGACGACCCGCCGGATTCGCTTTCGCTCCGGCAAAAGCCGGTGATAACTCCTCGAAAAACCCCTACTTGGCGCGGTAACCTCGGGCGTTGCTTAGAAAATTACCCCCAAAGGGGTACTACCAAAGGGGTCTACTTGACAATCATAAGTCATAGACGTATTATGGCCTTTCAAGCATTAAGTGTCTGGAGTAGCTCTGTCGGAGAGATGGGCATACTCGCTATAAAAACAAGAACCCGGGTCGGAGGGTCACAGAATGATATTGTCTCATCGAGGAGCATTGAGCAGAGGAGTGCTCTTCGCTCTTCTATCTGGCGTCTCCATTCCTGTGGTGGCAAGCCCGGTCAACATCATCAACGATAATTTCAGCACTTCCTCGGTACTAGAAGACCAGATTACGATTGACAGCTTCACATTGGGTGGAGCGGGAGGATTCTCGACCCTCAACGGAACCAACGTGGACGTACTCGGCAATATCGGCTCCATACCGAATGGTGACCCCGACAACTTAGTGCCCTTCGAGGGCATTTGTGCAGCGTCTGATGCGTCGGCCAACTGCGTCGACCTCGACGGGACGGGTACAAACACTCAAGGACAGTTGGAATCTGCGGCTTTGTCTCTGACGGCGGGCACTTACGTTCTCAGCTATGATTTGCTTGGCCCCCAAGGCTATCTCACCAGCAGCGCAGGAATGGCGTGGGACGTGCGCAATAACTCCGCTGCGACCACCATCATTTTCGGGAATAGCGGCTGTATTGCATCGCCTTCCGCGCTGAACTGCATTTACTACAATTCCAATCTGAACCTCTCTCCGGAAGATACGACTGATGGCAACATCACGAGCTTGCCGCTCACAGTCAGCGCAAGCACCGATTACATCGAGTTCATCAGCGACACTCCCGGCGCCAGTGGCGATCTGCTAACAGACGTTGGCCTGATAGAAACGGAGATCGCGCCCGTCCCTGAGCCCTCCACTCTGGCTCTCGTGGGAGGTGTGTTGCTCGGCGTCGGGAGCTTGGGGCGCGTATGGGCGCGGAGGAAGTCCCGGTAGGCAGTCGCTTCCAGGCAAGGCAGCTCAGCGGCTTGTCTGTTTTCAATTGACGCCCATGACAGGCTGGATCCAGCGGTGGTGTCCGGGCGCTCGCTTCTCAATCTTTTGTCTCTCCAAAAGATCAATGCCCACAAGTGCGCTAATCGCTTGATTAGTCCTCGACGCTGAACGGCGGTGAGATAATTGCTGTTTCCATGCCTCATCTCGAACGCGTTTGGGACGAACGCAACCGGACCGCTGTTTTCCTGCTGAGTTTCGCGATCATGTTGGTGGTCGCTGTAGTGGACTGGTGGACCATGCCCTACGTCTCGCTCGGTTTCCTCTACCTGTTTCCGATCATGCTGGTGGCTGGATTTCTGCCGCTGTGGGCAGTAGCGATGCTGGGCGTGATCTGCGCCGTTCTGGCGGAGCTGTTCAGTTCCTTGCCCCGGTCTTCCATTCGTTTCTCCTTTGAGGCTCTTGCTTTAGCCGGCTGCGGATTGTTCGTGGCGGAGTTGAGCCGCAACCGCAGGCTGAGTATGGACGCGCATCGCATCAGCTTGGCGGCTCAGGACCGGTTGCGCGCACTGGTCGAGACCAGCTCTGCCGCGATTGTTACGGTGGATGAGCGTGGCTTCATTGAGCTCGCCAATCAAGCGGCGCTGGACTTGCTGGCTCCGCGCGACGACAAGCTGGTCGGCAATCCCATCGCGGCGTTCCTTCCGGAACTGCATCATGCCCTGCGCTGGGAAGAAGCGCCGCAATTCCGAGCATCGATGCAATGCCGCGGCCATCGCGGCACGGGCGAGATTTTTATCGCTGACGTATGGTTCTCGACTTATAAAGAAGGGAACGCGCCCAAGCTCGCCGCGATCATCGCTGACGTCACCGAAGATACCGATGAGACGTCGGCAACCGCCGGGAACGCCGCTCCGGCTGAGCAGGTTCCATTGAGCCAGCGTGAGATGGACGTGCTTCGGTATCTGGTTCAGGGTTTGGCCAACAAGGAGATTGCCGCGCGCATGAATCTATCGGAAAGCGGCGTTAAGAACACTCTTCAGCAGCTCTTCACCAAGACCGGCGTGCGCACTCGCAGCCAATTGGTGCGCGTCGCCCTGGAACAATATCGCAACCTTTTATGAGACACGTGAAAGTTCATGTATACGTGGCAATCCAAAGATTAGCCTCTCGGTTCACTGCCATTAATCGCGTGCGCTCCTCCGATTGACCATATGTATGCTCCACCGAAGCGCGGTCGGTATGCACTCGTAAGATATCTGGAATAGTCGCTTGAGACTCGCTACAGTGCGGGTTAAGTGATCCGTAAACTAGTCGACTTTGCATTAACCAACCGGCTTCTCGTTCTGGCTGCCGCTGTCCTGCTATTTGCCTGGGGCGCCTATTCGTTTCATAACCTCCCGGTCGAAGCTTATCCGGATGTCGCCAACAACTATGTGGAGATCATCACCCAATGGCCAGGTATCTCCGCGGAGCAGATAGAGCAACAGGTCACCATCCCGTTAGAGATCGTCATGAACGGCGTGCCGCACGTTACTCACCTGCGGTCGTTTTCGTTGTTCGGCCTTTCCGATCTCAAACTGATTTTCGACGACGACGAACAGAACGCCTGGAATCGTGAGCGCGTGTTGGAGCGCTTGTCGCAAGTAACGCTGCCGCCGGGTGTGGTTCCCCAAATCGGAACCGATTGGAGCCCGGTCGGCCAGATCTATTTCTTTACCCTGCACAGCTCCAACCCCGCCTACGACGTCATGGATCTGAAATCGATCGAAGACTGGGTCATCGAAAAAAATTTCAAATCCGTGCAGAATGTGGTGGATGTCGCCAGTTTCGGCGGGCCCACCCGCGAATACCAGGTACGCGTCGATCCCAACAAGCTGATCGCCTACGGATTGAGCCTGGCGCAGGTGGAGCAGCAGCTCACCAACAATAACGCCAACGCCGGAGGCAGCTTCATCGAAGCCGGCCTGCAGCAGATCAACATTAACGAAGTCGGGCTGGTCAAAACCGTGGATGACATCAGGAACACGGTCATCATGACCAAGACCGGCACGCCTTTGAAGATCTCGGATATCGCAGTTGTGGAGCAAGGTCCCAAGATCCGGCTGGGCCAGTTCGCGCGATCGACTCATCTTCCGGACGGCCGAATCATCGACAATGACGACGTGGTCAGCGGCATCGTGCTGCTGCGCAAAGGAGCCGATGCCGACGCGGCGCTCAAGGGCATCCAGGCCAAGGTGAAAGAGCTGAACGACGTGATCCTCCCCCCGGGCGTCAAAGTGGTTCCTTTCATCGACCGCAGTGACCTGGTGCATTTAACCACTCATACGGTTCTGGAGAATCTCACTATCGGCATCTCGCTGGTGGTGGTGATCCTGTTCATGTTCCTTGGGAATGTGCGTGGAGCCATCATCGTCGCGCTGACCATTCCGTTCTCGCTCCTGTTTGCCGCGGGTTGTCTGAGTATCAAAGGGATTCCGGCGAATCTGCTCTCACTGGGCGCGCTGGATTTCGGCATGGTCGTGGACGGCGCGGTGGTCATGGTGGAGAATATCATCCGCCACTTGGGCCATCGCCGCGAAGGCGACACCCGCACGGCGCGCGAAAAAATCAACGAGGCCGCGCACGAAGTCCAGCGTCCGGTGTTTTACGCCATCGGCATCATCATCACTGCCTATTTGCCTATTTTCACCTTGCAGGCGGTGGAAGGCCGCTTGTTCAAGCCGATGGCCTGGACCGTCGCGTTTGCCCTGCTGGGAGCATTGATCTTTTCGATGTTGGTAGCGCCGGTTTTGTCCAGCTTCTTCTTCCCCAAGGGGACTAGCGAATGGCACAACCCGCTCATGACCTGGCTCACAGGCGGCTACCGCAGGGCCGTGCGCGGCGCGATCCACCTGCGTTGGATCACCGTGACCGTGGCCATCATCAGCACCGGCGTCGCGCTGTACCTGTGGCAGGGCGGCGTGATCGGCTCCGAATTTCTACCGCATCTGGATGAAGGCTCGCTGTGGGTGCGCGGCACCCTCGCGCCTTCGACTGGACCCACGGAAGGCATCCGGCTTTCGAATGAGGCTCGCTTGGTGTTGTGCTCGTTCCCGGAAGTCACCCAATGCACCAGCCAGACGGGCCGCCCCGATGACGGCACCGACACCACCAGCTTCTTTAACACTGAATACTTCGTGGACCTGAAACCCAAGGAAGAATGGCGGCCCGCGTTCCACCAAAACAAGAACGAAGTCATCGCGGCGATGAATCACGAGTTGGAAAAAATCCCCGGCGTGATCTGGAATTTCTCCCAGCCCATCGAGGACAACATGGAGGAAGCGGTCAGCGGTGTCAAGGGTCAGCTTGCCACCAAGCTCTACGGCGATGACCTGCGCGTGCTGGAGGAAAAAGCCAACGAAGCCGTGGAGATCATGCGCACTGTCCCGGGGATCAAGGATCTGGGCGTCTTTCAGGTGCTCGGCCAACCGAACGACTACTTCCAGGTGGACCGGCAGGCCGCCGCGCGATACCAGATCAACGTCGCCGACGTCGAGGACGCGATTCAGACCGCCGTAGGAGGCAACGCGCTCACGCAGGTTATCGGCCCGCGCGACGGAATGCCGGACGCGGGCGAGGCCCGCTACGATCTGGTGATGCGGTACTTGCCGCAGTTCCGCAGCACCCGCGAGGCGATCGAAAACATCCGGCTGCTTTCGCCTTCAGGCGAGCGCGTTTCGCTTGCGCAGTTGACCAAGATGCAGGAGCTCGACGGCGCTTCCGAGATCTATCGCGAAGGCAACCCCGACAAAGGCAAAGCAGTCCAGCGCTACGTGGCGATCAAATATAGCGTGCGCGGGCGCGATTTGGGCGGCGCGGTGCATGAAGCGCAGGAAAAGATCGATCCGGTCCTGTTCCCCAAGACCGCCCAAATCAAATTGCCGCGCGGCTACCAGTGGGGCTGGGAGGGCGAGTACGAAAGCGAACAGCGCGCCGAAGCGCGGCTCAGCTACATCGTGCCGCTGACCATCGTGCTGATCTTCCTGATTCTGTACACCATGTTCCGCTCTTTCAAGTGGGCCAGCCTGATTCTGATCAACGTCGGCCTCGCGCGCGTGGGCGGCTTGCTGGCGCTGCTGGTGACGCACACCAACTTCAGCGTTTCCTCCGGCGTCGGATTCCTGGCCCTGTTCGGAGTCTCGGTGCAGACCGGAGTCATCATGCTCGAATACATCAACCAGCTTCGCGCCCGCGGGCATACCGTGGTCGAATCCGCGGTGGAAGGCGCGGTGCTCCGGCTGCGCCCCATCATGATGACCATGCTGGTGGCGACCCTGGGATTGCTGCCCGCCGCCATGTCGCATGAAATCGGCTCGGATTCGCAACGGCCCTTCGCGATTGTCATTGTCGGCGGACTGATCGCCGACCTGGTGATGAGTATCTTCCTGCTGCCGACCCTGTACGTGTGGTTTGCCCGCGACCACGACATACTGCCGGAAGCCGAAATGGGTGAAGAAGTCTAGAGGTTCTCCGCACGGCCATGAACATCCTGGTCAGCACGATCGCCCTGGCGCTGGGCCTCTTCATCATCTCCGCGCCGATGCAGGCCGCGCGCCTGTGGAGCGGAAATCGGTTTGAAAAGCTGACGCCCGATCGCCGGGTTTGGTTCCTGCGCGTCTACCGCGCGCTGGGCGTGATGTTGAGCGTGGCCGGACTGCTGTTCGCGCTCGACAGCATCCCCAAGCTTTAGAACACGCCGATCCGTGACGGGAGTTATGCGACTGCGGCGCCCGCGGCCTTCGCAGCCGCCAGAGCCGCCTCGTAGTTGGGGTGGTCGCCGACCTCTTTGACATACTCCACGTAGCGAATCTTGTTATGCGGATCGATCACGAAGATCGCCCGGCTCAAGATGCGCAGGTCCTTGATCAGCGTGCCGTACGCCTGGCCGAAGGAGCCGTCGCGATGATCCGAGACCATCTTCACGTGGTCCACACCGAAGGCGCCGCACCAGCGCTTTTGCGCGAACGGCAGGTCCATGCTGATGGTGTAGATACTCACATTGGGCAGCTTGCCGGTTTCCTCCTCGAAGCGCTTGGTCTGGGCATCGCAGACCGGGGTGTCGAGCGAAGGCACCACGCTGAAGATTCGCACTCCATTCCCAGTCGAAGCCAGAGTGACCGGCTTCAGCGCGTTATCCACAGCTTGAAATTCGGGCGCGGCTTCTCCTACTTGCAGCTCTGGCCCGAGCACCGTCAATGGGTTCCCTTTTAGTGTTGTTGCTCCAATTCTTTCCATAGGTACTATTGTAGAAGCTTCAAAGGCGATTCTGTTTCGGGGAGCCGGGATGCGCAAGATAACTTACGGAGGCGCGGCCAGCCTGGACAACTACCTCGCCCGCTTAGACGATTCCATGGACTGGTTGCTCTGGAGCGACGAGCTGCGTGCATTCATGGCGGATTACTGGGGCACAGTGGATACGATCCTGATGGGGCGAAGGACTTACGAGATCAGCCGCCGCATGGGTGGCGGCGGCGGACAGTCGGGCGCGATGGCGACCTACGTGTTTTCGCGGACACTTGAGACGGGACCCCATGGCAACGTGACTGTGATAGCGGAAGCCGCGGATTTTGTCAGGAACCTCAAATCCAAAGACGGCAAAGAGGTCTGCCTGCTAGGCGGCGGCAGCCTGGCGAAATCGCTGCTTGAAGCGGACTTGATTGACGAGGTCGGGTTCAACATCCATCCGGTGTTATTAGGGTCCGGAATTCCCGCCGTGCCGCCGATGAACCGGCAGGTCGACCTGGAGTTGGTCAGGTCGCAAGCTTTCAAGAACGGTTGTGTGCTCCTCCGCTATCGCGTGAAACACGCTCGATGGCGGAAGCTTACCGCGCGGCTTCGGCCGGTTGATCCAGCAGCACGCCGCCGCCGAAGCTCAACCGCAGCGGCTCCGCGCCGCCCTTGCTGACTTTAATCGCGCAGTACTTGAACTCCGGAATCTTGCCAAAGGGATCGAGCACCGGATTGGTCAGCCTGTTCGCGGCTGCTTCATAGAAGCAGAAGGGAACGAAGACCGCCCCGCGGGGAGTGCCGAAATCGGCGCGCGCGTAGAGCGAAATGCGGCCACGCCGGGATTCGATGGTGACCAATCCGCCCGGCGTGACGCCGAGGCTTTCGAGATCCAGCGGGTGAACCGAAGCCACCGGCTCCGGCTCCAGTGAATCGAGCGCGGAGGCGCGCCGCGTCATCGCTCCGGTGTGCCAGTGTTCGAGCTGGCGGCCGGTGATCAGCACCATCGGGTATTCGGAATCGGGCCGTTCCGCCGCGGAGATCAAGTCCGCGGGAACGAACTTGCCGCGTCCGGAGGCGGTGGGAAAGTTTTCGATAAACACCACCGGGTCCCCCGGATCGCCTTCCTTCACGCATGGATAGGTGACGGAGGATTCGCGCTCCAGCCGGTCCCACGTGATGCCGGCGATTGAATCCATGCACTTGCGCATTTCGTTGAAGACTTCGCGTGGGTGGTTGTAATACGAGCTCATGCCCAGCCGGCGAGCCAGTTCGTTGAGAATCCAGAAATCCTCGCGAGCGTCGCCGGGCGGCTCGATGGCCTTACGCCCGAGCTGCACCATGCGGTCCGTGTTTGTGACGGTGCCGACTTTCTCCGGCCACGCCGTCGCAGGCAGTACCACGTCGGCCAAATAAGCAGTCTCCGTAAGGAAAATATCCTGCACCACCAGATGATCCAGCGCGGCCATCGCTTCTCTTGCGTGGTCCACGTCGGGATCGGACATCGCGGGATTTTCGCCCATGACGTACATGCCGCGGATCTCATGTTTCTTCGCGGCGTGCATAATCTCCACCACCGTCAGCCCAGTGACGGGATCGAGCGGGGTACCCCACAGCTTTTCGAACCGCTCCCGCGCGGCCGGCGCAGTCACGTGCTGATAATCCGGGTAGAACATCGGGATCAGGCCGGAGTCGGACGCGCCCTGCACATTGTTCTGCCCGCGCAAAGGATGCAGGCCGGAGCCGGGTTTGCCGATCTGTCCGGTGCACAGCGTCAGCGCGATCAGGCAGCGGGCGTTATCGGTTCCGTGCACGTGCTGGGAAATGCCCATGCCCCACAGGATCATGGAGCCTTTCGATTTCGCGTAGAGCCGCGCGACGGTGCGAATGGTTTCCGCGTCGACGCCGCAGATCGGCGCCATCGCTTCCGGCGAAAATTTCTTCACGTTTTCGGCTAGCGCTTCATAGCCGGACGTGCGGTCGCGGACGAAGTCGTTGTCAACCAGGCCTTCCTCGACAATGGTGTGCAGCATCGCGTTGAGCAGCGCCACATCGGTATCGGGGTTGAACTGGAGGAAGTAAGTGGCGTGGCGCGAAAGATCGCTGCGGCGCGGGTCCGCGACGATAAGCGTCGCGCCTGCCTTGGCCGCGTTCTTGATAAATGTGGCGGCCACCGGATGATTCGAAGTCGGGTTGGCTCCGATGACAAAGATCACTTCCGCCTTGCCGACGTCGCGCACCTGGTTCGATACCGCTCCGGAGTTGATGCCTTCGATCAAAGCCGCGACGCTCGAGGCATGGCATAGACGCGTGCAATGGTCGACGTTGTTGGAGCCGAAGCCGGCGCGCACCAGCTTCTGGAACAGATACGCTTCTTCATTGGTGCATTTGGCCGAGCCAAAGCCCGCCAGCGACCGCTTGCCGTGAGTATCGCGAATGTCGCGCAGGCCCTTGGCGGCGAAATCCAGAGCCTCATCCCAGGTGGCTTCGCGGAAAACTTCCTGCCAGTTCTCAGGATCGACCACGAAGTCCTTCGTCTTGGGGATGCCGGGCTTGCGGATCAGCGGCTTGGTAAGCCGATGCTTGTGCTGGACGTAATCGAACCCGTAGCGGCCTTTCACGCACAGGCGATTCGAATTCGCCGGGCCGTCGCGGCCTTCCACCCACAGGATCTTGTTGTCGCGAACCTGGTAAGTGAGCAGGCAACCGACTCCGCAATAGGGGCATACCGAATCGACCTTCTTCTCAACGGAGATCTTTCCGATGCCGCGCGCCGGCATCAACGCGCCGGTCGGGCAGGATTGCACGCACTCGCCGCAGGCCACGCACGTGGAATCGCCCATGGGATCGTCAAAATCGAAGACGATTTTCGAATGGCTGCCGCGGTGCGCGTAGCCGATGACGTCGTTGACCTGTACTTCGCGGCATGCCCGCACGCAGCGTTTGCACTGGATGCAGGCGTCCAGATTGACGGCCATCGCCGGATGCGAAAGATCCTCTGTCGGCTGATGGCGCGCGGCGAAACGCGGCTTGCCGATGTTAAGTTTCTTGGCCCAGAAATCGAGCTCGGAATTGAGCGTGTAGGGAGTTTGGGCGACATCGGCCAGCAGCAGCTCGATCGACATCTTCTGGCTGAGCACAGCGCGATCGCTGTCGGTGGTGACCTCCATGCCTTCCTTCGGATAGCGGCAGCACGAAGGAGCGAGCACGCGCTCGCCCTTGATCTCCACCATGCAGGTGCGGCAATTGCCGTCGGCCCGCATCCCGTCCATGTAGCACAGACGGGGAATGTCGACGCCGTTCTCTTGCGCCGCCTGAAGGATAGTCTGATCCGGGGAGCAGGAAATGGATCGCCCATTCACCGTGAACGAGACCGGCTTCGCCGCGGGGTGATGCCCGTTGCGGCCGTTTTTTCCATTCACGGGCGCTTTTAGCGGCGGCGCTTCGACGATCGTGGACTGCTTGTCGCTCATGATTCCACTTCCCCTGGAAAATATTTTAGGACGCACAGTGCAGGGTTGGGCGCGGCCTGCCCCAGGCCGCAGATGGAGGCATCCATCATCGCCTGGGAAAGCTCTTTCAACAGCGGCGCATCCCAACGTTTTTGCTCCATCAACTGGAGCGCCTTGACCGTGCCGACGCGGCAGGGAGTGCACTGGCCGCAGGATTCGTCGGCAAAAAATTTCATCAAATTGCGCGCGGCGGCCGCGGCCTTATCTTGATTCGACAACACGACGATGGCGGCCGACCCGATGAAGCATCCGTATTCGTTCAGCGTATCGAAATCCAGCGGAATATCGGCCTTCGACGCCGGCAGGATTCCGCCGGATGCTCCGCCCGGCAGATAGCCGTAGAGCTCATGCCCATCCAGCATGCCTCCGCAATATTCGTCGATCAATTCGCGCAGAGTAATGCCGGCCGGCGCAAGACGAACGCCGGGCTTCTTCACGCGCCCGCTCACCGAGAACGATCGCAGGCCTTTGCGCCCGTGCCGGCCGTGGCCGGCGAACCACTCCGGACCGCGTTCGAGGATCTCGCGCACCCAGTGGAGCGTTTCCATGTTGTGCTCGAGCGTGGGGCGTCCGAACAGCCCGACCTGCGCGACGTAGGGGGGACGGAGGCGCGGCTCGCCGCGCTTGCCCTCGATGGATTCGATCATCGAGGATTCCTCGCCGCAGATGTAAGCTCCCGCGCCGCGGCGGAGATGAATCGCGGGAATCGCGAACGGGGGATTGGCCTGAAGGTTCGCGATCTCCTGTTCCAGGATCGCCCGGCAGCCGTGATATTCGTCGCGCAGATAAATATAGATGGCCTCGATGCCCACGGCCCAGGCAGCGATCAGAGCTCCTTCGATGAACCGGTGCGGATCGCGTTCCAGATAGTAGCGATCCTTGAAAGTGCCGGGCTCGCCTTCATCGATGTTGATCGCCATCAGGCGCGGGCCTGGCTCCGCCGCCACAATCTTCCACTTGCGCCCGGTGGGGAAACCCGCGCCGCCGAGCCCGCGCAGGCCCGAATGTTCCATGGCCGCGATCACGTCGGCGCGTTGCCTTTCGCCGATGTGGCACCCGGCGGCCAGTGCGTACCCGCCCCCGGCACGATACGCTTCGTAGCCGATGTGCCCCGGAGTAACCGAACCCGTGGAAGGATGCTTCAGTTGCCCCGATTGGACCGCCCTTGCAACTTCATCAGAGGTCGCGTGAGGGATCGGATTCTGTCCGGCGACCGCGACCGGAGCGGTTTCGCATCGGCCGACGCAGGGCGCGTGCAACACTCGCACTCCGGGGCCCAGCAGGCTGGGGAGCCTCTCCAGCAGGGCATGCGACCCGGCCAGCTCGCAAGCAATGGAATCGCACACCCGAACCGTGATGGCGGGCGGGCGCGCTTGGCCCTCTTTCACGACGTCGAAGTGGTGATAGAAGGTCGCGACTTCGTAAACCTCCGTCATGCCGAGCTTCATTTCCTCGGCCAGAGCCGCCAGGTGCGCGGCTGAGAGGCAGCCGAAGTGATCCTGGATCTTGTGCAGATGCTCGATCAGCAGGTCGCGCCGTCGCGGCTCCGCGCCGAGCAGGGCCCGCACTTCTTCCCGCGCCTGCGGATCGACCTGGCGGCCTTTGGGTGTTGACCGGACCCGGCCGCGGCGGCCGGCCGGCTTTTTCTGCGCAGAGGTGTCGGAGGCGGTCAGGGAGGCGGACTCGCTCATCGGCGTCCCTCGGAATACGGAGAATTTATGGGGATCTTCATGGCTTTCCAGCATTTCCGGGCGGGAAACAGGCTCGGCTGGTCCAATTGCCATGCTATCATTTGTTCGAGGCTGCCCGCACCCATGCATGTCGAATTCTACGGCGTTCCACGCCAGCGTGCCGGCATCGCGGAGCTCGATGTAAACGCTGAAACGCTGGGTCAACTGCTGGGGACCCTGGCGGAGCGGATTCCCACCTTACGTGAGCTGATCGAGGGAGAAGGCCTCAACTCCGCCTTCGTCGCCAATCTCAACGGTGACCGCTTTTTGAGTGATCCGGAAACAGCGCTAGCCCAGGACGACTGCGTGCTGATCCTCTCCGCCGACGCGGGAGGATGACTTGCAGGAAGACGAGCATGGCCTTCGGCTACCACGGCTGCTATCTTCGCATCGACGCATCTAACGGCTCGGCCAAGCGCGTGCCTCTTTCCGAAGACGTGCTGCGGCAGTACGTCGGCGGCAGCGGACTGGGTGTGCATCTGTTGCTCGAGGAAGGTGCGGCAGCCGTGGATGCGCTGGCTCCGGAAGCTCCCCTGATTTTTGCGTTCAGCCCGCTGGTCGGCAGCCCTCTGACGACCTCGGCGAAGTTCGCCGTGGTCAGCAAAAGCCCGCTCACCGAACGCGTCAATGATTCGCTCGCCAGCAGCGGTTTTGCGATCGCCGGCAAAGGCTGCGGATGCGACGCGGTCGTGATCGTGGGCAAGGCACCGCAGCTTTCCGTGATCGTAATTGAGGACGGCGAGGTGCACCTCGAATCCGCGGAAGAATATCGCGGCTTGAGCTGCCGGGAAACGGAAGCAGCGCTGCGGGCGCGGCTCGGAAATTACCGCGTGGCATCCATAGGTCCAGCGGGGGAGAAACTGGTCCGCTACGCGACCATCTCGCACGACGGCCGTCACGCCGGCCGCGGCGGCAGTGGCGCGGTACTGGGCGCGAAAAACATCAAGGCGATTGCGGTGCGCGGCTCCCGCCGAACCGAATGGGCGCACCCGCGCGAGCTGACCGCGCTGAGCCGGTCGCTCTCGCAACGTTCTTTCGGTCCGGCGACGGCCAAATACCGTGAGCTGGGCACGGCCGCGAATCTGCTCGTCTTCAACCGCTTCGGCGCTTTGCCCACGCGCAATTTTCAGAGCGGGACGTTCGAGCAGGCGATCGATATTTCGCCGGAGCAACTCGCCGTGACGCGCGAAAAAACGCGCAAAAGTTGCATGGCCTGCACCATCGGCTGCGAGCACATTTACTCCAACGGGAAGTCCGGAGTCCGGATGGAGTACGAGAGCCTATTCGCGCTCGGTTCGCTGTGCGGAGTCGGCGATAGCGATGCCGTGCTGCGCGCCGCGCAACGCTGCGATGAACTGGGGCTCGATACGATCAGCGCCGGAGGCACCATCGCCTTCGCCATGGAGTGCGTGGAGCGTCGGTGGCTCGAAAACGCAAACTGGCTCAAGTTCGGCGACGGCAACGCCTTGCTGCGTGCGATCGAAATGATCGGCGCGCGCCAGGGGCTCGGCGACTTGCTCGCGGAAGGCAGTCGGAGAGCGGCTCAGGCTATCGGTCACAACAGCATCGCCATCGCGCCACAAGTGAAGGGCCTGGAGATACCGGGCTATGAGCCGAGGGCTCTGCAAACCATGGCATTGGGATTTGCCGTCGGGGCTCGCGGTGCGGACCATAATCGCAGTGGCGCTTACGAGGTGGATTTTTCGGAAAAAGTCGATCGGCGCAACGTGACCCTGGATGCCGTGGAGCACGCCATCGCCACTGAGGACCGCGCGGCGCTGATGGATTCGATGATCCTGTGCAAGTTCCTGCGCGGCGTCTTCGAGGATTTTTTCGGCGAGGCCGCCCAGATGCTCCATCACGTGACCGGCTGGGATGCGACTGCCGAAGAGCTGCGCGAGACCGCTCGCCGCATCGTGCGCGCCAAACGGGAGTTCAATCTGCTCGCGGGTTGGACTCCTTCCGAAGATGCGTTGCCGGAGCGTTTCCTGAACACTCCGTTACCGAATGACCCCGAAGCCGCGCTGAGCCGCGAACGCCTGGACGCGCTGGTCGCGGAATATCATCGTCAGCGCGGCTGGTAGGGCTTACGGCGCGGTCAGGCCGGCTTCGGCCAAGGCCGCCAAATAATCTTCGCGAGTATTCAAATTCCTGAGCGTCCGGAGCTGCGGATCGATTGCGGACATTTCCTCGGCTCGCACGCGCCGGGTGCGGGCGGCATCGAAAAGGAACACCGGCCGCAAACGATCCTGCGCCAGCAGCGCTTCGATGTGCGGCAGTACGGTTCGCCGGTAGACAGCGGAAAGCGGATGCGCGAAGCCGTCGATTTCCATCACGGCGACATCGTAATCGCGTGCGAACTCGAGCATGCGCTCGACAAATCCGGGCACCAGCATGGGTACGTCGCAACTGGTTGCATAGGCCAAATCGACCGAATCCGGCAGCGCGGCCAATCCTGCGCGCAAACCTTCAAGCGGCCCTTTTGCCTCGCGCTCATCGCGCGTGACGATGACAGACGCAGGCAGCTCCGGCAGCGTCTGCCCTTGCGCAGCCACCGCCGCAATCGGCGAGACCACTGTCCCGAGCAGCCGCACCACGCGCTGTAACATGGTCTCCGGTCCAAACGGCAGCGTCGCCTTCGGGACGCCCATGCGCGAGGACTTGCCGCCGCATAAGACGATGCCGCCAGCCTGCATCGTCACGGTTTCATGCCCAGGCGCACCAGAGCCTCGTGCGTGGAGGCTTGCGCCAGCAGGGTCTTCAGCGCGACCACCCCCGGACGATGCGCTCGCGCCAGAGGCACCACGAAGTCGTACCGCTCGGCCTGGACGGGAAGAAAGCCGAGTCCGGCGGCGCGCGCGATGGTGTCGAGAGTCATGCCCCAATCCGCGCGGCCCTGCGCGACCGCTGCGGCTACCGCATTATGATTGCGCGGCTGCACGGCGTATCCGCGAGGCCGTGCGCCGGCAAGCATCCGGTCGATCAACGCCCGAGTGCCGCTACCCTGGTTGCGATTGACCATGATGCAGGAGGGATCGGCGGCGGCTTGGGCGACCGCCTCCTGAGCGGTGCGGCCCTCGAAACGCTGATCGCCGGGGCGGAAGACGATGCCTTGCAGGCGACCGTATCCGTGGATCAGTTCGAGCGCGGGCGTGAGGAATGGCCCGTTGTATTCGCCGGATTTGAGATCGAGCAGATGAATGCCCGCCGCGTCGCATTCTCCGCGCTTAGCCGCTTCGAGACCCGCCGTGCTTCCGACCGCGAGAAATTTCGAGCGCAGGCCCTGCCTCTGCAATTCGCCCAGCAGGTAATCGAGCGCGATGCAATGACTGCCGATGACCACCAGATCGGCGAGCTGCAGCTCCCGCCCTAGAAGTTGAACCTGGATCACGCTTCCCGCTTCCACGATCTCCTCATGCCTGCCGATGGTGGCAAAGCCATCGGCCCGGCTGAACGTGGTGACGCTGCCCGAGCCTTGCCCCATCGGGTACGCGGCCAGCGGCGGCTCGCCGCCGGTTTCCACCAAACCAACCAAAAGATATTCCGTGCGTCCGATTTCGCTGTTCACTTTCACGGCGAGCCGCGCGGGAACAATCGCGCTTTCTTCCGGCCCTCGCCCGGCGAGCATGCGGATCACCGGCGCGACGAATTCGTGAAACGTGAAGATGGCCGAGGTCGGAAAGCCGGGAAGCACGAACACGGCCCGTCCCCCGGTTGCCGCGAGGCAGATAGGTTTGCCGGGCTTCAACGCCACGCCATGCGCCACAATGCCGGGATCGCGCAGCTCGGCGACCACGCGATACGACACGTCCCCCGCGCCCTTGCTGGTTCCTCCGGAAAGCAGCACCATGTCGGCTACATCGAGAGCCTGGCTCAGGCGCTCGCGCAAGGCGTCGATGGTATCGGACACGATGCCGAAGCGCTTCGGCTCGCCGCCCAGCTCGCGCACGGCGTCGGCCAGCACTTGAGCGTTCGAGTCATAGACTTTGGCCTGCTGCATCGGCGCACCCGGCGCGATGATTTCGTCGCCGGTCGAAACAATCGCGACCACCGGCTTGCGCCACACATGCACGTGATCGACGCCGATCGCGGCCAGCACTCCGGTGTCGCGGCTGGTGAGCAGTCGTCCGCGCCGCAGCACTGTCTCCCCCGCGGTGATATCGGTTCCGGCAAAAGAGATTCCGTTGCCTGCGGTCACCGCGCGCCGGATCAAAAGCTGGCGCCCGCTCACATCGGCGTGTTCCACCATCACCACTGCGTCCGCGCCGCGCGGCAGCATGCCCCCGGTGGCGATCAGCGCGGCCTTGCCGGATTCGACCACGGCTGTGGGAACCACTCCGGTGTGGATCTGCTGCTCCACTAATTGCACGCGGCGCGGCGCTTCCTCAGAAGCACCAAAAGTGTCCTGCGCCACCACGGCAAACCCGTCGACATTGGACCGGTCGAAGAACGGCACGTCGACCGGCGAAACGACATGCGCGGAGAGCACGCGGCCGAGCGCTTTGTCGAGCGGCACCGTTTCAATGCCGCGCGGCGTCAAATGGATCGCGGCGCGAAAGCGCCGGTCCGCTTCATCGCGGTCGAGGACCTGAAGGAACTGTTCCTGGTCAAGCATGTGCGTCGTACAACCACACTTCGACTTCCGCCCCGGCGGGAAAACCTTCGCTGTCGTCAGGGACGATCATAAAGCCGTCGGCGCGAGTGGTCGAAGACAGCACCGACGCGCCGCCCACGGCCAACGGATCCACACTGCCGTCGGCGATCTTCACGCGCGCGTAATCCAAGCGGCCGATCGGCGAGCTGAGCTTGCGGCTCAAGCGGCCGCGAACGGAGCGGTACGGCCACTGCTTGCCCCGTCCGCCAAGCGCGCGAATCGCCCGGCCCGCGAAGAAATCGTACGCGCACAGGCTTGAAACCGGATTGCCGGGGAGAAGAAAGACGAGGCAATCTCCCATCCGTCCCAGTCCCGTGGGACTGCTGGGCCGCATGGCGATACCGTGCACGGCCAGCTCGCCGTGTTGCGCCACCAGCATCGGCGCCAGATCCTCAATGCCCACGCTGGACCCTCCCGAAACCACAACCACGTCGGCTTCGGATTGAAGCGCCGCGAGGATCGCCTCGCGATCGTCTGGGATAAGCCCGGGAAAATCGGCTACGCCGCCGTCACGATCGATGAGCGCTTCAAGCATCGGCCCGTTGGCGTCGGCGATGCGCGCTCCATGCGGAGGCGTGCCGGCCGGCAGCAATTCATTGCCGGTTATGGCAAGCCGCACCCGCGGCCGCCGCACCACTTCCACTTTGCTCACGCCAATGGAACTCAACACGCCCAGATCCTGCGGGCGGAGCACGCGCCCGGCATCCAGCAGAACTGTCCCGCGCGCGATGTCTTCCCCACGCTTGCCCAGATTTTTCTCCGGGGAAACCGCGGCCAGTGCCGTGATGCGCCGCGGATCGCTCTCGATTCCGGCGAACTCGGCGGGCAGAACGGCGTCGGCGCCTTCGGGCATCGGCGCTCCGGTCATGATGCGCACGGCTTCGCCCAAGGAAACCGCGCCTTGGAACTCCCGGCCCGGCATCGACTCGCCGACCACCGTCAGTGGCAGCGGCGTATAAGGGGTCGCGCCTTCCGTGCTCGCCGCGGCGACCGCGTAGCCGTCCATGGTTGCGCGATCGAATCCCGGTACGTCGACTTCACTAGCGGCGGAAGCCGCCAGAACGCGCCCGGCCGCGTTTCGCAGCGGCGCCGCTTCCGCCGCTAGCGTGTGCACCTGCATATCCAGCCACGCGAGCGCTTGAGCCACAGTGTGGCGCTTGGCGAAGCCGCGCATGCGCACGTCGTCATCCGCGCGGCTCCTGCTGCGATGCATGGAGAGAGTCAACCCTCATTCATGTTAATTCATGCTCGGCGATCTTCAGATTCACCTCGCACGAACCATGGAGGAGCTGGCGCAGCTCGCTCTGCTACTCGCGGGAGATTCCGATGGCCCAACCAAAGCGTGACCTTGCCGAAGCTCTGAAATCGGCGCAAGGTTGAACGGCTCTCACCGGCCCGTTCGCACTGCTTCGACTGGGCCAGCTCGTTCGAGTTGAAATTCTGAAGGACCAGCCGCTACCCGGATTCATTGGGTTCTACGCCGTTCCGCGCCGCTGCTAAAATCAAAAGCGTGGCCTATCCAGAACAATTCATCGCGCCCATGCGCGCGGATCTCACGCAATACGGAGTGGAGGAAGCGCGGACTCCGGCGGAGGTGGACAAAATGCTCGCGCCCGACAACGGTACCGTGCTGATGGTGGTGAACTCCGTCTGCGGCTGCGCGGCGGGAAGAGCCAGACCCGCGGTGGGCATGGCGCTCCAGCACCAAACCAAACCCGCCAAGGTCGCTACCGTGTTTGCGGGCGGCGACGACGCCGCGGTCGCGCACCTGCGGGGGATTCTCTCGGACTATCCTCCGTCCTCTCCCTCGATGGCTCTGTTCCGCGAGGGTAAGCTTGTGTACATGATCCATCGCTCCGACATCGAACGGCGTGACCCGGCGCAAATCGCGCGCCTTCTGACCGACGCGTTCGACGAATTCTGCGCCTAAGGAGTGTACCCGAGATCCCGCTTTGAGAACCGTCCTAAGCGGGGCTATTTGCCGCCTCCGCTGTCTTGGCTGCCTCGGCTCTCTTGGCCGCCCCCGCTTGGGAGGAAATATACACCGCCGAGTTGAGCTGGGTCGTGAAGGATCTCCAGCCCCGGAGATCCGCGGGAGCTCCAGCTCGCGTTGAAGCTGAAGTTTTGATCCGGCTAATACCGTCGCCGGCGGAGCCATCGTCAAGCGTATAATTCAATTCGGAGGAACCATCTTGATGAAGCAGTCCCACTCTGCCCTTTTGACTCTCTCGGCTTGTGTCCTGGCGGCGCCCTTGTTGGCGCAACCGAGCATCGGTGGAGGGACGTGCAGCACTTCAACGGTTACCGGAAACTATGCGGTCTCGATCACGGGCCGCGGAGTCTCTGCAGTCACCGGTTCAGGCAGCGGCGGCGCGTCCACCAGCGAAAACATCACGATGGTGTTTCAGGCCGTGGGATCCGCAGCGTTCGATGGATTGAGCAAGGCGACCTTCACACTCGTCGCCGATACCAATCAGGCTGCTGGGACTGCCATGACCTGGAGCGGAACGTACACGGTGCAATCGAACTGCGCGGCGACGGTAACGATCACCTCCGGCGGCACTGCCACGCTCAATCTGTTGCTATACAACAATGGCGCCTCCTTTACTCTCACTGGAAGCGACTCCAGCTACGCTTACGCGGGCAGCGCTAACACACAAGCTGTCGGCTGCTCCACCAGCACCCTGGCGGGGCAATACCCTGTAACCGTGGGGAGCGGCTATCTCGGGATGGGCGCGGCAACCGCCGGCGGCGCTGCCGGTGCAACCGGCATAGCGGTGTTCGATGGCCAGGGGAACGTAACATTCAACGGCGCCTTTTCCGCAAACAGCCTGTTGGGCGGAGTGACCGGATCCATAAGCGGCACGCTTACCGGGACCTATTCGATGGGAGCCAACTGCCAGGGCACAGGCACAATAACCAGTGTCCTCATTGGGAACGAGCAACTTAACTTTAGCGTTTACGGCGGGAATAGCACGCTAAGCCAGAACATGTTTGTCAGCGTTGCGTCAACCCCTATCGGGAATGCATTCATCGGCTCTGCAATGTGGATCGGCCCCCTGGAAGCCACGGGCGCGGAACAAACAAGTTCGCTCGACGCACGGAAAGGAGGCTTCTAATGAAGCGCCTTCCCGTGGCATCCCTGCTTTCTCTGTTCGCTATGCTGGCCGCGCCGGTACTGGCGCAAACTGCCACGGCTCCGTGCAGCGCGGCTACCTTGAGTGGAACGTATTCGCTTACGCTCACCGGCCGGGCTATTGCCGCGAGCGGGAACTTGAACGCGCTATTCGAAGGAATCGGCACCGCAACCTACGATGGCGTCAGCAAGGTGACGTTCAGCGGGACGGACGACAGCATCAGCGCAACCGGCCAGTCCTTCACTTACTCAGGGACCTACACCATGACCTCTAACTGCGCCGGCACGATCACTCTCAACACGGGCGACCACGCCAGCTTTTCACTGATCACCTGGAGCAGCGGCCAGCAGTTCGACATCAGCGGCACGGACACCACTACCGGAACGGCCCCGGTCTATGTGTGGGGCGGGAGCGGAAGCAGCGTGGTGCCACCGGGATGCGCGACCGCATCGGTCTCCGGACCTTACACCTACGAAGTCACCGGAAACACCATCGCCGCAGGCGCGCAGGCGGATGCCAGCAATGAGGCGGGCACGTTATCGTTCGATGGACAGGGAAACCTTTTGTCTGCAAGTTACACCGTGAGCTCCTCGCACACCGCCGCCGCTTCCGGAAGCGCCACCGGGGCTTACACGGTCAGTTCCAACTGCACTGGGACGGTAACCATGAAGGATTCGGTCAGTGGAACCGTCAGAACCCTCAATTTCGTCATCAACGGGGACTACGGCCAGAACCTCAGGGTGCTCGAAAGCAGCTCTACGTTCATCGGTTCGGGGACGGCGCACAACGCCTTCGACAATCCCAGCCAGTCCATCGCCAACGTCGCCAACTATGCGTATGGCGCTACGCCCCCGGGGAGCGTGTTCACTCTCTTCGGACTTAATCTGGCAACCAAGCCGGGATCGGCGCAGTCCGTCCCGCTGCCGCAAACGTTGCAAGGCGCGTCCGTGCTGGTGAACGGAAATCCGGTTCCGCTGTTCTACGCGGATACCATGCAGATCAACGCGCAAATGCCGTGGGAGACTCAGGGCGGCAGTGTCGCCAGCGTGACGGTCAAGAGCGGTAGCGCTACCAGCAACGCTGCGGCGGTCTACGTTCCGGCCAACGGAACGCCGGGCATCAGCTTCCAGTCAGGAACCAACCGGGCAGTCGTCGTGAACAAAGACAGCACGCTCAATGCGAGCAACAATCCGGCCGCGGTCAATGACGAAGTGGTGGCCTACTTTACCGGTGGAGGTCCAGTAAATCCGAGCGGCAAATTGACCACGGGCGCGGCCTCGCCCGCGGGGCTATCTCCCGTTACGGACCCGAACGCTTCTGTCACCGTCGGCGGCGTGGCTGCCAACGTGATCTACATCGGCTTGACGCCGGGATCGGTCGGTTTGTATCAGGCGAACTTCAATGTTCCGCAACTCGCCAAAGGGACATACGCGGTGGTGATCACCATCAGCGGCACCGCGTCGAATACGCTGCTCGGCTCGCAGGATCCGAATCCTGTGATGACCGTCAGCAACTGAAACCCGCCGGATAAGGTCTCGCTACGGGATCGTCCCGCTCGATGTTCCGCCGGCAGCCGGAACGTAGCACTTAAGCGCGTAATCCATCACCATGCGGTCCGCGCTGAAGCGCCAGCCCAAGGTGCGGATGGTGCGCTTCATGCGCTTGATCCAGCCGCGCGGCAGGCCGTCTTGATCGCGCTGGTAGTACAGCGGAATCACTTCCTCGCGCAGCACGCGATACAGATCGTGGCTGTCGCGCGCGTCGTGCACTTGCATGTTGGTGTGGGTGCGCCCGCTGCCGATAGTAAACCCGTTCAACCCGTCGTAAGCCTCGGCCCACCATCCGTCGCAGATCGATAAATTCAATCCGCCGTTGAGCACCACCTTCTGGCCGCTGGTCCCGGACGCCTCTAACGGGCGCCGCGGATTATTCAGCCACACGTCGACGCCTTGCACGAAGTGCCTGCCGACGTTGATGTCGTAGTCCTCGACGAATACGAATTTGTCGGCAAAGCGAGGATTGCGCATCAGCTCGGCAATTTGCTGCAGCACGCGCTTGCCGGGCTCATCGTGGGGATGAGCCTTGCCGGCGAAGACGAATTGCACCGGCCGCTTGGGGTCATTGACCATGGAGGCCAGCATTTCGATATCGGTGAGGATCAGGTTGGCGCGCTTGTAGGTGGCGAAGCGGCGCGCGAAACCGATGGTCAGCGCATCCGGGCTCAAAGCGCGGCCGAGCCTTTGCAGTACCTCCGCCGGCTCCCCGCGGCGCGCGGCCTGTCCCGCCGCCCTGCGCCGCACAAACTCCAGCAGGCGCGATTTCAGCGCCAGGTGCGTTTCCCACAACTCGCCGTCGTCGACGTTTTCAATGCCGTCCCACATCCGGGTCTGCGAGCCGCGCTTGCGCCAATCGGTGCCGAGATGGCGGTCGTACAGCACGGACATCGGAGGCGCGAGCCAGGTGGGCACGTGAACGCCGTTGGTAATGTGGCCAATGGGAACCTCTTCTTCCGGCTTGCCGGGATACAGGTTGGTCCACATGGAGCGCGAAACTTCGCCATGCAGCGCCGAAACCGCGTTGGCCCGGCGCGAAAGCTTCAATCCCAGCACGGTCATGCAGAAATTCTCGTGCGGATTGTGAGGATTTTCGCGGCCCAGGGCCATCAGCTCCTCATGCGACAATCCCAAGGCTTCGCGCAGCGGACCCAGATGCTCCTCGACCAGGCCGCCATGGAAGCGGTCGTGGCCTGCGGGCACGGGAGTGTGAGTGGTGAACACGACTTCGCGCGCCACGCGCGGAGCCGCCTGGCCGAAGGCCACTCCTTCCTCTTCCATGCGATTGCGGATCGCCTCCAGCACACCGAACACAGAATGACCTTCGTTCAAATGCAGTACGCCCGGCGTGATACCGACGGCTTTCAACGCTCGGAATCCGCCCACGCCCAGCATCATCTCCTGGCGGATGCGCACGCGCGCGTCGCCGCCGTACAGCCGCGAAGTCAACTCGCGGTCTTCCGGCGCGTTGCCTTCGATGTCGGAATCCAGCAACAACAGGTCGCAGCGGCCGACCTTGATGCGCCACACCCTGGCGCGGATGACGCCCCCACGCGTCTCCACTTGCACGGTCACGGGAATGCCGTTTCTGCCGATGGCCGGCTCGCGTGGCAGTTGATTCACGTCCGTGGTCTGATACTCTTCCTGCTGCCAGCCGTTCGCGTCCAATCTCTGCCGGAAGTACCCTTGCGCGTAAAACAAGCCCACGCCGACCAGCGGAATGCCCAGGTCGGACGCGCTCTTAATGTGGTCGCCGGCTAGCACGCCCAATCCCCCGGAATATACCGGCAAGGACTCATGCAAGCCGAACTCGGCCGAAAAATAACCCACCGGCCGCGGCCGCAGCACACCGGCGTTCCTGGCGCCCCAGGTGTGATCGTCCTGCAGATACTCTTGCAGGCGCCGATAGGCGTAGTTGATGCGGCCGTGCAGCACCAGCTCGCCCAAGCGCTGTTCCAGAGCCGGGAGGGGGAACTCGCTCAGCAGCGAGATCGGATTGTGATTGAGCTTGCGCCAACGCAACGGGTCGATGTCCCGAAACAGCCCGTTGGTATCGTTGTCCCAGCTCCACCACAGATTGCGAGCCAAGGTCCACAGGCGCTCCTGCGCGGGCGCGATGAATCGGGCCACGGTGCGCGCTTCGTTGATCACCGGCGCTACCTGCGCCGCGGCCGCGCAGAGAGCCAGAATTTCGTCCTCGCGAAAGGCGCGGGCTTCGACGGTCTGCACCACCAGCACCCCTTGCAGCACGCCGCGGTCGAGCAGCGGCACGCCCAGGAAGGACTGATAAGCCTCCTCGCCGGCGTTGCTGAAGTACTTGAAGCGCGGATGCTGCTGCGCCTGCTCTACCGCGATGGGATGCACCGTCTCCGCCACCAGTCCCGCCAGGCCTTCGTGCAGTCCCATGCGCAGCTTACCGACGCATTCCCGCCGCAGGCCGCGCGTAGCTGCAAGCACCAGGTTGGCGCGGTCCGGCTCGAGCAAATAGGCGGAGCATACGTCGGTCTGAAAGCGCCCGGCAATAAGCTCGACTACGTTCATCAGCGTTTCGGCCGGCTTGCCGGCCTCGGCCGCGAGCGCGCCGAGTTCCTCCAAAGTCAGAACAAAATTGGCGTCGTAAGAAGCGGAAGTCGCAGATTGACTCATGCAGTCCCCTTGTCGTTCAGCTCAGCAAGACGCGGACTCGCGGCGTTGCCGATCCCGCCCAACGACACGGTTAGGACGCACCCGAAAAGCTAGCTGAATATTTCAGTGTAAGCTCGCCCGCGCCACAGAGCAAACGAGGTTACGGTCGCGTTGAGGATGTTTGACTAACGCCGCCCGCGCAGCCCGCCTCGCCCGCACAAACGCGGATGCAGATCAGCCGCGGGCCGCGAGCTAGAACCTGATGCGCGATGCGTTTCTCGACAAAAGCCCGGTAGCTTCCCTGATCCATCACGAATACGCGCGCCGGGAGCTGGGCAAGGTACAGTTCCAGCTCCTCCCGATTGACCGGCAACAAGAGGAAGCGGTCTCCGTACCATTCCAGTTGATTGGCTTCGTCGTAGCGAGGCTGGCCGGAGTCGTAGAAGACCACCCGTTGCCCGACGGCAGTAGCGCGAGTGGAAACCAAAGCCATCGGCCGCATTTCTTCGGCTTCCAGATGCGTTCGCGGAAACACGATCAGCAGACCGATCCCCGCGGCCAGCAGCGCGGTTCCCAGGCGCAGGCCGCGGCCGAGATAACGCAGCGGAACAAATCGCGCGAGCCCCGCGGCGGCTAGTACGGCGAAGCCAGGATAAGCGGGCAGCATGTAGCGCAAAACACGGCTGCGAGCGATTGCGCACAGAGCGAACACCACCGCGATCCACGCCAGCAGCACGCGCAAGCGGCGGTCGCGGCTCCTCCACGCCGCGACGATTCCGGCCGCCATTGCCGGCAGCCACGGCCAATACGATTTCGTCAGCATCCAGGCATACTCGAACGCGCCGGTGTAGCGCCGCCACGGCGGAGATAAGGCGCCGTAAACTTCCTCCGACAGCCAGATGCCATGCTTGGCCAGGAACAGGTCGCGATACAGAATCAGGATGCGCACGTACCAGGCGGCCAGCGGCAGAAAAGCCAGCAGCAGGGCCGGCGCTAGCCAGCGCCAAGGCGCCCGCCGCGCACTATCCCATCTTCGGCTGGCCCACGCGTCCAGCGCGAAAATTGGCGGCAGCGCCAGCCCCATCACGCTGCGCGTAAAGGTGGCCAGCCCGACAGCCGCTCCCGCAGCCAGGTACCAGCGCGAATCTTGCTCCGCCAAGACCCAGGCGCAAATTGCGCACAGGAACAGGAAGGTAAAGGGAACGTCGGTCATGGCCCGCGCCGAGTACTTGAGAAAGTAAAACGAGGTGATCATCACGAACATCGCTAGCAGCGCGGTGAAGGACTCGCCAGTCAAGCGCCGGGCCAGCCAGTAGACCAGCAGGATCACGCCCCATCCGCACACCGCGGAAGGCACGCGCGCAGCCGTGTCGGAAAATCCGAAAACGGTGAACAGAGCCGCTTGCATCCACTCGAAAAACGGCGTGTTCTGGAATTCCAGATTGCCGCTGGTGCGGACATCCAGCCAGTCGCCGCTGTTGACCATGTCCTTGGCGATGTGCGCATATTGCGCGTCGTCATAGCCGGACAGGTCGCCGGTGCGCAGCGGAGCCCACAGCAGAACCGCCGCCAGCAACGCCATCATCCGGAAATCGCGCCTGCTGTGTATCCCCAAGGCGTGCACTCCTATCAAGTGTATCGCCACGCCTCTTGGTTCGAGCGGCGGTAGAATGAGAGATCGATCCCATGCGCCGTTTGCTGCCGCTGATTCCCGTGCTGTTTCTCGCGCTTGTTACCTGCAGCCGGTCCGCGCCCGCTAACGTGGCCGCGATGGTCAACGGCCGCGCTATTACCTACGCCGAGTTGGACAAACTCTATGCCACCAACTTCGGATCGGACGAGGCGGGCGCAACGCCGGGACTCGGCGACGCGCCGGCGGGGCAGCCGCAAAACGGCGGCGATCCGCCGCGAGGTTCGGGCGATGAGCAGGTGACGCTGCAGCGCCTCCAGGTGCTGCGGACATTGATCGATAACGAGATCATGCTCCAGCGCGCGGAAAAAGAGGGGCTGCTCGCGGTGGACGCCGACGTGGAAGCGAAGTTCGCCGAGCTGCGTGCGCCTTACACGCAGGAGGAGTTTCAGAAGCAGCTCACCCAGCGTAAGATGACCGCCGAAGACTTGAAGGCCCAGTTACGGCGCGAGCTGAGCGTGGAAAAACTGATCAACAAAGAAACCACCTCGCACATCACCGTCACCGACAAGGAAATCGCGGACTACTACAACGCCAACAAAGCGTTGTTCAACACGACCGAGCCGATGATTCACATGGCGCAGATTCTGGTGACTCCGCAAGCGGACCCCAACGTGCGCAATCTGAAAAACGACAAGGCGCAGGATGAGGCTCAGGCCAAGAAAAAAATCCAGCGGCTCTACGACATGCTGCAGCAGGGCGAGGACTTCGCCCAACTAGCCGAGAACTACTCGGAAGACCCGAATTCGGTCAGCACTGGCGGTGATCTCGGCTTCATCGCGGAATCCGCGCTGGACAAGGCCAACGCGGATCTGCGCAAGGCGGTCATGGCGCTCCAGCCGGGGCAATTCTCCCAGATCATTCCGTCGACGGAGGGTTACCGCATCCTGAAGGTGTTGGGGCGGGAGCCGGCCGGGCAGCGCGATCTGAGCGATCCAGCGGTGCAACAGAATATCCGCGAGAAGCTGATGAACCGCAAGGATCAGTTGCTCAAAGAAGCGTACTACGAGATGGCTCGCAACGAAGCCAAGGTGGTCAATTACCTGGCGGCTTCGGTGATCGCCGATCGGGACAAGAAGTAGCAGCGGGAAACGCTACTTCGCGGGTGTCTTGGCCAGTTGCTGCTTGGCCCACACTCGATTCGCGTCCAGTTCCACGGATCGCTGCAGTTCTTGGTGAGCCTCCGCATTGCGGTTCGCCTTGCGCAAAGCCAGGCCCAGCCACAAGTGAGCGTCAGCCGAGCGCGGGTCGAGTGCCACGGCTTTCTGGAGATCCTTAATCGCCACGTCCGGGCCTCCGCCCAAAGCGGCCGGCAAGTAATAGTTGCCGATGCCGCGGCTCAAGTAGTTCAGCGCCGATTTCGGATCCATCTGCACGGCCTTGTTCACTTCGTCGCGCGCGCAGTTGCCGTACCGCATGCCCAGCAGAACGTTCGCTGGAATCACTTGGCCGCACAGCGTTCCCAGCACCCGATGATATTCGGCGACATCGGGCTTGAGCGCCGTGGCTCGCTCGGCCGCTTTCATCCCCGCCTCCGCAGCGTTGCGCGCCGCGTTCTTGTCGCCGGTCTCCATGGCGACCTCCGCCAGGTACGATTCGGTCAGAGCCAGCCGGTATTGCGCCGGAACATCGTTCGGCTGCGTGGAGGCAGCCGCCGCGAACTGGCTGGCCAAGCGCTCCAGCGCACCGCGATTCTGCGCATCGCGAGCCTTATCCAGCTCCGCGGTATTGAACCCTGCCGCCTGCCAAAAGAAAAGGAAGAGAGGGAGAACTGAAAGCACAGGCATCGTTATCTATATGACGCCGCTGGAGCCCGTCACGCTGCGCGATATGTGCCCAGGATACGCAAAAAATCCGCAAGCTCGCGCAAATGGCTCAGGGCGTGACCGACGTTTTCTTGGTCCGGCCGGCCCATGAAGTCCAGGTAAAACAGATACTCCCACGGCTTGCCGCGCAGCGGACGGGATTCTACTTTGGCCAGGTTCAGGTCCCGCAGCGCCAACGCGGCCAGAGCGCGGAACAGCGCCCCGGGAACGTTCCGCGTGGAGAATACCAGCGACGTCTTCCACGGCTTCTTGCCCGATCCCTTGGGCGTTCGCGGCCTGGCGCCGGACCGTTCCAGCAAAAAGAAGCGCGTATAGTTCTGGCGATCGTCTTCGATCTCGCGTTTCAGGATGCGCGCTCCATAGATCTTCGCGGCCAACTCGGAGGCGACAGCGGCGCCGCCGGGGGGACGTTTTTCCATCACCATCTTGACGCTGCCCGCCGTGTCATAGAAAACTTCCGGCCGGATCTTGGGATGCCGCGCGAAGAAATCGCGGCACTGGTTGAGGGCCACATCTTTGGAAAATGCGCGCCTCACTTGGCCGAAGCCCAATCCTGGAGGCGCGATCAGGTTGTGAACCACGCGCACATTCGTCTCCGCCGTGATCACGAAATCATGCTGCAGCAGCAAGTCGTAATTTTCGTGAATCGAGCCGTGCAGCGTATTCTCGATGGGGATCGCGGCAGCGTCCGCCTTACTTTGGGCGAGCGCGGCGAATGCCTGGTCGAAGCGCTCGCAAGGCACGGGCTGTGCAGCGTGCCCAAGAAATTGCCGGATAGCTTGCTGGCTGAAGGCGCCCAGCTCTCCTTGAAACGCGACCCTCATTCGGTTCCTTCCTTCGCCTCCCGCCTGCTCTGCCCGCCCTTGGATCCTCCGTCCCAACGAAAGGCATCTTGCGAAGGAAGGCCCAGAAGATCCAGAACCCGATCCACGCTATGCTCCACCAGGTCAGCCATGGTCTGGGGCTGATGATAGAAGGCTGGAACTGGCGGTGCAATGATTGCTCCCATCTCAGCCAAGGTGGTCATGGAGCGCAGGTGGCCCAAATGGAACGGCGATTCGCGCACCATCAGGATCAATTTGCGCCGTTCCTTGAGCGCCACATCGGCGGCGCGCACCATCAGATTCGAGCTGATTCCTGAGGCAATCGCCGACATGGTGTTGATCGAACAGGGCGCGATGACCATTCCGGAGGTAACAAATGAGCCGCTGGCAAGGCGTGACCCGATATCCTCGTTCGAATACGCGCAAGTCGCCAGGGAGCGAAAGTCAGCGCCGCTTTTGCCCAACTCCAGAAATGCGGTGCGCTCACCGGAGCGCGAAAGGATGAAATGGGTCTCGCAATCCGGCACGCCGCCCAGTTTTTCGAGCAAACGCCAGCCGTAAATCGACCCACTCGCGCCCGTTATCCCGACAATAATGCGGCGCGTTGGCTGGTGAGCGGGCACGCTTGCGATCCTCCTTTCGTTGTTCCAAAAATGCCTACAGCGGGGTTTCTTGTTCGGAATTCAGAACGCAGCGCTTGCGACGGGCGAGGCCCCAACCGTATAATTCTACGGAGACCAAGGATTTATCTCCTGTCGTACCATACCGTTTGAGTTGTTCCAGCCGGTGTGCGTCCGTCCAATCATCCATCATGGAGGAAGCCGGTCAGAAACTCAAGCGAATCCGGGAACGCCTCGGTTTGACTTACCGCGACGTGGAGGAGGCCAGTGCCCGCATCGCCGAAGCGAACCAAAACGACGAGTTTGTGGTCGCCTTGAGCCGGCTTTCCGATATCGAGAACAAGGGGACGATTCCTAGTATCTACAGGATGTACTCCCTTTGCGCCATCTACCGGTTGGAGATCGACGAGATGCTGACCTGGTACGGGCTCCCTGTGGCGAAAATGGCTGCGGACGCGCGGATGGTCAAACTCCCTCGGACACACGTAGTGGGATTAAAGCCGCGCGACGAATCCGATGTGATGGCGCCGCTCGCTCTCGATCCCGGCATCGACCTCAGCAAGACCGAATTCCTGAGCAGGATGGTGCAGCGGTGGGGCCGCTTGCCGCTCGCTCTGCTCAGCCGCGCGGACCTCCGCAACTACACCTACGGACTCGTTGGAACCGAGGATTGGTTCATGTATCCGATCATCCCTCCCGGGTCGCTGGTGGTGATCGACGACAGCCGCCGCCGCGTCGTGACCGGCGGCTGGAACAGCGAACATGACCGGCCGATCTACTTTTTGGAGCACCGCGAGGGCTACGCTTGCTCCTGGTGCGCGCTCGGCGAAAATCGCTTGGTCCTTCAGCCGCATCCGGCATCGCGTTGCGAGCCTCAGTTTTACACTTATCCGGGGGAGATCGAAGTCATTGGCCAAGTCACCGAGGTGGCCATGACAATGGACCCAGCCAAGCGCCGGCGGCCACGCGCGTAAGCCCTTTTACCTTAGTGTCTCTTAACGAGGCTTAGTCCTTTGGCCATGGCTGCTCGTTCTGATTCTCGAACGTTTTCACTCAACTTTCTCTCATTGGTACCAGCAGGCCTAGAGTACCGCTGAGGGGCGTATGTCCCTCGGAAAAAGAGGAGGTTGATTATGCTGAAGGGCTTTGCGGAAGCGGCTGCCTTCGCGCTTTCCTTTGTGGCTGTGGTGGAGACTGCGGAGGCGGCCGCTCCGCTTCCATACGAGTGTTATCCGAACTGCCAAGAGTACCTCGAGAATCAGGAGTGCCAAGCCTGGTTCGGACCTGATTGGTACTACTGTGGCTGGGCAAACGGCTGGACGTACTGCTGCAACTAATCCAGTCCATGCGTTGAGCGGATGCGAAAGCCGCCGTGCCCTCGCATCCCTCATCAAGAACGGAGCAAGAATCTCAAATGAACAAGCCTCGAAACTATATCCCCCCGCTTTTAGCCCTGGGTGTCTTTGCGTTGCTGATCGCGAAATTTCCACCTTTCCAAATCACATGGCATCGCTTTTTCGAAGATCCGGCGCCGCTGGCCCGTAAAGTGGGTTTCCTGCTACGCGTGTATGGAGTACCCTTCTGCATGTCGTTTTTTGCCATCGTCTTCATGCAGATGCAGGGGAGGCTCGCAATGGTCGGAGCCACCGCCTCTTCGATTTTTCCGCTGGCGCTGTTTGGTTCGGCAGGCATGCTGGCCGCGTTTCGAACCATGTCCAGCGGGGTGGGCGGCGTTCCCGGTTACGCGATGGGATTCGCGCTGGCGTATACCATCATGTCGCGAGTCCATTCAATCCAGCCGACCGGCCGCCTGCTGATGGGCCGGCCTATGTTGCGGATCGTCTGGCGCGGCGAGTTGGAGGCGCAAAGAGCCGCGGCAGCTCGCTTTCAGGCGCGTGAGGCTCGCTTAGAATCCGAGCAGCGCAGGATTTCCATGAGCACCTCTAATTCGGAGAAAAACAACGCCCTCTCGCTCCGGCGCGCGGAAGCCGGGATGTAGCTGCGGTAGGAGCGGACCTGGGTCCAGTGCTCCAGCACCAACTCTCGCGGGTCTTCCAGTTGGTCCAGATACACCGACAGGTCCTGATGCTTGGCCTCCAGCGGTAGAGCCAGCCATTCCCGGAAAACGATCCGGTGATGCTGGCTCAAGGCCAAGCGGCTTTCTTCGCGTCCGAAGATCGAATACAAGCCATAATGCCGGTAAACACCGGAGTTGGAATCCCGCAGCGAAGCCAGATAAATCAGGCGGCCAAACACCGTCGGAATGCGAGATAGAGTATTCTTGGCCACGTCAGCCGCCGCCGACGGTTCCAGCATCGCCTTAGGTCTGAATTGCGGCACCGCTCACGCTCCCCTCGATTGTACGGCAAGTGGGTCTTTTCACGCGAGAGAAACGCGATACCTTTGGGCCGGACTACAGCGGCGCGAAATTCAGGTGCTAGACTTGCAGCTTAGCCCATGAGTTTGTTCGAGTTCACCCGCTGGATCAGCTATCTGACCACCCTGGCCTCAGCTTGTCTGCTCGCCCGATTGGTATGGCTCGGTTTGGCACGAAGATACGGATACTTGGCCGGCTACCTGTTAGCGGATGTTCTGCAAGCGGTTCTGCTGCTTGGCAGGCAGCCCTATTCGATTTGGTACGGGAATGTGTACTTCGCGGGCCAAGCGGCGAAATCGATCCTGGCAATCGGGTTCTCAGTACAGCTATGGCTGCTCGCCTTGCGGGGGTATCCGGGAGTGGCCCGCTACGGGCGCCGGATTGCATTCTACATACTACTCGGCACATTGGGCTTAGCGCTTGCAGGACTCCTGCTTCAGCCGCCTCGAACCAGCGCCCAAGGCCCCTTTTCGCATTATTTCTACGCCATTGAGGGCGCCCTGGACTCCATGGTGGGGTTGTTTCTGGCAGTGGCGACGCTGTTTTTGCTATGGTTTCCGGTGGAAGTTTCCAGGAACGTAGCCTTCATTATGGGCGGCTTCGTATTCTATCTGGTGCAAGGCTGGGCCGGGCTTCTGCTGGTTAATCTGTATCCGAGATCGATGTACTCGATGGATGCATGCATGCTGATTCTTGAGCTCGCGTGCTGGATTTTCCTGATTGTGACGGTGAGAATGCCAGGAGAAACAATGAGGACCGTTACGGGGCACCGCTGGAATCCGGAAGAAACAGAACGCTTGTTGGTGCAACTAGATGCAATAAACCAGCGCCTTGAGCAAGCTTCCCGATAGAAATATTGGCCGAATTTTTCCGGAAAATCATCCCTTGCTTTCTCCACTTTCCTCTAGTATGCTGTCTGAAGTCGAGGCTAGGAGAACCACGCGAATGACCGAGACAATCATCCTGAGCGCGATCGCCGCGGCTGGACTGGGCCTGGCGGCGCTGGGAGTTCTGGCGTGGGTCCGCGGAAACAGCCGCCGGGGTTTGCGGCGCCCTGATTCGGCCGGGAGCGTGCCGTCGCTCAGCGGTCCGGAAGGAGAAGTTCCGCTGGCCCGTTATCAGCCGATGTTTCGCCTGCTGGAAGGTGGCGACGCCGAGTTCTTGCGCCGGCACCAGCTTTGTCCGCAAATCGCTCGCGCCTGGGCTCACTCCCAGCGCAAGATTGTGCGGCTCTACTTGAGGGAACTGGCGGAGGATTTTGGCAAGCTGCATCGCCAGGCGCGCGTCCAGGTGGCGCGCTCGGCCGATGCGCCTCCGCACGCGATGCTGCGGCTGTTCCGTCAGCAGTTGGCCTTCTGGCGGGCCTTGCTGTGGATCGAGGTGCTCCTATCGTTGGGCGGGGTGGGTGTGCCACGCGTCAACCCAGAGGCTTTGGTCGCGGCTTTCGAAGCGCTGCAACGCGAGATTTCACGCGGCGCGCAGTTCACGCAGGATCAGCCCGCCTAGCCGCCCATCGGGCGGTGTGCTGGCGGAGCGCAGCGGCGCGCTTGGCCGCGCCTTCGCATTTCAGCTAGACTAATACCTGCATGGCCAAGATCTCGGAAGTCATCGGCGGCGCAGCCGCGGTCGTCAAAGGAATGAGCATCACTTTTCAGGAGATGCTCCACCCGACGATTACGGAAGACTATCCCGACGCCCCGCCTAAATTCCAGGAGCGTTTTCGCGGAGTCCATGAGTTGCAGCGCGACGAGAACGGTCTGGAAAAATGCGTTGCGTGCTTCCTGTGCGCCGCGGCTTGTCCGGCGGACTGCATCTACATCGAGGCCGCCGAGAACACCGAGGAGCTGCGCATCAGCGGTGGCGAGCGCTTCGCCAAGGTCTATAACATCGACTATAACCGCTGTATCTTTTGCGGATTCTGCGTCGAAGCTTGCCCCACCGACGCCATTACGCACGGCCATGGCTTCGAGATCGCCAGCTACAATACCTCCACCCTGATCTACCGCAAGGAGCAGATGCTGGTTCCCATTCCGGCGGGGGCGCACTTCCCGCTCAAAGCCGAACCGCACGCCGCTCCCGAGGGTCACTAAAGCCCGCTCACTCCTGCTTCGCTCAACCACACCCGTTTCACGGAAACGATGGTGTAAGATTGTGCTAATCCTGTGATCTTACCGCTCACCTACACGGGGGCGCTGGTGTGTCTAGCGTTCTCCATGTTGTTCCTGGGATCATGGCCCAATTTTCTGCGTCTGGCTGGAAAGTGGCGTTATGAGTTATTTTTTTGGGACTTCTCGCTGGGCATCCTGCTGACCGCTTTATTGGCTGCATTCACATTGGGTTCCCTAAACTCGAATGAGCTAACGTACCGGGACAATCTCCTGATCGCGAGCTGGCACAATATTGGCTACGGATTGTCCGCCGGGTTGGTGGTGAACCTTGCCAACCTGCTGTTGTTGGGAGCCCTCTCGGTGGCCCCGATCTCTGTCGTGTATCCGGTGGGGTTGGGAGTGGCTGCGGTGATCGGGATGGCGTGGACGCTCTTCCCGGCGCAGGGCGGCGTGCTGCTCCCATTGGCGGGCGCGGTGGCGCTGCTGGCGGCGGTAACGGTGACCGCGTTCGCTTACAGCATTTATGAGCAGACCAACCGTGAGCCCCAGAAGCGACTGACTCCAGATCCCGGGTCGCAGAGATTCAAAGCCACTGCGCCGCCCTCGCCGGCCAAGGGAATCACGCTCAGCGTCCTGGGCGGGATTGCCCTGGGGATGGCTGCGCCGCTGCTAGCGACGTGCCGCTCGGGTGAGGACGGTTTGGCTGCCTATAGCGCAGCCCTGCAGATGGCCATCGCCATTGCGGTATCAGCATTGGTTTTTTCCCCGTTTTACATGGCTCTTCCCGTGCAGGGAGCACCCGTGCAGTTACGCGCTTACTTTATCGGCTCCAGGAAACAGCATCTGTGCGGTCTTTTGGCCGGCGGACTTTGGATGTGCGGGCTACTGGCGAACTTTGCATCGGGGGGCACCTTGGCTAACGTACAGGCAGGCGCCGTAGCCACCCGAGCCTTCACCGGAGGCGCTCTTGTTCTGGGGACTGTGTGGGGACTTGTGGCCTGGCGCGAGTTTAGGGGGAGCACCTCCCAGGTCCGGATCTTGTTGACGGCAATGCTGCTTTTGCTGGTCGCGGGGGCGGCCATGCTGGTTCTGGCCGTGAATACTGCCGCGTAACCGCGCTAAGTTCTGCACGCCGCAGGCTCACCGCGCGTCTTAAGTTTTTGTAGCCGCGCGTCTCCCTGGGTCGCGGTTCAAGACCAGGTTTGGTTGGAGACCAGGTTTGGTTGGAGACCAGGTTTGGTAGGAAGGTGCCTGGTAGGACTTGTGCCCGATAGGACTGTGCTCGCGAATGTCTGGATTCCCGCGTTACTAGCGGCGGCCGCCCTTCCGGCCCTGGCCGGCGAAACCGCCGTCTTCACCAGCGGCATGCGCCTCCATGTGGACCGCCACGAAGAGGCCGATGGAATCGTGCGCCTGTACCACGCCGGCGCCGTCACCGAAATGCCGCGCTCCGTGATCGAGGCCTTTGAGCCGGATGAGGAAACTTCATCATCGCCTGTCCCGGCTCCTGCTGCGGCGCAAGCCGCGCCGGATCCTCCCACGCAGAAAACAATCGATCCCCGTGCGATGGTGCGGGAAGCCGCGGGCCGTGCCGGCCTTCCCCCGGCGATCGTCGAAAGTGTCGCCAAAACCGAATCGGGCTTCGACCCCGGTGCGGTCTCGCCGAAGGGTGCGATCGGGGTCATGCAACTGATGCCCGCCACCGCCAAAGCCCTTGGCGCGGACCCCAACGATCCGGCGCAAAATATCGAGGCCGGCGCCAAGTTGCTGCGCGAGCTGCTGCTCAAATACAACGGGGACGTGGTCAAGGCCCTGGCGGCCTACAATGCTGGAGAAGCGGCGGTGGACCATTATCAGGGCGTGCCTCCGTACCCGGAGACGCAGCATTATGTCAACAGCGTGGTGCGGGACTATTTGAATCACGGCGGCGCGGAGTCCGATGCTGGTTCCGGCGATGCCGGCTCAAGTAGCTCTGGATCAGACGGCCCTGGCAAGGGAGCCGGCCAGTAAGCCCAGCCTGCTACCATCGGAGTAAATGGGTCCACGCGCTCCGCAAGCTCCTCCTCAAACGCCGATCCCTGGCGTGCGGCATCTGGTTGCCATCGGCTCTGGCAAGGGCGGCGTCGGGAAGACCACGGTTTCGGTCAATCTGGCTCTGGCGCTCCATAAACTGGGGCGCAAAGTCGGATTGCTCGACGCCGACGTCTACGGCCCCAACGTGCCGTTGATGATGGGCACGCGAGAGACTCCCACTGGCCACGCTGAAAGCATCCGTCCCATCGAAAAATTCGGCGTGAAGCTGATGTCCATGGGTTTTCTGAACCCCGGCGACAAGCCTCTGGTCTGGCGCGGCCCCATGCTGCATAGCGTGATCCAGCAGTTTCTGCGGAACGTGGTCTGGGGCGAGCTGGATTATCTGTTGATCGATCTGCCTCCCGGCACCGGCGACGTGGCGCTCTCGCTGGTACAGACCGCTCCGCTATCCGGAGCCATCGTGGTGACCACCCCCTCCGACGTTTCCCTCGAAGACGCACGTAAAGCGGTGAATATGTTCGCGCAGGTGCGGGTGCCGATTCTGGGCCTGGTGGAGAACATGAGCTATCTGGTGGTGCCCTCCACGGGCGAGCGCATCGACGTGTTCGGCCAGGGCGGCGGCAGGCGCACGGCCGAGCAGATGGGCGTGCCGTTCCTGGGAGAGCTGGCTCTGGACCCGGAGGTGCGCGTCGGCGGGGACAGCGGAAATCCGGTGACGGCGCGCGAGAACGACCCGCACGCGGCTCCGTTCCTGGAGCTCGCCGGGCGCGTGGAACAGGCCTGCCGCGCTTCGACCGTCGCTGCGCCCACCGTAACCGTGGAAGACTAGCGCCCGCTAAACTGGATGGATGGAACTGCCCATCTACCAGGTCGATGCGTTTGCAAGCGCCGTGTTCCGCGGAAATCCCGCGGCCGTTTGCCCGCTCGAGGAATGGCTCGCCGATGAGATTTTGCAAGCCATCGCCTTGGAGAACAATCTCTCCGAAACCGCTTTCTACGTTCGCCGCGATAGCGATTGCTATGCTCTCCGCTGGTTCACTCCCAGCGTCGAAGTCGAGTTATGTGGGCATGCCACTCTGGCCGCCGCCAGCGTAATTCTTGACGTTCGGCGCGAGATTTCCGGCCCGCGAGTGGTGTTTGAAACCCTGGGCGGCAAATTATCCGTCGAACGGGAAGGAGGTTTGTACGCGCTGGACTTTCCGGCGCGGCCTCCTCAACCTTGCACGGCGGATCCGGCTCTCGAAGCAGGACTGGGCGCAACGCCAACGTTAATTCTGGCCTCTTCCGCGCCGGAGCCGGCCGCACAGGATTACGTTTGCGTGTTCGAAGAGGCGGCGCAAGTGCGCGATCTGAAGCCGGACATGGAAAAGCTCGCCCGCATCGACCGGTTCGCGGTGGTCGCGACGGCGCCGGGCAAGGTTTCAGGCCCCGGGGCTTGCGATTTCGTCTCGCGTTTTTTCGCTCCCGGCAAAGGGATTCCAGAGGACCCAGTAACGGGCCGCGCGCACACCAGTCTAATACCATACTGGTCAAGCAGGCTCGGTAGAAGCAAGTTGTTCGGGCGGCAGATCTCGCGCCGTGGAGGCGAGCTCTGGTGCGAGGACCGGGGTGGGCGAGTGCGGATCGCCGGCGGTGCGGTACAGTACCTACAGGGACGGATTTCAGTTCCTGTAACTGATTCTGCTTGCAGCGCATCAAGGAGCATATGAGAAAAATTTTGGTTGCAGTGTGGCTGGTCCTGGGGACCTCCGCGTGGGCCTCGGGAATTGAATTTTGGGCTCTGGGCGGGGAAACTCTCATGTCGGGCGGCGGGTTGGGCGCGGATCCGAACATTTGTCCGATCGGAGAAGGAATCACCCCATCGGAGTGCTCGTCCATCGGCGGAACTTCGAACGACTTGGCGCTAACCGATGGCTGGCACTTCGGTTTCCGGGGAGGCTTCAATTCCGGCGATCATTTGGGCTATGAAGTGGGCTACATGTACAACCGGACCAACCTGAAATATAACGATTACGGCGGAGTTGAAGAAGGCATGGCCTACCACCAGGTGTTCTTCAACGGGCTGTATTATCTGACCTCGGCGGATAGCAAAGTGCGTCCCTTCGGCACGGCGGGAGTTGGCTTCACCAACTATGCGCCCCCGGGCACCTCGGCGGCATACGGCAGCGGTTCTACCAAGCTTGGTATCGACTACGGCGGCGGCGTGAAGATCAAGTTGACCGACCGTTACGGAATCCGCCTGGATGTTCGTCAGGCGACGACTCCCAAACCCTTGGGCTTGAACCTGGCTTCGGGCTGGCTGCGAGAGACGGAATTTTCCGCCGGCTTCGGAATCTTTTTTTAGAACTACGGCCGGTGTGACGCTACCCCAAGAAAGGCGACCAGGAAGCAACGCGAGTTAGAGACCAAGGAGGCATGATGGTGCGGAGAATCCTGCTACCGATTCTCCTGGTTCTGTGCGCCGGGAGCAGTCAGGCGCTCGATTCCAGCCGCAGACTGACCCAGTACGTTCACCGCATTTGGACGACGCAGCAGGGTCTGCCCAGCGGCACCATCTACGATATCTGGCAAACTCGCTCCGGATATCTTTGGCTCGCAACGCAAACCGGCCTGGTTCGCTTCGACGGCGTGCGCTTCACCGACGCGCAGACTCTCTACCCCAAGTTCCCCGAGAACCTCTGGATCCGCTCCGGATTTGAAGACTCGAACCAAACCGTCTGGGTGGGTACCGACGATGCCGGCATCTACCGCCTCAGGAACGGCGAGGTGCAGCATTTCTCGACCAAGGAGGGTCTGCCGTCGGATCGCGTGTATTGCCTGATTCCCGGCGCGGGCGGCTCCGTGTGGGCCTGTACGGCGGAGGGTTTGGCGCGGATGGTCAACGGAAAAGTCGAGGCTGTCCACTTGCCCGCGCAACCCCAGGACAACGTGATCCGCGCGGCGTGCTTGGCCCCGGACGGCAGGCTGTGGGCGGGAGGAGACGCGGGCGTCCTGTATTCCGGCTCCGGCGATTCGTTTCAGGTCGAGCCCATGGCGCAAGTTCCCGCCGACGCCTCCATTCGCGCGATCGCCTGCGGCAAGGATGCAATCTGGGTCGGCACCAGTGCCGGACTCATGGAACTCAGCCGCGCCAGCAATCATTTCTACACGACCAAAGATGGACTGCCGGACGAAGGAGTGCTCTCGCTGCGCGAGAGCGCCGGCGGAATTCTGTGGGTCGGAACGCGCGGGGGCTTCAGCCGGCTGCGCAACGGCGAGTTCGAAAGTTTCCTGCCGCAGGACGGTTTGTCGCAGAGCACTGTATCGTCCCTGTATGAAGACCGCGAGGGTAGCTTGTGGGTGGGCACCAAGCACGGCCTGAATCAGTTCGTGGAAGGCCGTGCGATCCCCTACACGGTCAGCGAAGGGCTTCCCAGCAACGACACTGGACCGCTGATTCAAGACCGCCGCGGCACCGTGTGGATCGGCACGCTGGATAAGGGATTGGCGTGGTTTGACGGAAGGCGCTTTCCGGCGCTGGGCAGGCAGCAAGGCTTGGCTTCCAACAGCGTGATCGCACTGACGGTCTATGACGGAGCCGTCTGGGCGGGAACCGACCACGGACTGAACGTGCTCGATAACGGGCGCGTGGTCCGCCGTTTTGACATGCGCAACGGCTTGCCGTCCGACGAGATCAGCGCGCTGTTCGTTGGCCCCGGCAACGTGCTGTGGGCGGGGACCGACGCCGGACCGGCGCGGTTCAGCGGAAGCGGGTTTGCGCAGGTGACCGGCGCGCCTCGCGATCCTGTCCTTACCATGGGCTCGGATCGCCTGGGCCGGCTTCTGTTTTCGACGGAACACGGCTTGTTCCGACTGGACGGGGACGCCGTCAAGGAAGTCCTTCCCGGCGGCGCGCCCTTGCGTGGCGTGGATGCGATCTACCGCGACCCGGACGGCCTACTATGGTTGGCCAACGGCAACGGCGGCGGATTGCGCATCCTGGATGAGCGCGGCGCGCAAGCCAGGCTCTCCAGCCTGGTGGTGCGCGACGGGTTGTTCGACGGCGAGATCTTCGCTATCGTGCCGGACGATGAGGGGCACCTGTGGATGGCCTGCAGCAAGGGAATCTTTTCGGTGGAGCGAAGTCAGGTGCTGCGTTTCATGGCCGGGCAGGTCAAGCAGATCACCAGCACCCAGTACAGTCCCACCGACGCCTCCCGGGTAATCGAATGCAAGGCAGGGGTGCAGCCGGCAGCGTGGAAAATGAGCGACGGGGCGATCTGGTTTTCCACCATCCGGGGTCTCATCGTGATCGACCCGGGACATCTGACGCGCAACGTGATGCCGCCGCCGGTGGTGATCGAGGACCCGATCGTGAATGGCGAGCCGGTGCAGGCGTCGCGGATCGGCAGTCTGGCGCCAGGGCAGAAAAACGTCGAGATTCCTTACACCGGCTTGAGCTTTGTTGCGCCCTCGCGGTTGACGTTCCGCTACCGGCTGGAGGGCTTCGACAAAAACTGGATCGACGCGGGCACGCGCCGGGAAGCCTTTTACACCAACCTGCCGCCGGGGACCTTCCGTTTCCGCGTGGCGGCTTGCAACGTGGCCGACGACTTGTGCAACGACGCGGGAGCGTCGGTCGCTTTTACTTTGGCTCCGGCCTACTATCAGCGCCCCTGGTTCGTTCCGTTGATGATCCTGCTGGCTGGTCTGGCCGGATGGCTGGTTTATCAGAGCCGCATCCGGCGTCTGCGTGAGCGGTATGATTTAATCGTGGCGGAGCGTAGCCGCATCGCCCGGGAGTTGCACGATACTTTGATTCAGGGCTTCTCTGGAATCACCATGGGAATGCAGGCGCTGGCCTCGCGGCTCAGGCCCGCGGAGGAGCGCGCCAAACTGCTGGACATTATCGAGGACGCCGCCATGTGCCTGCGGGAAACCCGCCGCAGCGTGGCCGGCTTGCGAGGTACGAAGGCGCCGTCATCCTCGGGGCTGGCTGCTTCCATCGCGCAAGCGGCCCGCCAGATCACCGAAACTAAAAATGTGCGGCTGAAGCTGCGGCTAGAAACCGAACCGCCCAACCTCGCTCCCGAATTCGAATACAATTTGTTGCGCATCGCGACGGAAGCTGTCTCCAACGCGGTCAAGCATTCCGGAGCCCGCACCATCGAGGTCACCTTGAAGCCCGCCGGCAAGTCCAGCCAGGGGGCCATCTTCCTCTCCGTGGCTGACGACGGAGCTGGATGCGAGTGGTCGGAAAACGGGCACCTGAAACCCGGACACTATGGATTGATCGGCATGAAGGAGCGGGCGGCGCAAATTGGAGCGCAGTTCGCCTTCGAAAGCGCTCCTGGCCGGGGCACCATCGTCAGCGTGATGGCTCCGGTAGAACGCTCCACTGTAATGGAGGTAGAGAAATGACCCCACAACCCCAAACTTCGCCCACACTCCCGGCGGAGACTCACACCAAGATTCGCGTGCTGGCAGTGGACGACCATCCACTGGTGCGCAAAGGCATCGCCTCAATTCTCGCCAACGAGGAAGACATGGAATTGGTCGCCGAAGCCGGCGACGGACGGGAGGCAGTGGAAAAGTTCCACGAGTTCCGCCCTGACGTGGTCCTCATGGATCTGCGCATGCCGCAAGTGGACGGCATCGAGGCCTCCCGGCTCATGCGCCAGACCAATCCGGATGCGCGCATCATCGCGCTGACCAGCTACGACGGCGACCAGGACATCTACCGCGCTCTGGAAGCCGGCGTGCGCGGTTATCTTCTCAAGGAAATGGTGCACACCGAAGTAGTGCGCGCCATCCGCACGGTGCATACCGGCAAGCGGCTGATGCCTCCGGAGGTCGCCGAACGGTTGAGCGAATATTTTCCGCAGGTGGCGCTGACGCCGCGCGAGGTCGAAGTGCTGGGCTTTGTCGCGCGCGGCTTGGCCAACAAGGAGATCGCGCACAAGCTGGGCACCGCAAACGGCACCATCAAGATGCACGTCCAGAATATCCTCGAAAAGCTCGGCGCCTCGGACCGCACGCACGCGGTTACCCTGGCCATCGAGCGCGGCATCCTGCACCTGGACTTCTAAACATCTTTGCCGCGAATCACAAAATATTTTTGTCTTAATTGTGTTAATTGGCGGCTAAAAGTCGGCGTTTTCAATCAGTGAATTCAGCTCCGCATGAAGCTGCGTTTGCTGCTTGCGGAGCTCGCTTTCGCGGTCCCGCAGGCCGGCCAGTTTGGACTCCGCCGCAGCCAGCTCGCGCGCGTACCGCTGCACCAGGTCTTGCTGGCCCGCGACCGCGTTGAGGCTCTGGATATTCTGCCTCCGCCGTTCCTGGTCCTGCTCCAGATTCGTCTCGTCCGTCTTCACCTGATTGAGTTGAGCGTCGTTGGAGTCGATATCGGCCTTCTTGCGTGCGATCTCCCCAAGCTGCCGCCGGCCCGCGTCGCTCAGCGCCTTGTTCTGGACCCAAGTAGCCAGAACGTCCGGAGCCGCGTTCGAGAGGATCACCGTCTGGTCGGTCACTCGCTCTTCCTGGATGGGGAACGTTTGCGTGGCTGATGCTGCGACTTTCACTTCGAACCGGTAAGCATTGGAAGTTTTCTCGGAGGGCGTTTGGTTGAGCAGCTGATAACCTTGCCGCTCCGGATACTCGATCACCAGCGTCTTGGCCTGCGCGTCCACGTTCTTGATCGTGTAAGTCTTGGTCTCGTCGATGGCGGTACGGGCCGTGAGCACGCCACGGCGCGAATGAATCTCGCGAACCGCCTGGCGTGAGCTGTCCCATGCACTGGAGATCCGCATCCCCAAGTCGACTCCGTAACTGATCAACCGCTTGTCGCCGGACTTGAGAGTTTCTACCATGGCTTCGCCTGCATAGGCGCCGCCGTCGTAAACAGTAATCGGGCCGCCGTCCAGAGTCTTGCCGGTGGAGTTGGAGATCTCCGCTGCGTTCATCGGGTGCAGGCCCATACTGTCGGTGTAGATCAGCAGCTTCCGGGCGCTAACGCGCTGCTGCAAGAAAGGCAGCATGGCGGACTCCCCGGTTTTTACGGTGACCGGCGAGGCGAAGTTGTACTCGAACAATTCGCCGGCGCCCTCGCCGGTGGCCGTCGCGGCGATCGAGGACTCGCGCACGAGATCGGCCGCGACTTGGGCTTCGGCAAAGGACCCCGATCCTCCGCCTCGGCCTCCGCGCGCCGGCATCGGGGCCGGCCCTGAACCCGCGAAAGCCTTGGCGAGAGCGGGAGCCTGCAGGCCGCCCGAGACGCCGCCCTGGAACAGTTGCGGCGCGGCCGCACGATCCTCGGGCAGCTCCTCGCTCGGCCGCTGCACGTATTTCGGCTCGTAAAGCTGCGTGATGAAAGAGATCGGACGTCCGGAGACCACTGACAATCTGACGTTGGTCCAATCCTCGCCGGTGGTGTTGTCGACAATCGCCCAGCCTTCGAGCAGCGCTTCCGCGGCGCCACCGAACAACAGCCGGTAGCTCGATTTCCAAACCGCGGCGGGAGTCATGTAGCTGGCTACCAGCTCGCGAGTCTTCGCGCCGGACGAGTCGATGTAGACGCCGCGCTTGTCTTGGGATCGCGAGTTATTCAACACCGTAAGGTAGTCCTTGAACAGGGCCTGGAGCTTGGAATCGGCAAGCTTGATGGATCCGGCCGCGCTGAGATCGATGGTGCGCAGCTCACCCGCGCCGGTAAGCAGCGTAACTGTTTCCCGTTGGACGGTTTGGCCGCGGTCGGGCACAATGGCAACGCGAGCGCCGGCGATGGTCCCGGAGACGGTTTCCGGTCCCAGCTTGACCTCCAGCTCCGCGCCTTTCAACTGATCCAGGAAGGCTGCCAGCGTCGACTGCTGGCCCAGCGCGAAGGGGAAATCGCCCAGGCGTCGGTCCAGCGATTCGCTGGCGTCGTAGTGGATGCCCGAGATCTTTCCCCCGTTGCGGTCCGTAATAGTGAGCGACTTAAGCACGTCGTTCATGTCCCCGGCCTTGAACTCCAGGCGGGCGCTTTCGCCCGGCTTCAGCTCGCCCGAGCGCTCAAAAAAGCCGACGCCGTGCTTATAGAGAATCACTTCACGGACCGGAAGGTCGGCGGAAAATGCGGCCGCCGCGAGAAACGCCGCCAGTGCCAGTATGCATCTCGTCATCGGATCGAATTGCCTCCGCCGTGGTTATGCCGCGAGCGTGGAAATCCTTGCGCTGCGACCTTCGCCGTAGCTTGACACCGCTCCGCGGCAGGCGCGAGACTCGGAAGTGTTGCGAGAGAAAAGACAAACTGAATCGGAGGAGCTTGATTGAAACACCTATTGGCGGGGCTGGCCTGCTGCGGGATGCTCGCCGCAACAGCAGCCGCGCAGGATCTCAGTAGTTACTTGGGTCCCGGCGTCCTCACCAATGGCGCGGGCGCGATCGGAAATCCGGGTGGAGAGCAGGTCGATCTCCGTTATTACATCGATGTCAATGCCATCTACGACAACGGCATCCAGCCGGTCTCTGTGAATTCCGACGGCAAGTTGACGCAGGTGCCCGCCCTGGAGGGCATGGAAGCGCAGATTGGCGCCTACGGCACCCATTCCTGGAGAACCGCCTTGCTCGGCTTGGATTTCCGGGGCGATTTCCGCGAGTACGCCAACGGATCGTATTTCGATGGCAGCGATGACATCCTTACGCTCGGTTACACGTACCAGAAATCCAGACGCCTGTATTTTGACTTCCAGGGCACTGGCGGCACCTACTCCAACTATCTCGGGGGAGTGCCCAATATCTACTATCAGTTCCCCAATGCCATCAATCAGCCCACCCTGCTTTTGTTCGATAACCGGACTGACTTCGTCCAGGGTGACGGCGGCATGACTTATCTCCTTTCGGCCCGCGCCAGCATAACGGTGGGCGGCGACGCATTTGACGTGAAGCGGCAATCGGCCGAGTTGATTGGGATGGATGGCTATAACGGCCGCGCGCGGTTTCAGTACCGCTTGTCAAGAGTCACCAGCATCGGCGCACAGTACAACCGCGCGTACTTTCAATACCCAAATTACTTCGGCAATTCCAGCATGAATAACTACAGCGCGTTCTTCGCAACCCAGATATCGCGTCTATGGACATTGTCGATCATGGGAGGCGCCTTCCAGATAAACACCATGGGCCTTACCAGTGTTGCCCTGAGCCCGGCGGTAGCCGCGATTCTGGGTGTCTCGAGCGTCATACAGACTTTCACCGCCAAGGATTGGCTCCCTTCCGGTGACGCGAAACTAATCCACAAATTTAAAAACGCGGAACTTGACTTCGATTACGCCCGCTCCGTTTTTCCGGGCAACGGCGTCTATTTGACCTCCCGCGTCGCATCCGGCACCGGCAATCTTATCTACACCGGGAACCGGAAACTCACCTTCAGCATTGGCGGCGGTTACTGGTCTATGTCCAGCCTGGGACAAGGTCTGCAGCCGTACCAGACGTTTACCGGCTCGACTAGTTTCACCTACACCCTGACTCGTGCATTACACGCCGTGGCGCGTTACGATTTCCGCCAGCAGGAGATTACCATCGTGGGGTTTCGCGCCTCCTCGTACCGCGTGACCTTGGGACTTGCCTTCAGCCCAGGTGCGTTGCCGCTTTCGCTGTGGTAGCGGATTCAGGCGATGAGCGGCATGCGGCTCCTGATCGTGGACGATGAAGCTCCGCTTCTGAGTCTGCTGCAACGTTACCTGGCGCGCTTGGGTTATGAAGTCGATGCCGCTTCCAGCGCCGAGGAAGCGCTCGACCGCTTTGCTCCCGCCCCCGAGAAGTATGCCTGTGTGCTGACCGACCTGAAGCTGCCAGGAATGGGCGGCGAGGAATTAGTGGAGCGGATGCGGGAGCTGCGCCCCGGTCTGCCCGCGTTGATCAGCAGCGGCCTTCCGTATCAGCCGCGCTCGGCCGCCACGGGTTTCGTTCAAAAGCCCTATTTGCCGGCGATGCTGGCCGAGGAACTCGAGCGGCTACTGCGGAAAACCTCCCGCCGCGCTGCCAAAGATGCTTAAGCGCGAAACCCTCGTTGCACCGGGGCGAACACGCCGCTCAATTATCCCGGCGCCCGCACAACTCCGGCGTGGCGCACATGCCCGAGGGACAAGAGGGCATCTCCGCAAAATCCTCGCGCCCGTTGGAATGCGCAGCGAAAGACGAGAATTGCTGCTCCAGATGGCTCCGCCCGCACGAGGGGCACAACACTTGATCCAAGCCGGGGCGGCGCACCAGCTTCTCGAACTTGTTCCCGCAATCCTCGCACAGATATTCAAAAATAGGCATGGTTTGGCTCCGTTTGTGTTTCAATCAATCAGCGCTAACGCTATCTTATCAACCCATGCCTGAACCTCGGCGGAGGGCGCGGCGAAGTCGTTCACCAGAATCGAAAACGCCAGCCAGCCGCGGCTCTTGCTGTTGGCGTACCCCGACAGAGCAATGGCGCGATTGAGCGTGCCGGTTTTGGCGCGGATCAGGGCCGCGTCGGAAACGCAGCATAACCGGCGCGAAAGCGTTCCATCCTCCCCGCCCACGGGGAGCATGGCCAGCCAAGTGTCGCGCAGCTTCGACGCATACATGTAACCGAGCAACCGCGTTACCAGCCGCGGCGTGACCAGCGCGTTGCGGGACAAGCCCGAGCCGTCGTCGATGCGCGACTCCCCTGGCGCCGCGCCCATTTGCGCGAGAAACGCATTCATCGCCGCGAGGCCGCTGTCCAAAGTCCCCGACTTGTTTTCGATCCTGCCTACTTCGCGCAGGAGCAGCTCCGCGTGAAGATTCTCGCTGACCTTGTCCGTCATCTGAACCAACTCCGAAGCCGGCGGCGAAAGCCGCATCGCGAGCGTTTTTCCTTGCGGCGCCTGGAAGGCTTCGCCGGCGGAGCGATGGCGCGCAACGGGATGACCGTCGATCGAAACTCCGCGGCGCGTCAAAGCATCGTACAGGGCGCAGGCGGCGTACAGCGCCGGATCGTCCACCGCTACACTCACGGAAGTGCGAGCCGCTCCCGCGGGAATGGTCCCTTCCAGCAGCAACTGGCGCGAACCGGGAACCCGGCTCACGCGAATCCGCGCCTCGCCTTTGCTTGCGACGGTCAACACACGGTTATCGATCGCGAAGTATTCGAGCGGAGGATTCAGCGAGATCGCCGCCAGATCGGCCATGGTTTGTCCCGGCGCGAGCGAAATCGTAATGAAATTATCAGCGACGCTCAAGGCGCTGACCGGCGCGCCGGATTCGCCGGCTGCATCGCTCTGGCTCCAGTTGGGCGGAAACGGAGCCCAGGGATACAGGCGGTCATCGCCTACGATATCGCCGCGAACCCGGCTCAGCCCGGCGGCAACCGCTTGGTCCGCCAAATCCTGGATCGCCTTAAGCGGCGGCCCGGGAGAAGCGTCGCGCTGGTAAGGATAGACGCGGCCGGACATCGACGGATCGCCCGAACCCACCAGGGTGACGCCGCCGGAGGGCTCCTGAATCAAGCGCGTTTCGAACCGGTAATCCGGCCCCAGTTTCTCAAGCGCGAGAGCCGTGGTGAACAGCTTCATGTTGGAGGCGGGAAGAAAGAAGCGATTCTCGTTATGAGCGTACAGAAGCTTGCCGGTCGCCAGCGATACCACGTGAATGCCGATGCTCGCTCTCGCCGCCAGAGGACTGGTGTTCACCAGCGCATCGAGGGTCTGCGCGAGGTCCGCACCGTGCGCGGCCATCGCCGCGGCAAAGATCAGCGCCAGTCGCCTATGATTCATCTGCGTGTAGAAAGCCGTGCTTCCAGCGAAATCAGCAGCAGCAACACGAACACCACACCGGAGCCCAACAGCGGCAGTCCCATGACCACTCCGATTCCAAACTGCGCGGCCCAGAAACCCAGCGTGCTTGGCGCGAGCAAGCCGCCCGCGAGCGCCACCGAAAAAATACCATTGTAGAAACCGGGGTGAAAGGAGGGAAACCGGTGACCGATTTTTTCCACCAAGAGAGGATAGATCGGTGCGAAGGCCGCGCCGAGCAGCAGAACGCCGCTCACCGCCCCGAACTGATTATTGGTGGCCAGCAGAATGATGCAGCCGAAGACGGCTCCGGCGGCGCTCAGGAAGAGCATGCGCGCATGAGAAGTGCGTGGCAGGACCGATTGCGCGGCCACCCGGCCGACCAACAGGGCCAGCCAGTACAGCGCCAGCATAATCAAGGAAGCCGCCGGACTGATCCCCAGCCGTTGAATCAGGAACAAGGGTAGCCACCCGGCGATCGCCCACTCATTGCCCAGTTGAAAGAACAACAATAGAGCCAACAACACCGCCACCGGGCTGCGCAGCTCCGCGAAAATCTGGCCCACCGGAGGATGGTGCGGCACCGGTTGCGGCGCGAAGGGGGCCTTCACATACATCCAGCCGAACAGCGCCGGAATCACCGCAATCCAGGCTTGCAACGTGGAAGCCGTGTAGGCGTAAAACGCGCCCGAGATCAAGAGGGTCACCGCCAGGCATCCCAGTCCGAACAGAATCCCGGCCAGGTTTATCGTCGCGGCCGGATCGTGCCGGTACATCGGCGAGACGGCGTGGAACATCGCCGTGTGCAGGACTCCTGCGGCGAAGCCCAGCCACGTCATTCCAGCGATGCGCCACCACGCCGAGACGGGCGGCGAGACAAATGCCAGAAAGACAAACGCGATGCCCGCCGCGCCGCAGGCGAACGCCAGCGTCCAGCCGATTCCCTTGCGCTCCAGCAGACGCGGCGCAAAACCTACCGAAGCCAACAGTCCTATCGCCAAGCCCAGGAAATACAAGCCAACGATGCCGTATTCCGAAGAGATGTGATGCTGCCAGGCCGGCAGAATCGCGCCCAGAAACGATAGTAGAACGCCGGAAACGAAGAATCCGGCCAGCGCGCGGCGCGGCCCTCCCGACGCCAGCATGCCTTCCATCGGCACGCCTGGAACGGGAGTAGCTTCTTGCGGCGGCGCCGGCACCGGTTAAAACCGCTCGTCCTGGTCTTCGCTGGCCAGAATGATCTTCACGTCCATGGAGCGGCCGTCGCGGAAGATGGTCAGCGTCATCGGATCGCCAGCATGTTTAGTGGAGACGGCGCGCTGCACAGCTTGCTGATCCTTGACCGGCTTGCCGTCGACCGCGGTGATGAGGTCGCCGCCCACGGGCACTTGCCAGTTGCCGACCACCACCTCGCGAGTTGCTCCACGCAGGCCTGCCCGCTGTGCGGGCGTGTCCGGACGCACTTCCTCGACCAAAAGTCCGCCGCTGGGCGGAAGACGCAAGGCCTGTGCCAGATCGCCGGCGACAAAACCCGTAATGGTCACACCAATCGGTCCGGCCGGCAGGATCTTCTTCCCGGAGCGTATCGTTTCCAGCATCGCCTTGGCCTTGTTGATGGGCATGGCGAAGCCAATGCCGATATTCCCATTGGGCCCGTAAATCGCGGTGTTGATGCCGATCACGTTGCCCGAAGAATCGAGCAAAGGCCCGCCGCTATTGCCCGGATTGATCGCCGCGTCGGTCTGGATCATTCCTTCCAGCTTGCGGTTGTTCTCGCCCTCGATTTCGCGATGCAGAGAGCTGATGACGCCAACGGTCAACGTGCCGTCCAGACCCAGCGGCTGGCCGATCGCCAAAACCTTCTGCCCCACCTGAATCGCGTCCGAATCGCCCAGCTTCAGAAAGCCCAGCTTGCGCTTGGGTTCGATCTTGATCAGGGCGAGATCGTTGACCTGATCGCGATCCAAAATCTGGGCTTTGTAGGTGCTTTGATCCGGCAGCGTAACCTCGACTTGAGAGCTGCCGCTGACCACGTGATTATTCGTCAGGATCTGGCCGTCCGCGCTGATGAGAAACCCGGAGCCAAGACCCTGCGACTTGTAATCGCCGAACCAGGTACGCTGAATCACGGTGCTGGTGATATAGACGACGTTATCCTTGCTGCTCTTATAAATGTCGATGTTGTTTTGTTCGTCGGGAGTGAGGGTCGCGGCCGAGACCGGCTCACTCCAGCTCGGCAACGTGTGGCCGGAAAAGACGCTGTACCCTGGCAGTCCGGAACGCGTGGTCAGATAGACGAATCCGCCTACCAGCAGGGCGGCCAACAACAAACTTCGGAATTTCATAAGCTCAAGCTCCGTGGCTTTGCACTCAGTAACGATTCATACACGGCCCGGGTCTGGGCGAGCGTGTCTTCTTTGGGTCCCGAGGTGTCAATCACGTAATCGGCGTAGCGGACCTTCTCTTCCAGTGGCATTTGACGCCGCATGCGATCGAGCACCTCCTCGCGTGTAAGATGGTCCCGCGCCATAGCGCGCTCCACCTGCTGATCCGGCCGGCAGGTGGCGACAATCAAGCGATCGTAGTCCCGATAACTGCCTGTCTCTATCAGTATGGCAGCTTCCGTCACGGCAACGCCATCGGGATGGGAGCGCGCGAAGTCCTCTTCAATCTTGCGGCGGCGCTCGTGTACGGGGGGGTGCACCAGCGCGTTCAAGCGTTTCAAGCGCTCCGGGTCATGAAATACGATGCCGGCCAGCTTGCGCCGGTCGATGCTGCCATCGGCGGTCAGGATTTCACGGCCGAATTCGCGGACGATGCCGTCGTAGGCCTCTCCGCCGGGCTCTTGCACTTGCCGCCCGAGCTCATCGGCTTGAATGAGCAGGCAGCCGAGGTTAGCTAAGGCGCGGCCCACGAAGCTTTTGCCGCTCGCCAGGCCGCCCGTGAGCCCTACCCGAAGCATGCCGCGCGCCTTTAGGAAACTCCGAGGTGCCGCTCAGCCAGATTGACCGTGTTCGTCATCAGCATAGCGATGGTCAAGGGTCCAACTCCGCCCGGCACGGGGCTATAGGCCGCCGCCACGCGACGGACCCCGATCGGATGAACGTCGCCCACCCAGGCGGTTCCGTTCTTCGCGAAATCCTCAGCCTTACCGAGGCGCTCGGCTTCCGCGGCGTCGCTGATGCGGCTGATACCGACGTCGATGACCGTGGCGCCGGGCGCGATAAAATCGGCTGTGATCAGGGCAGGCTTGCCGATCGCTGCAATCAGAATATCCGCCGCGCGGCACTCCTCGGCCAGATTCGCCGTGCGCGAATGGCAGATGGTAACGGTCGCGTTCTCCGCCAGCAGCATTAGCGCCATTGGCTTTCCGACAATGTCGCTGCGGCCAACCACCACCGCCTTGCGGCCATCGATCGGAATCCGGTAGTACTTCAAGAGTTCGATGATTCCAGCCGGCGTGCAGGCGCGAGGCGCGGGCCGCCCTGCCACCAAATGGCCCACATTCACCGGATGAAAACCATCCGCATCCTTATCCGGCGCAACGGCTTCCAGCACTTTCCTCGAGGCAATGTGCGGCGGCAAAGGCATCTGCACCAGGATCGCGTCGATCTCAGGCCGGTGATTCAGGGTCTCAATCGCCTTGAGCAGCTCCTCAGTGGTGGTGCTGGCCGGCGGAGTGAGCTTCTCGCTGTGCACGCCAAGTTCGGCACAGGCCCGTATCTTATTGCGAACATATTGCCCTGAGGCCGGGTCGTCACCGACCAGGATCACCGCGAGGCCCGGCGGGCGGCTGAGGCGAGCCACACGAGGCTTCAGGCCGTTCAGGATCTGTGTCCGAACGGGTACTCCTTCCAGTATTTGAGGCATTCAGACCGAGTGTACCAGACCACCCTGGCATCTCCCAATGAGTTGATCCGAATAGAATCAATATCCTAGACGGGCGACGCCAGTACTGCGGCTAGTTGCGGTTTACTCCGTGGACGGGGACAGTCCTAAGGCCCAGTGGACCGCACAGGGGCGGGGGTGCTGAGACTTTTAACGAGGCTCATTAGGTCTTAGCACTGATTCTTTCAAAAAACTGCCGATGATACTTTTGTATCAGCGACAGAGACTGTCGCGCACCGTAGGAAGAGGAGAAACGAAGCAAATGAAGAACCTGGTTTTGAGACTCAAGATTTGGAAGGATACGCGCGGTCAGGACCTCATCGAGTATGCCTTGATGGCCGGTTTCGTGGCCGTTGCCGCCGGCGCCATCATGCCCGGCGTTGCTTCCAGCATCAGCACGATCTTCTCGAAGATCGCGTCCGTGATGTCCAGCGCTGCTACCCAGGGTAGCTAAACCTTTAACCTGGAAAGGCGGAGGCGGGCTGGAGAGTCCGCTTCCGCTCCCCAGCCCTCGCAATCCTCCGTTCATTTTCCTGCCCCGGTTTTCCCGAACTACAGTTAGAAAGTTCCAGCCAAGAAGAGCCACCTAAGACGTCCGGAACTCCCGAACCTTATCGGGATGCGCCCGCGACCATCGCACCCTCCACAGGTGACAACGCAGCAGGCGTGACATTCGGATTCAGCACCCAAACGCGACGCCCGGCGAAGTACGCAGCTAAAGCTGTATTGCGCTGAGGCCCCAGATCGCGCGCCCACACGATTCTTTGGTGGTCGATATCCGCACTGTTGTAAACCCACTGGAAGAGACCTGCCTGATCGTCCTTGGCTTGCACAAACACGAGATGTTGTCCGGGGATGCGCTCCAACTCCGCGGTGATTCTGGATTTGTCCAGGTCGCCCGTAACGCGGCAGCACCAGGACTGAAAATTGAGTCTCTGTGTGAAAGGCAGCCCTAATTTCGCGGCCCCGATTCGCAGACCGAGCACCACAACCATTCCGGCCGCGAGCAACGGCACGATGCGCGCCCGCGCGGGGCTAAGGTAACGGCAGCACTCGACGATCACGGCGACGATCATGGCGGTGGCCGGCGCTAAATAATGCGGAGAGGCCGCGCCCTCCAGCATCACCGCCGCCAGTGCGCCCATCGCGCCGCCGAGCAAAATCCTCCGGCGCCTCCAAACCCTTCCCAGCATGATGAGCGGAATCGTGAGGAAAGGTCCAATGAAGAAGCGCCAGTATTCCTGAACGCGGAAGGTCAGGAATTCGATAAAGTCGAGCGGACCATCGACCTTCTGGTGCTCTGAAACCTCGTATTCGTAGTAACGTTGAAACTCGATATGCGGCTCAGTCACGTGCGGCGGCGGAGTCCATGCCAGCGCCATGGGCCATCCGTAGGTTTTCTGGCTGATCTGATACGCGGTGACAAACGGACTACCGGTGACGCTCTTGAAATAGATTCCTAATGCGGCCAACGCGAGGGTCACGGGGATCGAGGAGATCACTGCAATTTTCACCACAGCCGGAATCCGTTGCCGGCGTTCCCAGGCCAGCACGGCGAGAAACGGCAGACAGTAGAGAACTCCTTCAAACGGGCGCGTGGTGCACAGGATCGCCATCCCAAGCCCCAGTAGGGCGGCAAGCCACGCGCTGTCCTGTTTGCGCAATCGCGCGAAAGCGCCGGCCACCAGAGCTCCGCCGGCGGCAGGGAGAAAGCCGCCATGGTAGGCATTGATCCAATAGCTGCCGATGGCGAATCGCAGGGCCGCGATGAGCGTGCCAAAGACGGCCCAACGCGGCGGCATCCAACCGCGTAAAGCCCAGTAGAGCAGCAGCAGGAAACCAGCGCATTCCCCTAATACTCCAGCCCACGGGTTTCCCAGCACCACTTGCCCCAATGCCAGCACCGCGGCGTGGCCTGGGAAATAGTTCGACGCATAATGCGGCCGCTGAATGATATGAATGCTTTCAAAATGCGGCCAGAAAGGGTGCGTTGGATTGGTTAGGCGTCCATGCGCCAGCGTATCGGCCAACAGGAGATGACTGAATTCGTCGGTGACAATCGGGACTGGAACTGGCAACACCGGGATCAGAGCCAGCCGCAGGGCTACAACGCCCACAGCGATTCCCGCCGCCCACACCCACGGCCTGTGGATTGCCGGCAAGGAGGGCACGTGGGGACGCCAACCCTTCTTCCAGGCCCAGACTCCGCCGGCGATGAGAGCGATCTCAAATAAATTCCAATCCTGCCGGACGCCCTGCCAGACCCCTCCGAGATTCATCAAAACGATTTCGAGCAGACGCATCTCCACCGGATGATCGGCGGAACCGGAGGCGGCCCTTAGGCAGCGGGCTCAGTGAAACGTCACGTTGCTCGACGCCTCGAAGTGGCGATGGTTCTTGTATTCCACCACCACGTGCCACAGATCTGCGTGCACGAAGCCGCCGTAAATTTCCTCGGACACCGGCAACAGGTGGGACTCATCGCCGATCTTGACGTAGTCCCATCGGATCGTGTCGGTGAGAGGATCAGTGCCGAAGTCTTTGGGGAATTCGTGGGCCTCTTCCTCGAACTCGACGACCGCACCTCCGGGGTCTTCGACCACAAACCGTCCCGTCCACGGTGGACGATATGTCTTCAACCGTGAAAAGAAACCGTTCTTGATATTAAGGGCCCCAAAGCAGGTATCGGCCGGCGCCCGGAACTTAAACGCCAGAGCCGGTCTGCCCAGCGCTTCGGTGCTACGGCCGAACACAATCTCTGTCTTGCACTCGGGATCGAACAGAGGCTTCAATTCCCCGCCAAAGTCGACGCTCCAGGTGAAATTCGGAAAGTTCGGCTTGGTCCAGGGCTTGCCGTTTATCCGGACATTCTGCCGCGCGAAGCCCGTTCCATGGACCGAGATTTCCGATTCGATAGTATCCAAAATCTTCCACTGCGGAGGGTCAACGTGCGGGCTGGTGTAGCGCACCGCGACCTCATCGGCGACGAAGCTTGGCAGCGCGGCGGCGCGTTCGAGATTCACATCGCGGATGTGTGCGAGCTTGGCTTGCTGTTCGGAAACATCCTGCGCGCAGACACCAGTCCAAAGCAGCCAGATAAGCTGTCTATTCATAGCGCAGGTCATTCATAGCGTAAAGCCTCCACCGGGTCCACGCGGCTGGAACGCACTGCCGGGAACCACACGGCGAAGAATGCAACGGCGGCCAAGAGCACAGGCACAGCTACGAACACCAGCGGATCGCGAGCCTTCACGGCGAATAAAAGGCTTTCAAGAGTGCGCGCCAACGCAAAAGAAGCCGCGATCCCGATCAGAACACCGGCCAGCGCCATCCTCATGCCTTGGCGCACCACCATGTTTCTCACGCGGCGCGCATCAGCGCCGAGCGCGAGGCGAATACCGAGTTCGCGCCTGCGCTGTTCCACCGTATAAGCCATCAGCCCGTAAAGCCCCATTGCCGCCAGCAACAGGGCCGCGCCTCCGAACACCGTCATCAGCAGCAGGCTGAACCTCTGCTCCGAGAGCGATTGGGCCACCACCTGGTCCATGGTCATGAAATCGGAGACCGGCAACCCGGTGGCTTGTTGTAGCTGCTTCTGAATCACGGGCGCGAGTTTGCCCGGCTGGTCCCGGGTGCGCACCACCCACTTCATGAAATCGTCGTGAAAGAAGTTGGCGGCGAATGCATCCGGAACTTGCGCCTGCGGAACGTACATCACCGGACGGGGAGTGTTCTGTAGTCCCGCATCCCGAACATCACCGGCGATTCCGACAATTTCCCGCACGGGCTCGTCTTTAAGCTCCTGCATGATTCCGCGGCCAATTGATATCCGGTCTCCCAGCGGATCGTGCCCTTTCCAGAACAGCTTGGCCATCGTCTCGTTGATCACTGCTACTGCTGGAGCGCTGCCTATATCGCGGTCGTTGAACTCGCGGCCGCGCTTCACCGGGATTTTGAACACATCGAAGTAGCCAGGAGAAATGATGGCCCATCCGGCGCCCTGAGATTCAGCCGGCCGGGGATTTCCGGGGGTATCGAAGGGCAGACTGCTGACTCCTTGCAGGGGAATCTGTTCTCCGGCGCTTGCCGCCGCGACTCCGGGAATCGCGCGCAGACGATCGAGTCCGATGCGAATCGTATCCGCCAACCCGGCCGAGGCCGCATACTTCGGCCCGCCCATCAGCGTCTGCATGGTCATGACGTTTTTGGTTTCGAAGCCGCGGTTCACGCGGTATAACGCCACGAAGCTGCGGATCAGCAGCGCGGAGCCGACCAGCAGAACCACCGAAAGGCTCACTTCCAGCACCACCAGAGCCGCTCGCGCCCTGCTCTTGCGCCAACCCGCACCCTGGCCTCCGTCTTTTAAGAAGGTATTGAGTTCTATTCGGGAACTGCTCAGTGCGGGAAATAATCCGAATAGCACCGCCGCGAGGAGCGAGATCAGCAGCACGAAACCGGCCACGCGCCAGTCAAGCAGGACCGCCTCGCCGCTGTCGCCCACCAGCGGGAAACCGGCGTCGCTGGCCGCAAGCAGAGCGCGAATCCCTCCGTAGCCCAGCCACAATCCCAAACCGCCGCCGGCCAGCGCCAACAGGGCGCTCTCGCAAAAGAGCTGCCTCACGATGCGCGAACGGCTTGCTCCAATGGCCGCGCGGATGCCGATCTCCCGTCGCCGCGACGCGCCACGTACCAGCATCAGATTCGCTACGTTCGCGCAGGCGATCAACAGCACCAGTCCGACTGCGCCCAGCAACACGCCCAGCACCGGCCGCAGATATCCCGTTACAAGTTCGCCCACCGGAATCAGGCTCAGGGTGTCCTGCGGGCCCAAAATGCCCGGGTATTTAGCGCGGTATTGGTCCGCAGAGGCATGCAGGCGAGCCTTAGCTTGCGCGAACGTTACACGTGGCTTCACACGCGCGATCACTTCGAAGTAACTACCGAGGTCCTGGCTAGCCGGGTCGAGGCGCATCGGGACGTAAACCTCGGGAGGCGCGCCGAACTCGCGCACGAAAGGAGGAGTCGCCACAACTCCCACCACGGTATTCGGAGTTCCGTTCAAGGAGACCGTCTTGCCCACGATGGAGGAATCGCTGGAGAAGCGTCGTCTCCACAGGCCTTCGTCAAGAACCACGACTCGGGCAGCGTTGGGCAGGTCTTCATCCTGAGTGAACGTACGGCCATACAAGACGTGAAATCCGACGCAGCCGAAAAAGTCAGCTGATGCCCTTTGGGTGCGCCACTGCTCCACCAGTTCAGCACCGGTATAATTCATCACGGTGTCGTCGGCGACGAAAGCGGATACGTCCGTGAGCACGCTGGACTGCGCGCGCCAGTGCGCGAACAGGGCCGGCGACGCGGTCATGTTGCGGCTCCCTTCGGGACCCTGCACCAACGCCACCAGCCGGTCCGGATCGGAGATCGGCAGCGGCTTCAGCAGCAATTGGTTGACGACGGAGAAAATGGCCGTGGTCGAGCCGATGCCCAGCGCCAGCACCAGGAGGGCGGTCAGCGCGTACCCCTTGTTCTTGCGGAGGCTGCGCAACGCGTAGCGTAGGTCGGCGAGCGATGACTCGATAAAGGGTAAGCCGCGCTGATCCCGGTAGCTTTCCTTGGCCGCTTCAATGCCCCCGAAGGTGAGCCGAGCGGCGCGCTCTGCCTGCTCCGGCGTCATGCCGGCCCGGATGTTTTCCTCGATGAGCATCTCCAGATGGGAGGCGATTTCATCCGCCAGTTCGCGCTCGCGGCGCGGCTTCCCGGTCAGGCCCAGCAGCCGTTTCCAAGTGCGGCGTAGCGTCTTCATATGGATTGGTCCCCGCTCTTGGAAAAGCGTGCGATGATTTCGGTGGCGCGTTGCCATTCGCGCTCTTCCGCGGCCAGCTCCTTCTTCCCGGATCGTGTGATGCGGTAAAACTTGGCTTTGCGATTGTTGTCGGAAACGCCCCACTCGGACGCGATCGAACCTTCCTGTTCAAGTTTCAGCAGCACCGGATACAGAGTCCCGTGATTGATCGAGAGCAGCTCTCCGCTGGTCTGCTCAATCCGCCGCGCGATGCCGTAGCCGTGCTGCGGCCCCAGCAGGTCGAGGGTCTTCAACACCATCAGACTCAACGTGCCCTGCCAGACGTCGGATTTGTCTTTCATATTGGCTTCCCACAAGAGAGCCTAACATGGCTCCGCTGGGAAAGCAATAGGAAACGCCACTGCACTGTCTATGGCACAAACGTGGCGCTTTTGATGTAATCGAGCTTCGGGAAACGCAGCACCAAATACTCGTTGGCCTCTTCCTCGACCCTTCCCGCCTCCGGACCCTTGCCCTCCGGCCCCAGTTCGCCGTAGCCGGAGTAGAATTTGTCCGGCACGTCCATTCCCGCGACAATCTTGGCGAACGGCACAAAGCCCTGCTCATCCAGCATCGGATTGTCCGCCAAATTGATGAAGATCTCGGTGGCTCTCGTCGCCGGGCCGGACTTGGCGAAGGATAGAGTCCCGCGGCTGTTGTCCTGCTTGCGCGGATCGTCGGGGATGAAATTTTCCCGCCACTTGTCGTGCACGTTGAAATCCTTGTTCACTCCGAACTGCGCGATGAAGCCGGGCAGGACGCGGAAAAAACGGCCTTGGTCGAAGTACCTGATCCAGACCAGCTCGTGGAAACGGTCCACCCCGGCCGGAGCCCAAGCCTTGTGCGCCTCCACCGTGAAATCGCCTTGCGTGGTTTCGAATTTGACGCGAAACACGTCCGGAACCGGCGGCTCGACCTGCTGCTTCGAGCAACCACCCGCTAAGACAATGCCGAGTGCGACCAAGCCGGCCGCGAGGCCCCTATTTCGCATCGCGCCAATTCTCCCCGACACCCACGTCCACAATCAGCGGCACGTCGAGCTTGGCCACTTGCTCCATCTCTTTTTTTGCCATCGCGCGAATCGCACCTACCTCCTCCAGCGGAGCCTCGAACACCAATTCATCGTGTACTTGCAAGAGCATCCTCGCCTGCATGCTGTCCAGCTTTTGGTCGATGCGGATCATGGCGAGCTTGATTAAATCCGCGGCCGTTCCTTGCAACGGAGTGTTGACCGCCGTGCGTTCGGCGAAATTGCGCGCGTTGGGATTGCGGCTGTTCATATCCGGAATCGGCCTGCGCCGACCGAACATGCTGGTAACGAATCCGTCGCGCCGCACCTTGGCGATGGTTGCGTCGATGAATTTGCGGACTCCCGCATAGCGCTCGAAGTAAGCGCGAATATACAGTTCGGCGACTTTGCGTTCAATCCCCAACGATTGGGCCAGGCCGAACGGAGTCTGCCCGTACACGATTCCGAAGTTCACGGCTTTGGCGTTGCGCCGCTGCTCCGGCGTGATCATAAGCGGTGGCACGCCGAAAACCTCCGCCGCGGTGCGCGTATGGATATCCTCGCCGTTGCGGAATGCTTCGACCAATACAGGATCGTGCGAATAGTGCGCCAGCAAGCGCAGTTCAATCTGCGAATAATCGGCGACGATCAATTTCCAACCCGGCCGCGGAACGAAGGCCGCGCGGATTTCGCGGCCGACCGCCGTGCGAATCGGAATGTTTTGCAGGTTGGGATCGGACGAAGACAGGCGGCCAGTAGCTGCGCCGGCTTGATTGAAGGTAGTGTGGAGACGCCCGGTCGCGGGCTCGATCAGAGCCGGCAACGCGTCCACGTAAGTGCCTTTGAGCTTGGCGGTCTGGCGGAAGTTGAGCACCTTGCGGGCGATGGGAAACTCTTCCGCAAGATTTTCCAGCACGTCGGCAGCGGTGGAAATCACCTTCCCTTTGCCCATCTTTACCGGAGCCGGCAGGTTCAAATCCTCAAACAGAACCTTCCCCAATTGTTGCGGTGAGTTGATGTTGAAGGTTTTTCCGGCCAGTTCGTAGATCTCGGCGGAAACCTGCGCGATCTCCTCTTCCATCCGCACGCTCATCACGCCGAGTTGCTGGGGATCGATCAGAATCCCGGTCTGCTCTATCCGCGCCAGAACACGCGCCAGCGGCAGATCGATGGTCTCGTACAGTTCGTCCAGCTTGAGCCTTTCCACTTCAGGACGCAGCTTGCGGTAGAGCCGCAATACGGCGTCGGCTTGACCGGCGGGATCGGAATCCATCGCTTCGTCAAGGTGCCGCTCGGCGAGCACGGCCAGCGAGCAAGCGCCCGGATCAGCGGAGAGCAGAAATCCGTACAACATCACGTCATGACGGAGCGCCGGAGCATCGCCGAACTTGCGCACCAGCGATTTCAAATCGTGACACACCGAGGCCCGCTCCGGGATCTTTGAAAGCGGCAAATAGCGCGCCACGCCCGGTTCGGCGCACAGGCCCGTCAGCGTCTCGCCCATCGTTTCTTGGACCGCAATCGCCAGCAACTGCTCTGCGGGAACTCCAGCGAGCCATTCCTCAACGTTGTCGATCGGCGCGTAATCCCTCTTGCCCGCGGCCTTAGGCGCGGGGCCGAGGTCGCGCAGCAGGGAATGAAACTCGAGCGTCCTATACAACTCGCGCAGAGCCTCGGTATCGGGATCGCGCGCCTCTAGAGCATCGAGATCCAACGGCACGGGCACGTCACAATGAATGGTTGCCAGGCGCTGGCTGAGCAGAATCTGCTCGCGATGGTTCTGCAGGCTCTCGCGATAGGTTTTGCGCTCGACCTCGCCAGCATGCTCCAGAGCGCCTTGTAGCGAGCCGAAGCGCAGAATCAGATCCTTCGCGCCTTTCTCGCCGATGCCCGGCGCTCCGGGAATGTTATCGACCGCGTCGCCCTTCAGCGCCAGAAGGTCGGCTACCTGCGAAGGCTTCACGCCCATGAATTTTTCGGTCTCCGCGGCATCGTAGACCAAGTCGTCCTTCATGGGATTGAGCATCGCCGTACGGTCGTTAACGAGCTGCAGCATGTCCTTATCGCTGGAGACGATCACCACGTCAACGCCCCGGCCCTGCGCGCGCCGTGCCAGCGTGCCGATCACGTCATCGGCTTCGAATCCCGTGTATTCGAGCACCGGAACATGCATCGCTTCGAGAGTTTTGCGAATCCACGGAATCTGTTCCAGCAGATCCGGCGGCGTTTCGGTGCGATTAGCCTTATATGCCTCAAACGCCTCATCGCGGAAGGTGGGGCCCTGGCTTTCGAAAATCGCCGCCAGGTAGTCGGGCTTGTGCTGCGTCTTGAGCTTGCGCAGCATATTGTGGAAAATGTAGACGGCTTCCGTCGCGGTGCCTCCGGCGGTGCGCATCGGCGGTGCGCCAGACCTGGCGCGCGCATGATAGGCGCGGAAGATGAACCCGAATGAATCGATCAGGAACAGGCGGGGCACCCATCCATATTAGCGAGAGAGCCCGGCGGAGGAGCCTGTGCTGTTCGGAACGAAATTCGCCGAGCACCCGAAATCGTGGCGTGCCAGCCACGCTTGAAGCCCTCTATTGTGGCTGATTTACCACACATCTTTCGGCGCAAGTTCTTTTTTTTCAATCAAGAGAGTGGAATTTTTGTAATCCGGGTTGCTACAATAGCGTCAAATCTACAGGTACGATGTTGCAAGTTCGAATCGAGGCTTTTCTTGCGTTTTGAAACTACCGTCCAGCGAGCGGTAGAGGCGTCCGGCGTTGGGTTACATTCCGGAGTTCCCGTTCGCATCCGTATTCTTCCCGCACCACCTTCTACCGGCATCGTCTTCCTCCGCACCGATCTCGACCATTTTTCCATTCCCGCAAGCTGGCGCTATGTGCAGAAGGTAAGCTACGCCACCAGCCTGATGCGTCAGGGCGTGCTGATCTCCACCACGGAGCACTTGCTGAGCGTGTTCTACAGCATGAGCGTGGACAACGCCTTTGTCGAGATCGATAACCTGGAGGTGCCGATCCTGGATGGCAGCGGCCAGCCGTTCGTGGAGCTGATTCAGTCCGCGGGCATCAAGTATCACCGCAAGCGCCGCAAGTATCTGCGCATCCGCCGCCCGGTTTCGGTGGAAGGCGGAGGCAAACGCATCACCATCGTTCCCTCAGACCGTTTCCTGCTCACCTGCGACGTGTTCTTCGACCACCCCCTGGTCGGCCGCCAGCAGCTTCAAATGGAAGTGAGCCCCGAGCGCTACGCGCACGAAATCGCGCCTGCGCGAACCTTCGGCTTCGAATATGAGCTGGCGCAGATGCGCAACATGGGGCTGATCCGCGGGGCTTCGCTCGAAAACGCGGTGTGCTTCGATCGCGGCGGCATCCTCAATCCCGAAGGTTTGCGTTTCCCTGACGAATGCTGCCGGCACAAAGCTCTGGATCTGATCGGCGATCTTGCGCTGATCGGCCGTCCTCTGCTGGGGCACGTGATCGCGGAAAAGGCCGGTCACGCGATGCACTTCGCGCTGGTCAACCGCATCATGACCGATCCGACGCTGTACGAGATTCTGGCTTTCGATCAACTCGCCGAACATTCCACGCACGCTCTTGTATCCTGACGTTTGGCAGTCTTCCCGAATTTACTGAGCCTATCCCGGCTGGCGGCAGCGCCGTATTTACTGTGGCTGTTGTGGAATCACAGCTTCCGCGCGGCGCTGATCGTGATGTTCATCGCTGCGTGGACCGACGCCTTCGACGGGTACCTCGCCCGCCGCTGGAATAGCTCGAGCCGTGTGGGCGAAGTGCTCGATCCCATCGCCGACAAAGTGCTGCTGACCGCTGCATTCCTGGGCTTGTGGTTGGCCGCCGCGATCCCGGGATGGCTGACGGCGATGGTGCTGGGCCGCGACGTGCTGATTCTGATAGCCGTTGGGCTCGTGCTGCTCGTGTCGAAAGCTCCGCGCCGCTTTCCGCCGTCGATTTGGGGCAAGCTTTCGACCATCGTGCAGATGTCGCTGGTGGTGATCGTCACCGGCTCCATCGAACTGATGGTTCCCCTCGCCATCTGGACCTGCGCCGTGCTGACATCGATCAGCTTCGCTCACTATGCCTGGCGCTTCGCCTATACTCGGAAGTGATGCGGAGGCTCCTGCTACTTTTGGTCACGGCTTCAGCGCTACTTGCCGCCGGAGATACGTCATCCAAGGCCGCGTCGTCCAAGTACGCCGCGCAGGTCGCCAAGTTTCGCGCGGACGAAGAGAAGTCTCTCATTGCCCCCGATGGCTGGACTACCGTGGTCGGCCTTGCTTGGTTGAAGCAGGGCGACAATCGCGCCGGTTCCGATCCCAAGGCCGACGTTGAGTTGCCGGCCTCGGCGCCCGCCAGCGTTGGCGTCTTCACGCTGCATGCAGGAAAGGTCCACTTTCAGCCCGCTGGTGGAATGAAACTGCCCGCCAAGGATCTCGCTCCGAACAAAGACGTCCTCACTCTTGGTACGGTCAAGTTTTTCCTGATACAGCGCAACGACAAATTCGCCATTCGGATCAAAGATAGCGAGGCAGCTACGCGCAAGCAGTTTACACACCTGAGCTGGTACCCCCTCGACCCCACGTGGCGTATCACGGCCCAGTACGTTCCCTGGGACAAGCCCCACTCTCTGAGCTTCGATACCGTCATCTCCGGTTTGCAGGAGCAGGATTCTTCACCCGGTTATTTGAGCTTCAAGCGTGATAACAAAGAATATAGGCTGGAGCCCGCCTCCGACGGCTCGATTGTCTTCCGCGATCAGACCGCGGGCAAGACGACTTACGGCGCGGGGCGCTTTCTGGATATCGTGCTTCCGAAAAATCTGAAGGCTCCGGGAACTATTGTTCTGGACTTTAATGAGGCCTATAATCCGCCTTGCGTTTTCACCGCTTACGCAACTTGTCCCTTGCCTCCGCCGCAGAACCGCTTAAGTCTTTCCGTTCCAGCAGGTGAATTAATGTATAATGGCCATCACTAGGGGCCTTAACGCGGCAAGGGCGTCAAGGAGCCTTGATGTATCAACGGTTTGTCGGAGCTTCGGGTGATGGCAAGCGGCACAAACGAACGGGACGACGTCAAGCTGTCCGTAGATGAGGAGTATGAGCACCTCATCGAGGACTACAGTCATCTTGCCCCTCCCTCCGAAGGCGAATTACTGCAAGGCCATGTAGTTAAGGTCGGCCCGCAGGAATTGATCGTCGATTTCGGCTACAAACTTGAAGGCGTGGTGCCGTTAGACCAGGTCCGTTTGCCCGATGGAACAGTCCCTTTCAATCGCGGCGACTCCATCGACGTCATGGTCGACCGGCATGGACAGCAACCCGAAGGCTATGTCCTGTTGTCACACTCCAAGGCCAGCCGTCTGCGTGTTTGGGACAACCTGGAGCAGGCCATGAACCAGCAGCTTTTGGTCAGCGGCCGCGTCATGGAGCGGACCAAGGGCGGACTGATGGTGGACGTGGGCGTGCCCGCCTTCATGCCCGGCTCGCAAGTGGACGTGCGCCCGTCGCACGATTTGGACCAGTTTCTGGGCCAGGACATTCCGGTCAAGGTCATTAAAATCAACCGCCGCCGCGGCAACGTGGTGGTGTCCCGCAAACTGGCGATCGAGGAAGATCTCAAGGCTCGCAAGTCGCGCGCGCTGGAACATCTGGAAGAGGGCGCGGTGGTGACGGGCGTCGTCAAGAATCTCACCGAATACGGGGCGTTTGTGGACCTCGGAGGAATCGATGGGCTGCTCCATGTCAGCGACATGTCGCACGGCCGCGTCACCCATCCCTCCGAAGTGGTGCAGGTAGGCCAGGAGCTCACGGTCAAGGTTTTGAAATTCGACCGGCCAAAGGAGCGCATCTCGCTCGGCTTGCGCCAGCTCACGCCGGATCCGTGGGAGACTCTGCCGCAGCGGTGCCCGCCGGGCAGCCGCGTGGTGGGGCGGGTGATGAGCATCACCGATTACGGCGCTTTCGTTGAAATTGAACCCGGCGTGGAGGGTCTAATCCATATCTCCGAGATGACCTGGAGCCGGCGCATGAAGCACCCGTCCAAGGTGGTGAAAGTGGGCGATCACGTCGAAGCCGTAGTGATCGACGTGAGGCCGCGCGACCGGCGGGTTTCTCTCGGCATCAAGCAGCTCGAAGCCGACCCGTGGACCACCGTGGCCGAACGCTACAGCATCGGCAGCGTAGTGGAAGGGCGGGTGCGCAAGCTCACCGATTTCGGGGCGTTTCTCGAGATCGAAGAAGGCGTGGACGGATTGATTCACGTCTCCGACCTTTCCTGGACCAAGCACGTCAAGGATCCAACCGAGCTGGTGCGCAAGGGGCAAGTGATGCAGGCGGTGATTCTCAATATCGACGCTCCCAACCGGCGTTTGTCGCTGGGCGTCAAGCAGCTTCAGCCCGACGCCTGGGAGAGCTTTTTCCGCTCGCATGAGGTCAATGACCTGGTGCGGGGCCGGGTGTGCCGCGCGGCAGCGTTCGGCGTGTTCGTGGAAGTGGCGCCGGGTGTCGAGGGGCTGTGCCACAAATCGGAAATTCCGGCCATGCCGGATCGCCAGGGCGAGAACCTGTTGCCCATCGGCGAAGAATACGATTTCAAAATTATTAAGATGAATGAAGCGGAACGCAAGATCGGCTTGAGTCTGCGGGCTGTGGCCGAGGAGGAAGAGCGCGCGCGGCTGGAAGATTACCAGCGCCAGGCCGCCGCTGCTACCATGACCATCGAAGAAGCAATGAACATACGGGGCAAAGGGGAAGGCCGATAAAATATGACCAAAGCCGAATTGATTGAAGAAGTCTCCCGGGTAGTGGAGATGACGCGCAAGGATTCCGAGGTGATCGTCGAAGCCATCTTCGATAGCGTGGTGCGCGCGCTGCGCTCCGGCGACAAGATCGAAATCCGCGGCTTCGGCAGTTTTCGCACGCGGCAGAGGCAGCCGCGCGTGGGCCGCAATCCCAAGACCGGCGCTCGCGTGGAAGTGCCGGCTAAACGCATTCCGTATTTCAAGCCCTCGAAGGAGCTGAAGGATCTGGTCAACGGCGGGGCTTCGTCCGCGCCCGAGCCTGCACAGCCTTAGGACCTTCCGTGGATTACTTGTGGAGCCCCTGGAGGTACCGCTACGTCTCCTCGGCGCCTCCTTCCGATCCCGAAGCTTGCCTGTTCTGCGCCAAGGCCGGGTCCTCCGATGACCGGAGCAATCTGGTCGCGTTTCGCGGCGAGCACAATTTCATCCTGCTGAATCTCTATCCGTACACCAGTGGCCACCTGATGATCGCGCCGTACGAGCATGTGGCAACTTTGGAGGACGCTTCCGGGCTGGTCTTGGAAGAAATGATCCGTTTGGCGCGGCGCGCCGACCTCGCCCTGCGCGCTTTGTACAAACCCGACGGGATGAACGTCGGCATGAACCTGGGCGCCTGCGCCGGAGCCGGGGTCGCCGGACACATCCACATGCACGTGCTGCCGCGCTGGTGCGGGGACGCCAGCTTTATCACCACGGTCTCGGAAACCCGCGTGCTCCCCGAAGAGCTTTCGGTCACCTGGGAACGCGTGAGCGCGGCGCTGAAGACCACTTAACATTCGCATGCCCGCCCTTGACATTATTTTGCTCTAGGCATAGAGTGAACTAGTATGGAGCCCGCGGCACGCGATCTTTTTCCCGGAGCCCTCGAAATGATGCTGTTGCAGGCCTTGCGCCGCGAGCCGATGCACGGCTACGCCTTGGTCCAGCACATCCGGCAGTCCTCCGGCGACCTGCTGGAAATCGAAGAAGGTTCGCTCTATCCCGCCCTGCAGCGGATGCTCAAGGCCAAGTGGGTGACGGCTGAATGGGGCCTATCCGCGCGCAACCGCCGCGTGCGGATCTATAGAATCACTCCGCTTGGGCGCAAGCAACTCGAGCGCAAAGTTTCGGCGTTTGAGCGCATGCTGGAGGGCATAGCGCGGGCGATGAAGGCCCGCACTTCATAAAGGAGGATGCCGTGAACTTCTCCGACCTCAACGACGAGATGCACAAGCATCTTCAGGAAAAAATCGCAGACCTGATGGAGCGCGGCCTATCCGAATCCGAGGCCCGCGCGCAAGCTTTGCCCGAGTTCGGCAATCGCACGCTCTATCTGGAAGACAGCCGCAATGTGTGGCGCTGGGGCTGGATTGACCGGCTCAATCAGGATTTCCGTCACGCGCTGCGCGGGATGCGCCGCAGCCCCGGATTCACGGCCATCGTCATCGCGACACTAGCGCTCGGCATCGGAGCCAACACGGCCATCTTCAGCTTGGTGAATCAGCTTCTACTGCATCCGGCCGGGATCGACCTTCCGGAACGCGTCGTCGCCGTTCGCACCCGTTACACCAAACTCAAGCTGCTGGACATCGGCGTTTCCGCGCCCACTTTCGCCGACCTGCGCAATAGCCGCCAGGTGTTCGACCACGCCGCCATCACTAGGGCGGTCGACCTGAACTACACCGACAGCGACACGCCGCAAAGACTGATCGGAGCGGCGGTCACTTCCGAATGGTTCGACGTGTTCGGCGCGCGGCCCCTACTAGGCCGTGTCTTCCGTGCCGAGGAAGACGAACCGAACGCCAATCATGTGGCGATCCTGTCTTATGCGGCCTGGGAGCGTTTGTTCAGCGGAGACCGCTCCGTGATTGGCCGCACCATCCGGCTGAGCCAATCCTCATATCAGGTCATCGGCGTCATGAAGCCGTCGTTCCGCTTCCCTCAGAACGCGGATTTGTGGACTCCGTTGGGCTGGCCCACCGATCAGTTCGCCGAAATGTTTCGGTTCAACGAGCGCTTCTTCGCCGTAGCGCGCCTGAAACCCGGCGTTTCCCCAAGACAGGCCAGTGCCTGGATGGACGTGCTGACGAGCCGCGTGCGGCAAAGCAATCTCCCGTGGGTGACGGAGGCGAAGTGGGGTTTGTTCGACATTGCCTTCACCGATTCTTTTGCGGGGGCGACCAAGACCCCGCTGCTGGTGCTGGCCGCCGCGGTCGGCTTCGTTCTTTTGATCGCCTGCTCCAACATCGCGGGTCTGATGCTGGCGCGAGCTTCCGCACGCTCACGGGAATTCGCCGTGCGTTCGGCGCTGGGCGCCGGCAGAGGGCGGCTGCTTCGTATCTTGCTAACCGAGAGCGCGGCGTTGGCGGCAGCCGGCGGCACGGCCGGTCTCGCCCTGGCCTACGGGGCGACGCGTCTGCTTCTGCAGCTTGCCCCGGAAAGTGCTTCCGCCGGTCTTAGCCCGGCGCTCGATGCTTACGTCCTGCTATTCTGCGGCGCCACGGTGATTTTTTCGGGCCTTCTGTTTGGAATTGTCCCGGCGTGGCGCATCTCCCGTAGCGATCCGAACGAAGCGCTGACGGGCGGCCGGTCCTCCACTGCCGAACGCAAACGCCAGCGTTTGCGTTCCGCGCTGGTCATCGCAGAAACCGCGTTCGCGTTGGTGTTACTGGTCGCGGCAGGACTGTTTCTGCGCAGCTTCGTTCAACTGGAGGCTGCGAATCCAGGCTTCAATCCCGGCGGCGTCATGACAGCATCCTTTACTCTTCCAACGGCAGCGTATCCGGACGGTCAAAAACAGGCGGAGTTTTACCGGACACTGCTCGAAAGACTGCGGAGTACGCCCGGAGTTGCTTCCGCCGCGCTGGGTTATCCGATTCCCTTCAGTGGCATCGATGAGTCGGGCGCTTTTGACATCGAAGGCTATGTCCCGCCTCCGGGCGATCCCGGCCCGCACGGGGATGACCGCTTCGTGACTCCCGGGTATTTCGAGGCTCTTTCGATTCCGCTTCTGCGCGGACGCAGCTTCACGGATCAGGATCGCGTCACCACGCAACCCGTGGCTGTCATCGACGACGTTTTGGCACAACGTTACTGGCCCGGCAAGGACCCCATCGGTCAACATATTAAACTGGGACCGGTCACATGCACCATCGTGGGCGAAGTCGGCCACGTGCTGCACTCCGATCTCGCCGCCGATAGCGGGCGCGGGGCGTATTACTTCACACTGTTCCAGCGCGCGGGCCGGATGGCATCGGTCGTGGTAAAAACCAAGGGTGAGCCGGCCGCGATAGCTCCGGCCGTCCGTGAGGCCGTCCGCGCAACCGACCCGCACCAGGCGATCTATTCGATCCGGCCGATGGAGGAAATGGTTGCGGCCTCGCTCGCGCCGCGGCAATTCGGCATGCGCCTGCTCGGCTTCTTCGGAGCGACCGCTCTGTTCCTGGCGGCTCTCGGGCTGTATGGCGTCATCAGTTACTCCGTCGCCCATCGCACGCGCGAAATCGGGATTCGCGTGGCTCTGGGCGCGAGCTCCAGCTCGGTGATCCGCGAAGTCGTCGGACAGGGGCTCAAACTGGCCGGTATTGGCGCCGGGCTGGGAATTTGCGGCGCGGCTTTGAGCGGCCGGGTGCTCGCCCATCAACTCCCCGGCGTGGCCGCTTTCGATCCGCTCACTCTCTCCGCGATGGCTGCGGCGCTACTCACGGCTGCGTTCGTCGCCAGCTATCTACCAGCGCTGCGGGCCGCGCGCGTCGACCCGGTTACCGCACTCCGCAATGAATAACGGCCTCAACGACGGAATTCGCGAGCATTTGGCGGAAAGGTTGCGGATCTGATGGGGCCCGGCCTTTCCGAGTCCGAAGCCCGCGCGCAAGCCCTGAGCCAGTTCGGCAATCGTACGCTGCATCTCGACGACAGGCGGGCGGTATGGCGCTGGGCCTGGCTCGACAGCGCAGTCGATACCGGCAACCCCACGGTTCCTTCGATGCCCGTGGCTGGCCTCGCCGCTATCGGCCAGGGTCCCGTTGCCCGTGAACTCCTCGGCCATCGTGTAAACAGCATCAGTCTTCCCCGATTTCCCGGCGCTCCTGGGCGCGCGGATCGTTCTGGGCCGGTCCAGCGATTGCCTTGCGCTATGAATGAGGCTCGCTGGCGCTGATTTGCCCGCCCTGGATTTGCGGCCCAGCCGCTTTTCCCGCAGCCCTCGCCATATCCAGGATGTGATTGGCGATCTCCTGCGGCCGGTCAACCGACTCCATGACAATGCGGCTGGAGCTTCCGGCGGTCTCCAGCGACACGGTTCCGATGTTGAAGATCCGCTGCCACATGGTCTGGCTGACGCGGACGTCCTGCACCTTCGCCAGCTCCACCGTGCGCGTCGACTTGGAGGCGATCCCAGTCTCATAATGCAGACGGTCAGCCGAGATAGTAATCTTGGTCATGCGCCGCCGGACGTGCCGCGTGACCACGAAAATCGCCAGGACCAAGGGGAGCACGGCTGCGGCTTCCAGCGGAATCGGGAGCTGTTGCGCGTACCACAGCGCCACAATCACGATCTCCAGAAGCACGCACAGTAAGTAGGCTGCTTTGACCCCCTTTAAGGATTGCCTGATCTCCATGGCCCGGATTTCGCTCCGCGCCGAGAATCATAGCACGCCAGCCTACCGGGCTGTCACAATAGGGAAAGAATGGAAAATGAACGCCCGCGAGTCCTGGTAGTGGACGACGAAGAGGCGCAACGGTCCGCTCTGGCCGGTATGATCGCTCTGTGGGGCTACCAGGTCGAAACCGCCGCCGACGGACAGGAAGCCCTCGAGAAGCTGGAATCCTTCCCCGCCCAGGTGATGGTTACCGACGTCAAGATGCCGCGCATGGACGGCGAGGAACTGCTGCGCCGTCTGAAAGCCAACGGTGGAGGACCCCAGTCCATCGTCCTGACCGCGCACGGGGGCCTGGAAGTCGCAGTGAACATGGTGCACGACTTGGGCGCTTACTGGTTTCTGGAAAAAGGCGGCCAATCCCAGGCTCCGGCTTTGCGGCTGCTGATTTCGCGCGCCGTCGAGCAGGGCCATCTGGCCGAGCATGCCCATCGTCTCGAGCGCCAGTTGAGCGGCCGCGGAATTCTGGGCCAGATGGTCGGCTCCTCGCGGAAAATGCGGGAAGTTTTCGCTTTGATCCAGCAAGTCGCGCCCAGCCGGGCCGCGGTGCTGATCACCGGCGAGAGCGGAACGGGAAAGGAGCTGGCAGCGCGAGCGATTCACGCCCTAAGCCCCCGCCGCGCCGGGCCTTTCGTCGCGATCAATTGCGCCGCCATGCCCGACACACTGATGGAAAGCGAGCTGTTCGGCAATGAAAAGGGCGCTTTCACGGGAGCCGTGGAACGCCGCGCCGGCTGCTTTGAACTGGCGCAAAACGGCACCGTGCTGCTGGACGAGATCGGCGATATGCCGGCTGCGACGCAAGCCAAGCTGCTGCGCGTGCTCGAGGATGGACGCGTTCGCCGGCTGGGCGGCAAGACCGAGATCCAGCTCGACGTCCGCGTCATCGCCGCCACCAACGCGCCGCTCGACGCGGCGATCAAGGAAGGCAGGTTCCGCGAGGACTTATTCTACCGTTTGAACGTGTTTCCCATTCCACTGCCCCCGCTGCGCGAGCACATGGAAGACCTGCCCGTGCTGGTACCCGCCCTGCTGGAGGATCTGAACCGCAAGCACGGAACAAAAGTGACCGACATTTCCACCGAGGTGATGGAGCGGCTGCAGGCGCATTCCTGGTCGGGCAACGTGCGCGAGCTGCGCAACGTGCTGGAGCGCGCGGTCATTATCTCCGGAGAAGGAACCATCGAGCTGGCGCATCTGCCTCCGGGTTTCGGCGGCGCACCGGTTCCGCGCGCGGCTGCCACGAACGGCGAGCTGCGCATTCCCATCGGATCCACCATCGAACAGGCGGAACGCGCGCTGATCGAGTTGACTTTGGATCACACGCGCAACAATAAGACCCGCGCGGCCGAGATCCTCGGCATCAGCCAGAAGACGCTTTTCAACAAATTGAAAGAGTACGGCGCACAGGGGGCTAGCGCCGACTGAAGCGGATGGTTGTACGCATCCGCCTGCTCCGGAGAAAGAAAGCGCGCAGAGAGGTCGCGCTCGCCGGCCGTATGTCGCTGCGAATTCGCTTGGTTTTGCTCATCGTGACGCTGGTCACGTTGGTGGCCCTGGCGCTTTCCGCGCTGCACCTGGACACGCTGATCAACACGCTCTCCGAGGACTCGCTCGATCGCAGCCAGCGCGCCAGCCAGGAGGTCAGCTCCTTCCTGATCGACTATCTCAACCAGCACGCCAGCCCCACTCCCAACGGCACGGAGGGCGCCAAGGAGGAGTGGTACAACATCGTCTCGAACGATCCCGAGATCGCCAGCCGTTTGGTCAAGACTATGGCCGTTTGGCCTTCGCTGACTGAGATCAATGTAGCGGATCAGTCCGGCAAGATCCTCGCCTCTTCAAGTGAACGGCGCGTGGGTATGAGCATGCTGCGCCTCCGGGACTTCGCGCAATGGACCAAGGGCCCGATTCGCTCGCGCCTGGTGGATCTGTTGAGCAGCGATGCCAATTTCCAGGTCATGGCCACCCTGGGCATCCAGGACCAGCCGATCAGCGTGCTCTCGATTCAAGTAGTTGTGTCCGCGGTGTTACTGCATGACCCGGTGTTCCAGGAGGTGAAATGGCTGGCGCTGGTCTCCGGCGGCTCACTGCTGGCGGTCTTGCTGATTACGCTGCTGGCCACCAATTTCGCGCTACGGCCCTTGAAGCGCATCGATCAAACCATCGACCGCATCGTGCAAGGCGAATTCGTTCGAACCACGGGCGCCGGCTCGAATCCCGTCCGCGGAGCGCCCAAGGAGTTCGCGGTGCTGGAGAACAAATTGAACCTGCTGGGCCAGCAGTTCCTGGGCGCGCGAGAAAACGCCACGGAGTTGCGGCATGACGTCGACCTTTTGCTGGAACGGATGGCCTCGCAACTGGACGTCGCTTCGCGGCTGGCCGCCATCAGCCGGCTCACCGGCGGGGTCGCGCATGAAATCAAGAATCCGCTCAACGCCATCGCCCTGCGCCTGGATTTTCTGCGCGCCAAGCTGGGCGCGCCGGAAGAAGAGCTGGGGAAGGATATCGACGTTCTGGCTAAGGAAATCGCGCGCCTGGACCGCGTGGTAAAAACGTTTCTCGATTTTTCCCGTCCGGTGGAGGTCCACTTCGAGGAAGTCGATCTTTCCGCGCTCACCCGCGAAGTGGCCGATCTCATGACGCCGCCCGCACGGCTGGCGCATGTCGATGTGGCGGTCGACGCCCCAAAATCCCCGGTGATGCTTCGTGGCGACGTGGACTTGCTCAAGCAGGCGGTTCTGAATCTGGTCACCAACGCCATCGAGGCCATGGGCAACGGCGGCTCGCTACGCCTGGCCACGTCCAGCCAGAATGGCGCCGTGAGCCTGGAGGTTGCCGATACGGGTCCCGGCATTCCAGCCGCGGAGCGCGACCGCGTGTTCCAACTTTATTTCACAACAAAAAATATGGGCTCAGGCATAGGACTAGCCCTTACGTACCGGGCCGTACAGTTGCATAATGGTACTATCGCATTCGATAGCGAGGAGGGACGAGGTACGACGTTCCGACTCGAGTTTCCGTCAGCCATCCGGCATGTTTGATTCCCAGCGCAGTTGCGAGGCCCGCGGCACCGGCGTTGTCTTCCGCGTGACCGTGATCGCCGGAATGTTGTGCGCCAGCGCGTGCCACAAGACGATGCCTCGCGTCTTCGTGCCGCCGGCCATCCATCATCCCGTGCCGGCGCCGCCAAAACTGCCCGCGAATCAGGACCCTCCGCTGCTGGCCGCGGCGGATTTGATGGCAGTCCCGGATCTCGATCTGGGTTCGCCGACGGCGGATATCGGCGTGCCGCCCCAACCTCCGCCGCCGCCACGTCCGCGCTCGCCCATTGTTACCGGTCCGAAGCCTGCTCCGCCCCCGGCCGCGCCGGAGGCGCCGGCGCCCAAAATTGTGCAGCTCTTTCCGGCGGAGCAGCAGCGCGCCTACAACCGCGAGCTAGACGATATTCTGGAAAGGGATCAACGGGCCTTGGAGGCATTGGCGAGAAAGAATCTCGACGCCGATCAGCGCGATCGGATGGCCCAGATACACGAATTGCTTACACAAGCAAAGCAGGCGAGGGAGCAAGATCTGGTGACGGCCGTCAACCTCGCAAGACGTGCGGACACGCTCGCGAAAGATCTGCTCGATCGCCTGCCTTGACACTTGCCAGAGCCATGGCCGCCAGGTCGGAGGGGCCGGCCGCCAAACCTCCTGGACAAGTTCTCTCGCCGGCGGTCTCAAAACCCGCCGGCTGAAAGTCTACTGCTGCGCCTGAGCTACGTTCGTGGCCGAAGAAGCCTCCGGCACGAACAACCGCACTTCCACGCGGCGATTTTGCTTGCGGCCGTCGCGGGTCTTGTCGTCGGCCACCGGTTGCGCATAGCCCGAGCCAAGCATATCGATGCTGCGCACCGGAATCTTATGCTCGTCGTTCAGGTACCGCGCCACGGCCTCCGCCCGCCTCTGGCTCAACGCATCGTTAAACGAGGCCGTGCCCGTCTTGTCCGTGAAGCCCTGCACTTCGATCACGTAGCGATCCAGACCCTGGGTCTGCTGGGCGAAATCGTCCAGCGCCTTCTTGTCTTCGTCGGTCAGTTTGGATTCGCTGACGGCAAACAGCACCGTGGTGTTCTTCACCATCTGGTACTTGTTCATGGCGTCCATGGTCCGCTCCAGGCGGGTAAAGCCCTGGTCGGCGAAGGTGCGGGCGCCATCGGCCGATTGCTGCGCGCGGCCGGCGGCCTGGTTGGCTTCCTGCGCCGCCTGGTTAGCTTGTGCCGCTGCCTGGCCGGCTTGGGTGGCCTTGTTGTCGGTATCGCTCAACTTCTCCTTGGTGCGCGACAGGTCCGTGGTTACGTCGCTGATCTGCTGCGCTTGCGCCGCGATGGTCTTGTCCTGCTCGGCGTTCTTGGCGTCGTTCTTGGACTCGACGTTCGCGACGTGGGTTTCTACCGGGGCCACGGTTTGAGCGACGTACTTCTTGGTCGCACAACTGGCGCTCAACACGCTCAGCGCCACTGCCCCCGCCATGGTCAAATATGTCTTGGTCATTGGATTTTCTCCTCTTACACTGAACTTGAACTAGATCTGTACTACCCTTTGCTCCCGCTCGCTTTAAAACATTTCTCAGTAAGATTGTACCGTTGAAGGGCGGCTGCATGCCATCCGACGGGCCTGATCCCGGCTCCCCTGTTGAGCGGTCTCCGGGCCGGCCGTGCCCAAAAATCGAGCGCTTGCGTCAGCCAAACCCGGAGAACCGAGCCCGCGGGAGCAACCACGGGATCTTGTCCCGCGGCACTCGGAAGGCTCCGTTGCACCGCGAGTTTCTGAAGTACGGCGGCGGGTCTTAGCGGTAGAAGATTCCCGGGCCAAGCCGGAAAATACTTCCCCCCGCAGCCGCTAACTGCTTGATTCTGCGCCCCAAGCAACTTCATGCCCGGTGATACAGCATGTCACGGGCCACTCATCGGGACCAGCGGCACAACGGAGCCTGGCGCGGTTAAGTCCGGCGGAGCTACGGAATACGAGGCAGCGCCGGCCCTGTGCCGCTGGAGGGGCCTCGCCAACGCGAAGGGTACAATTAATTGAGCCAATGTCCTTCCCCATCCATCGCAAGCGCCGCCTGCGCGTCTCCGAGCCGATGCGCCGCATGGTCCGCGAGAACCACCTGGAACCCTCCCAGTTCGTACTACCGCTGTTCGTTGTCCCGGGAGAAGGGATCCGCAAGCCGATCTCGTCGATGCCCGGCAACTTTCAGCTCTCCATCGACGAATTGGTCAAAGAGTGCGATAAGGCGCACGCCTTAGGCATCGGAGGAGTAATCCTATTCGGAATCCCGGATGCCAAGGACGACTCGGCTTCCGGAGCTTACGCCGAGGAGGGCATTGTGCAGCGGGCTCTGCGCGCGGTGCGCCGCGCTCTTCCCAAGCTGCTGCTGATCACCGACGTCTGCAACTGCGAATACACCAGCCACGGCCACTGCGGCAAGATCGTCAACGGCGATGTGGATAACGACGCAACACTGGAATGGCTAGCGGCCTCGGCTGTCTCCCATGCCCGCGCCGGCGCCGACATCGTCGCGCCTTCCGACATGATGGACGGCCGCGTCGCGGCCATTCGCGGCGCGCTCGACCAAAGCGGCTTCCAGAATACGGCGATCCTCGCCTACGCGGCCAAGTACGCCTCCGCTTTCTACGGGCCGTTTCGCGAAGCCGCCGAGTCCGCGCCGCAGTTCGGCGACCGCCGCACCTACCAGATGGACCCTGCCAACGGCCGCGAGGCCATGCACGAAATGGAGCTCGATTTCGAAGAGGGCGCGGATTTGCTCATGGTCAAGCCGGCTCTTCCGTATCTGGATTTGATCCGCCAAGCTCGCGACCGTTTTCCGGTACCCATCTCGGCGTATCAGGTCTCGGGCGAGTTCAGCATGCTGATGGCAGCGGTCGAACGCGGCTGGCTGGAATATGAGCGCGCCATGATGGAATCGCTCATCTCCATCCGGCGCGCGGGCGCCGACATCATCCTCACCTATTTTGCCTGCGATGCCGCGCGTCTTCTCGGGTAAAAGGTCGCCTGAGTGGTGGACAGCGGAGAAGACCGCCGGCGTCTTCGCCGTTCTGTGCCTGGTGATCGCCATCCTGCTGCTGGGCAAGCCGGCGTTCTCGAACGCGTCCCTCCCGGTTGGCGGCATCACCGACCCGGTGATCGCCATTCAAGCCGCGCGCAGCACGAAAGATGTGGATTATGTTTTGGGCGAAGCGCCCAGCCAGGATCGGGAGGTCATGCGAGTCAAGGAGCGCGTCGCCTTCGCCTCGCTGGCTGCGTATACGGTCCTGTTTGTGGCGCTTTCCGTTTTGCTGCTGCGATCGGGCGCGGCCGGCCGCATGATCGCTCCCGCGGCGATGGTTCTCGCGGTCGCCTCGGCCGGTTTTGGCGCGGTGAGTGATCTAGCCGTCCTGCGGATTCTGGACGTGAACCTGTTTGACGTGACCGCGCCCATGATCAGATCCATCCGCAGCGCCGGATTCGTCTATTGGACGCTCGACTCGGCCATCCGGCTGTTACTCTCGATCTACTTTTTCCGTACCGCGAAACTGCTGTGGCGGCTGACCGGAGCGCTGTTCGCGATCACCGCTCTGATGCAGCTCTACGGACTCCGCGACGGGCAGTTCCTCGTGATCGGGAGCGTGCCGTCGGGATTGGCGCTGCTCCTCATTGCGGTGGCGATGCTGTTCCCGCGCCGGCGCATTCGCGTGGCGTCCTTGGGCGCCGGCCGTTAGTCCGCGGCGGTACGCGAGCTCTTTGCCTTCCTGCCTCCCCTGCGTTCGCAACCCTGCCCCAGTGTTACACGTGGGCGGGCTTGTGCCGCTTGAAAACCAGCACCCGCAAGGATTCCGCCGGCACGATGCCGCACAATTCCCAGCCTTGCTCACCCAGCGCGTTCAGGCGCTCCACATCGATGCAGCCGTGAACTTGTTCTTCCATGTATTCCCACTTCATACTTTTGGGATGCTTGGCGCGGGACGCGAGTCGCAACGAAGCTAAATGGCCGGGGCCGGGCTCAATGGCCGGGTCCGTGCCCGTTCCCGGAGTTGAATTCCATCCTGGTTTGCAGGTAGCTGACTACCTGGGCGCGCGACAAAACACCCTCCAGGTGCCCGTGCGAGACCACGGGAAGCTGATTGAGGTCGTTGCGGCTCATGAGTTGCAACGCGGAAGCTAAAGTGGTCCCCGGCGCTACCGAGCGCACTTCCTCAATCGGCCGCATCACCTCCTGCAGCGTGGTGTACGGCCACTTCGCGCGATCGACCGTGCGAATCTCATGCGGCGTAACCAGGCCCTTTACCTCGCCCTGTTCCACGACGATGAAACAGCGCTGCCCGGTGCGCAGCAGTTCCTGCTCCACGAAGTTCTGCAGATTGAGCCAGCCTTCGACCATCGCGCAATCGCGGCTCATCACGTCCTCGACCTTCACGCCTTCCAGCGCATGAGTCAGTCCCGCCTGCAGGTAGCTTTCGCGCGCGGCCTGCAGCAGGAACCATCCGATGAAGGCGATCCACAAGCCTCCGAAGCCTGCACCCATGAAGAAGCGGTAGATGCCAAAGGCGATGAACAGAAACGCGACCATCTGGCCTACGCGCGCCGCGGATTTGGTCGAGCCCTCGGCATTACCGGTCTTCCACCAGATGATTGCCCGCAGCACGCGGCCCCCATCCAACGGATATCCGGGGATGAGATTGAACACGGCCAGCATGACGTTGATATAGCCGAGCCATTCCAGCATGGCGACGCCCGGCACCAGGGCCGCGGTTCCGATCAGATGCACACCCAACAGGCACAGGCCGCCGATCACGGCGCTGGTCAAAGGCCCTACGAAGGCCATCCAGAATTCGAGCTTTGCGCTGGACGGGTTGCGCTCAATCTGCGAAACACCGCCCAAAGCGAACAGCGTGATCTCCTTCACCGGTAATCCATTGGCCGTCGCCACCAAGGAATGCGCCAGCTCATGCAGAAGTAGGCAGACGAAGAACAGCACCGCGGTCGCCACCGCCACGGCGGCAATGACGCCTTCGCCCCAGGCCGGATTGGTGGCGTGGAATTGAGCGACGAGCGAGAACGCAATCAACAACGCGATCAGGAACCAGCTATAGTGCAGCCCGACCTCGATCCCGAAGATTTTGCCTAGCTTAATTTGCGATCGCATGGCCTCCTCATTTCGCCAGCAAGGTTGACCGCGCAAAAATTTAGCGCGCGACGCCGGCCGCGCGACGGTTGGCCGCTTAGCCCGGGAACACTTCCGCGAGCATTTCTCGCGCCCGCTTCGACTCCTGGCTAGCGGGCATACCTGCCAGAGTTCTCTGTGCCAGCTCCAGACTCCATTCGCATTCCCGCGGCATGGCCCCCAGGGCGTAAATGCGCGCATCCTGAATGTGTTCGTGAGCGAACTCGGCCTGATCGGCGGGCTCACAGCGGTCGACCGCCGCCAGCAAAGCATCCAGCTCTTCTATGCCGGGCAAAGTCGCTTCTGTCATCGTTCGTTGCCCCCTAATCTCGCGCCAAGGGCTGATCGGCGCGAATTCGCCGGCGCGCCAGCTTCTGCTCCAGGTACTCCTTGAGAGCCACAGCGTTATTGTGCTCCTGATCATGCGAGCTGTACAGCAGCGTAACAGGACCGCGCCCCGCCGAGTCGCAGAGCCGTTCCCAGGCTTCAGGATGTGCGTCCAGCTCGATGAAGTACTTTTTTCTGAAGCCGTCCCATTTGGCGGCATCGTGCGAGAACCACTTGCGCAACGGCACACTCGGCCCGGCATCCTTTTGCCAAGCCTCCATTATCAGCTCCTGTTTGCGGATTCCCCGCGGCCACAGTCTTTCGACCAGAAAACGCGCGCCATCGCCGCGCGAAGGCGCCTCATAGACGCGCTTCAGATGAATCATCCCGCTTACAATCTAGCAACTTAGCGGCCAAAAAGGATCCCGCCAGCGATGCCTGCCTCACCGTACGGCATAACTCATTGAACGAAAAGTTGTCGGCACGAAGCTGTTGGTAGGCCAAAATGAAAAGCGTATCAGCCTCCGCCGCGCCGCTGCGTACGGATTTCACGCATTGGGGCAGCGAATCCAGCCGCTCGCGGTTTGAAGCGATGGCCCGCGCCTGACCGCGGTCCGTTTTATAACCCCGCACTGTGGCAGACGCACAGTAACCGGCGCAAAACGGAGCAGAGCTTCAGGCCCCCGGCGAGGGCCCCAGCCGCGCACCCGGTGAGCCTGCTAGCCTAATAATCCGAGTCCTATGAATCCGCTTCTCGAGATCCAATTCCGCATTCCCTTCGACCAGATTGAGGCCTCGCACGTGGAGCCGGCCATCGATCAGCTACTGGCGGACGCCGGTGAGCGTCTCAACCAGACCATCGCGTCGCCGCACCCGTTGCAGGCGCTCGACACGATGACCGAGAAACTCGACTACGCCATGGGGGTGATCCGTCACTTGGAAAGCGTCGCTACCACGTCCGAGTTGCGCGCCGCGCACAACGCCGTCCAGCCCAAGGTCAGCGCATTTTATTCCAGCCTTCCGCTGAACGAAGATTTGTGGAAATCGGTCAAGCATTACGCCGGGACCGATGAAGCGCGCGCGCTCACCGGCACCATGCACCGCTACCTCACCAAAACCATCGACTCCTTCAAGCGCCACGGCGCGGAACTCGACCCCGCCGGCAAAAAGCGTCTTCAGGAGATCGACGTCGCGCTGGCGGAGGCCACCACGAAATTCTCGGAAAATGTTCTGGACTCGACCAACGCGTATGAGCTGGTGATCGGGGACGAAAGCCGCCTCCAGGGTCTTCCTCCCACGGCGGTGGCGGCCGCGCGAGCTTCCGCGGAATCCAAGGGCCAATCCGGGTGGCGCTTCACCTTGCAAGCGCCCAGCTACCTCGCCGCGATGACTTATCTTGACGACCGCGCCGTTCGCGAGCAGCTCTACCGCGCCTATTCGACTCGCGCCACCGCGCCAGGCCCCGGCGGTTCGGCCTTCGACAATATGCCGCTGATCGTCAAAATCCTCGCGCTGCGCAAGGAGAAGGCGCAATTGCTCGGTTTCCGCGATTTCTCCGACCTAGTGCTGGACGATCGCATGGCTCACACCGGCGCCCGCGCGCAAAGTTTCCTCGAAGATCTGCGCCGCAAAACGGAGAAACGATTCGCGGAAGAAAATCGCGAGCTGGAAACTTTCGCCGGCATGCGGCTGGAACCCTGGGACATCGGCTATTGGGCCGAGAAACAGCGCGCCAAGCTTTACGATTTCGACGAAGAGGCGCTGCGTCCCTACTTCCCGCTGGAACATGTTGTAAACGGAATGTTCGATATCTTCGGACGCATTTTCGGTATTCGCGTTGAGCCCGATCCCGGCATGCCGGTGTGGGACTCGAACGTCAAAACCTACGCCGTCTATGACAATTCCCTCGGCCCGCGCCACAACACGTACCTGGGCTCGTTTTACGCCGACTGGTTCCCGCGTGAGAACAAGCGCGGCGGCGCGTGGATGGACGCGCTCATCACCGGCAATCCTTCCGCCGGCAAGCCGCACCTGGGGCTGATCTGCGGCAATCTGACACCGCCCGTCGACGGCCGTCCCGCCCTGCTGACGCATCGCGAAGTGGAGACGATCTTCCACGAATTCGGTCACCTGATGCATCACATGCTGAGCCTGGTGGAAGTGCGCAGCCTGGCCGGCACCAGCGTCGCGTGGGATTTCGTCGAGTTGCCTTCGCAGATCATGGAGAACTGGTGCTGGGAGCGCGAGGCTCTGGACCTGTTCGCGCGCCATTGGGAGACCGGTTCTCCGGTACCCGACGATTTATTCCAGAAAATGCGCCGCGCCAAAACTTTCCGCGCCGCAAATAATCAGATGCGCCAGCTCGGCTTCGGCTACGTGGATCTTGCGCTGCACCGGGAGTGGGACGGCTCGGGCGACGTGATCGCGTGGTCGCGAGCCGTCCTGCAACAATTCTCGCCCGCGCCGTTTCCGCCGGAGCACGCCATGCTGGCCGGCTTCACGCATCTGTTTTCGAGCCCGGTCGGCTACGGCGCCGGTTATTACTCGTACAAATGGGCCGAGGTTCTCGACGCCGACGCCTTCACGCGCTTCAAGAAGGAGGGCGTCTTCAGCACTTCCACCGGCCGCGACTATCGCGACAAGATCCTCTCGCGTGGAGACAGCGAAGATCCTGCGGATCTCTACCGCTCCTTTATGGGCCGCGACCCAGACCCCAATGCGCTGCTGGTCCGCGCAGGGCTGGGGTGAGCAGGCGGGTCAGCCGGCCTTTGGGCCAAAGATGACGCAGACACACTCAGGGCAAAGTCCGTTGTCCTGGAGGGATAGGGGTTCGAAGTAGCTGCGGATGTAGTGCGCGGCGATTCCCGCGTGGAAGTACTCGTCAAGCATCTCGGGCTGGTACCCCTGGCGACCGCAGTGGGCGCAGGTGTTAATCCAGCGTTGCAGTTTTGGGAATTGCCGGAGACAGTCTTCCCGGTCCCGCGGTTTCATAGCGGCGAGCCGCAGGGGTAGCCAAGCACCTCAAGCGCCAACGCGCGCGGCACCGTCGGGAAGCCCTTCAGAAAATCCTCCAGAGTCTCCCCGCCTTCCAGGTAGTCGAACAAGGTCTGGACCGGTACTCGGGTCCCGCGAAAGACGGGAGTTCCGTGCATGATCTCGGGATCTCTGACAATCGCCAGCGCCACGCTTATCCTACCGCTTCGCCGCCTTGCACGGCTTCTCGCTTACCGCGACCATCCGGTAGCGGTGCTCGCCCTGCTCGCTCACGCGGAAGTAGCGCCAGCTCTGATTGAGCGCCACGGCCACCTGCCATACCGATCCGTAGTCCGCGCAGCGCGCCACCGTTCCCATCTGCCCGCGCTTGGGCAACTGATCGTGAATCGCCGCCAGCGCGGGATCGCTCCATGCGAATGCGTCGCTCCACGGACTCGAAATCCATTCATCCACAAAGTCCTGTGCGGAAAGCGCCAGCGGATCGACCCGATGCGCGCCGCTCGCATCGATGGTGTAATGCAGTACGTGGCGGCGCAAGCCGAGCAAGGGATCGATGGAGGCGCCGGTGAACTCCACGCGAATTCCGTTGGGCTCCAGCTTCGCTACTGTCTCGCCGTCCGGATTGCCGTTTTCCGTTCCCTCCAGCACCGTCTTCTGCCCCGCGCCAATCTGATACAGGCCGACGAAGAACGGATGCCATATGGAAGTGCACGCCGGCTCCCAGCCCGTGGCCAGCACCAGCGTGTTCGATGCCTGGATGCGCAGCGAATCCACGGGACTACCGGGTTCGAGTGCAAACCTCCGCGCCCAATGATCGCCCGACCATTCGTACAAATACGCCGAGGTATCCTCTCCGCACGCAACATCCACGCGAGTGGTCAGTTGAATCCACGCCGGCTCCCCGTCCGGGCGCGAGAACTCGATGCCTTTCCGCGTGGGGATCTTGGCCGGATCCGCGGCGCGGCCCATTCTCCAGGGCTGCGCCTCGGCCCACTCAACCAGCTCTCGCTTTGCGCTGGCTCCATTCAAAGTAGCTGCGGCGAGCAGCGCCAACGCGAGCAGTCTCATACTCGCATTCTTACATTTTGGTGTCGTTATTGCGTGGATTCGCGGCCAGCTTACTCGCCGGGCGCGACGAACAACGAGAAGTGCGCCAGCATCCGTCCCAGGAAGCTATCGCGCTCGCTCACATCCACCCAGGCGATCTGCTGCGGATCGTCTTCGTCGCTGATGAAGCCCACGCCGCCGCGGCCCAGTTTGTGATCGGTCCAATCGCCGATTTGCTGCCCGTTCAGGTAGGTGACGAACTTGTCGTCCTCGACGCTGACGCGGATGTGATAGCTCACGCCCTTCTCGAGAGTCAGAAAGAGAGGCGAAGTGCTCCGCTCCAACTCCTGCCCGTTCTCGACCACGTAGCGCAACAGGCTGGCGTTGGGCTGCGGGCCAGGCTTGGTGATCACCAACTTGCTCGCGTAGTAGTTGTTTTGATCCGTAGCGCGGAACGCCCAGTTCAAACTGTGCTTCTCGATCTGCCCCTCGAACTCCATCTGATAGTTCTTGAGAGTGATCGAACGCGTCCACAGCCGAAGCACGCCGGGCCTGGCGACATCCGGCGCGGATGCCGAATTAAGCCAGTTCCTCGGATCGTCAACGGTGCTGTTCAGGGCGAGGGTCGACCAATCGCTCATCCCGGAATGGAAGTCGTGATGCAGCGTCACCGGGGCGCTACTCCGGACAGCCTCGCTAATGGCCGATCCCGCGCGTTCCAGGAATCCTCGCTTCAGCCCCGCCTCCAGAGATACCGCCGGCGGATAGGTGGTGGTGGGATTCCCTTGTTGCATCATCATTAATGCAGCCAGGAGCAGCGCGCCCACGGTGAGGAACGCAAACACAGACGCCTGGCCCGCGGCGGAGCTTCCCAATCCGCCGCTCTTCCGCCGGGTGCGGGATTTTTCCACTGACCATGGCTCTAATTCCTCTTCTTCGCGCAATAATTGCGTCGAGGCCAGACGCGCCTCCTGCCGGTGCTCGGCGGAGCAGTATTGCTGGTCCGTCAGTGACCGGAGAAAGCCGATCTTCTTTCCGCAAAGGAAACAGAGCCTTGTCATCCTATTTCCGTAGCCCGATTTTATCAAGGGTTACTCGCAAAACGTCCGTCCTAAGGGAAGAATTGCTAAGGGTGTGCTTCCCCTACCCCAATAGTTCTCAGGTGTATCATCGACTCAAACGTCAAAGCTGAGGCGTATGCAACCCGACGATCCCTTCCCCGATCCCGTGCCGATTCCCATACAAGACGTGCTGGATCTGCACTCCGTTTCTCCGCGCGATGTGAAAGCTGTTGTAGAGGAATATCTTTCGGAGGCCAATCGCCTGGGGTTCAAGGCTTTGCGGATTATCCACGGGCGCGGGATCGGGGTCCAGAGAGAGATGGTTCGGGCAATTCTGGCAGGTACTCCCTACGTGACTTCCTACGGCGATGCACCCGCAGAAGCGGGTGGTTGGGGAGCTACCATCGTCACCCTGCTTTAAGGCCTTTCCCCGACCCTCGAACTGCTACAATCGACCTGCATGTTCGGCAAGGTACTGGTATCAAACCGCGGAGAGATAGGCGTGCGCCTGATTCGGGCGCTGCGCGAGCTCGGAATCCGGAGCGTGGCCGTTTATTCGGATGCCGATCAGGCCTCCTTGGCGGTCTCGCTTGCCGATGAAGCAGCGTATCTGGGCCCCTCGCCTTCTACGGAAAGCTACCTGAATATCGGCAAAATTTTGGATGCCGCGGGCCGCCATCGCGTGGATGCGATCCATCCCGGCTATGGTTTCTTGAGCGAGAATCCGGATTTTGCGGAAGCCTGCTCAAACGCTAGAATCGTCTTCGTCGGTCCTCCCGCCGAGGCCATCCGCCGCCTGGGCTCCAAGATTTCCGCCCGCAAGCTGGCCATTGCCGCCGGAGCTCCGGTTGTCCCCGGCACCGAACAACCCGTCGCCGATCTCGATCAGGCGAAGTCCATCGCGCGCAGCCTCGGCTACCCCGTCCTTCTGAAAGCGTCCGCCGGCGGAGGCGGCAAGGGCATGCGTCAGGTGGATCGCGAGCAGGATCTCGCCTCCACTTTGCGTGACGCCTCCAGCGAAGCCCAGCGGGCTTTCGGCAACAGCGAGGTGTACATCGAAAAAGTGGTGGTCGAGCCGCGGCACATCGAGATCCAGATCTTGGGCGACCATCACGGCAACCTGATCCATCTGGGCGAGCGTGAATGCTCCATCCAGCGCCGCCACCAAAAAGTGATTGAGGAATGTCCCTCGCCAGTCATGTTGGCTTACCCCGAGCTCCGCCAGCGAATGGGCGAAGCCGCTCTTCGCATCGCTCGCGCAGCCGCTTATACCAACGCGGGCACCATGGAGTTTCTGGTGGACCGCGATCGCAACTTCTATTTCCTGGAATCGAACACGCGGCTGCAAGTGGAGCATCCGGTAACGGAGCTGGTGACCGGGCTTGATTTAGTGGAATGGCAGCTCCGCATCGCCTTCGGCGAGCGTCTAACAATTTCCCAGGAAGATGTTTCCTGGTCCGGCTCCGCCATGGAATGCCGCATCTACGCCGAGGACCCGGACAATAGTTTCATGCCCTCGCCCGGCAGGATCGAGCATCTGCGCGAGCCCTCCGGGCCCGGCGTGCGCCTCGATTCCGGCATTTATCCCGGTTTCACCGTGCCGCTGGATTACGATCCTCTGCTTGCCAAGCTTGCGGTGTGGGGGCCGGCGCGGGAACGGGCCATCGGACGATTGGATCGCGCGCTCGCGGAGTATTCGATCTCCGGCATCCGCACCAACGTCGCCTTCTTCCGCGAGGTTCTGGCGGACGCGGAATTCCGTGCAGGCCGCTTGTCGACCGCGTTTCTCGACGGTTTCTTTTCGCGGCGCACGAAACCTGACGTTTCTCTGGAATCCGAAGCTGCAGCGGCATTGGCGCTGGCGGCATCGTTCGCTCAGCCGGAACCGGCCGCTTCCGGCGAAGGGGTATCGGGGTGGCTCGCCGAAGCTCGGCGGAATCTGCTGCGTTAGCGCTTCACCACAAAGTCGGAATTGGGTACCGTCTCACTACTTGATCACTGGTGAGAAGCGTGAGCCGTTCCTGGCCCGCTTGCGCGATAAGCATGCGATCAAACGGGTCCTTGTGAAAATCGGGAAGTCCGGACAGCGCGGAAATGTGGGCCGCGTGGACGGCAAGGATCGTTCCGCCGATCGCCTCAGCCGCCCGCGACCACCACTGTACGGGATTTCCGACACTCAGAAGGCCTTTGCGCGATTTGATAACAACTTCCCAATAGCTGACCACGCTTAAAACTAGCGGACGTTTTAGCGCTTGGCTCGCCTGGGGCGACAGCCGTTCCGGTGCAGCTAGCGCCCAAAGAATCGTGCTCGTATCCAGAAGAAACGGACCGTTCGTCACCGCCCCTCCCAGAACGCGTCGGCTTCCTCATCGGTCATCGGACGCTCCCAGCCCTCTTTCCAGGAGATCTGCCCCTTCATGCTCCCGACCTGGGGTTTGGCCGCGGCCTTGGCCCGGACCAATCGGGCGACCTGCTTGCCATGCCGGACGATTACGATGTCCTCGCCTTCTTCCAGCAGGTCCAGCAGCCGGGAGAGTTGCGTCTTGGCCTCGTGAACGCTCACCGTCATGTCTTCAGTTTAGTCTTTTTTTTTAGTCAAATCAATCTGGCGGCCGATGGAAAGGGTCAGCGCCGCATTTGCGCTACACTCGTGTATCGAACGTGAAGCTCGAAACCCTCATCGGTGGCCGTTCCGGGACAATCGAAATCAACGGCTCCCGTTTCCGCTACCAACTTGAAGACGGCCGGCTTCTGGAAGGCGAATTTTCCTTACGGCAGTTGGATGCCGGCTCGAGCGCTGTGATCATCGAGGGCAATGTCTGCCGCGTTTCACCGGGAGCGCCGCGCGAGGCGGTCGTCAACGGTGTGCCGATTCCGGTCGAGTTATTCGATCCCCGCGCCCTCCGTTCGCGCAGGGCCGCAGTCTCCGCGCAGGGACGCCTCGACGTTTCCGCTCGGATGTCCGGGAAAGTGATGCGGCTTCTGGTCTCGGCAGGAGACTCCGTTGAAACCGGCCAGGGCCTGGTGGTGGTCGAAGCGATGAAGATGCAGAACGAGGTGAAGTCGCCCAAATCCGGCAAGGTGATCGAAGTGCGGGTCCAGCCGGGCTCTACCGTGGCCGCCGGAGAGGTTCTCGCCGTCGTGGAGTAGAACCGGCAAATCGGCTTCACTGAAATGCAGTAAACTCACCCATGAGGCGACCCTCATGAAAACGCTCTGCGCCCTGTTAATCACGTTCGCCGCGCTCTGTTTCGGAGCCGATGCTCCGTCCCCTCTTCTCCGGCTTGATCATTACGTCGAGGTGCGCTCCGCGGTCCCCGCCGTCTCCGGCCAAACCACCGCGATCTACGTGCGCGAGGTGGTCGATCCCGGTATCGCTCTGCGCGGAGGACCCGCACCGGATCGAGTCGCGCTGTTCATTCACGGCGCGGGTACGCCGGCCGAAGTCGCCTTCGACGTTCCCTATCACGACTACAGTTGGATGGCGTACTTAGCCAACGCCGGCTTCGACGTCTTCGCGATGGACATGACCGGTTACGGCCGCTCCACGCGCCCCAACCCGATGAACGACCCCTGCAATCTCAGCAAGGCCCAGCAGGCGCTCTTCGTCCCGTCCCTTATTCCCGCACCCTGCGACGCCGGCTACCCGCATCAAATGACCACGCTCGCTTCCGACTGGCACGATATTGAGACCGTCGTCGATCACATCCGGGCCATCCGGCATGTGGATAAAGTGAACCTGCTGGCCTGGTCGTTGGGAGGCCCGCGCTCAGCCGGCTATGCGGCCGCGCATCCCGATAGAGTGCTCAAGCTGGTCCTGCTTGCTCCGGCCTACAATCGCAACGCTCGCGCGGAAGCGCCCGCGCAGGTTCCGGCCAACGGAGCGGCGTTCAACACCCAATCGCGCCAAGAGTTCATCGCGAACTGGGATCGCCAAGTCGGCTGCCCGGAACAGTACGAAGCGGGCGCGCTGAATTCCGTCTGGTCGGAAATGCTCGCATCCGATCCGGTAGGAGCCACTTGGGGAACCGGTGTGCGCCGTGCCCCGCAAACCACAACCTGGGGCTGGACTAGCGCCGTGGTCTCGCAGACTCAAATCCCGGTCCTGTTGGTCTCTGGCGCGCATGACAAGCAGGTCAATCCGGACCGTGTACGGGAGCTGTACATGGATTGGGGCGCACCCAAGAAGGTCTTCGTCGATCTGGCTTGCTCCTCGCACAACGCCATGTGGGAGAAGAATCACCTGCTGCTGTTCCAGACCTCGCTGGAGTGGTTGACCAAAGGGACTGCCGAAGGCAAGGATCAAGGGATGATACGGTTGGGATACGAAACAAAATGACCGAAGCGGCAGTTTGTCCGATTTGCGAAGGTACCGGTTGGAAGACCGTTCAGCGCGCCGGACTCTCCGGGGTTGAACGCTGCTCCTGTTACAGCGAACGGCGTGCCCGTGAACTCCAGGAGTCCGCCGGCATCCCACCGAACTATCAGCACGTCTCGCTGGAAAATTTCGAAATCCCCGGCGATCACCCCATCGTCAGAGCGGCTCTGGGTCAGGCGCTGATTCAGGTGAAGAACTTCGTGCGTGAATTCCCGGCCGCCGATCATCCCGGGCTGCTGCTGACCGGCGATCCGGGCGTCGGCAAGACGCACTTGGCTGTGGCCGTCATGAAAGCGTTACTGAGCCGTGGACGGGAGTGCCTCTTCTTCGATTACCAGAACCTCATCGACCGCATCCGCTCGAGCTGGGACTCGACAGCCGGAACCGCGGACCGCGAGGCCTACCGCTCCGCGCTTGAGGCTGAGGTTCTCGTGCTCGACGATCTCGGCTCGCAGCGCCCCATCGATTGGGTGATGGACACGATGACCTCGATCATCACCTACCGTTACAACAACGTTAAACCTTTGATCGCCACCACCAATCTCCCGGATCATGAATTGAACGGCAAAAGCAAGGACTACGCGCGGAAGACGCTGACGGAAGTGATCGGAGAACGCGCACGGAGCCGGCTGCATGAGATGTGCAGGATCCTGGATTTGTCCGGGATGCCGGATTATCGTTTGAAACGCCCGCGCTGAGCGCCTTCAGGCCGTAAAAACGTCGGACACCATCAGGTAAGCGATCGCCACCAGCATCGCCGAAGTCATGAACGCAATCAGTTTCACGAACGGTCCGCCCATGTACTCGAAACGCAGGACCATGGCAAAAAGCAGACCTGCGTATAGGAGATAAGGGTTGATTTCGCGGTCCGTCATGTTGGTGAACACGATCAAGGTGAAGTAAAACAGCAGCGGCAGGCTGCTCGTGTAACGTTTGCGCAGCACCATCAGGAGAGAGACCACCGCCAGCGCCACCACCAGGAGTTCGGTGACGTTGAGGGAGGTGGCGTTGAACTCCATGCTCGTCCTATCGGCAATTCGCCGATGGTTCCTTAGGCGTGTGCTGAAGCACCCGAATCAGAACTCGAACGCTACTCCCGCCGCGGGCGCGAAGTCTTGCAACCAGCCGGGGGTCTTGCCGGTGATGGGAGTGATCACCTGCTTGGGAAAGGGCGTGAGGTAATCGTGAACTTCCAGGCGCAGGTTGACGTGCGGAGCGAGTTTAAACTTGAGCCCGCCGCCCACGCTGGCCATCGGCGTCAAATCCTGCGCCTGGGTCAGCAGCGCGACGTTGCTTAACGGCTGATACACCATCTGCGTTCCCGTCCCCGTGTAGATCTTAATGCCTGCGCCGGCTGCCACAAAAGGCTGAACCGTGGCTTCGCTTCCCAGGAAATGCCACAGCAGGTCATAGTGGATCGCCTGGCTGTGCGCGGCAAAGCTGGCGCTGGTGCCGCCTCCGCTCAAGTGGAGATCCCCCATGCCGTAGTCGTAGCGAAGCTCCCCGCCCCAATGCCCGGTTCCGGTGCTCCCCACCCACACGCTGCCCATCAGGTTTGGCTGAATCGACGCGGAGGCCGATCCAGTGGGCGCGGTGATGTCTTGCGAAGTGTAAAACCCGCCGCCCACCGCTCCGCCGATTTCCCATTTCTGTCCCCACGCAGCCGGCACGGCGGCCACGCTTGCGCACACTACGAGCATTTGAGCTAGTCTCATATCCATCCCCTTCTCTCTTTTCCGGTCGCTTTGGTCGCTTTGCGGCTATCGCCGCTTCTCACGCGGACACGGCGTTCCGGCGCGCGGCTGTCGCCGGCGGCCTGTGGAACGCGGCTATTGAACGACGCGCACGTTTACTGTCTGTGAATTAGAGCCTTGCGCGATCGTCAACGGCACGTTGAGCCCTTGCGGGGCGTCGCCTGGAACCGTCACGTTAATCTGATACACACCCACCTCACCGGGAGCCAACCCGGCATAGCTCAGAATCATCGGCGCGCTGCCCAAGGTTACAGTCGGCTGGAGAACGGCGATGGCCAAGGGCTGCGTCGGACCGGGCAGTCCGTTGGCAACCAACGGTGTCACGGCGCCCAGTCCCGTGGTGTACAAGGTCAGGTTGTCGCCGATATGAACCGGGTTCGAATCGGTCACCAGCAGATTCGTGCTCTGCCGGATTACGATCGGTAGATCGGTCAAGGGGCCCGCACTGCCGCTCAAGAACACCGCCGGAGCGTTCTCCTGGACCACCAGATTGAAGTTGGGGCTGACGCCGCCCGGCGTATGCACCACCATCACCACGTCGCCGAAAGCCTGGAACGGCATCTGTGCGTTGACTTGAGTGGAAGAGACGAAGATCAGCGGCATGGGCTGGCCGTTTACCGTAAGGCAGCTCTGCGCCAGAGCCGTCGGCAGCGGAATTTCGCTGGTGGCCTGGTTGGTCGGGCTCAAATTCGTTCCGAAGACGGTGATCAAGCCGCCGGGAGCCGCCGGCGATTGGAAGTCCGCCGCGCTCACCACCGCGCTGATCTGCGGCGGCTGCACGGATGCCGCGTAATTGGGCGGCAACACTACCACGCCCGAGGTCGACAGATTGATGAATGCGCTACCGTCCTGCAGCATTGCCAGGGAGCGGGTGAAGGAATTGGCCGGAGGCAGCAGCGCGGAGGTGGTGGTGGTGCAAGTATTCGTCGTCGATCCAGAGGAGCTGTTCGTGGTGGTCGAGCAGTTGGTGATGGTCAGGGTCAATCCGGTTTGGCACACCTCCTGATTGCTGTTGCCGCTGGTGGTGGTGGTGCACACCGTGCCCACAGTGGCGGTCGGAGGCTGGTTGGCCAAGGCCGGAGATTCCACCATCGTGGTCGGCTGAATCGCCGATCCCGTCGTCAGGTTCACCTGCTGAATCACGCCCGGAGCGGTGGTGCCGGTCGAGGAAGTCATGTAGCCGTTCTGGCCTACGAACGCAAAGCCCGAAGGCTCGGCGCCTTGGGTGTTGACCGCGTTAGTCGGGACCAGGGACGCGTCCAGAATGGTGCCGCCCACTACGTACTGCCCGAAGGCGGACGCGGCGTAGGCACCGGTGAGAGATGTAAAATCATCACGCGAAACGGTGAACGAATTTACGTTCGCGTCGTACAGCATCGTGTGCCCGTCCGCAGAAGCAATCAGGATGGTCGATCCGTTGGGCGAAGCCGCCAGCACGGTATTGACCGAGCTGAGCTGATTCTGATACACGCCCAGACTGGGCAACCTGGTCGCCTGGTTCAACACCAGATCAACGGAAGCAATATAGGGCGGGCCACCGGCGCCGTCCCGCATGACCGCCAGCGTCATGCCGTTGGAGGTCGCAATCGACTGCGTATAGCCGCTTTGTGCATCGATCGGCGTCAATGGCTGCAAAGCATTGAGATCGTATGTGTCGATAATGTGCGAGGCATCGCAGCCTACCAGCAGCTCATTGCCGTCCAGGGTTTCCGCCATCCCCATCGGCCGGGGGCAAGTGCGCAAAGTGGCGATTTGGGTATTATTGGTCCCGTTGAACACCAGCACTTGATTGATGTCCTGGCGGAGCACGTAATATTGAACGCGCGTGCTGTCGCTCAGCAAGTCGACCAGCGTCCCCGGAATGGGCACGATCGTGCCGCGTTGGCTGGGTTGCGGCGCATTCACCGACACGGTCACCGACGGCGTGGCGTCGATCGCAGCCACGCTGCTGATGGACAAGCTAACGTCAGTGGTGCCGTTTTGCGCGGCGAATTGGTTGGGATCGACCGTGACGGTAATGGTAGCCGGCGTCACTCCGGCAGACGGCGAGACCGTTACGCCAGGATTGGAGGAAGCGATGCTGAAGGGCGTGTTGTTCCCGCCCGGGTCCGCAATCGTGAAAGTCTGGCTGGTCGCGTTACGCGTGCAAAAACCGTCCAGGAACATCAGATTGGGAACGCTGGTTTGGATCCGCGGATACTGGTTCAGCGAGCCCACCGGCAGCACCGTTACGCCGCTCTGGCTCAGCGCGTAGACCGCGCTGCTGTCGCTTTTGATCACCGCTTTGCCCGCCAGGTTCTCCGGCAGGAAGATCGTATCTAAAACGGTCAGATTGTCGGAGGCTAAAATCTGCAATGAAGGGCTCACGCCCTGACCGTTCGCGGTCGCGCCGCTGCCCAGCACTACTTGCGAATACACCACGCCGTTATTGGAGTCCACTGCATGAGCGCCGATATTCAGCACCCCCGCCGGAGTATTCGACGAACTCGCCGAATCGCCAAACTCGGCGGTGTCCTGAAGTTGCTGGTTGACGCGCATCCAGCCCATCACCGCGAAGCTGCCGTCGGCGGCAACGCTGACCGCACGCGGCCCTTGCGGCGGCGTTGACGTGTAGTTGCCGTAATAGGGGGTGTGGTGCACTGCGTCGTAGTAGAACATCAGGTTATCGGCCAGCCCGTAGATGGCGGTGTGGTCCGCCGACGTGGCCACGCTCGCGCCCGTAATGTTGGGCGGGAAATTGACCAGCGGCACTGGCACCGCCTGCGCCGCCGCGTTCGCGATCGTGGTGATATTGCTGCTGGTCCCGCTGGACGGATTGAAGATCATGAACGCCGTGGTGGTCACCACCAGCGCCTGGCCGTCCACGCCGAAGCCGATACCCATCGGCGGGCTGCCCAGCGCAAAGGTCTGCTGCGCGTAGTTGTTCGTCAAGTCGATCAACGTCAGGCCGCTCTGCTGCGTTGCCGGAGGCGTGTTGTTGCCGTAGCAACCCACCAGCAGCCAGTGCCCGTCAGGCGACATCGCCAGCGAGCTGGGCTGCGCCGGCACGTTGATCGAGGTCTGAATCTGGTTGGTCGCCAGCGACATCACATCGACGCGGTTGGCGGTGAAGTCCGCGACGTAGAGGAATCCGCGCGGCTCATCGAGCGCAAGGTCCGCTCCCTCGCCGCCGATGGGCACCACCGTCCCAAAGGTTCCAGCCCAGGCCGGCCCGGCGAGAGCCGCCGCGCCCAACACTACCCATTTCATCGCCCATAACCATGACTTCCGAAGCATACGTGACTCCATCTCCTACCGCGAGGCTCCTACTCCACACTCTTGATTGCGGCGGTTTTTTTTATCGAAGGCTTGCCGGGCCGCCTTTCGATCGGGGCGGCCTCGGCGCCTTCCTATCCCTCTGCACTCTCCTGCCTGCCTATCCTTGCCTTCCTGCTTCAACTGCTTGTACCCCGGCTGCGCTCACCCGATAAACTTGCCGCACCGTGGGTTTGAGTTTGCTCCCGCTCGAAGGTCCTGGGGCGGAGAAGCGCGCTCGCAGCGCGGGCGCTTCCCCGCCTAACCCAGCCTTAGTCATCGGCGTTCTTTTTGCGGCGAAACCAGATAGCCCCACCCAGCAGCAAAGCCAGCGCGGCGCATACGTAACGAACAGTATTAGTGTCCATGGTCCTTTCTCCTTTCCTGACAAGAGTTAATTCGGCTCAACTAGCCCTAACCTTTAGCCGGTACTAGATGCTATTCATCATCGGTATCAGCTCACGAATGATCTTCACCGCAATGGGCCCAACGGTCACCACGAACAGTGACGGCAGGATGCAGAAGAAAATCGGAAAGATCAATTTCACGCCCAGCTTGGCGGCTTTTTCCTCGGCCACCTGGCGGGTCTGCACGCGCATGAAGTCGGCGTGTGCGCGCAAGCTTTGCGCCACGCCGGTGCCGAAGCGGTCGGCCTGAATCAGCACCGCCACCAGCTTTTTCAAATCGTCCACGCCGGTTCGCTCGGCCAAATTCCGGAGCGCTTCCACGCGGCGTTTGCCGGCCTTCAGCTCCAGATTGACCATGCCGAACTCCTCGCTGATTTCCGGATGCGCCGCATCCAGTTCCTTGGACACCTGCAAAATCGCCTGGTCGAGTCCGAGTCCGCTCTCCACGCAGACCACCAGAAGATCCAGCGCGTTGGGCAACCCCTTCGCGATTTCATGCTGGCGCCGCGAATACATCCGGTCGACATAGATATTGGGTCCAAAAAAACCCAGCGCGGCAGCGGCTAGCACCACCATGATCTTGTTCCCGGAATCCGACGACATCCCCACCACGGAAACGGCCGCCAGCAAGGGCAGAGCGATCCCCATCACCACCTTGGCGCCGTACAGCATCTTGAGTGCGTTGGGGCCGCGAATGCCGGCACGGATCAGCCGGCGCTGCATCACGGTAACGTCCTTGGGAGACTGCGGAATGATATCGCCCAGCTTCTTGATCAGCTCGTGCATCGCCAGGCTGGGGTGGGCGGGCATCTGCTCCGCTGCGGCGCTGCCTCCGGCCACGCGCTCCATCGCTTCCTTGGGACGGACGTAGGCCTTCATGCCGGCCGCGGCAACACCCATGGCCAAAGCGACAAAAATCAAGACCATTAATATAAAAGGCATGGGTTTATACCTCGATATTCACGATTTTCTTCATAATCCCGTAGCCGATCAGTTGCAACACCACCGCTCCGCCCAGCATGATGTTGCCGACGTCGTCCTTGAAAAAGAAGTTGACGTAGTCCGGGTTGGTGTAAAACATCAGGATCGCTACCGCGATAGGGATGCAGCTCAGCGCTGTCGCGGTCATTTTTCCGTGGGCGCTGACCGCGCGGATGCGGCCGCGCAGCTTGAAGCGCTCGCGGATGACGTACGCCAGCTTGTCCAGAATCTCCGCCAGGTTGCCGCCGGTGCGCTTCTGCAGCAGCACCGCCGAGACGAAGAAGTGCACATCCAGCGAGGGCACTCTCTGACCCAGCTTCTGCAGGGCCACCTCGATCGGCAAGCCCAGGTTATGTTCCTCGAAAGTGCGCCGGAACTCGCCCGCCACCGGCTCCTGGAACTCGCGATGGATCATCTCCAAGGAAACCGAGAAAGCGTGACCGGCGCGCATGGAGCGCCCGATGAATTCGAGCGTGTCGGGGAACAGCTCCTCGAAACGCTTCAGCCGCGCCTTGCGCTTCATCAACACGTACAGCACGGGCGCGCCGGCCGCCGCTGCGCCCACCAGCACGTCGAGAAACGTGGGGATCGGCAGCAACACGTAGGCCACCACAACGCCGCCGCCAAAGGCGAGCAGGCACAAGTGCACCAGCCGCGCCGGCGGCCAGCGCAAGCCGGCCTGCTCCAGCAGCGCCTCGATCTTGGGAGCCAGCTTGTACTTGTCCACCAGCATCTGGGCGACTTTGTTGACCGCCTGGCCTTGCTGATGAATCACGGACTGTTGCTCAGGAGTGTCCTTCTTTTTGGACTTCTTCGCCTTGCTGGTTCCCACCAGCCGGTCTTTGATCTTCTGGGCGTCCGCCGACGTGGCGTATTTGGACAACACGATCCAGGCGCCGACGGCGACCACCCAGACCATCACCAACAGCAGTAGGAATCCCATTTAGACCTCCACAACCTCGTCGAACAAGTCGGGGCGCAGGCGAATGCCGGCGCTCAAGAGTTTTTCGTAGAACTTGGGCCGGATTCCGGTGGCCGCGAAGCGCCCCACCACTTTCCCGTCCGGATCCAGGCCGCGCTTTTCGAAAACGAATAGATCCTGCAGAGTCACCACGTCGCCTTCCATGCCGGTCACCTCCGTGAGGCTGACCACACGGCGCGAGCCGTCGCTCATGCGCGCGGCCTGCACCAGCAAGTGGACCGCACTGGCAATCTGCTGGCGGATGGACGTCAGTTGCATGTTGGAATTGGCCAGCGACACCATGACTTCCAGACGGCTCACCCCGTCGCGCGGGGAGTTGGCGTGGATGGTGGTGAGCGAGCCATCGTGACCGGTGTTCATCGCCTGCAACATGTCCAGGGCCTCCTCGCCGCGGACTTCGCCCACCACGATGCGGTCGGGACGCATACGCAGACTGTTGACCAGAAGCTCGCGCTGGCGCACCGCGCCGGTGCCTTCCAGGTTCGGCGGACGGGTTTCCAGACGCGCGACGTGCGGCTGCTTGAGCTGCAATTCCGCCGCGTCTTCAATGGTCACAATGCGCTCCTTGGAGCTGATGAACACGGACAGCGCATTGAGCAACGTCGTTTTACCGGAGCCGGTGCCACCCGCGATGATGATGTTCATGCGCGCCTTCACGGCGGCCTCCAGCAGCTCCATCATGCCCGGCGTCATCGCCCGGCGGTCGATCAAATCGGGCGGCATCAGTTTGTCGGTCGAAAACCGGCGGATGGAGAGCAGCGGCCCGTCCACCGCCAGCGGCGGAATGATGGCGTTGACGCGCGAGCCGTCGCTCAAACGCGCGTCCACCATAGGAGTCGATTCGTCGATGCGGCGGCCCACCTGGCTGACGATCTTGTCGATGATGCGCAGCAGGTGCGAATCGTCGCGGAAGTTGACGTTGGTCAGCTCCAGCAAGCCGCGCCGCTCCACGTAGACCTGCTTGTAGGTGTTCACCAGGATGTCGGAGATGGTCGGGTCCTGAAGCAGCGGCTCCAGCGGACCCAGACCGAAAACCTCGTCTAGGACTTCATCGGAAATCTGCTGCTTTTCGAGCGAACTCAGCAGCGTCGGCTCGGCGTCGATCAGCGAGATCACCGCCTGCCGCACCTCGCTCCGGACGCGCTGATTGTCGATGGAGGCCAGCGCCTCCAGGTTGATCTTGTCCACCAACTTGCGGTGCAGGGTGAACTTCAGCTCCTGATACTCAGGCTTCAGCGAGGCCTTCTGGCGAGTGGAATTCTTCAACAGCCTCTGTTCCCAGGAGACCTGCTGGTTGCTCTTGTTGCCGTGATCGATGGACGAAAACATATATTCCTATGCGGACCTCACGCCTGTTGCAGCGCGGGCTTCAGGTCCCGCGCTCCGCCGCCTTTCTTCTTCTCCGTCACGCTGCCGGCGAGCTGCGTGGCGACGCTTTCAATAGCCTTGCCCAGTTCCCCTTCTCCGCCCAGAGGCTGGCCCAGAGTGACCACGCGGTGCAAAGAGAAATAATCGTTGGGCAAGCGGGCGTGCACTTTGCATCCGAACAGCGCCTCAATGTGCTCCAGCCCCATGCGGTCGCGGCGGCTTACCCGGTTCACCAGCACGTAAAAGCGGTCCTTCGGGAAGCCGAGTTGGTCCAGCATGTTGATCGCCTTGCGCGTCAAATGCAGGCTGGGCAGCTCGGAGGTTGAAATCAGGAACGCGCGCTCGCATTCCGAAACGGCCATCAAGCTGGTGCGGCTGAATACCGTCGGAAGATCCACCACCACCCAGTCGTACAAATGGCGGGCCTGGTCCACCAGCATGCGGATGCGCGCCGGATCGATCGGGTCGGCGTAGGGCGCAGCCGGCGCAGGCAGAATGTCCACGCCTCCGTAGTTGACTGTCAGCGAGCTCCACAGCGCCGGATCGAGGTGCTCGGCGTGCTGCAGCGCGTCCACCAGCGAGTAGTTGTGGCTGAGCTTAAGATAAAAACCGATGGTCCCTCCGGTCAGGTCGCCGTCGGCCAGCAGCACGCGCTTGCCAGTGAGCCGCTCCAGCGCGAACGCCGTCTGGGTCGCGATGGTGGAGGCGCCGGAGCCGGGCTTCGGGCTGGTGAAGGCGACCGCGTGGCCCTCTTCGGAAGGGGCCGGGGTCTCCGGCACGATCATCCGGCGCAGGCGGGCAATCGCCTCGCGTTGCTGTGACAACTCAAACGGAGCGTAGAGGAACTCGGAGGCGCCGGCGCGGAGAGATTGCAGAATCGCCGTGGAATCGTTGTGCGTATGCAGCCCGACCACATGAACCGGCGGATTGAGCGCCGCAACCCACTTGATCAATTCCACAGCCGCCGCCAGGTCGGTCACCAGATCCAGAAGAATGACGTTCGGCTTGAGCTGCCGCGCGCGAATGTCCAGGGTCTGGTGCGGCGGGTAACTTTTCAGGTCCGCCAAAATTTGAAAGGCGCGCGTCTGCGGAAGAGTCGCCAGGAACTGCTGCGCGAGCTCACGGTGCGGAGCGATCAGGAGGGCCGTGATCTCCGCTTCATTCTGAGACCAGGAACTCATTCACTTCTTCGCTCTGCTGACCGGCGGTGTCGGGGGAATGTCTTTGGGATCCAGCCGCTTTAAGAAATCCTTGGGCATGTAAATATCCGGTTTGGGATCGTTCGGCCCCAGCGGCATCGTGATTTCGGGCGTCACGATCATGATCAGGTCCGTGCGCGTGACCTTGTCGTCCTTGGACTTGAACAGGTTCCCCAAAATCGGGATGCTGCTGATGAACGGCACCTTGGACAGAACATACTGCTCCTGGTTGTTGACCAGGCCAGCCACCACGAAACTCTGCCCTTCGCCCAGCTCCACCGTCGATTCGGCGGTGCGCGAGGTGAGGCCGGGAATGGTGAATCCGTTCAGCACCGCCGCATTGGTATAGTCCAGCGCGGAGACTTCCTGCCGCAGGTGCATCGAAATGGTGCCCACCGGGGTGATGCTGGGAGTAAACAGCAGGCGGATGCCCCACTGTTTGTACTGCACGGTGACGGCGCCGGAAGTCGCGCCGCCCTGCACCACCGGAACCGGAAATTCGCCGCCTACCAGGAAATTGGCTTCCTTGTTGTTGGAGGTGACCAGGTTCGGTTCCGCCAGGATTTGCAGAATGTTCTCTTGCTGCAGAGCCTTGACGAACGCGCCCAGGTTCAGCTTGGGATCCAAGGCGAACAGGTTCAGGGCTTGCGTGATGGTGAAGGTTCCGCTGTTGCCCTGTGTCGTGGTCTGGCAACCCCCGGCGGTACAGGTCGTGGTCGAGCCGGCGGATGAAGGCGGAACGGTAAGGGATCCGCTAAAGGATCCGTTCGCGAATTGCCCGGTACTCGCTCCAATGGGGATGTTGCCTGGGGCCGCCAGCAGATTTACTCCAAATTGAACCTCCTTAGAGCGGTCCAACTCGGCGAATTTGACGCGCAGCAGGATCTGCTTTTCCATCGTCGGAGCGGGCAGAGTCAGGTTGTTGAGCACAGTCTTGGCGAACCCGGCCGCCACCGCGCCGGCTTTATCCGCCACTTCCTTGCTGGATACGGTGCCGGTCAGCGTGATGGTGTCGCGCGAACTATGCACCTGGATGTTTTCGTTGGGGAAAGAATCCTTGTAGAGCTGCCGCAGGGACTCCAGGTTCATCTCCACGTTGATGTTGTACATGGTGCGCTGGTTGGCGCGATTCCACACGATCAGCGTGGCGGCCCCGATGGTCTTGGGCGTCAGCAGAATCTCGCGCGTGGTCCGCAACGTCACGTCCACCACGTCCGGATTGCTGGTGTTCACGGTGTTGACGTCGGAAGGATAGTCCATGATCACGCTCTTGCCGGAGGTGAGGCGGAGGTCCTCGGCGTTTTGAGCCGGCAGGCGAACCGCTCCCGCGACGGCCAGGGCGGCGCAGAACAGCGCGCCTCGATGTTTTTTGAGAATGCTAGTCCGGATCATTGTGCTGTTCCTTTGTTTCCCTTCCCTTAGTTAGAGGCGCGCGCCGGAAGCGTCTCCACGGTCCTCTGGTTGCCGCGAATGATGACCACCTGGTCCGGCGGCGGAGCCACGGGAGCCACGGCCACCGGAGGCGGCGGAGGCGGCACGGCAGCCTGGACCGGCGGCTCCACCGGCTTGGGCCGCGGCTTGGGAGCCACCGCAGCGGTGATCTCCTTTTCCGGGGCGTGGCGATGGGCCGAATACAACTCTTCGAGATAGCGGCCTGGAGTTTGTTCCACTCCGGCATCGGTCGAATTGCGCAAGATCAGTTGGATGTGCCCGTCGGAGTTGGCCAGAGTCAGCGTTTCGGCCTGTTCGGGAGTGGCCAACAGCGTCACGTTCGGGGAATTGATCGCCTGTCCTCGCGCATCCGGCTGCAGCGTCGTGCCCGAGGAGAGCACCAGCATGTTCTGCAAGCAGGTGGTGGTCATGTCGCCCTCTCCCCCGGGAGGCCGGCCGGTCACCAGCACGTCCACATGCATGTTCGGCAGCACGAAGCCGGCTACGTTGGCCACGTCGTTGACGCGCACCGTGACGGCGCGCATGCCGACGGGGATCTCCGTGGCTAGGCCCAGACCACTGCCTTTGGCCGCCAAGCGGCCTTCCAGAATCGGCTCCTCCATCAGCATGTTGGAGACTACCCCGCGGTCCAGCACTTCCTCTACCTTCGAATAGGCGCCCTTCGGGAAGGCTTGCGCCGGAATCTTGGACAGCTTGACGTCTGCGGGCTTGATCAGCGCTCCGACCGAGAGCGGACGGGTGGTGACCACGATGTCGCGCATATCGGTGGTTTGCTGCGTGGCCGTGGACCGTCCGCGTGAGGTCATTTGATAAAACACGCTGGAGACCACCAGCGCAAACACCAAGCTCACGCCCAAGACCGTGAGAAATCTGCGATCCATACTTGTTCTCCTCTACACCACTTCTAAAATCGCGTCGCGCCGGTCACCCCTTGGGCACCAGCGCAAGCCACACACCCAGGGCAATCGCCGGGGCGTAGGGAATCGAGTCCGGAATCGAGCTGGGATCGGCGGGCTTCGGCTGAACCGGCTTCCCCACTCGCCTCCGCACGGCCCTCCACGCCAACACGCTCAAAGCCAGCAACCCGCCGGCCCCGGCGGTCCATAAGGCCGCTTCCGCCAGCCGGCCGGCGCCCAGCAGCGCGCCGAATCCAGCCATGAGCTTGATATCTCCGCCTCCCATGCCACCCAATAGATAAAAAACGAGAAACGCCGCAAAACCAGCCGCCGTTCCCGCCACAGCGATCCACAGGCCGCTCCAGCCGTGCAGGCCAACTTGCCAGCCAAACCCTCCCACCAGCGCGGCCACCGGAATCCAGTTGGAGATTTGACGGCGCGCTAAGTCATCCACGGCCGCCGCCAGTCCCACCAGAATCGCGATCGCTACTTGTGCGTTCATCGTCGTTCAAACCCTCGCCCACAGCTTCCGGCCGGCGTTCAGTTCTCGGGCCCAAGACCGGGGGAACGAAAGCTGCCGGAATGTTCCGGCCCCTCCCCCGCGGGCTTTTCCAGCCGCGCCTTCACTCCCGTCTGGTCCGCCGCTGCCGCCGCTTTATTCCGCTTCTTCACCCCCGGACCGCTCAGCATCAACGGCGCCAGAAACCCCGCCTGCAACGCGAATTCGGCCAGCGCTTTTCCCGAAGGCAAGCGCCAACTCATCGGGTCCATCCACTCCATGGGGATTTGTGGAATCCGCATGGGCGAACTTCGCCTGCCAGAGCCGGTTTGGCGCTGGCTCGCGTTCTGGGGCTTCATCTCTCCGTGTGCTCCCATTGACTATTTCGGACGGGTCGGTGGTTTTCATTAGGCCGACGGAGCCCAATACCTGTGTCCCTTAGAACCTTGGTTCCGGGCTTAAATTGCCCGATGCAAGTACTCACTGTGCGGTGCGGGCTAAGAGAATCCTCTTACCGTCATCTGAGACGACGCGCCAATCGGGCTGTGTCTTGAGCAGTTGCACGATAGCCATCTCGTGCGGAAGGAGGGCCAGATTGAAGTTGTACTTGCGCAGCAAGTCCTGCCAGTCCGGTCCGCCGTTCACCAAACGGATATACTCATTCCCTGTGTCGGGGCCGTAGAAATCGCTGCGGCCATCGACGAAAACCTTCTGGCGCGGATTGACGTAAATCAAGTAATCCGCCCATTGGTCGGTGGTAAGAACCCGCGAGCTCAGGATCTGCGCGGCGTGATCATGCACCAACTGAGTCGGAAAGGTAAGGTCCGGAAAATCCTTGGGCCATGGAACCGGCGCGCCGATCGCCACTAACGCTCCCACAACCGCCACCGGCCAGATGCTGCTGCGGCGGAAGCCGGGAGCCGCGTCCGCCGCGATCTGGTTCAAGATCGCCGGAAAAGATTTCTTTGCCGCCCCGTGCGTCCAGCTCTTCCACCAGCCGGCTACCTGATAGGCGACCACCGGGCCCACCACGGTGACATACACGGGAACGTGGCGCACGCTGGCCAGAGCCATATGCGCGAAAAATACGATCCACAGCGCCTCCACGATCCGCCTCATCCGGAACAGCCCGCCCGCGGCGATCAGACCGATCAGCAGCAAAGCTTCGAATTGAAGCATGTTCTCGTTGCGGAAGCTGGGCGACATGAACTCCTGAATGACCGTGCGAATCCAGTCCGAACGGAGGTACTGAACCATGTGCTGGTGCAGGTGGTAGCCGTAGGGATTGATCAGCGACGCGCCAGCGCAGGCCGCGGCCAAGCCCAGGTAACGCACTGCGTTGCGCCACCACAATCCACCCCAGGGTTCGCGCGCCGCATAAGCTTCCACTGCCGTGCCCACCGCGCACAGCCCTAGCACCACGATCAGCGCCAGAAAGCCGCCATGCAGATTGGTCCAGACAACCGTAAGCGGAACCAGCAGCCAGATACGCCGGCTCTGCTTTTCGCGGTCGCGCTCGATCAGCCATACCGAGATCGATAAAAACAGCAGAGTAAAAATATGGGGACGCGCCAGAAAATGGATGGACGCCGCGCCCACCGATAGCAGCGCTACCGCCAGGGCCACGAACACGTGCACTCCGCGCCAGATCATGCGCCGGATCAAAGTCGTGGCGAATGCGGCCAGCAGCACTCCGGTGAACAACACCACGCCTTTCAATCCCGCCACGCGGTCCAGAGAACCGAAGATCACGTCGGAGCCCCATTCCCATGCGTACCAAGGCGCGCCCGGCTTGGAGAAAGAATACAAATCCTGATGCGGAACCGCGTGGTGATCCAAAACATATTGCCCGGTGCGAATATGCCAGCCTGCGTCCGCATCCAGCAGCAACCCTTGCCACCCCGATGCGCCGGAGCTCATGAACAACCACACCAGGATCGCCAGGAAGAAGATGTCAGAAAGAGAGGGAATCAGGACCCGGGCCCACCGTGCGGTGAGCACCGATTCGACGCTGCGCGCGGGGGCGCGCATGCCCGGCAATACTTGCGGCGGAGTCATTTTCCCTACGAATTACTTCGCCCGATCCACGCTGGTACTTTAGGTCTACCGCTGTTATGTCGCTGCGGTTGCGTTTTCGGCCCGCGAAATTTCGTCGGCATGCTCCGAGCCCAGCAGCTTCCGGCCATGGACCGCCAGCTCGAACCGGTCGCGCACGCCGGTCTTCTCAAAGATGTGCATCAGGTGCACTTTCACCGTACCGGCGGTGATGCGAAGCTGCCCGGCGATCTCTTTGTTCTTGAGCCCGCCGCAGACGTGATGGACAATTTCTTTTTCCCGCGGCGTCAGACGCGGAGCGGAGCGGCGCTCCACCGGCCCCGCGGACTCCGGCAGCGAATTCTCGATCCACACATTGCCTCGCCCCACCGACCGCAGACATTCGCGCAGCGCTTCGATCGGCAGGTTCTTTTTGATGATGCCGCGCGCTCCCAATTGCAGAGCACGGAAGCAATCGACCTCGGCCAGGTCGTTGACCCATAAGATGGGCTGGCAGCGCGGCCAAGTGCTCTTGGCGTCGGTGATGAACTGGAAGACCATCTTAAGACCCGCCGCCTGGTCTACCAGCACCAAGTCCGGCTGGACGGAGCGGATCGCGTCGAGAGCCTCACCCAATCGCGAAACGGCGCCGCTAAACTCCAAGTCTTCGCAGCCGCTCAGGACTTTCGTCAAACCCTCGACCACAATCGGCTGAGATTCGCAGACGAATACGGTTAGTCGATCCACTACTGTTCCCTTAAGCGGGGTAGATCGACAGTGAACCAAAGGGGGTGTAGGTACTAAGTGTCGATTGAGGAGTCGTACGCCCCCGCGTTGCGGCCGGTCTTTAGCGGGGCTCTTGCGCTTGCGCAAAGGACCTGTACGCGAGCATCAAGCCAACCGCAGCCACAGCCGCTGCGGCCGCGCCCCAACTGGTCAACAGACCTTGTCCAATCAGCCAGGTTCCAATCGGCGGCGCAGTGATCTGTGAAACCGAAGTCAAGGATTGCGTCAGGCCCAGCACAACGCCCTGCTCCTCGCGCGGGGTGGCTTGCGTGATCATGCTGGTCAGAGTCGGGCGCACCAGTCCGCCAATCGCCGCCACCGTGCTCGCCAAGATCAATGTAGACAAGTTGTGGCAAACGGCGAGCAGCAGGTACCCCAGCGCGTAACCTAGGAACCCGGTTCGCAGCAGAGCTTTTTCCCCGAAACGCTTCACCAGCCTGCCCAGAGCCGGGCCTTGTAGGAAAATGCCCAGAAATCCGGCGTAGGCCCAAATGTAGCCGAGTTGCACCGGTCCAAACGGCATTCCGTGCCAGGTGAGCCGGCGCTCGGCAAACAGAGGCAACCCCGAGACGAACCACGCGAAGCTGAACGCGAACGCGCAGAACTCGAACAGGCGCGGAGCCAGGCTGGCGCGCTTGAAGTACGCCGCATAAGCGCCCCATTCCACCAGCGAAATACGCGTGCCTCCCGGACCCGTGGGCTTGTCCGCGCTGGGCTTGGTCGCCGGGAGCAGCACTGTCGTGGCCATGATGCTCAAAAACGAGAGGAGAGCCGCGGCGAAAATGGGATCGCGATAATCGTATCGCGCCAGGAATCCGGATATCGCGGGTCCGATCAAGAACCCGAGTCCGAACGCGATGCCGATAATGCCGAATGACTTCGCGCGCTCCTCCGGTTTGGTGACGTCGGAGATGTAAGCCTGCGCCAGCGATAGATTTCCGGCCGTCGATCCATCAATGGCTCGCGCCAGAAACAGGATCGCGAGATTCGGCGCGAATGCGGTAATGATGAAACCGGTGAACGTGCCGAGCTGGCTCACGATCAACAGCGGCTTGCGTCCCATGTGATCCGACATGCGCCCCAGCAACGGACCGGAGATGAGCTGGCAAACCGCGTAAGCGCCGATCAGCCAGCCGACCTCAAACGGGCTCGCGCCCAGTTTTTCGGCGTAGAAGGGCAGCAGCGGAATCATGATCGTGAGGCCGAGGACGTCCACGGCCACGATCAGAAAGATGGGAAGCAGCGGAGAGGAGCGCAAGAACTATGATGCCATGCTGCGGCCGTATACGACGCTCCAGGCCTCAAGAGCCCGCATTGTATACTTGTTTTTATTCTTCACAATGACCACTCCGCCGCGTAAGTGGGGAGGCGACCTGCTTTTCCTTCTCGAAAATCTGATTCTCAAGGATTTCCGCATCCGCTACCGCAACATGAGCCTGGGCGTGATGTGGAGCCTGATCAATCCGCTGGTGCTGATGGGGGTGATGACGTTCATCTTTTCGAACGTCTTCGCCAACAAGAGCATCGCGGCCTATCCGCTGTTCATTCTGTGCGGCTTGATTCCATTCAATTTCTTCAGCGGGGCGCTGCTGGCTGGAACCACCTCCATCCTGGATAGCGCGCCCCTGGTCAAACGCGTAGCCGTGCCGCGAGAAGTAGTGCCGGTGGCGTCCGTGCTTTCCAACTGCGTCCATCTGCTGATCCAGTTTGGATTGCTGGTAGGTTTCGCTCTCGTCTACCGCCTGCCTCCGGCCGTTTCCTGGCTGTGGCTGCCGCTGGTCTGGCTGCTATTCATCGTGTTTGTGTGCGGGCTGGCGCTGGGCGCTAGCGCGGTCAACGTTTTCATTCGCGACACCCGCTATGTGGTGGAATCCTTCAACCTGGTGTTGTTCTGGCTGGTGCCGATCTTTTACCCCTTCAGCTACATTCCGGACCGTTTTCGCGATGTGTACCAGTTCAATCCCGTGGCCGCCTTGGTGATGGCGATGCGCAACATCATGATCGAACGGCAGGCTCCGGCGCCGTCGCTGCTGCGCAACATGACCATTGCCGCGACCTTCACTGCCGTGGCCGGGACGTGGCTCTTCCGCCGGCTGAAGGACCGCTTTTACGAACATCTATGACAGCGGCGTTGGTATTTGACCGGGTTTCGAAATCCTTCGCGCATCACACCGGCCCGCGCCTGCTGCGAGAGCGCATCGCGGAACTATTCCGTTCCGCACCCGGGCACCGTTTGGAAGTGCTCAAGGACGTCTCCTTCCAACTGCCGCGCGGCGACGGGCTCGGCTTGATCGGACCGAATGGAGCAGGCAAGAGCACGCTGCTCAATATGGTGTGCGGGCTTTCGCAACCCGATTCCGGGCGAATCGAGGTCCACGGGCGCGTGGGCGCGCTGCTTGAGCTCGGCTCGGGCTTTCACCCTGACTTGACCGGCGAAGAGAACGTGCGTGTCAACGCCGCCATGATCGGTCTGACGCGGCGGCAAACCAAAGAGCGCTTCGAAGACATTATCGAGTTTTCCGGAGTGCGCGATTTTATTCGCGAGCCTTTACGCACTTATTCGAGCGGAATGCAGATGAGGCTGGCGTTTTCTGTCGCTGTGCACATGAACCCGGATGTTCTGGTGATCGATGAAATGATCGGCGTGGGTGATAACGACTTCCAGGCCAAATGCCTGGAGCGCATGCGGCGCTTCCAAAGCGAGGGGAAAACCATTCTTCTGGCGTCGCATTCGCCAAAATTGATGGAAATGTTGTGCCAGCATGCGATGTGGCTGGAACGCGGAAGGGTCGTCACCAGCGGCCCGGTCGACCAGGTTCTGAAAGCCTACCAATCCGGCCACGGCGGCACGGCAAGCGCCACTTGAATCCCGGCGGCCTTCGCCGGCGACGCACCTTTAACGCAATTGTCACACCAGCGCGGGAAACTGAGAGGACCATATCCTCCGCACGGTTCGCGCTTTTTGACCGTTGTGGAACAAAAGGAACCGTACATGAGCAGAACGCACTACTTCATGGAATTGGCCGCCGTTCGCCAGAATCTGATTCAGATGGGCGAGACCACCGAACAACTCTTCGCGCAAGCGGTCCAAGCCATCTCTGAGCCGAGCGCCACCGGCCTGGAGAAGGCCAGCGAGTTGGAGGCCCAAACGGACCACAAACACCGCTCCATTCACGACCAGTGCCTTACCCTGATCACGCTGCAAGCGCCGGTGGCGCGCGACGCCCGGCTCATTACCGGGATCTTGGACGCGATTGTCGATCTCGAGTTAATCGGCGACTACGCCTATGAGATCGCGAGCCTGAGTTCGGCAATGCCGCGCCGGCCGTCGCCGTCGGTCGCTTCGCAGGTCTCCGCGGCCGCCGCCAAAATAAGCGAGGTGCTGAAAGCCGCCATTGACGTGTGGCGCGGCTCGACCTCCGGCGCCGCGCCGATTCGCTCGCGGGAGACGGCCATCCGCGCTGAATGCGAGGCCCTTTACGAGAAGCTCTCCCAGCTCACCTCCACGCCGGGAGACGCTCCCGTATACGTGGATTTAATGCTCATCGCCAGGCATCTGGAGCGCATCCTGCGACACGCGGTGTGCGTGGCTGAGCAGGGTGTTTCGGCGGCCCCTTTTGACGAAGCCACGGCTTGAGCCGGATTACCTGCGCTTGGTCTTGATCACCACCGGCGTGCCCTGAAACCCAAACTTCTCCCGCAGGCGGTTGATCAGAAACCTTTGCGCGGAGAAGTGCAGATTGGGGCGATCCGTGAAGACGATGAAGGTCGGCGGACGCACCGAGGCCTGCGTGATGTAGTGGATCTTGGCGTCGTACTCCCATGCGAGCGTCTCCGCGAAACGGTTAAGCTCGCCCGTCCCAATGCGCTTCGAAGCCGCATCGTAGGCCTTGCGGATTAGCGGGAACAGCGCCCGTGTCCCCTGTTTCCTATCCGCGGACATAAACGCGATGGGAGCGTATTCCAGAAATTTCAAATTATCCCGGATGGTCTCGATGAATTTGCGCTTGCTTTTTTCTGCTGCGATATCCCATTTGTTCACGCACAGAATCACTGCGCGGCCTTCTTCGTGGGCGTAGCCGGCGATGGTGGCGTCCAGCGCGACTACTCCTTCCGCTTCGCTCGCGTCCAGCACCAGCAGCGCCACATTCGACATGCGCAGATGTTTGCGCGCCATCACCACCGATAACTTCTCCGCCATCAAATGCGTCTTGCCCTTGCGGCGGATTCCGGCGGTGTCAACAAACACGTACTCGACGTCCTCCAGCGTCACGGTTTCGTCCACTGCGTCGCGCGTGGTTCCCGCAATGGGCGAGACGATCGCGCGCTCGGTCCCGGTCAGCGCGTTCAGCAAAGTCGATTTCCCCACGTTGGGCCGGCCCAGAATTGCGACTTTGATCCGTGCCGTCTTCTCGGCTTCCTCCTCGGCCGGGCTTTCCGGAAAATCCCGCGTCACGTGATCGAGCAGTTCGTCCAAACCGAGGCGATGCTCGGCCGAGACCGGAAACAGGTTCTCGAAGCCGAGCGAGTGAAACTCGTGCGCCAGATCCTCCCGGCGCGGGCTGTCGATCTTGTTCACCGCCAGCGTGACCGGCTTGCCCAGCTTGCGCAGCATCGCGGCCAGATCGCGATCCGCGCCGGTAATCTCCGTGCGCCCGTCGATCAGGAAAATCACCTGCGACGCGCCCTCCAGCGCCACGCGAGCCTGCTTGAGGATCTGGCTGGGAATCAACTCCGCGTCATTCGGAATAATGCCGCCGGTGTCGATCAGCTCAAATTTCCGCCCCCGATGCGCGCCTTCGCCATGAATGCGGTCGCGCGTGATGCCGGGCTCGTCGCCGACGATCGAGCGCCGGTCGCGCAGGATGGCGTTGAACAGGGTCGATTTTCCGGTGTTGGGCCGGCCGACAATCACAACCGAAGGGAGCCCGGCGGACCGCAGAGAGGCAGACATGGTTGGCAATCTCCCATGGTCGCACGCCACAATATGAGTAAGTGTCCAACAACTCAACTTTTCGCAACGTCGCGATCATCGCGCACGTCGACCACGGCAAAACCACGCTGGTCGACGCGATGCTTCGCCAGAGCGGTATTTTCCGCGCCAATGAAGAAGTCGCCGAGCGCGTCATGGACTCCAATGACCTGGAACGCGAGCGCGGCATCACCATTCTCGCCAAGGCCACCGGCATCCGCTATCACGGGACCAAGATCAACATCGTGGATACGCCCGGCCACAGTGATTTCGGCGGCGAAGTAGAGCGCGCCCTAAAACTGGTAGACGGCGTCATGCTGCTGGTTGACGCTAGCGAAGGCCCGCTTCCGCAAACGCGCTACGTGTTGATGAAGGCCCTGGAAGCCCGCCTGCCTCCCATCGTGGTCATCAACAAAATCGACCGCCCGGACGCGCGTATCCAGGAAGTGCTCAACGAAATCTACGACCTGTTCATCGACCTCGATGCGGTCGAGGAACAACTCGGCTTCCCCGTCATCTACACCAACGCGAAGCTCGGCATCGCGCTGATGGATCCCGATGAGCCGCAGGAAGGAAAGAATCTGCGGCCACTATTCGAGGCCATCGTCAATCACATCCCGGAGCCTCCCGGAGACCCCGAAGGGGTCCTTCGATTATTGGTCGCGAACCTGGATTACAGCGATTATCTGGGCCGCCTGGCCATCGGCCGCGTGTTCAACGGGACTCTGCGGCTGGGCGATGAAGTCGGCATCGCCAAGCTCGATGGCTCTCTGCAGAAGACGAAAATCACAAAATTGTTTTCGTTTGAAGGCCTCCGGCGAGTGGATGAAACCGTCGGAGGACCCGGCGCGGTGCTCGCCATCGCCGGCGTGGAAGGTATCACCATCGGCGAAACGGTCACCAGCGCGGAAGATCCCGCGCCCCTGCCGCACATTCAAATCGACGAACCGACCATCGCGATGACCTTTACCATCAACACCTCCCCGTTTTCCGGCCGCGAAGGCCAGTACGTCACCTCACGCAATTTGCGCGACCGCCTGGATAAGGAATTGCTGACTAACGTTTCCTTGCGCGTCGAAGAAGCCGGCGGCCCGGACTCCTTCAAGGTGATGGGCCGCGGCGAATTGCAGCTCGCCATTTTGATCGAGATGATGCGCCGCGAAGGATTCGAGGTCGCCGTGGGCAAGCCGGAGATCATCACCCGCGAGGTGAACGGCAAGATGTCGGAGCCGCTGGAGCTGCTGGTGATCGACTGCCCGGAGGAGTTTATCGGCGTGGTGATCGAAAAACTGGGCCGCCGCAAAGGCAAGATGGAAAAAATGATCAACCACGGCTCCGGCCGCGTGCGCCTGGAATTTCTGGTTCCTTCCCGCGGCTTGATCGGCCTGCGCAGCGAAATGCTGACGGACACGAAAGGGACCGCGATTATGAATTCGCTGTTCCACGGCTACATCGAGTGGCAAGGCGAAATTCCCACGCGGCCCACCGGCTCGCTGGTGGCCGACCGCCCCGGCAAGGCCACCGGTCATGCGATTTTCAATCTACAAGAACGGGGAGAAATGTTTCTGGAACCCGGAACCGAAGTTTACGAAGGGATGATCGTCGGCGAGAACGCCCGCGATTCGGACCTCAATGTGAACATCGTCAAGGAAAAAAAGCTCACCAATATGCGCGCCTCCACTGCCGACGAAGCCATCCGCCTGGTCCCTCCCAAGCTGCTCAACCTGGAGCAGGCCATCGAATTCGTGCGCGACGACGAACTGGTGGAAGTGACCCCGAAATCCATCCGCCTGCGCAAAAAAGTGCTCAAAGCGAATCAACGATAGGCATTTCTGCTTTAATTTTAAGTTCCCTTGTATCAGCAACTTGACCCGCATAATCGGACCCCGGCGCCTTCCAAAATCAGGTCCCTCATGCGATACTAAACGTCATTACAACGCATGACTCTGGTCGGCGAAGCGATCGCCCGTTATCACAAACTCATCGAAAGCGAACCGTATATTGACCTGGGATGGGCCCAGGCGCTTCAGGAGCGTAAGAAGGCGCTCAAGCTGGAGGACGGTCCGCTCTCGCCGGTGCTGCGCCCTCACCTGATCTCCAGCCGCGACTACGCGACGATGGTCAAGGCCGCGGAGAGTCTGCTCTCGGCCATCGATCGCGTGGAGCGTATGGCGCTGGCGAATCCGGCGCTGCTGGCGCGCGTGCAACTGCTGCCGGCCGAGCGCATGCTGGCTGCCGTCGACCCCGGCTATTCCGCGTTCAGCGTGGCCGGAACTTTGCACACTCAACTGAACGACGGGACCGTCCGCTTCGGCGGGCACAGCGGCGTGGCTTCTCCTGGCGCGATTTATGGCGAAGCGCTGGCGGATTTGTATTACGATGCCGCGCCGGTAAAAGAACTGCGCAAGAAATTCAAGCTCAAGAAGCTGCCCGGCGTCAAGCCATTATTGAGCGCGATCCTGAAGGCGTACAAGGAATCCGGCGGCAAGAATAAGCGCCCCAACATCGCGGTAGTCGAGTTCCGCCAGCCGATGTTTTCTTCGGACAGCCTGCTGCTGGCGGACTTCCTCACGCGCGAAGGGTTTCCAACAGAAGTAGTTTCGCCCGATCAGCTCGAATATCGCAACAATGTGCTGCATCGCGGAGAATTTACCATCGACGTGGTGTATCGCAACGTCAAGCTTCAGGAATTCCTGGTGCGTTTCGATCTGAATCATCCGCTGGTGCGCGCCACCAAGGATCGCACCGTGTGCATGATCAACAGCTTTCGCACGGAGCTTGCCTCCAAACAGGCTCTGTTCGATTTGTTGACCGATGACACCGTCACGGCGAAATTTCCGGCGGCGGAGCGCAAGGCGATCAAAGACTTCGTGCCGTGGACGCGACTGGTGCAGGCCGCCAAAACCACCCACAAAGGCCACACCGTGGACCTGCCCGAATTCGTGATGAAGCATCGCGCCAAGCTGGTGCTGCGTCCCAACGACAATTCCACCGAAGTTCATCCGGTCCGCGGCGCGGACGTGACGGATCTCAACTGGGAGAAAGCTCTGCGCCAAGCCATGCGCAGCCCTTACGTGGTGCAGGAAGCCGCCGAGCCTCCCGCTCGCGCCGTCTTCCCCATGCTGCAATACGGCAGCCTGATGATGAAGGAGATGCTGGTGGACGTGCAGCCGCATGCGTATTTGGGGTCGGTGCAGGGCTGCTCGAGCTGGCTGGATGTAGCCGGACCGTCGTCGTTCTCCACGCTGACCGGCTTGGCGCCGACCTTCTTACTCGAAGGCAAGTAGCGTCCTTGAAGGTCCGCGACGTCATTCAAGCTCACCGAAGCCGGTGGATGGAGGCTCGTCCGGAGGCGCGGGAGCCATCGTCAGTATAAGCAACCGGTAAAGCCGGGGCGCGGCCGCCGATGCGGTAGATCCTGAAATCGGTGGGAACGACCCCAACACCAGCAAGGGCATGCTTGCGCCGCGCAATTTCCCTGACCACTTCTTTCACGTTTCCCGAGCGCCGCGGATCGCCTCGGGCAAACACGCCGAAGCAACGCGCGGCAGCCTTGCGGTGGCGCTTCTGCTTCGCCTCTTCACCCTTGCCGGAAGTGACATCGGCGGTCATGCGCTGAGTTCGCCCGTCGGCTGAGGGATTTCCACCGTTACCTTGGCGTGCAGATTCGCTACCCCCGCCGTATAGCGCTCATCCGTTACGGTGACGGCGATGGCGTCATCCAGCCAGTCATGCGCGGTGCCGTCGGGATCGTGCGAAGCGAGAGTCAACGTATAAGCGTTGGGGCACAAGTCGCACAGGAAGGAGAACGTGACCACCGCCGTTTCGCCCGCCTTGCGCGGCCCGATCTTGACTCGCTCCAGTTCCGTATTGGTGCCATAAACTTCGAAGCCGATCTGCGTGCGGATCATCAGCCCCAGCACCGGATTGTCTACCGCCTCGTGAAAGCGCACCTCCGCGCGCGCACTGACCATTTCCCCGCTCTTCCACACGATGGTCGGCTTACCGTCCGCGCCCAAAGTCTCGATGGAAATGATCTCGGATCGCCCGTCCCCCCTCCTAAAAGACGGAGCCAGTCGCGGCGGAATGGTCTCGCCCCAGGCCCGGATGCGCTCCGCCACATGGCGCCCGTACTTCAGCAGCGTTTCCTTGGGATCGCCCTTGGCCGCGAGTTCGCCCGAATCGATCCACCAGATTTCGTCGCACAGCCGCTCCAGCAGCCCGGTTTCATTCGAGCCCAAAAAGATGGTCGAGCCAGCGCGGCGCAAGCGGTCGAGGCCGGTCAACGTGCGCGCGCGCACCACCGCGTCTTGCGTGGCCAGCGCCTGATCCAGCACGATCACGTCACCCGGCGCGAGATTCAAAGGTTCGCCGAGGCTCACCAGGCGCCGCTGCGGTCCGGCGGTGATCTCGCCTTGTTCCGGCTGCACCGCGCCTCCGGCGAGCTTCAACAGCTCGGAGACACCAGAACCTTTTTCGCCAATCACGCCGATGATGACACCCGAAGGTGCCACCGCGCGAAAGCTTTTGAGAGCACCCAGCGTTACGTTACGGAACTCGATGGACACTAGAGAATAGTCTACTTTAGCGCGACCGGTCTACGTCAGCACAGGTGTTTCCCTTAATTGTCTGGGACTTCAGTTCCACGCCTGGCGCAGCCTGGATGCAGTGCAGCGTCATCCCGTGGCCGGTGATCAGATTGTCTTCGATAACGTTGCCCCGAGTGTCGGCGGAATGCTCCGCGGCGCGGCCCAGGTAGATGCCGGATTCGAGCATCTCCGGCTCGTCCTTTTTGTAGATGCAACCGAATTTGGCCGCGCTTTCGTTGCAGCCCGCCGTGTCCAGGTTCAGGAACTTGTTGCCGGCGATCCTGTGGCCGCCGCCGATCAGAAACAGCCCGCCGAATTTCATCCCGTCGAATGTGTTGCCCGTGACTTCGATGTTTTGCGGGCGCATGCCCGGATCGGTGTTGTTCATCACCACGCCGAAGTGCCCGAACGCGTAAAATTCCGGCGGCTTGCGATTGATGCAAGTGTTGCCACTAACAGCGCCGTCGTGAAAGCCGTCGAGATCGAAACATTTTCCATTGATTTCGGAGAGCTTATTCCCTTGGTAAACCGAGTCATCGACGTTGCCGGCGGTATCGATCCCGGCTGGCGTCCCCGCATGCTCCACGTCGACCTGTTTCACCGGAAACCCCACGTTGGCGATGGTATTGTTCTCGACCCGGACTCGAGTCGCCGCGCCCAGTTGAATCCCGTCCCGGGCAACAGTATCGATGTGATTGCCGGCGAAAACGCCGTCGGAAAGGCGCGGAGTAATCCGCAGCGAGTGTGTCCACAACGCGTTGCCCGCGATATTTTGAAACGTCGAATTGCGGACCTCGAAATGAGCCGAGCCTTCCTCGATCAGAATTCCCCCGCTCAAATTGTTGCGGCCCATCGCATTGAGCGAGCCCGAATCGGCGACGACAACTTTCGAAATCGCGATGTCCATGGACCGGCTGACCAGGATCGGAAAGTTGGCGACGTGAGCCAGATGGACGCCGCTGACCGTGAGCCCGTCGACGCGATCGGCCAGTATCCCGTTATCCGCATACCACATGCGGAAGTAATTTTCCGGAGGCGCCATTTCCAGCCTCTTCGGCGAAGTCTCCCGATTACCCTCGATCGAAAATTCGTGCAAGCGGATGTTCTTGGCTTGATCGAGCACCAGGATAGCCCGGCCGTGAAACGCTGCGCTCGCCTTAAGCGTTGAGCCGCGGGGCGCGCCGGCGATTTCCAGATCGTGCGCTCCGGGCGCAAGCGTCAGCTCGGCGGAAATTTCGACAACTCCTGCCGGCAATTGAATCCTCCCGCTGGTCTGCGTCGCGAGCACGTGCCGTAACCGCGCCTCGGGCGAACGATTGCAGGCCGCGAGCGCGCCCACGGCGGTCAGCACGGCGATTGTCCGCACACGCATCACATTTGACTGTTCCAGAAACCGCAAGAACTATCAAGCTCCGGCGCGTGCAGCCGTTTATGCTGGTCAACGTGAGCGTAACGTCGAAAGCTCTGTGGTACATCGAAACGCATTTGAGCGAAGAGTTGTCGCTGGAAACGATCGCCCAAGGGGCTGGAGTCTCCAAGTTTCATCTCTCGCGGGCCTTTGCCTCCACCATGGGAGTGCCGCTCGCCGCCTATATCCGCGCGCGGCGGCTGGGCGAGGCGGCCAAGCAGTTGATCGACGGCGCTTCCGATATACTCGCCGTGGCGCTGGATGCGGGCTACGGCTCGCACGAAGCGTTCACGCGGGCGTTCCGCCAGCAGTTCGGCGTGACGCCGGAGCAGGCGCGCTCACAAAATCTATCCATCCCCACACAGGAGCCATTACGAATGAATCTCGCCAATACTACTCCACTTACTCCGCCGCGTCTGGTGGCGGCAGATACACTTTCGATTTTCGGGTTGTCGATGCATTGTGAGCGCGCCGGCGATCCCGGAATCCCGCCTCTGTGGAACCGCTTCGGTCCCTACATCGGAAACATCGAAGGCCAGATCGGCCACACGACTTACGGCGTGATCTACAATTCCGAAGACACCGGCAAGTTTGACTACCTCTGCGGCGTGGCCGTCAGCGCGTTCCCCTCACATCCCGAATTCACGCGCCTGCGCATTCCCGCGCAGACCTACGCTGTGTTCGAGCATCGCGACCACATCTCCGCGATCCGAGGTACGTTCCAGGCGATTTGGGAGCACGGCCTAGCCGGATTGCACGCCTTGGACGCGCCATGGCTGGAGGTCTACGGAGAGAATTTCGACCCACGCACCGGATTGGGCGGTGTGGAAATCTGGGTCCCGGTCAAAGCCGCATGGCAATAGAAAAAGCTTGCGCCCGGAGAACCTTTGTTGTATAAAGTACATTATGAGTCCCGCCCTAAAGCGCGCCATCGCCGCCGCGGAGTTGCTGCTGATCTTCCCGGCGGCCCTGTTCATGAGCTCCTTGTTCGTGCGCAACTGGCAGCCGCTCGAATACGAACCGGCGCGCACCGCGGCGCACATCGTCGATTGGTACGCGGCCAGGACTCACGTTGGTCTATGGCTGTTCTTGATCGCTTTTCCTCTGGCTGTGTTGGCCGGCGGTTGCGCCATGCTCGCGCAAAGCTGGACCGCCGAGGCGGAGTTGCGCCAAGCCGCGCGCCACGTCCTCGCCACGATGCGCACTCACTTAGCCACGCTGTTAATCGCGCTGGCTACTCTGGCCGCGGGCGGCTTTCTGGCGATCGTCGCCCTTCACGCCATCACGGATTGAGGCAGGGTTGGGCGTCGCTTCTTAAGCGCGCTACTTGCTCACCCACTGAAAGATCCAGTCGAGCACGGTGTGATACCAGAACGCGCTGTCGGCGGGCTGGAGAACCCAATGACCTTCGTTGGGGAACTCCAGGAACTTCGAAGGAACGTGCTGAAGCTGCAAGGCGGTGAATAATTGCAGCGCTTGGCTCAAGGGAACGCGGTAATCTTGCTCGCCGTGAATCACCAGCGTAGGAGTCTTGAAGTCCTTCACAAAGTAGCTGGGGGAAAACTTCGCGTACAGGTCCGGATTATCCCAGGGCATGCCTTTGAATTCCCACATTGGGAACCACAGCTCTTCGGTGGAAGCGGCCATGCTGCGCAGATCGAACACGCCATCGTGCGAGACCAGCGCCTTGAATTGCGTCGTGTGGCCGAGCATCCAGTTCACCATGTAGCCGCCGTAGGAGCCGCCGGCAGCCGCGAGACGGTCGGGGTCCACGTATTTCAAGCCCGAAACGTAGTCGACCACAGCCATGATGTCGTCAAAGGCCTTGCCGCCCCAATCGGCGTTGATGTCGTCGATGAACTTCTGGCCGTAGCCGGTGGAACCGCGTGGATTCGGCATCACCACCACGTAGCCTGCCCCGGCGAAGACCTGCGCATTCCAGCGATAGGTCCAGGTCTCGCCCCAGGCCCCTTGCGGACCACCGTGAATCAGAAAAATCACCGGATATTTTTCGGTGTCGCTGAAGCCCGGAGGCTTGACGACAAATGCCGAGACGCGCGCGTAGTCTGCGGCTTCCACCGAGATTTCTTCTAGCGGCGTGAGTTGCGCGCGGGACAGCAGCGCGTCATTCAAATGCGTCAGCGCGATGGCCGGTCCGCCGGAGGAATTGGCGCGGAAAATTTCCGCCGGGCTCGATCCGCTTTCCGCGGTGTAGATCATGGTGCGGCCGTCTGAGGTGAACTGGACGTCGTCGAGACTGGAGGGGCCGGAAATCACGTTACGCGACCCTCCGCCGGTGGCTTGCACCATCTGCACTCCGGTGCGGCCCCGGTCTTCGACCGTAAAAAAGAGGCGCGTGGAATCCGGCGACCACGTAAAGCTGCCCACCCAGCGATCCAGGCCCTCCGTGAGATTGGTGGCTCGCAAAGTTGCGCGGTCGAGCACCATCAGACGCCAGCGGTCGCTCTCATACCCGGCCCGGACCTGGGAGCGGTAGGCGAGCATTTTGCCGTCCGGTGAATACTGCGGCGATTCGTCGGCGCCGGGATTGGTAGTTATGCGCTTTGAATCGCCGCCTTCGATGGGAACAACGTAGATATCGGAATTGGTGCTGATTGCGAGATTGGGATCGGTGTTGGTAACGTAAGCCAACTCCATCGAATCCGGCGAGATGGCGTAGTCATCCGGGCCGCCGAGCGAAAACGGAGGCACGTCGCGGTCGCCCGGAGTAAGATCGGTGAGCGCGCTTCCATCCACATTCATCGAAAGGATGTGCTGGCGGCGCTTGCCCTCCCACTCATTCCAGTGGCGGAACAGCAGTGAAGTGTAAACGCGGGCTTTGACTGGATTCTTCGCGTCCCGATCCAGCGCGAGCTGATTGCAAGTGTTGTCCGCGCCGCAATCCGGGTACACGCTTGAGAGGAACACCAGCTTGCGGCCGTCGGGCGAAACGGTCTCGCCGGAGGCCTCGGTGGGAAGGTGAGTGATCTGGCGCGGATGGCCGCCGTCCGCATCCATGACCCAAATCTGTTGCGTGCCCCCGCGGTTGGAAACGAAATAAATCTGGCGCGAATCGGGCGACCAGCGGGGCCGCTCATTCACGCTGCCGTCCTGGGTGAGCTGGCGGGGCGGCGCGAAGCCGTCGATCGAGACCACGTAGATCTGTTCGGGCTTGGTGTTTTTGTCGAGATCGGGCGACTGAACCGTAAAGGCGACCAGCCGCCCGTTCGGACTGAGTGCCGGATCGGAGATGCGGGCTATTTTGAGGAGCGTCTCGACGGTGAAGGGCTGCTTCTGGGCCAACACAGGGGGGGCCAAACTTAGAGCCACCAACAAGGCGCACCGAAGCGCCGGGGGCACGCGCATAGAAACTATTCTATGGCATCTTGCTCAGGACGCTGCGCTGGTGTAATCCGCAATGCCAGGTGAGCACAACAGGACGTTCACAGGGCGGACCTCAGGCCAGGACGCGGTAGAGGCCGGACGTTACGCTGACGTAAGGCGTAACGAAAGCCTATATTTGCGGATGATCCTTGGCTACCGCGGCGGGCAAACGCGTGAAGGCGTTCACCGGATTCGAACGTGCGGCCCGTTTGAAGCTTGATCGCCGGGTGCTTCGAATGGCCCAGCGGAACGCCCGGCCCGTCAAATGTAGAAATCGTCGATTATCCCTAGGAGAACGCGATGCCAACACCCGCGATTCACCTTGCGAACACCTGACCGAGGAACTCAAAGAACCAGGCATGAGTGCCGCCGAGCTCGCCTGCAAGATCGACGTGCCAACCAATCGCGTCTCCAGCATCCTGAACGGCCGGCGGTCGATCACTGGAGACAATGCCCTCCGCCTCGCCCACTTCTTCGGTACCACCCCGGAGTTCTGGCTAAACCTTCAGAGCCTCTACGTAATGCGTCGGGCTGAAAAGAAGGCGGGCAGATCGATGCAGGTTCTTCCGCGCCTCGCCCAACAGCGGAGCAGGAGCTAAGCTAGGACGCTCATCAGATCGGTGGCCGAAGGCCTCAGTGAGCGGGCTCGATGATCCCGCGCGTTTTAAGGAGGCTACGCGATCTCCCAAACGAACGCCGCAAAATCCCGGCGCGGATGGAAACCCATGCTCTGGTAGAGGCGCAGGGCGGACTGGTTGGAAGAGGTGACGGTTAGCGTCACGCTGCGGCAGCCGTGCGCGGCCAGCGCTTCCATGCTGCGGCGCATGAGTTCGTAACCCAGGCTTCGGCCGCGCTCGGAAGGCGCGACGCACAACTGCGTAATGTGGCCGACGTCGGAGGCGACCAGGCTGGCGAGCGAGACTCCGCACAAGGCCCCGGTGGGGTCCCTGGCTGCGAAAGAAGCCGGTTGGAAGAACAGGCCGCAGCCGGGGAATTGCACGATGTTACTCAGAAATCGCAGCGCACCGCCCACGGACCGGTACTGATCGTTGATCCAGCTATCGACGTGGCTCTGGTAGGAGCCGGCGATCAGGCGCGCGGCTTCCTCGCCCATCTGGTTGGTCCAAGGAAGAATGGTAATGCCGGGCTGCGCTCGGGCGGCCAGCGCGGCTGCCGGCAGAGTGGCTTGCAGAAAGTGGCGCGGATACTGCCGGAACCGGGAAAGAAAGGGGGCCACGCGGTTGGCATAGGAGGAAAGCATCATCAGTTGCGCCTCCACACGCCGCACCGGAGTCTTCCACATCGCGTCGAGCACCGCCTCCATCAGGCGATTCTCGTTGGCTATCGTGCGCACAGTCTCGCGCGTGTAAAAGTCTCCGATGAGCCCCTTGCCGTCTTCCACCACGTAGTAGCTATAGCCGGCCACGCGCGTGTTATGGCCCGCGCCTTCCAGCAGCGCGAAGCCGTTCAACGCGCGCACTTGCAGGAAGCGGCGCACCAATTCGGCCGACGCCGTGAAATCCCAATCCAGAGAGCGGCGCCAGGCCGCGATCTCTTCTTCGAGCAGAGGCGCGAGATGCTCCGGCTGAAGATCGCGCAAGTCGATCAAAGGGGCCTGTGGAGTATCCGCGAATCGGTCGGGGAGCGCGGCCATATGGAGAATTGCCTTGCCTATCGCATCAGCCGGATTGCAACATTTTTTTGATGCTCGCAGTCGCCTGGCGGGTACGATGGGGATTTTCGATCAAAGCGAAGCGGACATAGCCTTCGCCGTGCGGCCCGAATCCGATGCCCGGCGAGACCGCTACCAAAGCTTTTTCGAGCAGTAACTTCGAGAATTCGAGCGAACCCAGATGCTTGTACTTTTCCGGAAGCGGCGCCCAGGTGAACATGGTGCCCCGGGGAGGCTCGACCGGCCATCCGGCGCGGTTCAGGCCCTGGATCAGGACGTCGCGCCGCTTCTGGTAGACGGCCCGGATCTTGTGCGTGTCCTCCTCGCATTCGCGCAACGCGATGATGGAGGCGATCTGAATGGGCTGAAACACGCCGTAATCCAGGTAGCTCTTGATGCGCGCCAGGGCATGGATCATGCGCGCGTTGCCCAAACAAAAGCCGACGCGCCAGCCCGCCATGTTGTAGCTCTTGGAAAGCGAAAAAATCTCAACTGCGACTTCCTTGGCGCCCTCCACTTGCAGGATGCTGGGCGGTCGGTAGCCGTCAAAGCCCAGGTCGGCGTAGGCGAAATCGTGCACCACCATGGTGCCGTGATGCGCGGCCAGGCGGATGATCTCCTTTAAGAATTCGAGATCGATGCACTGGGTGGTGGGGTTGTGCGGGAAGGAGATCAGGATCATCGTCGGCTTCTTCGCCGACTTTTGGTACAGATCCTGCAACCGCTCCAGAAACACCGCGGGAGTCGGCATGGGCAGCATGCAGGCGTGCCCTTCCGCCATGATGACGCCGTATTGGTGGATCGGATAGCACGGATTGGGCGAAACCACGGCGTCGCCGGGGCCGATGACGGCGAACAGCAGATGCGCCAGAGCATCCTTGGCTCCGATGGTGACGATCGCTTCTTTTTCCGGGTCGAGCGTAACGCCGTAGTTCCGCTGGTAGCGCTTGACGATTTCGTTACGCAGTTGCGGGATGCCGCGCGACATCGAATAGCGGTGGTTGCGCGGGTTGCGCGCGGCCTCCACCAGCTTGCTGACCACCGGCCGTGGAGCCGCGCCGTCCGGATTGCCCATCCCCAGATCGACCACATCCAGTTGAGCTGCGCGCGCCTTTGCTTTCATCTCGTTGATGACGGCGAAGACATACGGCGGCAACTTCTTGATGCGATAGAACTCCTGGGTTGTGTCCATTACTTTTAGTTTACATGGTGGGGCGAAGCGGACGCGAAGGAAGAGTAAAAGCCGCGAATGGATGCAAATGAAAAGCGGCGAGGCTCTCAAGCCGGAACGTAACGCTCGATGGCGATCTTTCCGCGAGCTGCCGGTTTGCGCTACGTCGTAGGCCGGTTGCATGCGCAGCCGGTGGTTCGATCCGCAGCGCCATTTCCGGGGTCAGCGCAGCCTTGCCATGAAGCAGATCCGACAGAGCGGCCCGGCGAACTTTAAGAATCTTGGACGCCACGAGGGTCATCCTAACTCGCAATGGGCTTGCTTGTTGAGATCGATCAGCGGTTGAGGGAGTTCATCCAGGCGCAGCACGTCTTCTTCGTGGCGACGGCGCCTTCGGGACCGGGCGGGCACGTGAACGTTTCGCCCAAGGGGATAGAGGCGCTGCGGGTGCTAGGGCCGAGGGAGGTCGCCTACGCCGACTATCCCGGCAGCGGCGTCGAGACCATCGCGCACTTGCGCGAAAACGGACGCATCGTAATCATGCTGTGCGCCTTTGTGGGTTCTCCACGTGTGGTGCGGCTGCACGGACGCGGCGTCGCGCTGGAGCCGCAAGACGCCGGGTTCGAGGAGCTGCGCTTCCAGCTCGGCCCGGAAGCCATACCGACTCGGTCGATCATCCGCGTCGAAGTGGAGCGCGTGAGCGATTCCTGCGGATTCGGCGTGCCGCTCTACGAGTTTCAGGAACAGCGCACGCAACTACCGCGCTGGGCCGAGAAAAAGGGAGCCGAAGGTATTCTCGAATACGAGCGCCGGAAGAACGCCCGGAGCATCGACGGGCTCACAGGACTGCGCTGGGTTGAGCGAGAAGCGCGGGAGCCTTAGGGTCGCCTTTGGAGAGATGGCCGGGGGCGCGCATTGGGCTTGAGCTCGGCTTCGACCAGGGCCCTGGTGGCGGCAAAGTCGCTGGTGTCCTCGATATAAGTCGCGCGGGCGGGAAGTTGGCTGATCGCCTGCGTGAGCGCGGCCGAGCGTTCAGCCAGCGGAGGAAGTCGAGAAATCACAGGACGCACACCGCCGGCCGCCGGCTGCACACGCTCGATATAAGAGAGCAAGGCGGCAGGATCAAAACCCGCGCCAGAGACCGCAACCACAGCAGACTTGTCCGCCTCGAGCTCCGTCGCACGCCATCTTTCGAGCGCCGCGGCTGGAAGCATCGGTTCGTAAAGAGAGCCCCAAAAATAGAGAGGGATCTGTCCTGGACCAATGCTGACGACGGGAGAGGCGTAGGCAATTGCCCGCGCGAGCATGCCGGCCAACTCAGCCTCATCGTTTGTGGCAGCCAGGAGACTAAGAGGAACAAAAACGGTGCCCCCAGGCAACATCAGGGGTTCGTGCAGCGGATTCTCCAAGCCGTTGACCACCGGAAAAACCAACGGGAATTGACCCGGAGGCAAGCCGGCAGCCACCCTCACGCCAAGTTGCGATACGTACTCTTGAATGGCTTGGGATTGGACCGGAGTTGTGTTACGCCGGACTTGGCGAACGAGTTCAGCCCCCAAAGCCGCTTGCTTTGCAACCGGAAAGTCCTGAGCGGTGAGCGTCAGGCAGAATAGCGCGAAAATCACGGTGCGCATAGTTCAAAGGTATCGCAGCTACAAGACGTCGGCAAAGCCCCGCTTCAAATGGCGGAAGAAGAGGCCGCCCAGAACGAATACGCCGATCGATGAAATCGACAGCACAGCCAGCTCCTTCGCGCCCGGCCAGCTCGGAGCCATCAGGCGGTAGCGATACGCGTTGACCATCCATGACATCGGATTCCAGGCGACCACGAAGTGAAAGCGCGGAGGAATGTTTTCCACCGGAATCATAATGGGCGTCAGCCAGAACCACAAAGTCATGATGACGTTCAGCACTTGACCGGTGTCGCGAAGGTAGACGTGGAGGCTGGAAGCAATCCATCCCACTCCCACCGCGAGCAATCCCAGAAACAGCATGTACAGCGGCAGCAAGAGCAGCATCGGGCTAAGAGTGTTGTAGACGAATACCGCGCACACCACGAACAGCCCCAGTCCAATCAAGTGGTGGATCAGCGAAGACAGAAATACCGACACCGGCAAAATCTCCGAAGGGAAAACGGTGCGGGTGATCAAATTGGACTGCTCCACCAGGGAGCTCGCGGAGCGGATCACGGTTTCCTGAAACAGCATCCACGGCAAAAAACCGGCGAACAGGAACAGCAGATAACTGCGGGTGACGGAGCCGGGCGGCATGCTGACCTTGAGACAGACCACGAAAATGAAGTACCACACCACCAGTTGCACCAGGGGATGCACCACACCCCAGGCCCAGCCTCCGGCCGAGCCCACGTAGCGCGCTTGAAAATCGCGGCGCACCAGTTGCGCCACCAGCGCGCGGCGCTCCACCAGGTTGCGCAGAAAGTGGTGGCCGGGAATGCGGGTCACGATTTGAGTGTACATTGGTAAAGAATGCGTTTTCTGACCGGCGGATTGCTCGCCACGCTGATCCCCGCCGGCTGTCTGATATTCGGGCAGTCCGAGAGCTTCACCGCCGGCAATCCGGAGCCCGACGAAAAACTGGTTCTGGGCGTGGAATGGCGCTTGATCCGCGCGGGCATCGTCACCATCGAGAAGTGGCCGTTCGAAACCACGGTGAAACTGGAATCGGCCGGAATCGTCTCCTCGCTGATGAAGATTCACGACGAGTATCGCGTGCATTTCGAAGATGAGCACTGCGCGACTTCGAGCGTGATGGAGTCGCTCGAAGGCAAGCGTCATCACGAGGCCGACGTCACCTACGATCGCAATCTGAATCACGCATTTTTCGTCGAGCGGGACCTGGCCGATAATCGCGTCCTCAAGCAGGCCGGAATCGACATTCCCAATTGCGTGGCGGATGTGACCGGCGCGGTCAGCAAGCTGCGCGGTCTGAACCTGAGCGTGGGGCAATCCGCGCAAATTCCGGTGAGCGACGGAAGAAAATACGCGGCGGTGAAGGTGACCGCCCTGGATCGCGAGGACGTCAAGACTCCTCTGGGCGTGTTCCAGGCGATTCGCTATGAGACCGACTTGATGAACGGCGTCGTGTACACCCGCAAAGGCGATGTCTGGATGTGGCTGAGCGACGACGCCCGCCACCTGCCCGTACAAATCCGCTTGCGCACCACCTTCCCGATCAGCACCGTGACTCTGACGCTGGAAAAGGAGGAGCATCGATGAGAGCAGCGTTGTGGATGGTCTTCACGGCCGGCATCGCGATGGCGCAGGCTCCCAGCGCGTTGATGACCACCGCGGAAATGAATGCGTTGTGCGTTCGCGCGGGGCAGTTGATGGACGCCGGCGGTGTCGCGGCCCCGGATCTGGGAAGGGCGGTGGGGCCGGTGATCGAGAACGTGAAGCAAGCCTGCACACAATTGAAGCTGCATCCCAACGGCGGCCAGCCAACCTATGCGCTGATGATGAATATCCGCGCCTACCTGGAGCTGGCCGATGCGATTCCCAAGCCCTATCCGTTCCCGGATGTGGCTCGCCAACAGTTGGCCGAAGTGCGCGAGGAGGCTGCACGGCTGGACGCGCATTTTCGCGCGCTGCTGGCCAGCAAGGACGCCCAGCTCGTGACCGCGGACATCGACGATCTGGGCCGTTATGCCGAAGACAACCGCAAGCTGCCGCCCCCGCAGGCGAACAAGCCGCGAGTCGTGTTCCTGGGCGATTCGATCACGGAGCTGTGGCGCCTGAATGAGTATTTCCCGGACCGCGATTTCATCAATCGTGGCATCAGCGGACAAATCGCGGCGCAGATGCTGGGCCGGATGAAGCAGGATGTGATGGACCTGCGTCCGGCGGCGGTGGTGATTATGGCCGGAACCAACGATCTGGCGCGCGAGATTTCCCTGACCGCGATCGAGGACGATTACCTGATGCTGGCGGACCTGGCGGCGGCCGGGCGGATGAAGGTGATTTTCGCCTCCGTGCTGCCGGTGAGCGACGCGCACAAGAACATCGACCCGTCTTACGAGCGCTCGCCGTCGCATCCGGTGGAGTTCATTCGCGCGTTGAATGACTGGATGAAGGCGTTCTGCGCGCAGCGCGGCTGCATGTTCGTGGACTATTTCCCGGCCATGCTCGACAACAATACCGGCCAGTTGGGCGCGGATCTCTCCGACGACGGTTTGCACCCCAATGCCAAAGGCTATCGAGTAATGGCTCCGCTGCTGCTCGAAGCTGTGGACAAGGCGCTGGGACCGCCTGCGCCGGCGGCCCGGCCGGCCCCCCCGGCCGCATCGTCTAAAACGAAAAGCAAACGAGGCCGCGAAGCGTCAAAATAGGAGTTATGAGCCGGCTGCGATCGACGCTCGCCTTGGCCGCGTTGCTTGTCCCCGCGTTGCTTTTTACATGCTCCGCTCCGGTGATCGCCGCGGGCGAGCGCCCGATGACCGCACCGCAACTGGTGAGCTTCATCCGTAGCTCCATCCAACTGCATCAGGACGATCACGCCGTGGCTGACGTGGTGAAACGGATCAAGCTGACCAATCGGCTGGATGCCAAGACCGTCGAAGATCTGCAAGGCTTGGGAGCCGGACCTCGGACCGTCGCCGCACTCAAACAACTGGTGACCGCCTCGGCCAGCCTGCCGGAGCCTCCTCCGCCCGCCCCGCCCAAGCCGGTCCTCGTGCTGCAGCCGCCCAATCCGCTGGAGCAAAAGCGCGTGCTGGCGGAGGTGACCCAGAATGCGCTGGCCTACGTCGAAAGCCTGCCCAACTTCATCTGCACGCAAGTGACCCGCCGGCACATCGACCCCACCGGCACGGAATCCTGGCGGCCGGACGGAGTGATTCAGGAGCACCTGAGTTACGTGGACCATCACGAAGACTACAAAGTGTCGATGATCGACAACAAGCCGGTAGTGGGCGTGAACCACGATCAGTTGGGCGGCAACCGCTCCTCAGGTGAGTTCGGCAGCATGTTGGAGGATATTTTTGAGCCTTCCTCCCAGGCGCATTTCGAATGGGAGCGCTGGGCAACCCTACGCGGGCGGCGCATGCACGTGTTCAGCTACCGCATTCTGCGGCCGTATTCGAAGTATTCCATCCGGGACGATCAGAGCGGCCAGACGATCGTGCCCGGCTACCATGGGCTGGTCTACGCGGATAGCGAAACCTTGCACGTGATGCGAATCACCATGGAATGCGACGACATTCCGGCGAGTTTTCCGGTGCAGTCCGCCACCGAAGTTCTGGATTATGATTTCGCCAACATTTCCGGCGAAAAGTTTCTATTGCCGCTGAAAGCCGACCTCCGCTTCCGCTCGCACACCGCTCTGGTTTGGAACGAGATCGAGTTTCACCTGTACCGCAAGTTCAGCGCGGATTCGGCGATCTCCTTCGGCCCCGCGGACGACACGCCGGCCGCACCCATCCCCGAAGATCAGTTGCAGGAGCAGCCCGCGAAGTAAACTTCTGGGCCGCGAAACCGGCATGTCCACGTGAACGGGGTGAAACGGGTAGGCGACCTGACTCCAGCACAGTCAACCGTAGCCGCAGGTTGAATCCAAGTACCGCACTCCTTCGATTCGGCGGCTCGTGTCTCGCGGGCCCGTTCTTATAAGATAAGGCTCATGGCCTTTTTCGCCGTGATCGGGAAGCTCGAGAGTTCGTTCGAGGTCCTTCAGTGTCATATTAACCTCTGGTGCCTGGGCGGCTTACTTGGTCATAAGAACTTTGTGTGCGATATAGGCCTCCGCCTTAGGGGAAACGATGCCGCAACGCTCGATAAAATTCAGCTTGCTCTCCCATTTGGAACAACCGAGGACGCTGCGGAGGATCTCCATGATCGACTAATGCACCCCCAAACGGCTGAGCTGGTCTTCGGTAACCCGGTAACGATCGCCGATAACGAGATCACTTACAACGAGCGGGCAGCTACATTGGGTCAGGTGGACTCATTCCGACGCGTTAAGGACAAATGCGGGCCAGATTGTTCCTAGTGGGAGCTAGAAATCGCTCCAGGCCTTACCGCGGAGAAGGAGCTTTACGTCAGAACTAGATTCCGAATTAGTCGCTCCGGTAACACTTGGGTATGGCGAAGATCTCTCTGGCGAAAAAACGGTGCCTTGATCGACTTGCGTGTCTCTGATGTTCGGGAGGCCGTCGCAATTGGCACGTGGGGGGCTTTGAAAGGCCGAATTGTTCCGATTGCAAAACTGAATCTGCTTGTAGTGGCTCCCGATTTTCTGCAGCTGCGTGGCGTTAGCCCTCCCTTACGGTACCTGCGTTTACTTGAAAACAGGGCGTGGGAAGACTATCTCGGGCAAAGCCCTGTCGTCTCGCACCGAAATCGTCTGATCATCTATCACTGGAGAAGCGAAACGACAGTTAACGTAACATCGCCGTTTCTGGCTTTTCTGGATCTCAGCCGCGACTACGGGTTCATCCCGCTTGAGAACCACATCCGGGCGGCCCTCTTCATCGTGCTCCTCGCGGTCCTCGTGAATACGTATGGACTGCAGGTCAGCGGTGCCGTCTGGGTCCAGAGCTCGCATTTCGTTGTCCGGAATAAGCTCCTGTCCGTCGGGACGACTGCAGGAGTGTTGGCGGTTCTATTCGGTGCATACAAGAATTGGCCTTGGATTCGATCCATAGTCGACTTATTAGCAGCAGGATTTCTCGCGACTGAGAGATTCTTTTTGAAGGCCAAGCGACTCTAGAGTGCGGGCAGCGCAAGCTTCTACGCTCACAACAGGCTCAGTCCGAAGAGGTCTACAGTTCGAGGAGAAGACTGCGTTGCGGGAATACGGCGGCAGGCAGCGGCGTGGAGAGCTGCGATAGAAGTCGCGCGAATCTGCCGGCCTCATCACGGAGCCAGATCAGCCCCTGTGGCGGCACGAAGCCCGGCACCAACGATTCGATCTGGCGGAGCGGAATCGGTGCTATCGGATGGACCTCGCCGATGTGCAGACCGACTGCCAGATCGGTGTCAGCAAAGTACTCAACATAATCCCGGTGGCTGATGCCGAGATGGTCCTTGTGGCGCTCCCACATTTCCGGGACCGTGGCTTCTTCGATGCTGTTGATTCGAAACCACAGCGCGATGCATTGTTCCGGCGCAGAGGCGTAGACGAGTACGATATCGCCCTTGCATAGGCCCATCGATGATTTGCGCAGCTCGATCGTTTTGGAGCCCGCCAGAATCTGGTTTGCGTATGTAGGCCTGATGGAGAGGATTGCCGCTGCGCTCATTAATTTGAGATTAACCCTTCCGAACGGATCGCTTCAAAGCCCTCGCGCCGGATTGGAGTGAGCCCCTGCATCGTCGCCCTATTTTGAATGTGCTGCTGGATTCGGCTGAGGCGAACGGGACGTTGGAAGTATTCAAACAGCGAGAATTTGATGGCCATCGCAGTCCCTGCAGAATTCACGTGGTTGGCGATGTCGTCAAGTGTGTAGATGCCCAGGTCCGAGTACCGTTGAAATAGTTTGGCCGGTTCATCGGTTGCCACGTCCTGAACGACGGCCGCTCCGATTCCGGCGCCGGTGCCGCCGCCTGATTTCGTTTCGTAGAAAATGGCCAAATCTCCCCTTGTCAGATTGGTGACTTTCGGATAGCAGTAATAGACGTGATCGATTCGCAGCTTAAGAGGCGTGCCGGGTCCGCTTGTGGAAAGCATCGCGGCGACCCAATGGGGGTATATCGGAATGATGACGTAGCGCTTCTTCTTCAGATGGATGCGGAGAGGGTAAAACTCTCGCATGAGGGATTCATCGTCGTGACTCAGCACTCGCCGCCCGCCCGTATCGGCCAGAAAAATCCGTGGGATTGCGGTAGCCTCCGACCGATTGACCTCAACGGTCAGCCCAGGAAACCTTGCCGGAATGGCCAGGTGCGCTTCATCGACACCAAAGCGCGATGGCGCGTTATCGCTAAGGCCCCAGTATTCACGGCACAATTTGGAGACCAAGCCATCAAGATCTTCCGCTTTTCGAATGGTCTGTCTCAGTAGGTGTTTGGACATTACGAGTTCGGCAGCGGCTCTCGGGTATCGGTTAGGAGAGAATCCTTCAACTCGGAAGCCGAACGCGTGAAAGTACCTAATTAGGTCTGCCTTACTGCTCGCAACCGTAACGTGCACCCGTTCGATGTATGAATCAGCGGCCCACGTTCGCAGCTCATGATACAGCAGGTGCTGGCCTATAGCGGTGCCCCGATAAGGAGCTCCGACGATAAATGTCTGCAATTTCACATTCCGCTCGTCCTTACGTTGCCACATTGAAAACCCTGCGATCACATCATTGATGGCAACGACCTTTTTGCTCGACTTCGGATCGGCGAATTGCCGGTTGAGCCAGGTATCGAACGCCGGATAATCCGGAGCGATCACAGTGAGCAGAGCGCGTGTTGGCTTCGCGTCGGTCTGCTCCCATGGGCGGATCAGGAGATTGGGCGTAGCATCCACACGCGTAGAGGCGGTCTGATCGCGGCGAAACCTGCGGATAAAGGCGGGGAACGCAGCGACAGAGTAAACCTGCGCTTGTGGAGCTTCCACGCTATAAGGGCCACGCCCAACAACATCGGGATGCTCGCGGAGGCGCGCGGAAACATCGACCCACCTCGCTTCGTTAGTCTCGATGTCGCAGACGATGCCGACGACTGGGAGTGCGTATCTGGACCAGGCTTGGAAGTGCCCTTTGTCGGTATCCAGATAAAAGCGTCCACCGCGTATGTACGATGCCCCGGCTTTGATCTGCGCAAGAACGATGTCTCCGCTCGGTTCGCGCTGATCCGTAAGCAGTTCGATGGCTGCATCGATCCCGAGATCCGCTACCTCGAAGGGACGAAAAATCGCACCCGAGTCGGCCGTGATCCGCCTGACAAGAGCAATGCCGCGTTCACCTGTTTGGGCAGATGGAGTATATCGAATCGGCATCGGGCCCTGAATTGTGGGGGAGTCGCCTACAAGCTTACCAAATGGTTCGGGCACTGGAGAATGGCCCGAAGGCGGCGAGTCGATGCAGTCGCGAAGCCCGCATCCATCACTCCTTGCCCGGCGTGAGCGTTTTGATGAACTCCGCACGGCGGAAGCGCAGCGCCGACCAATCTTCATCGATCGCGATCATTCTCACCGGCTCGAAGCCAGCCTTGCCGAGGGCTTGCCAGCCGTTGTCGCGATTAATTTCGCTCCGGTACTTCTTGGACGTGCCCTTCGGGTAGGCGAACCAGACCACTGCGTCGCCCCGGGCCTTTGTCGAGACTGGTTTCGCCAGCACGTCCACTTCCTTCTGCTTCGTGACGAAAGCCAGCACGAACTCGATGTCGCCGGCGGATTTCAAATCGCGAGCGATCGTAACGCCACCCAGCGCGGCGAGCTCCGGCTCGAAGCTCGCGGGCGCGCTCAGCACGGCGATCCGCGTGTGGTCCTTCAAATTGAGCTTCGCGAAAACCGGCGGCATGTCCGATGCTACCGCGATGGTTGCTCCCTGTGCTCGGAAGGCTTCGCCTCAGGCGAATTCTCGGAGTGGGCAGCTTCGTCAGGATCGCCGGGAGTGTTCTGGTAGCGAACGATCACCGAGATCCGGCGATTGGAGGCGGATTCGGGGTGGTCGCGGTCGCGGGGGTTGTGGTCCGCGAAGCCGCGCACCTGGATGACCTGGCCGGGGCGTAGCCCGTCGCCCTCCATCAGGCGCCGCGCGGCGTTGGCGCGGTCCGAGGACAGCTCCCAATTGGAATAATCGGGCCGGCCGGCGAAAGGCCGGGAATCGGTGTGGCCTTCGATCAGGAGATCGTTGGGGAGCGTGCGAAGCTGATCGGCCAGGCGCATCAACAGCTCGCGCCCGGCCCCGGTGGGGACCGGACTGGCGGATTCGAAGAACACTCCTTTTTCGCTCTCCAGCAGCTCCACCCGCAGGCCTTCGCCGGTGACGCTCATCTGCACGTAATCTTTGAGTTTTTCGAATTCCGGACTCTTCTTGAGCGCCTGTTCCAGTTGCTCCTTGAGGCTATCCATGTTGTCTTTATTGACCGAGACCGTTTCGCCGGTGCCGGTGGTAGCGCTGCCGGATTGCTGGCCGGTGCCGGAAGGGTCCTGGAAATAGGCGCTGATGGCCTTGCGAATTCTTTCGCTCGAATTCAGCAGCCACAGTACGATGAACAGCGCCATCATGGCTGTGACGAAGTCCGCGTAGGCCACCTTCCAGGCGCCACCGTGGTGGCCGGAATGCGGCGCCTTTTTCTTCACGATGATGATGGGTGGCGTGTTCTGGGCGTTCATGCCGACTTGGCCTCCGTACTCGCCTCGCGTTTGCCGCGGCAGGCAGTCTCAAAATCCTTGAACGACGGGCGCAGCTCATTGGGAATGGAGCGGCGCGCGAACTCGACCGCCAGTACCGGCGCTGAGCCCTTGACGAAAGCGATCACACCCTGGCGCAGGCAGCGCAAATAATCGGACTCGGCGTCGTGGATTTTTTGAAGATTGGCGGCGATGGGCCCCAAAAACCCGTAACACAGCAGAATCCCGAGGAATGTTCCCACCAGCGCGGCTGCGACCTTGTGCCCGATCTCTTCGGGAGGTCCGCCCAGAGCCTGCATGGTGATCACCACCCCCAGCACGGCGGCCACGATGCCCAAGCCGGGCAGCGAATCCGCGACCGTAGCCATCGCCGAGACTGGCCGCGACGCTTCGGCATGGTGCACTTCCATGTCCATCTCCATCATCTGGTCCAGATCGAAGGGCGGTACGCCTCCACTGATGGACATGCGCAGCGTGTCGCAGATGAAGGCGACGGCATGATGATTGGCGAGAAAGGACGGATATTTCGAGAACACCTGGCTCTTTTCCGGGTTTTCGATGTCTTCCTCCAGCTTGACCATGCCCTGCTTGCGGGCCTGCATGAACAGGTCGTTCAACATTTTGAGCGTTTCCAGGTAAAAGGCCTGCGTGTACTGGCTGCCCTTGAGCACCGCCAGCACCCCCCGGCCGATGGCAATTACGGTGGGGAGCGGATTGGCGATGAGCAGGGTGCCCAAGCCGGCGCCGCCGATGATGATCAGCTCGGCGGGCTGGAGCAGCACCTTGATTTGGCCGTGCTCCATCAAGTATCCGCCGAGCACGGCGCCGACCACGACGACAATTCCAATGATCGCAAACATGACACTGCGGGCGTGCGAGGCTAAAGGCGCGTCCCCGCCCTCATGCTGCCCTTATCGGCCCGCGGAGCCAAGGTCTTGCACAAATGGTAAACTGTCGAACGGTGAACCATTTCCGGGGAGTTCTCAAGCTGTGAGCTCGCTACCCACAAGCCTGCCGGAACCCAAGCTGGCGCTGGAACATCGCGAGTTTCTACCAGCGGGGTCGGTTATCACTCTGAAGGGTAAGCTCCTGTTGGGGCAGGAAAGCGCGAAGCTGGCCGCTCTTGTGCCGGAACTGATTGCCTCAGGCCACAAAAACCTGATCTTCGACCTGCACGGCGTGACTCACATCGACTCCACCGGCATCGGCCGGTTTATCGACGCCTACTCCCGTTTGAACAAGATTGGCGGCAAGATGCGTCTGGCGGGCGCGACGGGAGCGGTGCGGGATTCTTTTCATGTAACGAGATTGGACACTGTGTTCTCTTTTTATCCGACGGTCGAATTGGCGTGTCAGGGGTTGTCCTAGACGTAGGCAGAAGTTAGTTTGCCGATCGGCATAGGGTTGGCTGTCCGATTTACCGCAGCTCCGAGCGCCTACGTTGCCGGAGAATAGGGAAGAAGGACCATGAGGATCGAAGTCTCCACGGAGAGTCAGGAAAAGATCAAGGTCGCGCTGGCCGGCGCGATGAGCGGTGTTGGACTGGGAGAGCTGCGGCGCGAGATTGACCGCGCCAGACGGATGCGGAAACACATCGAGCTGGACTTGGGTGAAGTCACGCTGCTCGACCGTCACTGCGTAACGTTTTTGGCGGAGCAGAGCCGGGAAGATGTGGAACTGATCAACACCCCGGTCTACATCGCGCCTTGGATCGCCAAGGAAACCGGCGCCGTCGAATTCGCGTAAGCCCGGCACGCAGCGGCGGTTCCTGGCAACGCCAGAGCTGGTTCAAACCAAAGCCGGTTACAATCGGTCCATGACGCTGCAACTCGCGCCCTTTCTGGTTGCGCCTCGATTGAGGACTTCGCCGGCACAACCCGCAGCGGGTGAACTACACCTGGCCCGGGGAATAAGGCCACGGTTCCTGGCTGTTCTGGGGGCCGGGCCGGCCCTGTGCCGGCTTCTAACGATCGCCGCCGGCATTCCGGCTATCGCGCAAACCCCGGACTGGAATCAGGTCAACCAAGAAACCATGCGCCACTACCAGGCGCTGGTGCGGCTGGACACCACTGATCCGCCAGGCAATGAGACCCGCGCCGTGGACTATCTGCGCCAGGTGCTCGAAGGCGACGGCATTCCGGTGACGGTGGCGGCGAAGGATCCTGCGCGCGCGAATCTGATCGCGCGAATCAAAGGCGACGGCGCCAAGCGGCCGGTAATCATCATGGGCCACACCGACACGGTGCAGGTGGATCCATCAAAGTGGATCTTCGGCCCGTTCAGCGCGACCCGCAACGGCGGCTACGTGTACGGCCGTGGAACTCTGGACGATCGCAGCGACCTGACGGCCGCGTTGATGACGACGCTGCTGCTGAAACGTTCGGGAATGGCGCTCGACCGCGACGTAATCTTTGTTGCCGAAGCGGGCGAGGAAGCCAACACCTCGGTCGGCATCGATTATCTGGTGACCGAGCACTGGCCCGAACTGGACGCCGAGTATTGCCTGGCTGAAGCCGGAGGCGTGGACCGGCTGAACGGCAAGGCTCGCGTCGCGTTTGTGCAGACGGCTGAGAAAAGGCCGATGCCGGCGCGCCTGGTGGTGCACGGCCCGGCGGGGCATGGCTCGCGGCCGATGCGGCAGAGCGCGGTGGTGCATCTGGCGCAGGCCGTGGCGAAGCTGGCGGCCTGGGATCCGCCGATGCGCTTGAACGACACCACGCGGACGTATTTCGAGAAGCTGGCTGCGGTGAGCTCGCCCGAGGAAGCCGCCCGTTATCGAGGACTCTTGGATCCGAATCAGGCTCCGGCGGCGCGCGAATGGCTGGCGGTGAACGATCCGGCGAGATATTCCATGCTCCACACCTCCATTTCAGCCGACATTCTGAAGGCCGGATTCCAGATCAACGTGATTCCGTCGGAGGCGGAAGCCACGCTGGACATTCGCGCCCTGCCGGACGAAGACATTGCCAGGTTCCGCGAGCTGATGAAGCAGGTGATCGCCGATCCGGCGGTAGAGATCGTGCCGATGGAAGCCAACGGCCGTCCAGCCGCGCCGCCCTCGCCGCTGGGTTCGGACGCGTACAAGGCCATCGAGACGGCGTATCGGAAAATTTACGGCGTTTCTACCGCGCCGATGATGAACACCAGCGCGACCGACATGGCATTCCTGCGCGCCAAGGGAGTGGCGTGTTACGGAGTCGGCCCGATGGTGGATGAAGAAGACCCGCCCCAAGGCTTCGGCGCGCACAGCGACCAGGAGCGTCTACTCGAAGAGGCGGTCTACAAACACGTGCAGTTTTACTGGGACGCAGTGACCGATCTGGCGGCAAAAAAGTAGGTTAGCGGTGCTCCGCGACCGCATCGGCAGCGTGGTAGGAGCTGCGCACCAGCGGCCCGCTCTCGACGTGGCGAAAGCCCATCTCGTAGCCCCGGCGCTTCAATTCCGCGAATTCTTCCAGAGCCACGTAGCGCAGAATCGGCAGATGCTTAGGCGAAGGCCGCAGATATTGGCCGAGGGTGAGAATATCGACCTCTGACGCCCGTAAATCGCGCATCACCACGGCGACTTCATCGATGGTCTCGCCCAGGCCTAGCATCAGGCCGCTCTTGGTAGGCGTCGACGGGCTCACCTGTTTGGCGTACGCCAGCATATCCAGCGACCGCTCATAGCGCGCGCCCAGCCGCACCTGGCGGTACAAGCGCGGCACCGTCTCCGTATTGTGATTCAGAATATCGGGCGCGGCTTCGAGCACGACGTCCATGGCCGCGTGCGAGCCCTGAAAATCGGGGACAAGCACCTCAACGCCACACGCGGGTAAGCGTTCGCGAATCGCCCGGATGGTCAGCGCGAACAGCTCGGCTCCGCCATCTTTGCGATCGTCGCGATTGACGCTGGTGATCACCGCGAATTTGAGCCCTAGAGCGGCGCAGGCTTCGGCCACGCGGCGAGGCTCGTCATAATCCACCGGCAGAGGCCCGCCCTTTTGCACCGCGCAGAATCCGCAGCGGCGGGTGCAGACGTTGCCCAGGATCATGAACGTCGCGGTGCGGCGGTTCCAGCAATCGCCGACGTTGGGACAAGCCGCGCTCTCGCACACCGTATGCAACTTCAGGTCCTGGACCAGTTGCTTCAGGCTGCGGTAGTTTTCGCCGACCGGCGCGGGCGCCCTCAGCCAGGCAGGCCGCGGCGCGGGATTTTCAATACTTACCAGCACTCATTTTGAGTGTAGCAACTGGCCGACGCGCGTCTCGATAATCCGCGAGTCGTTGAAGTTCGCGGCGCGGCGGAAGAACGCCGGCGCCATGGTGTAGGCTTGCAAGGGAACGAATCCGATGATTTCGCCCGCGCGCACGCCGGCGCCCAACTCGGCCGCGTGTTCTTCGATCGCTGAAAAAACCTGGTTAAGCGGCGTGTTCGCGAAATCGACCAGATTCATGGAGACCTGCGCGCAACCGCGCGCGGCCAGGTACAGCCCCATCGCTTTTACGCCGTGGAAGCCGCCGGAGGATTCGCGAATGCGGCGGGCGATCTCCTTGGCGATACCGGCGTCCTGCGTTTCCAGATCGACGTTATAGGCGATCAGAAAGCCGCGAGCTCCCGCCATCACCGCGCCTGCTGTGGGATGAGCGGCGATGGAACCGAGATCCGGCGGAGCGCCGTCGAATCCGGTGCGGCGGACTTTTTCCAGGCGCTGGCGCTGCGGCGCGCGCGCGGCGTGGCCGTAGAAGTAAACCGGGATGCCGAGACGGCTCCAGATCTGCTCTCCGGCGCGGTGCGCGGCCTCGACCGCATCGCGCATCGGCACGCCGCCGAGCGGGATGAACGGCACCACGTCCGCAGCGCCGGCCCGTGGGTGCTGGCCCTGATGACGCGAGAGATCGATCAGCTCCGACGCTTTGCCGGTTCCTCGCACGGCGGCTTCCACCACGGCTTCCGCCTGGCCGGCAAAAGTCACTACGCTGCGGTTGTGATCGGGGTCGGCCTCCCAGCCGAGCAGAAGGATGCCCGGCGCCGATTGAATCGCATCGACGATGGCGCGCACCACACCCAGGTTGCGGCCTTCGGAAAAATTAGGGACGCACTCTAACATGGAGTTGTTCTAAAGATTATGATGCATTCGCCCGGCGGCGCGAGAAGACTGTGGAATAGTTGATAGTGGTGCAGGCGTCCAACCGAGTCAAGAAAACGCTCGACCGCATTCTCTCTCGCGCGGGGCTGGGGTCGCGCACGGAGGCTCGCAAGTGGATCGGCGAGGGCCGCGTCGCCGTGAACGGACGCAGAGCCGGTAATCCCGACGCGTGGTTCGATCCACAGCGCGACCGCGTAACGTTTGATGGAAAGCCTCTCCGCGCCGCCAAGAAGATTCACCTGCTGCTGTACAAGCCCAAGGGCTACTTGACCACCTACAAAGATCCCCAGGGCAGACCGACCATTTACGAACTGCTCAAGGAGGTACCCGAATGGGTGTTCCCCGCCGGCCGGCTCGATCAGGACACCAGCGGATTGCTGCTTGTGACCAACGATACGGCCTTCGGCGACCACGTGACCGATCCGGAATCGCATGTACCAAAGACGTACCTTGTCAAGGCGTCGGCTCTGCTGAGCGAGGAGCAGCTTCAGAGGCTGCGCGACGGCATTGAACTGTCCGATGGTCCCGCCCGGCCGGCTGAGGTGCGGCGCGTTCGCGATTCGGCCCGCTTTACGTTTTTCGAGATTACGATTACGGAAGGCCGCAACCGCCAGGTGCGGCGTATGGTGGAGGCTCTGGGCGCAAAGGTGTTAAAACTGGTGCGCACCCGAATCGGCGGAATTGAGATTGGCGATCTGGAGATCGGCAAGACCAGACTGCTTACGCCGCAAGAAGTGCGGGCGCTTAAAAGCGCAAGGGCCCCCGTCTCGCGGTAGCGCCTTACTGTTCGAAATATCCGGCGGCCAGCTCGGGCTTCTGCTCCAGGGCTTGCTTCCAATAAGTGCGAGCCTGGTCGACGTCGCCCTTGGCCTTTAGCGCGTGGCCCAGATTGAGCAGGGCTTCGGCGAAGTTGGGGCGCTCCGTGAGCGCTTCCTGGTAGAGGCGGATGGCGTCTTCGATCTGGCCGGATTTCTGCAACAGCAGACCGGTGTTGTAGAACAGCTCCGGAGTGCGCTCCCCAGCCTCGATCAGCTTGGCCTGCAGGTCCAAGGCTTTGTCGAGCTCCTCGCGTTCCACGGCCAGCGCCGCCAGCCCACGCAGAGCGTCGATGGAAGCGGGATCGCTTTCGAGCACGCCTTCGAACGCCTTGGCCGCGCCTTCCTGGTCGCCGATGTTCCAGTACGCCAGGCCCAGGTTCAACTGCGCCTCAGGCCACGGACTCCGCTTGCGGACGCAAGCCTGGAACGCCTCGGCCGCGCCACGGTGGTCACCGCGCTGCAACCTCATGTAGCCCAGACGGAACCAGGCGTCTTCCCATTCGGGGTTGCGGCTGAGCAGCTTCACATACAGGCGCTCGGCCTCTTCCTTTTCGCCCTGTTGCTCCAACACGCCCGCCAGGTTGTAAATCACGTCGGCCAGATCCGGCGAGATCTGCAGCGCGCGCTCATAGGATTCGCGGGCGCCCTTGAGATCGCCCAGCTCCTGCCGCGCGATGCCCAGGTTCACGTGAGCCTGCTTGGCGTCGGGACGGATGCGGACAGCTTCGGAGTACGCTTTGGCGGCCTCTGTAATGCGCTTGCATTTCTGCTCGGCGACGCCCAGGTTGAACCAGCGCTCGAAATGATCGGGCGTGAATTCCACCAGCTTGGAGCAATAGCGCGAGGCGGCTTCAAAATCGTTGCTATGGAACGCACAGGTGGCCAGGCCTTCCAAGGCGGCCTGCGAGAAGGGGCGCATCGCCAGCAGCTTTTCCGAATACTGCTGGATGGAATCGTGATCCTTGCGGGCCATGCCGATGGTGATCAGGTTCACCAGGCACTCCTCCGACTGCGGATTCTTTTCCAGAATCTTCAGGTACAGCGCCGTGGCTTCATCGAACTTCCACAGCAGTTGCAGGGAGACGGCCTTGCCGAACAGCGCCGATTCCAGGTCCGGTTGCTTGGCCAGAACTTTGTCGAAGCAAGGGATGGCCGGCTCCGGCTTCTCCTGATGCAGCAGGCAAATGCCGAGTCCGAGATTCGCCTCGGTGCGCTGCGGATCGGAAGACAGGGCCTTGTTGAAGGAGTCCGTGGCTTCCTGCCAGCGCCCGGCCTTCTCATAACAGATGCCCAGGTTGAAACTGGCGGTGGGATGGTTCGGCGCCATTGAGATCAGCCGCTCATACGTCTTGACGGCGTCGTCGTATTGTTCCAGCTCAAACTGGATGTGGCCTTTCGCGGCCAGAACCTCGGCTGTTTCCTCGCCGCCCTCGATGGCCGTATTGATCTCGCGGAGGGCTTCCTTCCGCTTGCCTTCCAAGTGCAGGGCGACCGCGCGGGCCAAGGAGGGCGAAGCCGCCTTGCCGTTCACCGGAGCACCGTTTACATTCTTGCGTCCACTCATGATTGTTTACCAGCTCCCGTTCGTGGTTGGAGATTCGTAGGGCGCCAGGTACGCGCATAGGCGCCCCAGCATGTCGTATTGGTGCCGGACGGCCACCCAGCGTATGCGGCTTTCCTCGCCAGGAGCGGTATAGAAGCCGAGGCCGCCGTGCATCAGCCGCGGCTCTGTCCAATAATCGATCATCTGGCCCTGGATCATCAGCGTGAAATTCGCCCCGTCCAGATCCATACTGACGCGATACAAGGTGTCGGGCTGCGCTTCCAGTTCTACTGGCGTGTCCACTCGGTTTTCCGCCTTGTTGTTGATCACGGCGTAGCGGGTCAAACCCACCGTAGTGATCGGGCCGGGCTTCAGCACCTCCAGCTTGACCACGTAGTAGTTGTCGAAGTCGGTAGCACGCACCACCCAACTCATGGCCTTCTTATCGATCATTCCCAGGAATTGGAACTCATAATCGCTCAAACTCATGGAGGGACGGTACAACGCCAGCGGACCGGGGCGGACGAAGCCGGCGGGGTCGAACGACCACTCGGCAGTGGCGTCCCCGCGGCTGGACCAGTCATCCAGGCCGGAGCGGAAGTCGTCATCCAGCGCAATCCCGGCGCGCTCCACCACCGCCTGCCGCATGCTGCTCAACTGCGTGTTCACCACGTTGTGTAGACTGGTGCGGAACTGCGCGGTGGAAACGGCCGGAGCGGCCACGTGAACTTTGGGCAACTGGCGGTGGAACGCCAGCGCCAGCAGAGCGGGAATCGCAAATGCCAACATCTTCAAATCGCGCGGAGCCAGCTTCCACAGGCCGGCCGCGCGAGTCCACAGGTGTGCCTTCGCCGCAACAGCGGAAAAACCGGACACGTTGCTGGTGTCGTCCGTTTGAAACTCGTCCGAGACCGGCTTGGCGTCGAGCGGCTCCAGGCCGGAGCAAAGAATGCGGTGTTCGGTACGCAGCGGTTGCGGAATCGTGGCGATGTCCAACAGCAGCGGGCGAATCGGCCGGCTGACACCCTTGCTGAGCCGCACCTTGAGCCGGACCATGCCGGCCGGTTCCGGAACGATCATGTCGAACAATGCGCCGGGAGCGGCTGGGGCCGCCGGGGGAACCGCGGGCAGCGCGATATCCGCCGGAAGAACGGGGAAGTCCATGGGGCCGGCGTGATCGGCCGGGGCGCTGCTGTGCCGGTACTGCACCGGATAACGGCTGCCGCGGCCCATTCCCAAACGAGCCGGACGCGGCGCCAACGCAAGGTTGGGGTGCACCGGAGCCGGCTGCGTGGCCGCGGCGATCGCACGGGGCTCGGCAGAAATGTTTTGAGGAGCGGTGGCCTGGAACGGCGGGAAGGGGACCCGTCCAGCAACGGTCGCGAAGCTCGCTGCCCGGACACCTCCGGGGTCGGGGAAGGCTACCGTCGCCAGGGCGAATTCGAGCGGTTCCAACATCACCTGCACCGGCTCGTCATCCGAATTCAATTTGGCCGGATTCAACTTGGCCGGTCCGAATGAGTCGAGGGCGAAAAGATGCTCCGCCGTTGGTGCGTCCGGTTCCGGCACCGCTTCCAATTCCGCGGTCTCAATGGAGAGATTCAGATGCGGCCATTGCTGGGGCAAGGGCATGCGAGGCGATAAGGCCTCGCACAATCCGAAGGAAATCGCTTGCGGAGCGGCCGGCGGAATGTGGCAGTTACGCCGGGCCCGCAATAACGGGGCAACCGGCGGAACTTCGAACTCGGCACTGGCGGAAACTTCCCGCGGCGATGTCACCGCGAGCGACGTGACCGGGAGCAACGAGACGGTCCGCGGATCCAAATCGCCTCCACGAACCTTCAGCGATCCTGCCGCATCCTGTCTGCCCGAGCCGAACCACACCTGGAACAAGCGGATGCGGCCCGCGCCGCGAAGGCTGCGCGCGGCCGGTTGCGGAGCCGTCCAGACCGGCTTGCCCGGGTCGAGCTCCATGTCGTAGATCAGAGGATCCGCGGCCAGCATCCACGGTGCGCCCTGCGCTTGCGGACAGATCCGCGCGGCCGCAACAAATCCACTCAACTCTGTTTCGGGTGCAACGGAGGGGCCGAGAATCGATTCCACCGCCGCCGGACGCATCGCCTTGAGCGAAGTGTGGGTCTGGTGCAGGCGTTCGAGAGCCAGCCGCTCCTGCTCCTGCCAATACGCCTTGCGGTGATTGGTGGAGCAGAATTGGCCGTGCGTAATCTTGCGGTACAACGGGAGCTTCCCGTCGCAGTAAAGACAACGCATGTCATCGGACCATGACATCGATTCCCATGCTACGTTGGCTAGGACAGAAATACTACGCAGTAAACCCCTTAGGTTCCCACTAGGGTTTGTGCTTACAGTACGCCGCGAATCTGTTGGCTAAGGCCGTCGGGGTTTCAGCTAGACCGCTAACCCAGGGCGAACCCAGCCCAAGGAAACGCCCGTCATCAGCAATCCCAGACACAGAATCACGATGGCCGAGAGCACCGGGACCAGCCGGAAGAAAGGATGGCGGCTGGAAGCGGAGGGGTCCGGCAGCCAGTTCTTCGCATACAGCACCAGCATGCCGACCACCATCAGAACGCCCGCCAATCCGAGCGAAAACGCAACCAGGAGGACCAAGCCCGCGCCGGTGTGTCCGAAGGCGATGGCCGCCAGCATAATCACCAGCGCGGCAGGACAAGGCACCAGGCCTCCACTGACGCCGAGAGCCAGCAGGCTGCCGAAGGTGATGTCGCCTCCGGGCATGTGCGAATGGCCCTGCGGTCCGTGGTCGTGCGTGTGTTCGTGCTGGTGCTGGCGATCGTGAACGTGATCGTGGTGATGATGGTCGTGGGGGTGAGCATGTGCATGTGGGTGATCATGGCGATGAGGATGCGAATGGCCGGCGGAGCGCAGCCGCCGCACTCGTTCGATCAACATCACCGCGCCAATCGCCACGATGGAAAGCCCGGACGCAGCTTCCAGAACGCGGATCACCTTGCCGGGAACCACCGACGCCGAGAGCAGCAGCATCGTCAGACCGAGCAGGAACACGCTGATGGTATGGGTGAACGTCACCACGCCGCCGAGAATCGCCGCATGCTTCATGCTTCCGCGCGAGCCCACCAGGTACGCGGCCACCAGCGTTTTTCCATGACCCGGCTCTAGCGCATGCGCTCCGCCGATACCGAACGCCGCCAACAGCCCCAGCAGCATCCATTGCCATCCGATGTGGTCTTTGGCCAGCAACCGCGAAAGGAAATCGTTTTTCACCGCGCTTCCCGCAGTTTGGGGCGCCTGCGGAGCCGAAGACGGCGCAGCGGTGGGCGGAGGGCCCACCGCCTCCGGCTGCCCGATCGGCACAATTTTGGCCGCGCCGCGCGAAACGGGTGAGCCGCCGACCCGCCATTCGAGAGCGGCTCGCAAATCCTGTGGCGGCGCAATAGTTTGATTCGGCGGATATTCGGTCAGCGCGTTGCTTCGATCCGTGCCGCCCTGACTCGCGCTGACCAATTCAGTGCCCGTGCCGGAGCCGATCACGATCTCTTTCCATCCGGCTCGATCCGGAAAATTGTGATCCTCGAACGTCAGCGGAGATTTGATTCCCGCCAACTCGAAAACCGAGCGGATGCGCGCCACCACCAGCCCGCCCGAGCCGTCCGCAATGCGGATCGCCGCGCTCAAGAACTTCGGCTCGACTGATGTTCCCGCGGAATGAAACTCCAGCCCTTGCGCCCAGGTCCGAGCCTGCTCCGCAGCCTTTTGTTCGAGCTGAGCCTGCGGGCTCTTGGCGTCGAGCCCCCAGTCCCGCAAGAGCGTGTACGCCGGCACCTCGGCCAGGTCGAGCACGTAGGTCACTTCCACGCCCTTCGATGTCGCCTCCAGACGCGTGTAATGGCTGACGCTGAAATTGCCCATGGGGTGGGCGCACGCGGAAGCAGCCAAAACAACCAGGAGACCGAGGCGCGATTTCATAGGTAGTGCCACGCAGGCCGCCTGTGCGGACGTCAACCGTTGCCGGACTTTTTGGCCGTAGGATCGGATTGAGCCGGGCTCGCTTGCGACGGGTCGGATGAGCCCGCTGCCGGCGCCGCAGCGGGCTTGTGCACTTCTTCGAAATACCGCTCGATGAACTGCTGCTCGGTCAGCGGAATCTCGTCGCGATGAATTTCGCCGCCGGCGTTGGAGTGGTTGGCTTGGGTCTGCGCCCAAGGGGTCTTGAGCTGTTGTTTGCTGGAGCCGACTTCCACCATCACTTCGCCGCTCACCGCCGCCGAACGCTTGCCTAGAATCTCGCTGATCTTGCCCATGGCCTGCAGCTCTTCTGCCTGCTTGATCGCTTTCTGGCCGTCCTCGGAGCCGATGCCGTTCTTGGCGTCCTGCCCGGCCGGCTTGTCGGAGGCTTTCTTATCGTTGCCGGCCTCGGAGGATTGCTTGCCTTCGGCTTGCTGGCTTTGATCGCCCTTCGCCGATGCCTGCGATTGATCGTCCTTGGCCTTGTCGCCTTTGTCGCCCTGATCCTGCTTGCGGTCCGAAGCGTCTTGCTGCGATTGGTCCGACTTCGAACCCTGCGAAGCCTCTTGCTTCATCTTGTCCATCAGATTGGACAAAGCGTCCTTCATTTTGTTCAGCAGGCTGTCGTTCTTCTGGTTCGCGGAGGACTTGCCGTTTTGGCTGCCCTGTTTCTGCTCGCCATTCTTGGCGTCGTTCGATTGCTGCTGGTCCTTTTGATCCTGGGCCTCATTGCCCTTGCCCGTCGGATCCTCCTTGCCCTTGTTCGGCCCGGAGCTGTCGCCCTTCTTCTTATCTCCCTCCTCCGCGGCAGTCTTGGAGTTGTCGCCGTTGGTGTTGGCGGAATCGGTCTGCTGCTGCGAATCGAGCAGGTCTTCCGGCTGGCGGTCGGCTTGAAGCGACGGAGTCTCCTGATTCGGTGCACCGGTCTGCGGATCAAACTTGGCTCGCGGCGGAAGCTGATTGCGAGCCTCGGCGTTTTTGGTGAAGAAATTGTCGTACACCACCTGCGCCAGCGACGCCCTTAAATCCAGGCTTCCGGTGATCAGGTAGCGGACCGCGAACAGACCGAAGGCCGCCGCCGCCAAAGCCACCGCCGGCGCAAAATAGCGCGAGCGCGCGAGCGGCAGAGCCTGCTTCACATCCACTTGCGCGGCGACGCTCTCCGCTTCTCGAAACTGGCTCTCGCAGATGGCTGCTTTTGCGGGCTCGGGATGCTCCGCAAAATAAAACGCCGTGGAGATCGCGTCCTTTAATTCCAGCTTGCGGTCGATCTTTTGTGCAAGAACATAGCGCGGCGCCAGGCTCTTGCGCAGCAGGTACGCGCCCGCCGCCAGGCTGGCAGCGACTAGCAACGACAGCCAGTACCAGTTCAATATGTCCGTTCCGGCCAAAAGCAGCGCGATCACGCCGCCCATGGCAATTGCCATGGCCAACGCGCCTTTATCCAGCGCGAGGTTCAGCACATCACGCTTGCGCGCGAGCTCCAGCAGCCGGTTTATGGGCGAATTAACGGGCAAACCAACCTCACGTAGATTATGGCACACGCCTACAACACATTGACGCCCTATGAGATGACGCCTTACAAGATCAGCATGCAATCGCCGTACGAAAAGAACCGGTAACGCTGCTCCACCGCGTGCCGGTAAGCCGCCAGAGCCAACTCGGTCCCGGCGAACGCACAGACCAGCACCAGCAGGCTGGATGTGGGCAGATGAAAATTGGTAAGCAGCGCATCAGTGCGATGGAACTTGAATCCGGGTGAGATGAACAGATCGGTCTCCGGCTGCGAAGGATCGCTTTCGATGGCACGCACGCTGGTGGTGCCGACGGCGATGACGCGCCCCGATTGTTCCTTCGCCCGGTCCATCGCCTGCCGGGTTTCCTCGGGAATGTGAAACCATTCCTGATGCAGCCGCACTTCTTCAATCACCTCCGTATACAGGGGCTGAAACGTGCCCAACCCGACGTGCAGCGTCAGGCGCGCGATCGCCGCCCCGGCGCGCCGGCAGCGATCGAGGATTTCCGGTGTAAAGTGCAACCCCGCAGTTGGTGCAGCCACGGATCCCCGCTCGCGAGCGTAGACCGTTTGATAACGCTCGCGATCCGAAGGCGTGTCATCGCGGCGGATGTAAGGCGGCAGGGGAGTGTGCCCGGCGCGCTCCAGCACTTCGTATAAATCGCCGCGCGGATTGAGCCGCACGGTGCGCTCCCCGTGCTCGCCCCGAGCGAGAATTTCGAGGCTCAAATCATCCGAGATGAAGACTCGCTCCCGCGCGCGCATCTTGCGCCCCGGATGCACCAAAGCGGTCCAGACAAGTTCCTCTCCAGCGACAGGACGAGTCAGGAAAACTTCGACGCGGCCCCCTGTGCCGTGTTCCCTCCGGCCGATCAGGCGTGAAGGAAACACGCGCGAGTCGTTCAAAGCCAGGCAATCCCCAGGCTTGATGTAGCCCGGAAAATCGGTGAAGTGCCGGTCTTCCCAAGTCCCGCGCGCGCGGTCCAGTATCAGCATGCGCGAGGCCGCGCGATCCGCTAGCGGCTCCTGCGCAATCAGCTCCGGGGGCAGGCGATAATCGAATTCGCTCAACAGCATGGCAGACTAACCAGCATGGCAGACTGAGAATGATGGCTGGCATTCTGGGCATCGAGTCTTCGTGCGATGAAACCGCCGCTGCGGTGGTGGAGGACGGCTCACGCATTCTGTCTTCGGTCATCAGCTCGCAGATGGCGACGCATTCCAAATACGGCGGCGTGGTTCCGGAGTTGGCCTCGCGCGAACACCTGCGCGCGATTGTCCCGGCGGTGCGGCTGGCTTTGGAAGAATCGGCAACCAAGCTGGAGGACCTCGCCGCGATCGCCGTGACGCAAGGCCCGGGATTGGTCGGTTCCTTGCTGGTCGGCATGACCTACGCCAAAGCTCTGGCCATTTCGAAAAGCTTGCCGCTGATCGCGGTGAATCACATCGAAGGCCACATACATTCGGTGGTCAGCCAGAATGCAATCGAGTTTCCAGCGCTCGCTCTCGTGGTCAGCGGCGGGCACACCCACCTGTTCGAAGTGCGCGGTGAGTCGGACTACCGCCTGCTCGGCAAGACTCGTGACGATGCCGCCGGCGAGGCTTTCGACAAGGTCGCCAAGCTCCTCGGGTTCGGTTATCCGGGAGGGCCGGTGGTCGATATGCTCGCCCCGTACGGAAATCCGGAAGGCGTGCATTTCACGCTCGCCAAGATGAAAGGCAACACGCTCGATTTCAGCTTCAGCGGATTGAAGACCGCGGTCCTGCGCTGGTACGAAGCTCGCGATATGCGAGCCGAAGTGGAGGTGCGCCGCGCTTTGTTGGCCGCGAACCATCAGGCGTCACTCGATGACTGGCTCGCCGTGACGCCCCAGGCGACATTGGATGTGCTTGCGTCGTTCCAACACACCGTCATCGAAGAGCTGCTGCGCCGCGCAGTGCGATCGGCCGAAGAGGTCGACGCGCGGGCATTTTTGATCGCCGGCGGGGTGGCTTCGAACAAAGGTCTGCGGCGAGCCGTGGAGCGTGCGCGGCTTCCTTATCCGGCGTACTTCCCCGCCCCGGGTCTTTCCACCGACAATGCCGCGATGATCGCCGCCGCGGCGTTTCCCAAGCTGCGGCGCGGCGTGTTGGTGGACATGACGCTTAAGGCGCAGGCGAACCTGCCACTCGCATGAACTGGCCGAACTCACGCTTGGGCAGAGTTCTCGCGAAACTCGAGAAGCAGCACGGGAAGCTCTCCGCACCGAAGCTCGACGGGCCGTTGGAGATGATCCTGTGGGAGATCGTCGCTTACCTGGCCGATGACGCGCAACGAGCCGCCGCGTTCGAAGCCCTGCGGAAGCGGGTGGGTCTGACGCCGCGGCAGATTCTCAAAGCGCCTCTGAAGACTCTGGCCGAGATTACGCGCCTGGGAGGATCGATCGCGTTCGAGGAGCGCGCCAAGCGGCTACACACCGCGGCCGAGCTAGCCATGGAGGAGCCCGGTGGCGATTTGCGTGCCGTCCTAAACTTGCCCCCGCAAAAAGCCAAGAAAATCTTCATGCGATTTCCGATGATCGGCGAGCCGGGAGCGGAAAAGATCCTTCTGTTCTGCGGCGCGCTCGACGTGCTCGCGCTCGAATCGAACGGCTTGCGAACGCTCACTCGTCTCGGTTTCGGCGAAGATCGCAAGAGCTACGCTGCTACCTACAAATCAGTCCGCGAAGTCACTCTGGAAGAGCTACCCGGCGATTCGGCGATGCTCCAAAAAGCCCACCTGCTACTGCGCCAACATGGCCAAGAAGTTTGCCTGCGCAACCAGCCCCTGTGTCATGCCTGCGCAGCAAGCGCGGATTGTGCACACTTCCGGAGCCAAGCGTAGCCCCAGGTACCTACAGCCCGGCCCGATCCAATAGCCGCTCCGCCCACTGCGCCGATTCCATGTACGCCAGCGCGATTGAGGATGTCGGAACTCCCGCTGCGCGCGCCAGCTCCTCCATCTGGTCCCAGTCGCCGGATTCATATCGCTTTACCAGGCGGTAAATGCCCGCGAGCATGTCCGGCTCCGGCGCCGTTCCCAGCAGCGCCGATCGAATGCCCGCGTCCAAATCGATCAATTGCAGAGCCTCCTCCAGCGGACAGTCGATCAAGGCGTCCAGCAGCGAAAACATGCCCATGATGAACCCGTCGCTCTCGCTTACCGTTCCGCCGAGTTGCGCCAGCCGCTCGCAGAAGCGCGCCCGCACCAGCGACAGCTTCACCACCTCGCCGGGCTTATCCGAACCCAGCATCGGCAGCGTTGCCAGGGCCGCCCAGCGCCGGATTCCGTCCTCGCCCAGAACCACCAGCGCCGCTTTAATGGAGCTGGTCTTGGTGCGCCGTCCGAACAACGCCGAGTTCACATAGCGCAACAGTTTGAAGGCCAGCGACACATCTCCCCGAATCAAGATTTCCAACCGTTGGAAATCCAGCTCATCCCTCTGGGTCTCGCGCAGCAGGCGCAGGCAAACCGGTTGCGACGCCGGAATCTCCCGGCCGCTGACAATCACCGGCCGCGCGAAAAAATAGCCCTGGAAAAGATCGTACCCGGCAGTCAACGCCCAATCGAACTCCTCGTGCGTTTCCACCTTTTCGGCGAGCATGCGAATGCCACGCGGCTGATAGGTTCGCAACAGGCGTTCTTGTTCCTGGCGAGGCGTCGCCTGGAAGTCCACTTTGATCACCTCGGCCAGAGGTGTGAGGGGTTCGCGCTCCGGCTCCGAAACAAAATCGTCCAGGGCGATCGAGTAGCCTTGTTCGCGCACGCTCCGGCATAACGCGATCAGGTCCGGGGTCGGATCCGTGGTTTCCAGGATTTCCAGCACCACTCTTTGCGGCGGCAGGGCCAGATGCATGCCGTCCCGGAGCAGGCCATGATTGAAATTCAGAAAAGCCTTCTTGCCGCCCAGCAGGCTCTCCACTCCGATTGAAAGCAAGGTGCTGGAAATCACGCGCCCCGTGGCCGCGGCGGCGTCCGTGCCGTCGAACTCCAGACGTTCCGGGGCCGAGCGGTACAGCAGCTCGTAAGCGTAGAGTTCCCGCTTGCGGTCGAAAATTGCCTGGCGCGCGACTAAAGCGTCCATTCCCGGCCTACGGCGATCGGTCTATTTGCCCGTTTTTCCACTGCCCTTACTAGCCGCCTTGCTCTGAGCCTTCTCGCCGTACATGGCCGCGTCCGCGCGTCCGATCAGGTCCGCCATCCTGTCGCCTGGACGCCAGGACGCCACACCCACGGAGGCCCGGACATTCACCTTGCGGGTTTCCCCTCCGGCTTGGATTGTGTACTCGCCATCCACCCACTTCCTGGCCGGATCGATGCGGCTGCGCACCTCTTCGACGCCGCAATCCACGATGGCCAGGAACTCATCGCCGCCCCAGCGGCTGACCAGGTCCGTCGACCGGAAGGCGGATCGCAGTTCCGTGGCGAATTGAGCCAGCAACTCATCGCCCGCCGGATGACCGTAAAGATCGTTGATCTGCTTGAAATTGTCCAAATCGAAAATCGCCACGGAGAGTCTTGCGGATTCTTTTTGGCAGCGCTCGATGCGAAATTGCAGGTGTTTTTCGGCCTTATAACGATTGGCGACGCCAGTCACCGGATCCTTGGTCGCCACGCGCTCCACTTCATCCAACCGGTTCTGATACACCGATAATTCCGCGCGCAGCTTGGAGACGGATTGCTCCCCGTCCTCCACCAGTTTATCGACGTAGGATTTGAGTTGCTGCGCGCTTTTCCCCAGCGACTGCCGGACTTTCGTCAAATCCTCCAGGTTGCCGATGGCCGACAACTGTTCCGCGAATTCGCCGAACTGCCGGGCATAGCGCTTGTCGCGCTCCGCGACAGCTTGGGTCGCCTCCGCCACAATCAGCATGATCTCCTTGATCTGGCAAGCGGTCTGCTGCAGGTACTCGGAAGCCGTCTTTCCCCACTTCGTCAGCTCCTCTTCCACCTGCTTCCCCGTCTGCGCAAGCAGATCCGGCGCCGCGCTGGGGTCCAATTGGTCGCGCAGCTTTAACAGGTCGCGCTGGAAATCTTCGCCGAGGTGGGGACAAATCTGCGTGGCGCCCACGCCCACGGCGGTCAAGGAATCGCGATAGGAGCCGCTCAACACGCGCACCGACTGATCCGCGCTGGATTCAATATGCTTCTTGAGGGAGATCATGCCTTGTCGACCCGGACGGATACTTACGCAGACATAAGGCCCGGTTTCTAACTATCGGCGGTTCACGCCGAGGGCTATAGGCTGCGCCGTTCGCCGGAACAAGGACCCGCCAATAAACACGGATAAACTATTGTGCGCTTATCCGCGTTTATTTGCGGCTTGAAACTTCTTACTTCGCGTTGAACCGCTTATCCACTTCGTGCCAGTTCACCACGTTCCACCACGCGCCGACGTATTCGGGCCGGCGGTTCTGATACTTCAGATAGTAGGCGTGCTCCCATACGTCCAGGCCCAGCACGATGTGCTTGCCTTCCATCACTGGGCAATCCTGGTTGGCGGTGGAAAGGATTTCCAGGCTGGAGCCGTTCTTGAGCAACCACGCCCATCCCGATCCGAACCGTCCCGCGGCGGCCGCGCCGAATTTTTCCTTGAACTGGTCGAACCCTCCGAATGTCCCGGTGATCGCCTGGGCCACGTGCCCCACCGGCGAGCCTCCGGCATTCGGCCCCATGATCTGCCAGAACATGGAGTGGTTCCAGTTGCCGCCTCCGTTGTTGCGCACTGCCGTGCGAATCGCCTCCGGCACGATCGCGCAATTGTTCGCCAGCAACTCCTCCAGGCTCTTGGAGGCCAGATCCGGCGCGGACTCCAAAGCCTTGTTGAGATTGTTCACGTAGGCCGCATGGTGCTTGCCGTGATGAATCTCCATGGTCATCTTGTCAATGTTCGGCTCCAATGCATCTGGAGCATAGGGCAATGCAGGTAGAGTGAATGGCATGTGTTTTCCCTTTCCAAAGTCTACGATGTGGAAGCGCGTTCATACGCTTCAGCCAGGCGGAACATTTCCGCCTCCGCAAAATGCCGTGTAAAAATCTGCAATCCTACAGGTAGCCCCTCGCGTGTTGTTCCGCATGGGACGCTCATGCACGGGATCCCGGCAAGATCTCCGGTGATGGTGTAGATGTCGGAAAGATACATCGCCACCGGATCGTCCACCAGCTCGCCGATCTTGAACGCCGGATGCGGCGAAACCGGCCCCACGATGGCGTCCACCTGCTCCAGGGCCTGCGCGTAATCCCGAGCCACCAGCGCCCGCACCTTCTGGGCTTTCAAATAATATGCGTCGTAATAACCGGCGCTGAGCACATACGTGCCGAGCATGATGCGGCGTTTGCACTCGGCGCCGAATCCTTCGTTGCGCGTGACCCGGTACATGTCAGCCAGCGTGGACGCAGAATCAGCGCGCGAAGTGTAGCGCACTCCGTCGAAGCGCGCCAGGTTGGAGCTGGCTTCCGCCGTCGCGATCACGTAATAACACGCCACGGCGTACGGCGTGTGCGGGAGGTCCACCTCCCGTACTTCACACCCGAGCTTCTTTAAGACGCCGACGGCTTCAAGTATCAGATCGCCGGTCTCGCTCGCCAATCCTTCGAAGAACTGTTTCGGCAGCCCGATCTTCTTACCGCGCACGTTGCCATCCAGCGCGGCGCTATCCAATAAACCCACGTAATCCGGCACCGGCGCGAACGCCGAGGTCGAGTCCATCTCATCGCGCCCGGCGATCACTTGCAGCAGCCTCGCGGAATCGCGCACCGTACGCGAAAACGGCCCGATGTGATCCAGCGAGCTGGCGAACGCCGTCAGGCCGTAGCGCGAGACGCGGCCATACGTCGGCGTCACGCCGTTCACGCCGCAAAACGACGCCGGCTGCCGGATCGACCCTCCCGTATCCGATCCCAGCGACACAACCGCCGTCCCTTGCGCAACCACCGCAGCCGAGCCTCCGCTCGATCCTCCCGGCACTCGATCGAGCGCCGCCGGATTCCTCACCGGCCCGAACGCCGAGTTCTCATTCGACGATCCCATGGCGAACTCGTCGCAATTGGTCTTGCCGATGATCACGCCGCCGGCTTGCTCCAGGCGAATCACCGCCGTGGCGTCGTACGGCGGGATATAGTTGGCGAGCAGGCGCGACCCGCAGGTTGTCCGCAAGCCTCTCGTCACGATCACGTCCTTGACGGCGACCGGAACTCCCGCAAGTGGCCCGGGGTCCTGGCCCGCGGCGATCTTCTGATCCACTGCCTGGGCTGCCGCCAACGCACGCTCCGGAGCCAGCGTCAGATACCCGTTGGTCTTGGGATTTTCGGCTTCGGCGTAGGCCAGAGCCTCACGCGCCAACTCCTCCGCGCTGAACTTTTTTTCGATCAGCCCCGCGCGGATGGAATCAATGGAGTATCCCGCCAGGCTCATCGTTCGATCACCTTCGGCACTTTGAAATACCCCGCACCGGCGACCGGCGCGTTGGCTAGAGCATCGTGATTACTCAGGCAAGGTTTCTCCCGGTCTTCCCGGAGCGTCGCCGTCTCTTCAGCCTCGAACAGCACCTGCGCCATCGGCGCGACGTTGGACGTGTCGAGTTCGTTCAGTTTGTCCACATGTGCGAGAATGCCGCTAAGATCCCTGGCCATGCGCACGATCTCATCTTCTGTCAGAGCCAGATTCGCCAGCTCGGCCACGCGCCGGATGTCTTGTTCACTGATCATCCGCGAGAGCCTCGAGAACGCTTATACAGCAGCCCCATCACCGGATCTTCAATGCCTTCGACCGGAGTCGCGCCCGGCCGGACCGTCAATGCGGCCTGCGGCGGGCGGCGCTTGGGCATGGGCCGGAAGTCGATTTCGTTCACCACGCCGCGTCCCAGCTCGCGCGTGAGGTTCCCAAGAAGAAAATGCCTCAGCGCGGAAAGCTGGCGCTGCCAAATCAGATCGCCGACCTCCACCACCAGCGTGCCGCGCACCAGCGTCGTGGCCCGAGTGTGCCGCGCGATCTTTTTTCCCACAGCGATCGGCCAAGCCGCTCGCGCGCGAGTTTCAGCTTCCTCGAGTTGGTTTGGGAAATCCATCTTCGCGAAGAGGCGGCCGGCGCGTTCCATGGCGTACTCCAATACTGATGTTGCCGGGGGAAAGTCGATTGTAGCATGCGAAGCCTCAGGCAGTAGCATTTGGAAATGGATCTAATTCTCGCATCCCAATCGCCGCGCCGCGCTGAGCTGCTTCAACTCGCTGGGTTCACTTTCAGGGTGCGCTCGCGCGCGGTTCCCGAGGTGCGCGCGGAGGGCGAAGCGCCGCGCGATTACGCCATGCGGTTGGCTCGCGAGAAGGCTGAGGCTGCGTGGGAGGGCAAAAGTGAAATCGTCCTGGGCGCCGATACGATTGTGATTCTCGGCGAACAGGTCCTGGAAAAACCCTCCGATCCCGAGGACGCCGCGCGCATGCTGGGCCTGCTCTCCGGCCGTGCCCACACCGTCATCACCGGCATTTGTCTGCGCCACCCCAGCGGAGCAATTTCCGACGCCGAATCGACCCAAGTCCATTTTGCGCCCCTTAATTCCACCGAAATCGCGGTCTATGTTGCAAGCGGCGAGCCCATGGATAAAGCCGGCGCCTACGGCATCCAGGGCCCGGCCTCCAAATTCGTCGAGCGCGTGGAAGGCTGTTATTTCAATGTAATGGGGCTTCCTTTAGCGCGCGTATATCGGCATTGGAAAACGCTCGAATTGGGTGCATAATGGTCAAACGATATGACACGCATTGCGTGGATGGTCCTTCTGCTCTCTGCTCCTGCCGGACTTGCATTCCAGGCCGGTCCGCCCCAAGATGGAATCGTCAACCCGCAGGTCATTTCGCGGGGAGAGCCGAAGTACACCGAGGAAGCGAGATCTGCCGGCGTTCAGGGCACCGTTGTGTTGTCGGTCGTGATAGACCAACAGGGCGTCCCCAAAGACATTCGGGTTGTTAGCCCACTCGGGTTTGGACTGGATGAAGCTGCAATGGCCGCGGTGGCGTTGTGGCGCTTCCGCCCGGGAACCAAGGATGGAAAGCCGGTCGCGATTGTGGGTCAGATCGAGGTCAGCTTTCGACTCCGCAACACCGGCTTCGACGAGAAGAAGGAGAAGCAGCGCACTCTCTATAACGCAGCCGTCAACAGCCTGAAACAAGGCAAGCGCGACAAGGCGGTCATCGATTCTCTCCGGAATCTGGTGTCGCAAAAGTACCCGCCCGGAATGTTCCTTTATGGAAAAGCCTTGGTGGAAGGCTGGGGCATCGCCGCCGATCCGGCAACCGGCTACCGGCTCCTGGAGGATTCCGCTGCGAAGCATTACGGCCCCGCTCTGTACGAGGTAGCGATAGCTCGAATCCAAGGCGGGCAGCTTGAACAAGATCCTCAAAAGGGATTCGAGCAGATGCGTAGTGCGGCTCGCCTCGGCAGTGAGCAAGCGCAAGCGTTCCTCGGACAGGCCTATGAACAGGGCGAAGGCGTCCCCGTAGATCTGAATAAATCGCGCGAGAATTACCGGCTATGCGCGGCGACGGGCGACGCCGCTTGCCAATACCATCTGGGCAAATCGCTGCTGGAGGCCAACGGACACCTCTCGCTCGATTACGTCCAAGCCATTGCCTGGCTGGAGCTCGCCTCAAGCGGCGGCATTGAAGACGCCGAGAAGATTCTCCAACAGGAGGACGCCCAGTTGACCCCCGATCAAATCTCCCGCGCGGACAAACTCAAGGCACAATTGGTCCATAAGCCGTAGCAAAACATATGACTCGATTCTTGTTGTTTGCGCTTCTGCTCTCCCCCCTGGCCTTCGGATTCCAAGCCGACAAACCGGCCATCCCTCCCCCCAAAGACGTGACCCCGGCCAAGGTCATTTTTGCACCGAAGCCCAAATATCCGGATGAGGCCAAAGCCGCGCATGCCCAGGGCACCGTGGTGCTTCAAGTCCTGATTGACGAGCGCGGATTCCCCGCTCAGATCGCCGTGCTGAGCCCTCTCGGCTACGGCATGGATGAGGCGGCGATCGACGCCGTCTCAAAATGGCGCTATCAGCCGACCTTGCAGAACGGCAAACCGCTCGCGGTCACCACTCAGATCACTATCAACTTCTCCTTGGAGGGCGTCTCCTTCGACAAGAACCAGGAGAAGCAGCGGACCGCTTATAACGTTGCATTGAGCGCGATCAAACAGAAGAAGATCGACAAAAAGACGGTCGATTCGCTCCGGGATTTGGCAGCCCAAAAATTTGCGCCCGGCATGTACCTCTACGGAACGGTGCTGGAACAAGGCCGCGGTGTCGACAAGGATCCGGAGCAAGGATTTCGGTTGATTCAGGCATCTGCGGAACAACGCTACGGTCCCGCTTTGTATGAGGTCGCCCTGGCAAACCTCACGGGTGACCGTTTGCCGAAAGATCCGGCAAAGGGTCTGGAGTCGATGCAGAACGCCGCGAAGCTGGGCAGCGGACCCGCGCAACGATACCTGGGTAACGCGTACGAGGCCGGCGACGGCGTCCCTATGGACCTCGAAAAATCGCGCCAGTACTTCCGCCTTTGCGCCGCAGCGGACGATGCTGCGTGCCAGTTCCGCCTCGGCCAATCGCTCCTCGACCACTCCGATCATCCGGATCGCGACTACGTACAAGCCATCGCGTGGCTGCAGCTAGCAGCAAACCACGGCACTACCGGCGCCACCACTATGCTGGAGCGCGAAGACGCACGCCTAACGCCCGCCCAAGTCGCAGCGGTCGAGAAACTCATGCCGCAACTGGTCCATAAATAGCAAACGCACCGCTCCGGGCGCCGCCTTTAGGGTGCATAATGTACTCAAGCGATGCGCGCGAGTCTGTTCACTCTTCTCGCCGCCGGCCGGATCGTGTTCGGCTTCGCGGCCGGCGATAGCGCCGAGATCTATCGCCTCGGCCCCGGAATCACCGCGCCCAAAGTGATCCACCGCGTCGCGCCCTATTACACCGCGGAAGCCCGTCAAGCGCTGGTGCAAGGCACGGCGGTTTTGGAAGTCGTGGTCGACGAACAAGGCGAGCCAAGCCACATCTCCGTCATCAGCCCCATCGGCTTCGGTCTGGATGAATGCGCGAAGGAAGCGGTCGCGCAGTGGGAGTTCCGGCCCGGACGCAAGGACGGTAAACCGGTCGCCACCGTCACCACGGTGAGCGTGGAGTTCCGTCTGTTCCGGCGCTCTTTCGACCCCAGAAGCGAGGAACGCCGCACCTCCTACAACTTGGCCGTCGAGCAGATTCAGACCCATCGCCGCACGGAGCAGACGCTCGAAACCATCAAGAGCCTCGCGCAGCAGAAGTACCCTCCTGCCATGTACCTCTACGCGACCATGCTCGAATCGGGCGACGGCTTCCCGCGCGATCCCGACCTGGCCCTGCAACTGATTCAGGAAGCCGCCGCCAGATACTACCCGGCCGCGATGTTTCAAGAGGGCCGCATGCTGCTGGAGGGCCGGCGCATGCCGAAGGATCCGGCGCGAGGCGTCGAGCTGATCCGCAACGCCACCGTCCTCCACAATCGCGCCGCTCAATTCTTCCTTGCTTCCGAGTATGAACACGGCGGGCTGTTGCCGCAAAACCCGGACCAGGCTCGCCAGTTCTATCGTCTCTGTGCGCAGCAGGACGAAACCGTCTGCCAGGTGCGCCTTGCCAAGCTGCTGCTCGAAAAACCCGGCCGTGAAGAGCGCGACTATTTACAAGCCATCGCGTGGCTGGAACTCGCCTCCGAGCATGGCAATGTGCAGGCCGGTATGCTGCTCGCGCCGGAGCGCCCCGGCTTGACGGAGTCGCAGGAGGATTGGGTGGACCGGCTCAAAGACCAAATCGTCGCGCTGCGGTGATTTTCATGCGAACGGCACTGGCGTTGTCCATATGCGCGACGCTGGCTTACGCGGCCGCCCGCCCGGATCGTCTGGACCTGGTCGGGGAAGTTACCGGCGCAGGCCGCACCATCCTCAGCGTCACTTTGTTCGGTGTCGATCATCCTTTCACCACCAGCACGGAGACTGATTTTCTGGGCGAATTTCGCTTCCACGCCCTCTCACCCGGAACCTACACTGTGTCCGTGCTCAAAAACAGCCTTGGAGCGACTCGCCGCACGGTGGTGGTGAGCCCCAGCCTTGCCGACCAGAAAGGCGCCGTGCGCGTGACCATCCCTTTCGATCCGGCAGCAGCGGCTGGAGTGAGCGGCGGCACCATTTCCAAAAATTCGCTCTCGATTCCGGGGCGTGCACGCCGCAAGTACAGTGAGTCGCAAAAGCAGTTGGCCAAGCAGGACGTCGAGGGCGCCACGCGGAGCCTCCATGCCGCCCTGGACCTGGCTCCACAATTCACGCAGGCCTGGAACGCTCTGGGCATGATCGCCTATCAAACTCATGACCTGCCTGAAGCCGAGCGCGATTTCCGGACCGCCATCGCGGTTGAACCTGCGGCATTTGAGCCCGACGTGAATCTGGGTGGAGTATTGTTGAGCGAGGGCAAGTTTGCGGCAGCGCTGGAGGTCAATCAACGCGCGCTGGCCCAGCGTCCCGCCGATGCCCTCGCCAACGTGCAGGCCGGCATCGCGTTTTTCGCCTTGGGCGATTATGATCGCGCGGAGCCCGCGCTGCTTCAGGCGCTGCGCGCCGATCCTGCGCAGTTCTCCAAGCCGCAATTGTTTCTCGCCGACATTTACTTGCGCCGGGGCGACGCCAAAGCGGCGTTGGCCGCGATCGAAGATTACGTCGCGCGGCACCCTGATGCGGATGACGTGGAGCGTCAACGCCAGCGCATCCGGCAGTTGCAGAAAATCCTAGTCCCCTAGCGCCTCTTTTTTCGGTTCCGCTCTCGCGCCCGGGGCCCCCCGCGCGGCCACGATGCGCACCCGCGCGATGCGGTTGTGCTCCATCTCCTGCACGATGAAGGTGCGCGGGCCGTAGGTCACCGCATCGCCGCGTTGCGGGATGTAGCCTAGCTTGAACAAGAGAAATCCGGCCAGCGTTTCAAAGCCCGCGTCTCCCGGCAACTCGACTCTGTATTCGGACGCCAGCTCGCGAATGGTGGTGCTGCCATCCACTTCAATCACCGGTTCACCAAACTTGGGCACTCGGCGTTTTTCGTCATGCTCGTCGCCGATCGGGCCGAAAATCTGCTCCAGTACGTCTTCCAGGGTCACCAGACCGGTGAAGGTTCCGAACTCGTCTACCACTAGAGCCATGTGCTGATGCGCAGCGCGAAACTCGTCGATCAGTTGATTGAGCGGCTTGGTTTCCGGAACCACCAAGGGCTCCCGCAGGTAGCGGCGCAAACGGAACGGAGGAGCGGGCACACGATGGTCCCCGGCCATCTTGCGCTGCTCCCACACGCGCATCAGATCCTTATAGTGAATCGTGCCGATGACGTGCTCGGGCTGGTTCTCGTACACCGGCAGGCGCGAATATTGATGCTCCAGCAGCAGCCGCAAAATCTTGTCGAGGCTGGCGTCGGCGGATACGGAGATAACGTCGACGCGCGGCGTCATCACCTCGCGCGCGCTGACGTTTTTGAGATCCAGCAATTTCCCGATCGCTTCTTCTTCGAATCCTTCCAGGTGTCCCTCTTTGCGGCTGGATTCGACGATGAACTTCAGCTCTTCGGTGGAATGGCCGCCGCTGGCGCGTCCGCTCACGCCCAGAGCGTGGGTCAGCACCTGCGCGCACCGCTCCACCACGAACACGAAAGGCTCTGCGGTCCGGTAGAAGAACAGTAGCGGAGGCGCAACCAGCAGGGCCAGCCGATCCGCTTTTTCAATCGCTAGATTCTTCGGCACCACCTCGCCCACCACCACGTGAAACAAACTGATGACGAGGAATCCGATCGCGAAACTGGCTCCGTGGAAATAGATCGAATTCTTCGGCGTGATCAAGCCGCCGAGAAGATTCAGCAGCAACTGGTAGACCGTCTGTTCGCCCGCCCATCCCAGGCCCAGGCTGGCCCCTGTCACGCCCACCTGCGTGAGACTCAACAGTCGTCCGGGATTGGCCAGCAGCTCCAGCGCGGCCTTCGCGGGAACGCGCCCCTGGTTCGCGAGCTCCTTCAAGCGCGACCGGCGTACCGAAATCAGCGCCACTTCCGCCGAGGCGAAAAAGGCATTCAACCCCACGATGAAGACCAGCAGCAACAAACGAACCGGCATGTGTTCTTCAGACCCTCGGCGAGTCCAAGCTGCCCGGCTGGGACAGGCTACAATGCGAGCAGTGCCCTTTGTCGAACCTACGGAAGGCGGAGCCGGGCAGAATCCGCCATCCGCGGGCCCGTTTGACCACGTGCTTCCGCACCCTCCTGCCGGAATCTTTCATACTCCGCTGCTCCGGGCGATCAATCTGAGCATAACGGTTTTGCTGGCCGCCATTGTGGCAGCCGTCTACTGGTACGGATGGCGGCCGCTGCCGCAAACTTCCGGCACATTGCGCGCTCCCATTGCCGCCCGCGCCACCGTCACTCGCGACCAGCGCGGCATTCCGCACATCTCAGCCGGCTCCTGGCAGGACGCCATCTTCCTGCAAGGGTACACCGCCGCACAGGATCGCCTGTTCCAGATGGACGCTCTGCGGCGGCTGGCCGCGGGCGAGTTGGCCGAAGTGGTGGGGAAATCCGCGATCGATTCCGATGAGGATGCGCACCGCTGGCGCATGGAGCGCATCGCGGAAGCGCAGGAGCGCCAGCTTACGCCGGGCTCGCGCGAGTTCCTGGCTGCCTACGCGCGCGGCGTCAACTATTTCATCGAAACCCATCGCGGGTCGTTGCCTCCGGAATTCGCCATCCTGCATTACGATCCGCGGCCCTGGAGCGTGCGCGATTCGCTGCTGGTCATTCTTCAAATGAATCGCCTGCTGACAGCCACCTGGCGCGAGGAGATGAATAAGTACGAAATGCTTCAAAGCGGCGATCGGGCCAAGGTCGATTTTCTGTATCCGCGCCGCACCGGCAGCGAGGTCCAGCCTGGATCGAACGCCTGGGTGGTTTCCGGCGCCCATTCCGCCGGCGGCAAGCCGATCCTGGCCAACGACCCACACCTGAATTGGAGCCTTCCCAGCGAGTGGCTGCTGGTTCATCTCAAGGCTCCCGGCCTCGACGTCGCCGGTGCTGCCTTGCCCGGCGTTCCCGGCGTGATCGTCGGCCACAACCGCCGCATCGCCTGGGGCATGACCAATCTCGGTTTCGACGTGCAGGATCTGTTTCGCGAGCGCATCGATATGAAGACCGGCCGATACCTTTACCAGGGGCGGATCCAGCAGGCTCTGTTGGAACATGACGCGATCCAGGTGAAGGGCCAGGCTCCGGAAGAATTCGATATGTGGGTCACTCCGCACGGCCAGATTTTCTTGACCGAGACCGGCACAAGCTACGCCATGCAGTGGATGGCCGCGGCCGCAGGTCCTCTCGAGATTCCTCTGCTTCAAATCGACCGCGCGCAAAACTGGGATCAGTTCAGCGCGGCTCTGGCCGCTTTTCCCGGACCGGCGCAGAACTTCGTTTATGCGGACGTCGACGGCAACATCGGTTATCACGTGGCCGGCCAGTTGCCCATCCGCAAGGATTGTCCCAGCGACATTCCGCTGGATGGCACTTCGGATCAATGCGACTGGCGCGGCCTGATCCCCTTCGACGATCTGCCGCACATCTACAACCCAGCCTCCGGCATAATCGTCACCGCGAACCAGAATCCCTTTCCGGCCGATTATCCTTACCAAGTCGACGGGCGGTTCGGCTCCAACTATCGCGCCAAGCAGATTCGCGCGCGGCTGGAATCGCGGCCGAAGTGGCAAGCGAGAGATATGCTGTCCGTCCAAAAAGACGTGTACTCGGCTTTCTCCCACTTCCTCGCCGGGCAAATCGTAGCCGCGTGGGACAAGGCTCCCGAAGCAAAAAAGCAGGTGCAGCTCCGCCCCGCCGTCGATCTTCTGCGCTCCTGGAACGGGCAGATGGAAAAGGGCACCGCGGCTCCCTTGGTGGCCACGCTCGCCTACGACCAATTGCGCGACGCTGTTGCGAATCGAGCCTCGCCCGGCCACGCCGTCGAGTACGAAACGTCGTACCTGGCGCCCGAGATGATCGAGCGTCTGCTGCGCGAACGGCCTCCGATTTGGTTCGCGGATTACGATGCGCTGCTGCTCAAGTCGCTCGCCGATGGCGTCGTGGCGGGCGAAAGGCTGCAAGGCTCGAAGATGGCCCGTTGGGACTACGGCCAATACAACCGGCTGGAAGTGGACAATCCGGTCCTGGGCAAACTGCCCTTGCTCGGCGGTTATTTCAACATCGGCCCGGTGTCAATGAGCGGGTCCTCGACCACTGTCAAGCAGACCACGCGCCGATTGGGACCGTCGATGCGCATGGTGGTGGATCTCGGCAACCTGGACGATTCGGTGATCAACATCACCGCAGGCGAATCCGGCCAGGTTCTCTCCAAGCATTACATGGATCAATGGAACGCTTATTACTCAGCGCAAAGCTTCCCGATGGAGTTTGACAAGGTCCACGCTTCCCGCGTGCTGACCGTCGCACCCTTGAATTGAGTCCGGCCAAGGGCGCTTCAAACGGCGATCACCCGAAGCTTGGGGTCAAGTCGTTTCAGGTCGGGCGGATCACTCGTCACAACCGCCTGGCCCGCACTCTGCGCGCAGATTACGACGTGGGCATCCGCAATATCGGCGGTGCCAGTCCGCGCGAGCATCGCACCAACCGCCTGGGCTTGCGCCCCATCCAATGGCGCCACCTCAGTCCGGTCAAATTGAATCATCCGCCAGAGGCGCACCTGCTTTGCGGGATTGCGAATGACCTGAGCTAACGCCGTGGCCGGCACGACAATTCGATCTCCGTCCTCCAACGCGGTAGCGAGAATTGAGAAGATCCTTCGATCATTTCGTTCCAGCGCAATGAGCCCGCCAGCGTCGAAGGTGATTCCATTCAAGCGGCCTTTCGCGGCTTTGCTCCGCGCCTCCGCACGGTGAGCATCCTTCTGGCCCATGCACGCTCCTTCGGTTTAAGCGGCCCTCCGGTCAGCCTCAGACCTTCCTCCACCATCGCGCGGAACTCGGCCGCATTCTCCAGCGACCTTTGGACCGCCTGCTGAATGAAGCCCGAAACGCTGGGGGAGTCTTGGGACGCAACACGGTTCCGGATCTCCTTTAGCTGAGGGTCGGGCAACGTGATCGTTATCTTGCTGGTCGCCATACCAAGCTATCCCTCAGTAAGCAGCTCAAACCGGCCGTCGGAATGCAGCCGGTATTTTCGTCCGCGCCATTCGATGGTCCTGCCAAAGAATCCCGCGATCCAGAACACGCACGCCGCCAGGTCCTCTAGCGGCATCAGCAGCCAGTTCACGCGGACATCCAGCACTCGCGTTGAAACCATATAGGTCGCCGCCGCGCGAATCGCCAGCGTCACGGGAACCACCGGCCACCACGCCGGATTCATCGCGAACATCGCCAGCGCCCAGGCCAGCGGCATGGTCAACGCCAGGCCTAAATAACCCAGTGGCCGCGACCGCCGCGTACTGCGAGCCCATCTCAGCCGGTGCGCCGCGTTGGCGCGAAAATTCGAGCTGCCGATGTGGTGCTCCACCACGTAGGAAGAAAGAATGACGCCGTGGCCGGCTTCTGCAGCGAATTTTCCCAGCACGAAATCCTCGGCCAGATAATCCTTCATGCGCTTGAGTCCGCCGATCGACTCGAGCGCGCTCCGCCGGGCCACGATCGTCGGACCCACTGCGAAGTGCATCCCTTCGATCATCCGCGCCACCAGGATCCCGCCGAGAAAATCGGCATTCATGCCGGTCGCTTCCAAACGCGACCAGAAGCTTGCGCCGGACTTCGCGCGATACGGACAGGTCGCGACCCCCAAGCGCGGATCGCCGAATTCCGCGGCGGCGGCGCGCAACAGGTCCGGCGTGACGCGGATATCGCTATCGCTCATCACCACCAGATCGTACGCGGCTTCCTCCAGCATCCGCTCCAGGCTGTAGACCTTGGCGTTGGCGTAGGGAGGCTCACCCGTCAGAATCACGCGCGAGGAAACGCGCGCATATTCGGCGCGCAGTTTCTGTACGACCTCAACCGCCGGATCGTCCATACTCCGCGCCGCGAAAATGAGCTCGAAGCGCGGATGGTCCTGCTCGAAGAACGTGCGCAGGTTCGATTCCAGGTCCTGATCCAGCCCGGCCAGCGGCTTCAAGATACTGACCGGCTCCGGAGCGCCTTGAAGAAGCGGAGGCGGGTTCACACGCAAGTAAAGCTGCGCGGCCACAATGACCAAAATCGAATAGACCAGCGCAGTGGCTAGCACAATCCCCGTAAAACCTATCACCCAACTCACAGTGTCTTTTAGCATACGCCATCGAGCGAAGGCGAGAGGACGTCCGCCCCGGACGCCATCGAGCGACGGCTCCGTGAAAAAGGGCAGACCGAGGACGCCCCCTTTTCAGCGATAGCCAGACTTCTTACCACACTGGCTTGCTACCCTGGGAGTTAAATGTCAATCCTGGAAGTCATCGTTCTGGGCATCGTCCAGGGCCTCACGGAATTTCTGCCGGTCAGCAGTACGGCGCACCTGGTGGTGCTTCCAAAACTTTTCGGCTGGCCGGATCCTGGCCTGGCTTACGATATCGCCCTGCACGTCGGCACCCTGGCCGCGGTGCTGATCTATTTCTTCCGCGATTGGATCCAGATTCTCGCGAACGGATTCGGCTTTTCCATGGCGGGCGGCGGTCCCGAGTTGCGCCACAATCCGCGCCTCCTCTGGTACCTGGTGCTAGGCACTCTGCCGGCGGCCGTCGCCGGACTCGCGCTCGAGAAAGCCGCGGATACAACTCTGCGAACGCTTCCCATCATCGGCGCTAGCGCGATCCTGATCGGATTGTTTCTCTGGTGGGCGGACCTCACCTCGCGTGGCAAGAAGGACATGGGTAACGTCTCCATCGCCGATTCCCTGACCGTCGGGTTCCTCCAGATTTTGGCCATCATCCCCGGGGTCTCGCGCAGCGGCATCACTATTTCCGGCGGCTTGATCCGCAACATGGATCGTCCCACCGCTGCGCGCTTTTCCTTCCTGCTCTCGACGCCCATCATTCTCGGGGCAGCCGCCAAGGATGCCTGGGACCTGCTCAAGCACAAGGAGGCGATTCCGCCGGAGATGCAGGTCGCCTTTCTACTGGGCATTTTGGTTAGCGCCGTCACCGGCTGCCTGACCATTGCGCTCTTCATCAAGTACCTCCGCACCCGCCCTTTGACCGTGTTCATCGCTTACCGCATCATTTTTGGCATAATGGTCATTGCTCTGGCCATCTTCCGCTAACGCGGAGGAATGAAGTACTTAGGACCTACTCGCTACCCGAGGCTCAATGAAGCCGTCGCAGTAGTGTTTCTACTGGGCGGGCTGTTCGTTTTCTTCAGCTTGGCCTCTTACCACCCCTTCGATCCGTCACTGAATACGGCCTCCGCGCCAGCCCAGCCCGTGAACCTGACCGGGCTGGTAGGCGCGTACCTTTCGGATTTCTTCTTACAAGTGCTGGGACTCGGCGCCTATGCGATTCCGGCCCTCATCCTGATCCTGGGCTGGAAGTGGATCCGCTCCGCACCCATCGATTTCGCCCTGATTCGCATCTGCGGCGGGGTGCTACTGATCGCCTCCAGTTGCGCCGCGCTGGGCATGATTTCGGGCTGGAAACCCATCGCGGACCAGATTCCCGCCGGTGGCCTGGCAGGCTCGCTTTTGGCGGATGCCCTGGTGGGTTCCATGAACGTTACCGGCGCGATTCTGACCGCCCTGGCCTGCTGGATCGTTTCTCTGTACCTGGTTTCCGCATTTGAGATGAAGCATCTGCTGCACTGGCTGGAGCGGCCAATGGGCTGGTTGTTCCGCCTGGCCTCTGGCCTGGTGTCCGGGTGCGCCTCGCGTTTCGCCACCTGGCGCGGGGAACGCGCGCGCCGCGCCCGCTTGCGAGCCCAAGCCCGCGCTCTAAAAATGTCGATGCGCGCCGATCGGGAAACCCGTGGCGTCAAACAGGCGGAAGATGCAGCGGAAGACGAACCGGCCGGACCGCCGATTCTCGACCCCCTTGCCGGACCCGTCGAGCGTGCACGCGCTGCCCGTGCCGCCGCGCGGTCCACTTCTTCGACTCCGCCTCCGGTGCCTGACGAAATTCCCATTCACGAGCTGGAGCCTCCTCCGTTTGAGCCCACCCCTGCACCGTTCGCGCCCGCGCCTGCCGCCGCATCGGTGTCTTCCTCCACCGTGGCGTCTTCCATGGCCGCTGCCGCTGCCCGCCGCGCGCGCGAGGCCCCTCGCCGGGAGATCCCCGGCCGCGAAGCACAGGGAAAGGCCAGGTCGCAATTCCAGATTCCCTCCACCGGCATTCTTCTTGAGCCGGCCGGCCGCAGCGCTTACGATAGCGCGGAGCTGAAGGAAATCGCCGGACAGATTAAGAGCAAATTCGAGGAGTTCAACGTCCTCGGTTCCGTCACGCAAATTAATCCTGGCCCCGTAGTCACCACTTTCGAGTTCAAGCCGGAAGCCGGCGTGAAGTATTCGCGCATCACCACGCTCACCGAGGACCTGTGCCTGGGCCTCCAGGCCGAATCGATCTTGATCGAGCGCATTCCCGGCAAGCCCACCGTCGGCATCGAAGTCCCCAACACCAAGCGCGAGGTCATCAGTCTCCGCCAGATTCTAGAATCCGAGGAATTCAGCGCCTCGCCTTCGCCTCTCACCGTCGCGCTCGGCAAAGACATCAGCGGACGCATCAAGGTCGCCGCACTCGATTCCATGCCGCACCTGCTCATCGCCGGCTCCACCGGATCGGGTAAGAGCGTGATGCTCAACTCGCTGATCATGTCGATCCTGTACAAGGCCACGCCGCACCAGGTCCGCATGATCATGGTGGATCCCAAGCGGCTGGAGTTCGGGCCGTACGAAGGCATTCCGCACCTGCTCACGCCCGTCATCACCGACGCCAAGAAAGCCACCATCGCCCTGCGCAACGCGGTGCTCGAAATGGAGCGGCGCTTGAAGCTGCTGGCTTCCCAGGGCGTCCGCAACATCGAGCAGTACAATCGCAAGATCCGCCAGCTTCAGGACCAGCCGCGCAACCTGTTCGAAGACCAGGAAGTGGCCGAGGACCCGCTCGATCAAATTCCCTATATCGTCATCATCATCGACGAGCTGGCCGACTTAATGATGCTGGAGCGGGCCAACGTCGAGGAGAGCGTGACTCGCCTGGCGCAGATGGCTCGCGCCGTGGGCATGCACCTGGTGCTGGCCACGCAGCGGCCAAGCGTCGACGTAATCACCGGCTTGATCAAAGCCAATTTCCCCTCGCGCATCAGTTTCCGTGTGGCTACGCGCGTCGATTCGCGCACCGTTCTCGATGTGATGGGCGCGGAACACCTGCTGGGCAAGGGCGACATGCTGTTCCTGCCGCCGGGCTCCTCGCGCCTGGTTCGGGTGCACGGCTCCTACGTCAGCGAAGGAGAAACCAACGACGTGGTCGATTTCTGGAAGAAACAAGCCGCTCCGGAATACGACCAGACCTTCCTGATTCCTCCGCCCACGGCCGAAGAGGACGACGATGAGGAAGATTTCGACGGCCCCGAAGATCCCATGTACCAGGAAGCCGTGCGCGTGGTGTGCGAGATGGGCAAGGCCTCGACTTCCACGCTCCAGCGCCGCCTGCGCCTGGGCTACGGCCGCGCCGCGCGCATCCTTGACATGATGCAGCGGGACGGCATCATCGGCGCGCCCGACGGCAGCCGACCGCGCGATGTGTTGAAGCGTCCGGATTGGCTGGCTGAAATCGAGAATCAAGTAAAATAACAACGATGCAATCTTTCGGACGGAATCAACCACTTCTCGGCGCTGCCGCCGTACTTTTCGCCGCGGCCGCTGCTTTCGGGGTCACGCCTCGCCCTCTGGCCGACGTGCCTATTTCCATGCCTTCCGGCAAGGCTCTCAATCTGAAACAATACCGGGGCAAAGTGGTTTTGATGGCGGTGATGTCCATGGATTGTCAGACGTGCATCAAGTCCATCGACATCCTCAACCGCATTCAGCTGGATTTCGCGCCCCGCGGATTTCAAGTGGTGGCCGCCGTCGGCGATCCCAATGCGCAGTATCTCCTGAACACGTTCGTCCAACAACATCGGCCCCGTTTTCAGATCGGATATTTGAATCAGAACCAGATCATTCAGTTGGGTGACCTGGGCACAAACGCGCAACACGCTTACGTGCCCATCTTCATGTTCATCGATCGCAAGGGAACCGTTCGCCAGCAGGTCTCCGGAAATGAGCCGTTCTTCAAGAACGAAGAAGCCTCCACGCGCCAGGCGGTGCAGGATCTGCTGAAGCAGTAGCCCCTTGGGTTGACACTCCACCCAAGTCGGCGTATGCTTGGGTCGGATGGCCACCCAAGATCCGGGTCGCATCAATCTTCTTCAGGGAACGCTTGACCTGCTGATTCTCCGTACATTGCTCTTCGGCCCGCAGCACGGCCAGGGGGTCGCGCGAGCCATCCAGCGGCAATCCGAAGACGTTCTCCTGGTCGACCACGGCACCCTCTATCCCGCTTTGCAGCGTCTGGAATCCAAGGGTTGGATCGAAGCCGAGTGGGGCACCTCTGCCAACAATCGCCGCGCGCGCTTTTATAAAATCACCCCCGCCGGACGAAAGCAGTTGATGCAGGAAACCGGCCAGTGGCGCAAGCTGGCTACGGCGATCGGACGGGTGCTCGGACCGGAAGGGGGCTGACTTCATGCGGTGGCGCGGGCGCAAACACGAAGACTTTCAGGCCGAGCTCGAAGCGCATCTCCAACTGGAGGCCGAAGCACTCCGTGCCGAGGGGCTCTCCGAGGAAGATGCCCGAGCAACGTCCAGGCAAGCGCTCGGCAACCGCACCATTGCCGAAGAACGCTTCTACGAATCCCGTAGCTGGATGCCCGCCCAACACTTGCTTCGCGATCTCCGCTTCGCCATCCGAACGTTTCGCAAGGAGCCGAAGTTCAGCCTCCTCACGGTCCTCGGTCTCGCCCTCGGCATCGCCGTCAGCACGGCTTTGTTCGCCTTTGTCAGCGCCAGCACCCAGATCCGCGGCTTCGGTGTTCGCCCAACGGACGATGTGCTGCATCCGGAAACCTATGTCAGCATCAATCGCAACAACAACGTCGGCGATTTTTCCGCTCCCGAACTCCGATACCTTCAAGAACATTCCGTCCGTATCGCCGAACTTACCGCCGAATCCGAGCCCGCCAGTCTGGTTCTCGGCACTCCCACCGCCTCGGCAGAAGCCGAGGAAATCCTGGCCCGTTTCGAATCCCCCAACTTCCTCTCTGTTCGTGGATTCCATCCGGCGCTAGGCGACAGCTTCAGCGATGAAGAAACCCGCGCGCCCCTCGCTGTCCTTAGCCATTCTTTCTGGCACCGCCGGTTCGGCGGAGATCCCGGCGTCATCGGTCAGACCATCTTGCTCAACAACCACGCCGTCACAATCATTGGCGTCGCCGATCCGCGCTTTCACACCGCCGACACGGCCGATCTTTTCCTGCCCATCGATTTCGAACCCCTCTTGCCGGCAAACACCGGCTTGATGTTGAATGCCCGGCTGCGGCCCGGAACCGGTCTAGCGCAAGCCCAAACCGAGTTCCAAGCCCTCACGGCATCGTTCGCAGAAGGCAGTCCCGGGGCTCTGCTTCCCGCAGGACCTCCCAACCAAAGCGCCGTGCGAGTCACCGTCTTCCCCGACGACGTTCCTCCCGAAGCCTCCCGTCAGCGTGCCGAAGCAGTCTTCGCGATCGATCTCGCCATCGCGATGATCCTCCTCATCGCCTGCTCCAACCTCGCGAGCCTCCTGCTCGCCCGAGCCAGCGTGCGCCGCCGCGAGCTCGGTGTCCGTCTTTCACTCGGGGCCAGTCGCGCCCGGCTCATCTCGCAGCTCCTCACCGAAAGCCTGCTCCTCGCGGTCACCGGCGGACTTCTCGGCGTCCTGCTCTCCACCTGGCTCGCCAGATGGCTCCTGGCCAGCCTGCCCTACCTGGATCGGCGACCTGATCGTCACGTGCTTTTCTGCGGCCTGCTTCTGTCTCTGGTCACTGGCGTCTCCTTCGGGCTTGGCCCCGCTCTCGCCGTAACCAAAACCAATCTCGCCCAGGCTCTGCACTCCGGCGGCACGGCCGGAACCGAAGCGTCGACTATCAAAGTCGGATCGCGCCGCAATCTCCTGGTCGTTGTTCCGCTCGCGCTTTCGCTGATGCTGTTGATCGGCGCCGTTCTCTTGATTCGCGCGGCTCAATCCGGTGGCCTTCGAACGTCCTTCGATTCCTCGCACCTGATCGGGCTGGGCTTCCGCCTGAAAGATCAAGGCTACGACGACACGCGCGCCGAGAGTTTCCGGGAGGAGCTGCGCGACCGCTTCCGCGTTCTTCCCGGCGTCGCCTCCGTCGCTTTCACCGACGACTCCCCCTTATTCGCCGGCTCCTGCCAGATCAAAACTGCGCAAGTCGCCCGCAGCGCCTCCGTCTGCCATCGCGTCTCGCCCCAGTTCTTCTCGACCGTGGACCTCCGCATCCTTCGCGGCCGCCCATTCACCTCCGCCGATCGCGCCGGCTCTGCCCGCGTCGCCATCGTCAGCCAAAGCTTCGCGGACACATTCCTTATAGGCCGGGAACCACTTGGGGCGACGCTCGAAACCGTCACGGGATCATTCTTTGAAGTCGTCGGAGTCACGGCTGATGTCTTCCGCGACAGCCACACCGGCCCCATTCCCGGTTTCCCCAGCGTCTATATTCCGGCCAGCCAGGACGCTGCCTACGTGCTGGCCGGGGGGCGCAACCTCCACCCCATGGAAATCCTGGTCCGCGCCAGCGCTGACCCCTCCATCGTCGCCGCCGAGCTTCGCCAAATCATTCGCGCCGCCGATCCCTCCCTCTGGGTCAGCATCCAGAGCTTCGACGATTACCTTAGCCGCTTCACCAACAACGCCCACGTGGCGATTTTTATCTTTGGCGTCCTCGGCGCCCTCGTACTCCTGCTGGCCGCAGCCGGCATCTATGCACTGCTCGCCTATTCCGTGAGCCGCCGCACCCGCGAAATCGGCATCCGCATGGCCCTCGGCGCACGTAACCGGGAGATTCTCTGGTTGATCATGCGGCGCACTCTGATCCTGATCGCCTGGGGCATCGCTTGCGGATTAACGGGCGCGATCGCCCTCAGCCGCATCCTCGCCGCCGTCGTTTTCAAAACTCCTCCGCCGGACGTGCCCACTTCCATCGCAGTCGCCCTCGTACTCGCTGCGACTTCACTTCTCGCCAGCTATCTTCCGGCTCGAAAAGCCCTGCGCGTGAACCCCGTCGAGACCCTGCACTGCGACTGACAGCAGTGTAGAAAGCGGCTATACTCAGTCCATGAAGAGAACCCTTCCGGCTGCCATTTCTCTGGCCAGTTTCGCCCTCTTCGCCGCCGATCCACCCGCCATGAAAGAGGGCCTCTGGTCGATCCATTCCACTAGCATCGACAACCCCGGCAATAAAAAGGTCGATGGAACCCGTTCCATTTGCCGGAATCACGAATACGACCTCCGCATTCGCCAGCAGGCGGAAGCGAAACAGAAACAGATCTGCAAGACCTACACCGAAACCTCGTCCGGCAACACCATGACGGTGGAGGAAGAATGCAACGTGCAGGGCAGCGTGTCCAAGAGCAAAACCGTTACTACTTTCGGCGGAAACTCTTCCGTGCATGCCGAAACTCATGCAACCTATACTCCCGCCCTATACGGGACGGCTGAGTCAACGATCATCCAGGACCAGAAATATACCGGCGCGTGCCCAGCCGGAATGCAGCCCGGCGACTTCATGGACGCCTCCGGCAAGATCACCCACGTCAATCGCCCCTAAAAGCAGGGCTCACAAATCGAACCGTATTCCCTGCGCCAGCGGCATCTGGCCCGAATAATTAACGGTCACCGTCTGCCGCCGCATGTAAGCTTTCCAGGCGTCGCTGCCGGACTCGCGCCCGCCCCCCGTTTCTTTTTCGCCTCCGAAAGCCCCGCCGATCTCCGCGCCGCTGGTACCGATGTTCACGTTAGCGATGCCGCAATCGCTGCCTCGCGCGCTCAAGAAAAACTCCGCACCTTTCACGCTGTCCGTAAAGATCGCGGAGGAGAGCCCCTGCGGCACGTCGTTGTGCCACGCGATCGCTTGATCCAGCGTGTCGAATTCGATCACATGCAGCACCGGAGCGAAAATCTCTTCTTTAACAACCGGCATGTCCGCGCGCGACCGCACGATCGTGGGCTCGACGAAGCAGCCGTCCAGCCGCCGGCCGCCGTACAGCACCTCGCCGCCTTGAGCCTTGATCGTCTCGATCCCGCGCATCATATTGGCGACCGCTTCGCCGTCGATCAACGGCCCCATCAGCGTCGCCTTATCCACAGGATCGCCGATGCGAATCTGCTTGTACGCCGCAATCAATTTCTCCGCGATCTTGGCCGCGCAACCGCGTTGCAGAAACAGCCTCCGAATCGACGTGCAGCGTTGCCCCGCCGTCCCTACCGCCCCGAACAGCACCGCGCGCACCACCAAATCCGGAGCGGCATCGTCCATCACGATCACCCCGTTGTTCCCGCCTAACTCGAGCAGCGTCCGCCCCAGCCTCGCCGCCACAACCGGCGCGATATGTTTGCCCATTCTCACCGATCCCGTCGCGCTGATCAGAGGCAGCCGTGGATCGCGAATCATCCGCTCACCCACCACCTGATCCTCGCCGATGGCCAGATTCAGCACGCCCTCCCATCCATGCCGAGCCAGCACGCCGCCGCAAATCCTCTGCACTTCCACCGCACACAGTGGCGTTTTGAGCGATGGCTTCCAGATCACCGTATCGCCGCACACCATTGCGATCAGCGCGTTCCATGCCCACACTGCGGCCGGGAAATTGAACGCCGTGATCACGCCGACCGGCCCCAGCGGGTGCCATTGCTCATACATACGATGTCCGGGGCGCTCGCTCGGCATGGTGAGCCCGTAGAGCTGCCGCGACAGGCCCGCCGCGAAGCTGGCAACGTCGATCATCTCCTGTACTTCACCTTGCCCCTCGGCGATGATTTTTCCGGCTTCGAGAGTCACCAGCCGTCCCAGCTCACCCTTGGCCTTGCGCAGCTCGTCTCCGATCTCCCTCACGATCTCCCCGCGCTGCGGAGCCGGTAACATCCGCCAGCGCTCAAACGTTCTCGATGCGAGTTCCGCCGTGCGCTCGTAGTCCTGCTCGCTCGCCAGCGGCACGCGACCCAATTCCGCGCCCGTCGCCGGATTATAGGAGACGATCTCGGTCTTCATATTGCCAGTCTGGCAAACCCCGATGGTCCGGTCAGGAACCCCGGCGCAACATTCTTAATCCGCGCGACGATCCTCTCCTGATATGCCGGATCGAACCATTCCCCATGTTCCCGCACCTCCGCGATCCGGAACGCCGCTTCGCGAGTGGTGGCCCCCTGCCGCTTTACACTTCTCACGTGCAACGGATCGCCAATCACCAGCCCGCCGGAGGCCTCCATCGCTGCTCGCGTCAGCTCTTCCGGATCGCAAGGCAATAGCGGAGCCAGAGTCGCGTAAGTCTCGATGCCGGCTTTCCCCAGCGCAGCGATGGTCTCCAGTCGCTCGGCGAAGCTTGCGCAACGCGGCTCATACCAGCGCAGAATCTCCGCTCGATTGCTCGGAATCGAGAAGCTCACGCGCAGCCTGGTCCGCTGGTTGAGATTCTGCAGCCTGTCAAGATCCCGCAGAATCAGCAGCCCTCGTGTCTGGATGGCGAGCGTGCGTGGCGGATGCGCGAGCACGGCATCGAGAATACCCGGCATCGCGCGCTCGGCTTCTTCCGCCGGCTGGTACGGATCCACCAATGGCGAACAGTAAATCTTCTGGTCGCTTCGCAACTCCCGTCTGAGCAGCGCCGCCGCGTTCGATTTGAACGTGGTGAACTGTCCCCACTTCTGCCAGTCTTCTTGCTTGAGCCCGCCGTAAATCCCCAAAGTCGGCACGTAACAATAGGCGCAGCCGAAGGTGCAGTTCCGCGCGGGGGTGAGCGAATGCGTGAATCCGGCTTCCGCGATGAACCCGCTCACCGGGCTCAGAATGCTTCGCGCTTCCGAATGCCGGACGGTCTCCACACTCTATTGTTGACATTCGACAACAATCGTTGCATCATGGGTCGACATTCGACAACACTTCGCATTTCTATGAACCTGAGCGCCAGATAAAGGGTTATGTCGCGCCGAGACCCGGCGCCCCCAGCTAATCCGCCGTCACCTTCAAATCCACTACGCCCCGCAGGTCGGCGATAAATTCGTCCAGCGGCTTCGCGCCCATGTCGCCATGCTTGCGATGCCGCACCGCAACCGCTCCCGCTTCCGCTTCGCGATCGCCCACCACCAGCATGTACGGGACTTTCTGCACCTGCGCCTCGCGAATCTTCAGGTTCACCTTCTCCTTGCGATCGTCTAGCTGCGCGCGAAATCCCTCGGCCTCCAATCTCTCGAAAACCTTGCGCGCGTAATCGAGCTGACGGTCGGTAATCGGCATGACGACGGCTTGCACCGGAGCCAGCCACACCGGAAAAGCACCCGCATAATGTTCGATCAGAATGCCAAAAAAACGCTCCACGCTGCCGTACAGCGCCCGATGCACCATGGTCGGCTGATGCTTCTTGCCGTCCTCACCCACGTATTCGAGCCCGAAACGCACCGGCAAATTCCAATCGAACTGCACCGTCGATAGCTGCCACTTGCGCCCCAGCGCATCCAGCAATTTCACGTCGATCTTCGGCCCGTAGAACGCCGCCTCATCCGGACTCACAGGAGCCGCAATTCCCACCCGCTCCGCCGCGCGCCTCAACGCATTCTCCGCGTGCTCCCACTGCTCGGCCGAGCCAAGATACTTTCCGCTCTTTCCGCCGTCCCAGGTGGAAAGCTCCGCTTCCAATTGGTCGAATCCGAAAGCCTTCAGTGTATCGATGGCGAATTCCAAACAGCTCACCACTTCACCCTCGGCCTGCTCCGGAGTGCAGAAGATGTGAGCGTCATCTTGCGTGAAGCCGCGCACGCGCATCAATCCGTGCATCACTCCGCTGCGCTCATAGCGGTAGACCGTCCCCAGTTCGCCCAGCCGCACCGGCAACTCGCGATAGCTGCGCAGCTTGTCGCGATAAATCAAAATATGACCGGGGCAGTTCATCGGTTTCAGCCGGTATTCGGCGTCGTCCAATTCCATCCCCGCGAACATGTTCTCGCCGTAATTTTCGAGATGCCCCGAAGTCTCCCACAAATGCGCCCGCATCACGTGCGGAGTGTAGACCAGCGAATACCCGCGCTTCAGATACTGATCGCGCATCCAGTCCTCGATCAGCTTGCGCACGCGCCCGCCCTTGGGATGGAAGAAGATCAGCCCCGGACCCGCCAGCTCCTGGATGCTGAACAGATCCAGCTCCTGCCCCAACTTGCGATGGTCGCGCTTCTTGGCTTCCTCCAGCTTGTGGATGTACTCGTCCAGATCCTTCTTGTTGAAGAACGCCGTGCCGTAGATGCGCTGCAACTGCTGGTTGTGTTCGTCACCCTTCCAGTACGCGCCCGCGATCGAGAGCAGCTTGAATGCCTTGATCTTTTTCGTACTGGGCACATGCGGACCGAGGCAAAAATCGATAAAGTGCGGGCCCAGAGTGTACTCGGAAAATACGGCCGCCGCGCGCTCCTGAATCAGCTCGACTTTCATCGGTTGATCCGCGTACAACCGCAGCCCGTCTTCTTTCTTGGTGTACTTGCGCTCATACGGCAGATCCCGAGCCTGGATCTCCCACATCCGCTTCTCCAGCTTCTCCAGATCCTCCGGAGTAAACGGAGTCTCGCGCTGGAAGTCGTAATAGAACCCGTTCTCGATCGGCGGCCCGATGCCGAGCTTGGTTTCCGGAAACAGCTCCAGCACCGCGGCGGCCAGCAGGTGGGCGGTCGAATGCCGGTAGACCTGCAACGCCTCCGCGCTTTTCGTGGTCAGGATTTCGAGCTTTGCATCGCCGTCCAAGGGCCGGCTCAAATCCCACAGCGCGCCGTTCACGCGCGCCACGATCGCGTCGTCGGCCAATCTCTGACTGATCTTCGCTGCCACATCAATCGGCCGAGTCCCTTCCGGAAGGCTCTGCTCACTTCCGTCGGGAAGGGTCACTTGTACGTTACTCATGGGTATTTTTCAGCGTAGCAGAGCCTCCGCGCGAAAGCCCTCGTCACCCACGGATCCGCGCTTGTTATAGTGGAGCAAGGCGCCTCCCCGTGAGCACCACACCTGTCACCTTCGACGAGTCCGTGCTGGTCACCAAGGCCCGCGAAGGCGACACCGCGGCATTCTCTGAACTCGTCAATCGCTACCAGAGCAAGATCTACCGCCTGGCCAAGCACATCACACAGAATGACGAGGACGCGGAGGATGTGCTCCAAGAGGCGTTTCTAAAGGCCTACGAGCACCTGGGTGGATTCCAGGGGAATTCGCGTTTCTATACCTGGATCGTCCGCATCGCCGTCAACGAAGCCCTGATGAAGCTGCGCAAGCGCAAGGGCGACCGCACCGTCTCACTTGATGAGCCGGTGGAAACAGGCGAAGAAACAGTGAAGCGCGAGATCGCCGTCTGGGAAGATAATCCCGAACAGCATTACTCTCATGAGGAGATGCGCGCCATTTTGGATGAGGCCGTGCAGTCCCTCAAGCCCGATTTCCGCACCGTTTTCGTTCTGCGCGACATCGAAGAACTGAGCACAGAGGAGACGGCTGAAGCGCTCGGAATCTCCATTCCGGCGGTGAAGAGCAGGCTCCTGCGGGCGCGCCTGGCTCTGCGGGAGAAACTGACCCGTAAATTCAAACGGAAAGGGGAAGACATCTTTGCTAACCTGTAAGCAATTTTTGCAGGAATTGAACGATTACTTGGATCCGAGTATCGATCCGGAAACCAAGCGCCATCTGGAGAGCCACGTCGCGGCATGTCCCAACTGCTTCGTCGTCGTCGATACAACCAAGAAGACCCTCCAGGTGTATAAGGGCATGGAGCCGCAAGCCGTTCCAGAGGATTTGAAGAACCGCTTGTGGGCCGCTCTGGAACGCAAGATCGCGGCCAAGAAAAAGGTGCAAGCTTAAGCAGTCCCCTCCTCCAGCTTCGCCGGGCACATCCCTCCATGGAACCAGCAGCGCCGGCACTGCATCCCTACTCTCAACGGAAAATCCAATCGATTCTGGGCAGCCGCTAGTGCGCTCACTGATCGCCGAGCCTCGTCCAGATCCTTCTGCCGTAGACTGACGTCCAGCACCATCCCCGATCGCAGAAAGCACAGCGCCGCGCGTTGCGGCAAGCGTCCGGCATAACGCTCCAGCGCCATCGCGTATAGCCGCAATTGCAAGGCGTATTCCGCCGCGCCCGATTCATCCCGGTCCGTCTTGTAATCCAGCAGCACCAGCTCACCCGCCTCTTCAAACCACGCGTCGATCTGGCCGCGCAACACCACATCTTCCACGGCGAGCAAGAAGTCGAACTCGCGCTCGACCCGATCCGCACGCTCGATGCGTCGCCCGAGTTCGCTCTCGCGGAATCTTTGCACCAACTCGCGCGCCTGTTCCGATTCCGTCGCGCCGCCCGCCAGCGCCTTGTGCACTTCCAGTCCGAGCTCGATCGCGCCGGTTCCAGGTGTGGCCAGTCGCGGTTCGAGCCCCACATACCGGCCCAAAAAGTATTTGCGGGGACACGCCGCGAACAACGCGACATCCGTCACTGCCGCCGCGGAATCGTATTGCCCGGAGATGGCTGGCGCCTCCAACAAAACTTCCGTGGGCGGCGCCGCGGCCTCGCTGACGCGTACCGTCTCCTCAGTCGAAGAGACTGACCCGCTGCCTTCCGGAAACGCCGCCGCAAGGCGTTTCAGAAGATCGTGCTGCCTTTTTCCGCGCGTGTAACTCAGCACCAGCCGATCTTCCGCGCGAGTCATCGCGACATAAACCAACCGTTCCTCTTCGGCGCTCTCAGCCTCTTTGAGCCGCTCACTCAGCTCGCTGTGGATCGCGTCTTTCAGAGCCTCCCCGCTCGCCGGATTGCGCCACTTCGCGCCCAACCCCCGCTCCTTCGAAAAGAGCAGCACCGGCGAGCTCTGCTTGCCCCTCCGGTGCAGCGCGCTCACGAACACCACCGGAAACTCGAGTCCCTTGGCTGCGTGAATGGTCATGATGTTGACCGCGTCGGAAGCCTGTTGCGGCGGAGCTTCCGGCTCGCCCTGAGCCTCGCGCAGAGCCTCCAGGTCCTCCAGCAATTCCGCGAGCGGCCTGGGACGGGCGCAATGCGCCCGCCGGATCCAAGCCAGCAATTTGTCAATGTTCGCTCGAGCCCGATCCGTCAGCGGACCCAGATATCCGCGCTCGTCCAAAATCGAAGCGAGCATCTGGTCCGGCGGAATAAACCCCGCCAGCCGCCGCGCGTGTCCAAACATTTTCTCGAAGGCTTCTAACCTGCCCTCTGGCGCTGCCCGCAGCAGTTGCTCGTCGGTCCATCCCACGAAAGGCCCCCGCAGCACTCCCGCCGTCGCGATTTCATCCAGTGGATTCACCAGCGCGGCTAATAGTCCCACCACATCGCGCGTCTCGCGTGCCTCCAGAAACGTCCGACCGCCGCTCACCAGAAACGGAATACCGCGCCGTTCCAAAGCCGCTTCGAATAGCTCCGCCGAGGCCAGAGCCCGCACCAGGATCGCGAAACTTCCCCAGTGGCGCTTCTCCCTCACCTTCCAATCCGCGATTCGCGCGGCTACCAACTCAGCTTCCGCCCCGGATGACGGCTCGCCCTCGGCCGCCAATAATTCCGTCAACGGTCCCGTGAGTGGATCAGCTTCGCGTTTCGCCGCCAGCTCCCGCCCTTCCACGCCCGCGGCGCCCGCCAAGGCCGTCTCGACCCGTTTCAAAATCTCCACACGGCTGCGATAGTTCTCCCTCAAGGTATCGATAACTTGCCCTTTGGCGAGCAACTCCGCGCGATATTCTTCGAACACGGTCTTGTCCGCGTGGCGGAATCCGTAAATGGATTGATTGATATCGCCGACGGCAAAAAAGCGCCCCGGCCGCCGCAGCAGTTCCACCAGCCTCCACTGCAACCGGTTGGTGTCCTGCAATTCGTCCATGAGAACGTGCTCGAAGCGCGCGGCGGTTCGCTCGCGCAGCGCGCCGTCGGCTTCCAACAGCTCGATCACGCGCTCTCCCAGATCCGCGAAATCGGCCGCGGCTTCGGCTCGCTTACTCTCGCGATAATTCCGGTCCAGGCGAGCCACGGCTTCGCGCAGCAGCTCCGGAAGCCCCGCGTTCCATTCGACGATCCACTGCGCGGCGAGCCGGTTCAAGACATCTTTCTTCAGCGCGCGAGCCGTCTCCACCCCCTTGCCGCGCAGAGGCGGGTTGAATCGTGCGATCACCTCAAAATGCCGTGGAGTGACTGGCGCAGCGGGCAACTCCAGGAATTCGCGCACCCACCCCTGCCACTCCCTCCACTTAGCTTCCCTTCCGATCTGCTCAACCAGCCCGCGAGCCTCCGGCCAGGCATCGCTCGAAGCCGGCGCGACGCCAGGCAATTCAGGAACACCCGCCAGGCGCATCTTCTCGTGAACTTCGATCAGGCTCGCCGCCAGATCCACTTGCCGTGCGTCGTCGCTGGTTGAAAGCGCCAGAGCCTCCAGCATGCGCCGCATCTGGGCCGGCAGCTGCTGAAACAGCTCGTCCAGAGCCGTCTCAGCAGCCTCGCGTTGCAACCGGTTCGCCGCGGATTCCTCCAGCACCGAAAAATCCGGAGCCAGTCCTGCCTCGATCGCATGCTCCCGCAACAGGCGCGCGCAAAAGCCGTCGATGGTCATCACCCAGGCGCGCTCCACTGCCTCGCGTATTTCGGGCCGGTTCCGGAAGCGCTCCACCAGGCGCTCCTTCATCACCCGCGCGGCCTTTTCGGTGAAAGTGATGGCCAGAACGCGCGCCGCATCGACGCGGCGATGTTCCACCAGCCACGCGAACCGCTCCACCAGCACGCGCGTTTTGCCCGAGCCCGGCCCGGCCACCACGCACACGTCCTGCCCGCTACGCTCGACCGCCGCGCGCTGCTCCGGCGAAAGCTCCACTCTACCCGCCCGCTCCGCGAACGTTTTCCGCTCCCAGCGTCTCTATCCGGCAAATATCGCGATAGTCGCACCACGCGCACTTCTTCTCGTCCGCCGGCTGAGCTTCCACCCGCCCGTCGAGAATCCCCTGGCGTGTCTCAGTTGCCTTCTTCTCCGCAGTTTCCATCAATTCGCGAATGCGACCTCCATGGCAAGCTTCGCCAACGTTAAGCCCTGCGACCGGCGCGTGCCACCCCTCCCACGCCACCTTGCCCTTCAGTCCGCAATACAGCATGCCCACGGGTTCCAGCCCGAACGCCTTCTCCGCCGCGATCAAATACAACCCTCCCTGCACCAGCCCGCCGGACTCCGTCTCTTCCACCCTCCCCTTCACCTGCGTGCTGTACTTGTAATCGATTACCAGAGCCTTGCGGTCTCGATTCGCTTCCAGCCGGTCGATGCGTCCGCGAATCGTCAGCCCTTCCTTCAGCTCGAATTCGAACTGCTCTTCCACGCGCCAGTCCCAACCCAACTCCACCTGCCGATCATCTAAGAAACTCTCGAAGTGCCGTAGCAGCTCCAGCCGCACCGCTTCCGTTCGATAGGTCCGCGGAACTCGTAACTGTGCGCACTCCCTCTCGAACACCTGGTCGAGCACTCCCACTCCCAGCAGCGGTGCGCGCCAAACCTCCGCCAGCGCGCGATGCAGAATGCTGCCCTGCACCAGCACGCTCAAACGGTCGCGCGGCGCCGGTGGGCGTTCGCGCAACTTCAGCGTCTTTCGCGCAAAGTATTTGAACGGGCACTGTAGAAAATCTTCGATGCTCGTGGCCGAGAGCCTCAGATGCTTGTTCGGCGAAATCTTGACCGGCCCAAGAGCGGCGGGCGCAATTTCGCGCTTGGGTTTCGGCCGGACGCGCAGCTCCGCTTCCTCCGCCGGCTCGCCGTTCAGAAGGAACGACGCCAGAGTCTCTTCGCCGCGTTCATCGAAACGTGGATAGCTCAGGACCACCTGCCCGGTGGCGCGCGTCGCCGCGATATCGAACAGCAGCCGTTCCTCGGTTTGCAGATCCACCGATGTTAGCAGGCCCAACCGTTTCCGTGCGGCATCGCCCAGCACCGCGTTTTCGCCGTGATACCGCGGAAACACACGCTCGGTCAATCCGCACACGAAGACCACCGCCAGTTCCCATTGCCGCGCCTCGTACACGTCCATGATGTGGACCACGTCACGGCGCCGGTCCTCTGCGGGCATCGCTTCCACCGCCAGCGCAGTTTCGATTTTTTTCCACAGCGATTCGAGAGCTACCCTCCCGCCGCCGGCGAACGCCGCCACTTGATCTGCAATCTCCCCAAACTTCGCAACCGCCGCGGCAGTGGAGCGCCAGCCGTCCAGTTGTTCCCTACCCGGCAGTTCGACGGCAGCGGAAGGCCGAATCACTAGCGAGCCAAGCGCCTTCAGCCGCCCAGCCCATTCACTCGGCTCGAGCTTCTCGCGCCTCCAGTTCCCGAGTCGCTGCAGCTCCTCCAGCACGGCTGGCGGATTTCGCAGACCCGCGACCGGCAGGCCTCTTCCCGGGAGTAGTTCGCGTAGCGCAAAGTCAAAGCGATCGCCTTCCGGCGTCGCTCCCACGCCCGACACAGGTATCCGCAGCAGAGCGTTGAGCGCTTCGTGGTCCCAGCCGGCGAGCAGCGCTCGCACCACCCCCAACAGATACGCGACCGCCGCATGGGAGCCTAGCGGGTCAAGAAAATACCCCCGCGCGGGAATCCCGAATCGCGCCAGAGTGGTTTCCATCAGCGGCGCATAAGGCTCGCGCGAGCGCAGCACCACGCCCATCTCGCGAAACCGGCGGCCGCTCTCGGCCTGTTCCAGAATCCTCCGCGCGATCTCTTCCACCTCGCGCTCCGGAGTCGCGGCAGCAAAGAGTACTCGCTTCGGCTGGCGGCGCGCGCCCTCCAGACGCTCGTTGACAAATCCCGCCTCCGCCAAACCCGCATGGGGCGCAGGCAGAGTCACGATCACCGAACTCCGCTGCGCTAACGCTCCTAGAAATGCGACTTCGGCGGGAGCCAGGCTAAAGAAGCCGTCGAAGATGGTCAACTCAGGCCCCGCAGCCTCGCCGGAGCGCAGCTTTTCCGCGGCGGCCTGCAATCTCGGCGTGCGTAACGCGAATCCTTGCTGGTTGAGCCGTGACTCAACTTCCGCGAAAAGTCCCGCCAGTTCCGGGCCGCAAGCGGCCGGTTCGCTGACCTCCTCCATCAGCTTGACCAGCTCCCCATGTAGCCCGCGAAACTCCAGCACCTTCGCAAACCTTGCCGGACGCAATCGCTGCAGCGCGTCTTCCATCGCGATGTGCAGTAGCGATTGCGGCGCCGGTGGCGGCAAGCCCCAACCGTCCAGAAATTGCGTGAGCGTCCCCACCTTCGACGGCCGCACAGGAAAGCCTGAACGAGCCAGTTCACGCCGCACGTGCTCCGCCATGGTCGCGGTCGGCGTGACCAGGAATGCGCCGGGAGTAGCGGTGAAATATTCCAGCGCGCGCCTGGATTTGCCTGAGGCCGCCGGCCCGGTGAGAAGCGCAGAGGCCGCTGGCCGCGGCGTGAATGGAGAGAGGAATTCGGCGGAGGTGGGCGCCGCCGGCGAATCCGTTGTGCGCGAGTTCCTCGGAAGGAGCTTCAAGCTCCCACTATAGATCCTATTTGGACGAAGGTGCGGAGTTCTCGAGCTCTGGCCCGATATCGTTCATTATCTTCTCGAACCGCTCCCTCTGATCCGGGTTGAGGATCTGCAGGATCTGCGTCCGGCCGGTCGCCCGCACGTCGTCCAACTGATCCTGCAGGCTCTGGTAGTACTGCGTGTAGTCGGCCAGCACGGCGGCGATTTTGTGGGATTGATCCTGGGATAGCCCCAATTCGGTGTTGAAGCGCTCCAGCAGCGAATCTTGCGTGGAAACCGGATTCGCATTCGATACCACGCGGTGCAGGCGCTCATGCAGGCCCAGTTGCATCCACAGCGCTCCGGAGGCCGCGCCAGCAAGGAAGACAAGCGTCAAAGTCGAGATGATCCGGAAGTTTTGCCAGGGAGCTTGGGCGCCGGCCGAAGTCACCGCCTTACTGCTCCTTGTACGTAACCAGATTCATCAAGACCGCGTTGGCGTCGGGCGATCCAGTCAGCATCGGGCCGGTCAGTTCATCGCCGCCGGAGCTCTGGATCACGGCCTGCGACGTTTCCGCCGGCCGTGCGGCGCTTTCCGCGGAAGCCATGTACAAGCCCAGGCTCAACGCGATCAACATGGAAGCCATGGCCAAGCCGCGGCCCACCCGTGAATCGAAGAACAGGTTCCAGATGGATACGACGGCTTGCGCTTCGATCCGCTCCATCACGCGCGCGTAGAAGCCCGGATTCTGTTCAGGAACGGCTTCCCCGCCTCGCAGGGAGCGCAACAGGCGGCGCTGCTCGCGCATCGCTGCCAACTCCGCGCTACATGCTTCGCACTCGCTCAGATGCCGTTCACACAACGCGTGGCCGCTACCGGCGAGGATATCCTCGAGCTTATCCCGAACCCCTCGATGCATGACTTTCTTCCCTCAAATCCAGCACACTTTTCACGCGGGTCTCTTTCTTAATCTTTTATTGCCCGCTCTCTAACTTCACAATCCCCCGGATTCGCCCCAGCCGCTGCGCGGCCTTCAAGAGTTTTTGGCGGGTCCGGAACAGCTTTACCTTTATCGTATTCTCGTTCAACCCGGTCATCTCGGCCAGCTCCTCAACCGAGTGTCCCTCCACTTCCTTGAGCAGGATCAGCGTGCGATCCTCCTCGGAAACCTTGCTCAATAACTTTACCACCAGATCGTGCTGCGCGAGCTGCGTATCCACCGCGGGCCCCGGATCCACGGCCGGGTCGGCGGTTTCCAGCCTCTGGGCGTCTTCCGCGGAAAAATCGCTCTCGTACACCAGCTTACGCACCCGTTTCTTGCGTAAGTAGTCGTAGCACTCATTCACCGTGATCTTGTAGATCCAGGTCAGCAGCGAACTGCGGAAATCGAAATTGCGGATGGAAAAATAAATCTTGGCGAACACCTGCTGCGCAATATCTTCGGCGTCGTTATGGTTGCGCAGGATGCCGTAGATGATCGAGAAAACCTTGGACTGATACCGGTCCACGATCTCCCGGAAGGCCATCTCATCGCGGGCCTGCACCCGCCGGACCAGCGCTGCCTCATCGTTATGCTTGTGGTCCACGCGAGCCTTGGAAGGAACCGTCCTGCTTTGAACCGGGCTGGTTCGCCCCGTCGCCGGGAATCGAAGGACTTCGCTCAGGCCGCTCATGCTACCTTTGCGACGCGGCTTCCGTCAACAGGGTTTCAGCGCGTTGCCCTAAACATAGCAGATTCGTGTACAATCGAACTAGCAAGGGGTTGCGCGGGCCGCTGAATAGGGTCGTTGCATCCCCTGGTGGGCGTTTTGCGTCGAATAACCGAGGGGGAAAGGAAGATTTATGGTTCAGTTGACGGACACGGCTGTAGGCAAGGTTAAAGAGATCCTGGCGACCCAGGAGCCGAAGCCTGTCGGCTTGCGAATCTCCGTTGTGGGCGGCGGTTGCTCGGGATTCAGCTACTCCATGGCCTTCGAGAACAACCCCGGTTTCCTGGATAAGACGTATTCCTTCGGCGAGCTGAAAGTGTTCGTGGATCAGGCGAGTATGTTGTACCTGGACGGCGCCGAGGTCGATTATGTCGAGACGCTGGAGGGGTCTGGATTTAAGTTCAACAACCCCAACGTGAAGTCCACCTGTGGCTGCGGGAGTTCGTTCAGCGTCTAACCGGCGGGATTGTTCCGGGTTACAAAAGTAAAGGCGCGGATTCAACCCCGGCCTTCTTCGTTTGGCGAGAGGTGTGTCCCAATTTCTTTGCTCGGAAAATGCAAACCGGGCTGGAGGTTCACTCCAGCCCGGCCACAAGTTGAAGGATAAAAAGCCCTATTTGACTACAGTGCGCCGCTTACTTCCGGTAGCGGCGAAGCAGGCCCAGGCCCAAGAGGCCAACGCCCATCAGAGAGAACGTCATCGGCTCCGGCACGATCTGCTGGAAGCTCTCGCTACCGCCGCCGATGTCCTCCGCAACGTAATCTTCCCCAGCGGCATTTACCGGCGATTCTGCGATTCCGTTTTGTGCGTTCACGAACAGAGTCTGCGTGTTCAAAGCCGAACCGCAACTGCTGTTTCCACTGGCATCGTCGAACGCCGACCCGCAAACGACTTCGGTGACCGAGGTGGACGTGCCGTCCTCAGCCACTATGCCGTTCACGCCGGGCGTGACATCGTAGAAGAACAGGATGTCGTCGGATCCCAGACCCTGATTGAAGCTAAGCTCGAAAGTTCCGGGACCGCCGTTAAAGGAGACCGTCGCGCTGAAGTTGTCGAGCGTGGTATCGCCGGGCGACGCGTAAATGTCAAAGTTCGAGAAGGTGTAACCATTCAGCGAGCATATATCGGTATTATCCGCGTAGTTGGTGTCTGCGGTGAGTGTTACGCCACTCACAAACGTCAACGGGCACGTGGTGCTCGCAAACGCGCCGACGCTACTCAGTAGCATCGCTAGTATGAGCTTCTTCATTTTTTGACTTACTGCCTCCGACCAAACCTTGTTATGCCCTGAATCGGCGTGAGACGCGCTTTTCGATCCAGGTACTCTTCTTCTCGATACAGGGTACTCTTAAAGTATATGGGGCGGTATTAAGACGTGTCAAGGGAAAAACCGCTCGTTTTACCGCTCTTTCTTCGCTTCCGAAAAACTCCTTCATCCCATTGATTCTAAGCGTTACATTTCAATCGCTGAGTAGCCCGGTCATCGAGGAGGTACTGGTACCTGATAGGCCGAATCACCTAGAACCATCTGGTGCGAAATCTTACGAGCAGTACCGCTGTACAATGGGTCCAAAGTGACTTTCGAGCGTCTTCTCACCGAACGGGCAGGCCTGGGCGGAACCTTGCCGAGCCATGCGCCAGCCCGCCAGATCCTGGCCGCCATGCTGGAGGGAGATGCAGGAATCGTCCCCGCCGTCGCCGCTGCTTTTGATCGCATCGAGGCCGCCATCGATGCGGTTGTCAGTGCGCTGGAACGCGGTGGGTGCCTGATTTACGTGGGAGCCGGAACCAGTGGCCGGCTGGGGATGCTGGACGCAGCCGAATGCCCTCCCACCTTCCACACGCCCGCTCACTTGGTGCGGGCGATTATCGCCGGCGGTGACGCGGCTTTGCGCCAATCCGTTGAAGGCGCTGAGGATGATCGCGACGCCGGGGTCCGCGACCTCACCGTGTCCGGACTTAAGCCCGCGGACGCTGTGGTCGGCATCTCCGCTAGCGGCCGCGCGCCTTACGTTTTGGCCGCCCTGGCCCACGCCCGCAGCATCGGTGCGACCACCGCCGGCATCTCCTGCACTCCCGATTCCGAGCTTTCCCGCACGGTCGAGTTTCCCATCGAAGCCTTGACCGGGCCTGAAATCGTGGCCGGATCAACCCGCCTCCGCGCCGGCACGGCCTCCAAAATTATCCTGAACATGCTCAGCACCGCGACCATGATCCGGCTCGGCTACACCTACCGCGGCTTGATGGTCAACGTGCAGCCCACCAACACCAAGCTCGAGGACCGCTCCCGCCGCATTGTCCAGCAGCTCACCGGGGTCTCGCTCGAGCGTGCCGCCGAGTTGCTCAACCAAGCCGGCCTCAGCGTTCCCGTCGCTGTCGTCATGGAGAAAAAACACGTCGATCGCGGCGCGGCCGAGCGTCTTCTCGCCAACGCCCGCGGTAGACTGGGAGTCGCACTAGAAGGGACCGAATGAGCGCACAGCGACCGCCTTCTGCGCAATCAAATAAATGGATCGTTTTTTAATTCAGGGCGGCACGCCGCTCGAAGGAGCCATCGCCGCCAGCGGCTCGAAAAACTCCGCGCTGCCCGCGCTGGCCGCCTGCCTGCTGACAGATCAGCCGGTGACGCTCGAGCGCGTCCCCCAGGTGCGCGACCTGCGCACCATGCTCGACTTGATCCGTCACATCGGCGCGGAAGTCAGCACCGATAACGGCCGGATCACCATCCGCGCCCGCGAGCTCCCCCATCCCGAAGCCCCTTACGACTTGGTCAAGACCATGCGCGCCTCCAGCCTGGTGCTGGGGCCTTTGGCTGCGCGCTGCGGTTCGGCGCGAGTCTCGCTACCCGGCGGATGCGCCATCGGCGCGCGCCCCATCAACCTGCACGTTACTGCGCTGGAACGCCTGGGCGCGGAGGTGCGCCAGGAGCACGGCTACATCGAAGCCTGCGCTCCGCGCGGTTTGCGCGGCGGCGAAGTCAGCTTCGATCGCATCACCGTCACCGGCACCGAAGACGTGTTGATGGCCGCCGTGCTCGCCTCCGGCGAAACCGTGATCAACAACGCCGCCCGCGAGCCCGAGGTGGTGGATCTCGCACGCCTGCTGGTCTCCATGGGAGCGTCGATTGAGGGCGCGGGCTCCTCCACCATCCGTGTCAAAGGCGTCAGCCGCCTGCACGGTGCGTCGCACAGCATCATTCCAGACCGTATTGAGGTTGGCACTTTCCTGATCGCCGGCGCGCTCACCGGAGGCGATCTGCTCATCACGCGCTGCGAACCGGCGCACCTGCGCGCTCTAATCGCCAAGCTGCATCAGGCCGGCGTCGAGGTCACGGAGCCAACCCCCGATTCGCTGCGCGTCCGCGCGCCCGGAAAACTCAAAAGCGTGGACGTGACTACGGAGGAGCACCCCGGCTTCGCCACCGACCTGCAGGCCCAGTTCATGGCGTTGATGACGCGCGCCGAAGGGATCTCCTTCATCACCGAAACCATCTTCGAGAACCGCTTCATGCATGCACAGGAGCTGGCGCGCATGGGCGCCAATATCCGCGTCGAAGGCCGCCAGGCGATCGTCGCCGGTCCCAGCCCGCTATCCGGAGCCCAAGTCATCGCCAGCGACCTCCGCGCCAGCGCGTCGCTGGTCCTGGCCGGGCTCGCGGCGCAGGGCGAGACCATCGTCGACCGCGTGTATCACATCGATCGTGGCTATGAGAAAATCGAGGCGAAGCTGGCGGGCCTCGGTGCCCGCATCAGGAGAATCTCATGAGCACTCCCCACAAAGCGCACAGTCCCGGTTTTCTGGCTCTGGTGAACGAAGCCAAGACGCAGATCAAAGAGGTCGATATCGCCGAATATCAAAGAATGCCGCACGAAGGCCACGTGCTGATCGACATCCGCGAGGATCGCGAATGGGATGCCGGCCATGCCGCTGGCGCAATTCACTTGGGCAAGGGCGTGATCGAACGCGATATCGAGGCCGAGATCCCCGATAAATCCACCACCGTGGTGCTGTATTGCGGCGGAGGCTACCGGTCCGCGCTGGCCGCTTTGGAGCTCAAAAAGATGGGCTACACGAATGCGATTTCCCTCGACGGCGGCTGGCGCGCCTGGAATCAGGCTGGACTGCCGGTGGAGAAACCCTAACGCGATTGCTCCAGGTGCTTTAACCGCGCGTCCAGGACTTCCTCGACACGATGCAGTTCCGCGCGCCACAAATCGCGCATGTCGTCGAAGCGCTTTTCGAAGTGCTTTTCCATGGCCTCGAAGCGCCTATCGATAGCCTCAAACTTCGCCTCGGGTCCCCAGCCCAAATTATTCAAGGCATGCGCGCCAAACGCCGTCGGCGCTACTCTCGCCGAAGCCGCAAACTCTCGTCCTGTCCGTGGCTCACCACCAACTGTGGCGGACTTTGAGGGATCACGCTCGCCGCCTTGACGATTCCATCCTGCGCGATCACCGCAAGCCATCGACGCTCGCCGCGGCGCGCGATGCCTGCGGCGAGAAATATGCCGGCAATCCCTTCTTGGTCTCCCGCAGAATCTCGAGCACTGCTTGCCGGTCAGCCGCGGAGAGACGTGCGTACTTGCCTCCATTCACGCGCCCGGAAAGCACCGCCCACAGCCGCTGATAGATCGCGTCCTTGGCTTCCTCGGGAAGATCGTCGAACGCCTCCGAATAAATCATGTAGCTGCACGGATAGCGCATCAACCGGTGCTCCAGATCGAACTGCCGCAGAGACCGTCTGCGGCTGTCAAACGGGCCCGCCGCGGCGAATTCTTCCGCGAAGCCGGAGCCGCCCTCGATTTTTCCCTCGAACGGAGCCTCGTCCACGAACAACAAGTAATCGACCAACTCCTGCGCGGCGTTCTTCATCCGCGGAGCCAGCGTCGCCGGCTGCTCCGCCTTCGCCCAGCGAGCCTCCCATCCTACTCGCGTCAGCAGATTCATCATGTGCATCTGGTGATCGAACACCTGTAGCGGGACGATGTCACTGTACGGAGAAAGATAAAGCGCCGGATCCAGCTTGCCTGCCAGCGTGGAAAGCAACTGCGCCTTCGGGGGAGCCTCCGCCTTGTCCGGATCGGCGAAAAAGAGATTGCCCAGATGCCGCGCCGGCCCGGTCTTTCCCGTCACGTACCATCCTCCATAGCGCTGCTCTACCGGACTGCGATGATCCGTCGCGTAACGTCCGGTTCCCGGCAGCACGTTTCCATCCGGCTGAGGAAACACGCTGCGCAGCAGAGTGCCCGGCACGCCCATCGTGTCGTAGGCAAGGTGGCAGGCAAGGCAATCGTTTTTGCGCTGGAACGTCATCTGCCCATTTCGCGCCAGCGTGTAAAACATCATCCCTTGCCTGGGATCCTGCGCCGCGGCCTCGATGAACCCTCCGCGCACGTAACCGATAATCACCGAATCGTTGAAGTAAAGTGTGCGCGGATTTCCGGGATGGATGATGCGCTGCTGCACGCTGGTTCGCGCCATCGCTACGACCTGCGATTCCACCGGCACATGCAGCGCTTCGAGTACCGAGCGCAAATCGCTGCCCTGAACCGGATCGTATTTGAGCTGGATCGACCCGTCCTGCAGCTTCCGATTTAACCTCGCGACCGCATCGTCCGCCGGCCCGTTGTAGGCAATCGAAGCATCGGCCGGCGAGCCATCGAACGCCCCACCGAGCTCCTCAAACGCGAAGGCACAAGTGCCGACCGCCAGGGTTCCCAGAAGCGTCCACAGAACCCGGCGCATGCTCCATTCTTGCATTTCCAACACCTCGACCCGGGCGGCAAACATTTATTGCATTGGCCGCAGAGGCTAACAACCGAACCACTCGAGGTCCCGGAATTCTCTCGAAGTGACGGCGATTTTCGTTTAGAACGCCATAACTTTGCTCGACTGCGGCAGCGGCGATGAGTCAATGGTTGAATCGCAACACGTTGCCTTTCAACGGTATCAGACGGACAAATTCTTTGATGAATTGGCAGCGGCGCGTGGCCGCTTGGGAGGATCTCGCGCGATACAGAGCGAGAGTTCGACATCGCAGCGAGAATCTCGGATACCCGCTTCCCGCTTCGCCGCGGCATGCGCATCACTGCGACAGCCTGATGATCCTGTTCCACGATCACCTCGGCTCCCTCGCGCACCTTCGCAAGTACGCCAGAAACGTCCCGCGCCAGATCCGCTTCCGCAATGCGAACAGTTGCCATCGCGTATGGTGATAGCGTGTTCCGACCTTGTTACGGGTGAACCAAGCATCACAACAGTCTAAACAGTCGATTCCATCGGACCCGTGGACGTTCGCCCCCCTGAGACGCTTCTTCCGAGTCGTAAATCAAGACAGGTTTGCCAAGCAGGTCGCCCGCGCTCACGAACCCCCAGTAACGGCTATCCCAGGAGTTGTCCCGATTGTCGCCCAATAGGAAATATCTCCCTTGCGGCACAATTACCTCGCCGTTCACCACATTGTCCCGGAGCATCTCAAGCGCGCTTTGCTCCAGACGCGCGGAAGGGGTCCCGCCTGGAAAGTTGTCACGGTAGGGTTCGAAGTAGCCGGTCTTGTGAACCGCATATGGTTCTTGCAGTGCGACACCGTTCCGGTACACCACCTTCGAGGCGATTCTGATACGGTCGCCCGGAGTGCCTATAATGCGCTTCACCAACGACTCAGTCCGGTCAACAGGGTAAACAAAAGCAACTATGTCTCCGCGCTGAGGCTTGAGCTTTGGAAGGCGCTGCACCAAAATGCGGTCGCCGGTCAGGAGCGTGTTCTCCATGGCACCTTAGGTATCACAAACGCCTGAAAGAAAATGAGTGGCAGCGAAAGGAACGCCGCAACACCAATCCACGGCCACGCCCAGCCACGATTGGCATTTGCCGCGGCGAGGCTCCTGCCCGCAAAGAAGAAAAGGAGAATTAATACAGCGCAAAGCAGCATATCCGCAACGGCAGCGCCCCAAGCCTTCGGGTCAGACGAACGTATACGCAATAAGAGGTGCCAGAAGAAACTCTGCAAACGTCCATAAGGCAAAGCCGTAGGCGCTCCAAACACGCTTTCGAAGAATGCCCACACCGGCTGCCACGGGAATGAGAGCAACCGGCGCCAGGGTGATCGGTCCCCGCAAGGTGGAACAGAAGGTCGGACACCGCAATAACAAACGCCGCGAAGCATGCGACACGGACGATCTTAGACACCGGCAGTTCCCGAATGCATCCTCGGCCCCGGCTCCTGTCCGGCGAGCACCCGAGCCTCGGCCACCAGCATCTGCTCCCAACGAGCCATCACCGCAGCTTTCGGCCCAACCTTCTGCGCCAGCTTCAGGAACAATTTGTAGTGGCCCATTTCGGAGGAAAATAGCGCACCATAGAATGCCGCGAGCTCCTGATCCTCGCACACCTCGGCCAGCACTGCGAACCGCTCACAGCTCCGCATTTCGATCAGAGCCGACACGATCAGCCGGTCGATGATCTCCGCCTCCGCACCTTTTCGCACCAGCGCGCGCAGCCCCTGCGCATAGGGATTGCGGTGGCCACGTCCCAGCCTGCCCCCGCGCTTAATCAGAAGCCGAGTCACCTGCGCCAGATGCGCCGCCTCATCGCGAGCCACGCTGGTCATCGCCTCCAGCCATCCCGGAAACCACTCGCCCGGCCAGCGAGTCATCAGCTCCATCGCGTTGTTGGCGGCCTTCTGCTCCAGAAAGGCGTGATCGGCCAGCAGCGCGACTGGCTCAGCCAGCACCGCCCGCCCCCACTCCGGAGGCGTTCGCGAACGCAGCGGCAACTCAGCGGCCTTGTCCATCATCGCCATTGGGCCGCAAATGAACGCGCATAAACACAAGTATTCGTTATGTGCGTTTATTTACGTTGATTCGTGGCCTATTTTTTCCCGTTTTCCTGATACACGATGTCCGTCAGGCTGGGGAACGCCGGCCCGCCGCGCCCGCCTTTGGCCGCCGGGGGAGGAGCGTCGCCCGTGGCCGCGCGCGCTTCATCCAGGGTCTTGCCTTCCTTGAGCAGCGCCTCGATCTTGTCGCGCTTGGCTGCGGTATCGTTCACGCGCTTCTGAATATCGGCCTTGCTCTGCAGATCGCCGTGCCCGGGAACGAATTCGTTCGAATCCAGAGCCTCGATGCCCTTCGCCGTCGTCACCCAGCCTGCCGAACTGCCGCCCTTCTCGGGATGGATGATCGGGTCGGGCCGATTGGCCGCGATGATATCTCCCGTGAAGACGATCTTCTCCGTCGGCAGATAAATCACCATGTCGCCGCTGGTGTGCGCGGGAACCCAGTGCAGTAGCCGGAGCTTCACGCCGTCGAAGGTGACATTATCCGGGCTCTTGCTGATCACCATGGTCGGCAGATAATCCGCTGGCGCCGCGCCGCGCCCGCCCTTGCTCGCCGAATCCTTCATCTCCTTGGCGCAGCCCTCCTCGGCCACAATTGTCAACCCTTTCGGAAACGACGCGAGCCCGTTGACGTGGTCGCCGTCGCTATGCGTCAGCAGCACGTGCGTGATCGGCTTGGGAGTCAGCTTGGCCACTTCATCGACAATCTGCTTTCCCGCCGCCGCGGTGGTCTTTGCGTCGATAATGATAACGCCATTGTTCCCGATGATGACTCCGGTGTTCCCGCCGCCGCCTTCCAGCCAATAGACGTTATCTTTCAGCTTGTGGACCATCAGGTCCTGCTGCTGGCCCTGGGCCAGCGCCATCGCGCCCAACGCCGTGAAAATCAGAATGAACCGTAGGTATCGCATACGTCTGGTATACCGCTGCCGGGCACGCCGCGCAAGCGACGCGTCGCATGGCGCGCCGATCGGAAACATGCTGGATGTAAAATTGGCGGCATGGCCAACGAATCGAGTCCCGGGATCACCCGCCGCGAGCTCGGGACTTTGTTAACAGGATCGCTCGTCGGCGGAGCCATCGCCAGCGAAGCTCTCGTTCCGCAACTGCGCGGCCAGTCGACTCCGGCGAGCCCCGGGCCCGTCCTCGACATCGCCGAGTGGACCTACTACTGGTATGGCGTCGAACATGCGACCCTCGCCCGCGGCACCGTCTGCAACGGAATGCAGATCTACGTCGAGCACTGGATTCCGGCCGAGGTCAAGCATCCCTATCCCGTCGTCTTGATTCACGGTGGCTACAACCAGGGCTCGCAATGGTTCAGCACACCAGATGGCCGAAGAGGCTGGGCGATTCTGCTCCTCGAGCAAGGCTACAAAGTCTACGTCCTCGACCGCCCCGGCCAGGGCCGCTGCCCGTACCATCCCTTCATCCACGGCAATTTTGACCGCGAGGCGCGCACCTTCGAAGACACCGCGCGCCGCGTCGCCTCGCCCAACTGGCCCGGCACCGGCGACGTGACGGACCCGGCCGTCGCGCAGCTTGTCGCCTCGCTCGGCCAGCCGATGGCCAACAACGCGGTCACGCGCGGCGTGTGGCGATCCCGCGCGGCGATGTTGCTGGACGATATCGGCCCGTCCATTCTGATCACCCACACCGACGGAATCGTTTTCGCGCAGGTCGCCGCCGAGCAGCGGCCCAAGCTGGTGAAAGGCGTCGCCGCCCTCGAAACGACCGAACCCGGCAACGTTTTAAACGTTCCGTTCCTGGATGTCCCCGGCGGACCCATGCCCATGCTCGCGAAAGACAATCGCGAGACCCTCCAGCCCGTACTCGACTGGATGCAGACCATCGAGGCTTCACCGTCCGTTTCCCCGGCGCCCAACCCGCATCCCAACGCCGAATCGACCGCCTTGAAGCTCGCCGATCAAGGCTGCTTCTGGGTCGGCGTGCAGCGCAAGAAGATGCAGTACGGGACCATCCCTCTGGGTCAAATGTACGTGCAATACATGATTCCCGCAGAGCGCAAGCATCCTTATCCCGTAGTCATGACTCACGGCGGAGGCGGCCAGGGTCTGCACATGATGGGCATCGGCCGGCGACCCGGCTTCGTGCATTATTTTGTCCAAGCCGGATACGCGGTCTACTGGCTGGACCGTCCCAGCTACGGCCGCTCACCCTATCACCCCGACGCGCTCGGCCCCAGCCATCTGCCCAACGTCCCTCCTTTCGAAGGCCTCATCACCTCCACCGCCGTCTTCAACACCGCCCAATGGCCCGGACCCGGCGGCATGAACGATCCTCTCATCGATCAATTCATGGCCTGCGAATCCGGCAACGTCACCGACGAAGCCTTCCATTCCGACTTAGCCTGGTTCGGCGGCGTCGAACTGGCCGACCGCATCGGCCCGTGCATCCTGCTGGATCACGCCTTCGGAGGATTCTTCGGCTGGGGCGTCGCCGACCGCCGTCCTAACCTCGTCAAAGCCATCGTCGCCATCGAGATCAACGGCAACCCCTTCGCCGCGCAGCTCCGCTGGGGCTTGACCGCCGCGTCCATCGCCTACGATCCGCCGGTAACAGATCCCTCCCAATTTGTTCTGGTGGATAAAACCCCTCCGCCCGATTCACCCCGCCCCGTTCTCTCGCCCTACAAATTGCAGGCCGAGCCTGTCCACAAATGGAAAAACCTCCAGCACATTCCCATCGCCTGGGTGACCAGCGAATTCGGCGGCGGAGGATCGCCCATCGCGAATGTGGCATTCTTAAAGCAAGTGGGCTGCAACGCGGAGATGCTGCGGCTGCGGGATTCCGGCATCTACGGTAACGGCAACCTCATGCCTCTCGAAAAAAACAATCACGAAGTTTTCGGCGTTATTCAAAGCTGGCTTACACGAGCGGTCTAAATTGCCGAATTGATCTCCCGAAGACGCATCCTCCTCGTCGGCGCGGCCTCAACCGACGGACGATTTGGCACCGCAAATGCGGTGCTATTTGCGTGGTAGAGTGGCGAAATGGCTCTTCCGTGGTTCTCGAGCAAAGGGCAGGTCGTGCAGACCGCGTGCGCTGTATTCAGTGCCACGATCTTGGCAATTAATCAGTGGCCGACCTTCAAGGACAGCGAATACCTGGCCGCCGGAGCACTCGCTGTTTACTTTGCCGGGGCGGTCGCCATCGTGTCCGTCGTGGGGGTCAGAAAGAGCGTCCCAAGCGACTGGCTCAGGGCCGCGCTCTGGCTTTCCACAGCCGCCGCTCTCGGGGCCGCGTCCTGGGCATACTTTGTTGCGCCGACCGGAAACGACATTAAGATCGTCGGCTACAACATTGTTCCACCAACGGTCGGAGAGCAGGTCGCTATCAACCCTATCCTCTTTAGCTCCGACCCGGCGAGCGTGGTCGGGATCTCCACCATCCGATATGTGGAAGATGTCCCCGAATCAATCTATGAGCGCAGGGGGCTAGAGAGCGGCATCTGGGAAGACTTCATGAGTAAGCCGCCGTCCGGACCCGAGGTCGCCATCTCGCTTCCCCCGGGGCAACCGGTCACCGTGGAACAGAAGAGCGAGAAGCCAGCCTCGGAAGGCGTCATCGAGAGGCTATCTGGGCATCACGCCGCGGTTTATTTGATGGGCTACTATCACCGCGTGGGAAGTCGGCGTCAACGGCAATACTGCGTTTACGCCCTTTATAATCCGCCGCGGCTCGGAATCTGCGTCGAGCACAACAGTTAAGGACCTCGTAGGCTCGACGCGCCACGGCCGTGCCGTGAGCGAAAGCACCACCCGCGGCCTCGACGGCGACGCTCCCCGCAGGGCCCCTCGCGCGTTTGGGCCACTCTACAACCACAGGGCGGTCAGTGGGCCCGCTACACTTGAAGTCGTCGCCTTGGCGCTATGAGTTCATCGCCGCCCCTCACCGATTCCGGCATTCGCGACTCCACTAAGGCGCTGCTGCCATGGCTGATCGCCGTCGCGTTCTTCATGGAGCAGCTCGACACCACCATCCTCAACACCGCTGTCCCGACCATTGCGGACGCACTTCATGTCGCGCCGCTCAGCATGAAATCCGTGCTCGCCAGCTACACCTTGAGCCTGGCCGTGTTCATCCCCATCAGCGGCTGGATGGCGGACCGCTTCGGCACTCGCCTCGTCTTTTCGAGCGCCATCGGTCTGTTCACCCTCGGCTCCATCTTGTGCGGCCTTTCCACCAACATCGAAATGCTGGTCGCCTTTCGCATTCTGCAGGGCTGCGGCGGAGCCATGATGGTGCCCGTCGGCCGCCTGACGCTGGTCCGCGCCTTCGCCAAAAACGAACTGGTGCGAGCCATGGCCTTCGTGTCCATCCCCGGCCTGATCGGACCCATGCTGGGGCCCATCGCCGGAGGCCTCATCGTCGCTTACTTCCATTGGCGCGTCATCTTCTTCGTGAATCTGCCCATCGGCCTTATCGGCTTGCTGCTGGTTCATATCCACCTGCCCGATTACCGCGAAGAGCGCACCAATCCGCTGGACTTGCTCGGCTTGATCCTATTCGGCGCGGGTGTCTCGCTGCTCTCTTACGTGCTGGAAGTTTTCGGCGAGCACACCCAAAGCCCCGGTGAAATCGCGTTCCTGTTGGCGATTTCCTTCATCCTGCTGGCCGGCTACGGGATGCACGGAGCCCGCACGCCGTATCCCCTGCTCTCGCTGATTTTGTTCCGCCTGCGGACTTTTCGCACGGCGGTAAGCGGCAGTTTCTTCACGCGCATCGGCGTCGGAGGCATTCCATTTTTGTTTCCGCTGCTGTATCAGGTCGGGCTGGGGTTCTCGCCCATTCAATCCGGATTGCTGATGATGCCGCAAGCCATCGCCGCGATGAGCCTCAAGATGACCATGCCGAAAATCCTCACGCGCTTCGGTTACCGCGCCGTGCTGATCTCCAACACGTTTTTGATCGGCCTTCAGATCATGCTCTTCTCTACCATCGGACTCGCCACTCCGGTGTGGCTGATCGTGGTGCAGGTGTTCAGCTACGGCTTCTTCAGCTCATTGCAGTTCACCAGCATGAACACTCTGGTCTATGCCGATATCCGTGAGTCCGACACCAGCAACGCCAGTTCCATGGCCAGCACCATGCAGCAGATGTCGATGAGCTTCGGCGTGGCTTCCGCCTCGCTCGCCACGGCTTTGTTTGTCCCCGACCGCAACCAGTCCACGTCCACCGAAATGATTCACGGCATCCACGAGGCGTTTTTCGTGCTGGGAGGGTATACCATGCTGTCCACTCTGATCTTCCGCGTACTGAAGCACGGCGATGGAGCCAACGTCAGCCGCCATCGCGACGAAGTCGAATAAAACGGGAATTATTTCAGAAAATCGTCGAAATTCTGCGTGGGAGGAGGCTTCACTTCCGCGGCTCGCGTAGTGGTGAAGCCGATCATGCGGCCCATGAAGATGACGGCCAGCCACAGCGTCAGGGAAGCGATGGCCACCGCCTTGCCTATTCGCTCCACACTCCTGCGGCTCAACTCAAAGATCAGCATGTTCACGCCCGCGGCCAACAGCAACATCATCTTGGCCCGGAAATAGAAATTGTGATAGTACACCGGAGCGTTCGTCGTAAACATCAACAACCCCGTCGCCGCAGTCAGCGCGAACGCGCCCCAGGTCCATTTAAAAGTATCGGAGGCCACGCGCTCGAACGGACGCTGCGCCGAGGCGAGCCCCAGCAAGCGCAAGTCGACCACGAGGATCGTTCCCACCACCAGCGCGAGCGAAAACACATGCGCCGATTCGAGCAATGGAAACAGCAGCAGCGATTCGCGAATGTTGGTCGCCAGCGCCGTCGAAGCCAGCCATTTTAAAAACTGATCGATCATGCTCCGCTAAACCACGCTCAGGCTTTTGTCGCCGGCGACCAGGAGCCCCATACGTGGTCATACGCGATCAACCGCCCCAGAATAATAATGCACACCCAGATCAGGAAGGTCAGGATCGCCAGGCTCCTTACAAGTCTTCGCGACGGTAAGCCCTCCAGGTCCGCGCGCTGAAACCGGACCGCGGCCGCCGCCATTGCAGCCACCAGAATCATCTTCGCCCAAAACGAAAACGTCACCAGCTCGCGCACCGGCTCGCCGATCACCATCAGGATTCCCGTCGCCAGCATCACCCACAGCGCTCCGGTGAGCCACGGACCGTACCGATTCACGGTCTCGCGCAGCGTCTGATCCGTCCCCGCCCAACCCAGGATTCGCAAGTAAATGAAGAACGCCGAGCCCAGCACCACTCCGATGCCGGCGATGTGGATCGACTGAATGGTAGGAATCACCCAGGCGTTGTGATCCTGAATGAAAACGCTGGGAGGCGTCGTCGATAACCACTCGGCAAACTGTTTCAAGCAACTGTGCCCGAGTTAGAACGTACTTCCGCCCAGAATCTCGCTGCCCTTCACCGTGTCGCAGGTCTTGCCCGGCTCTGGCGGAGTCTTCCACGGGCATTTGGCGATGGCTCCCACGCGCGATCCGAAATTGCTGCCGTCGCGCAGCGGATTCATCTTCACGCTGAAGATCGTGCCCACCTTGAACGAATCCGCCGTGATGCCCTGCTGGGCGACTGCCGCCGCGCCGGCCATCTCCACGCCCCAATCCTCATACTTCCCGTCCTTCGCCTTGACCAGTTTGCCATCCGGTCCAACCCGGTAAAAGTGAATCTCGGCATGATTGGCTTGCGCGATGAATTGATACGCCACGCCGGTCAGCGTCACAGTCTTGGTCTGATCGTACATGGCGAAGGAGTGATGCGCCAGCGCCGTCCCCGCCATCCCCAACAGAGCCGCCGCCAGCGCGAGCGGCACAAATAATTTCGTTCTCATGATGTTCCTCACTTGAATAAATCCAGAATATCCTGCGGCAGCGTGTCGTCCGGCTTGTCCCAACCCACTTCGAAATATTTCTCCCAATCCTGCGCCCAGGGCCGCCCGTAATAATCGATGTAACGCGGATCCGCCTTGGTCAACTGTGCCGGCCGGCCGTTGACGTTGCGCAAATTGCTGAGGCACTCGATGTAGGTGTAGCGCCGCGCCGGATCATCCGGCGTAGCTCGCCGCGCGTAGCGATACGTCGCCCGCAGCGGCTGCACGAAAGCTTCCGGATCGTAGAACACGGTCTCATGATCCAGGCCGATGAACTTACCGTTTGCATCGTTGACCGGTTTGAACGTCTCCACCGTCTCCAGCTTGCCGCTGTATTCGAACATGGAATGCGACAGCGTCCAGGCCTGCACGTTCGCGGTCCAGGTCACCAGCGTGGTGCCGTCCCAGAAGCCCACCGTCTCGCCATACCACTGCGGGACTTTCTGCACGTGCTCCTTGCCGATCAACACCTGCCGCAAAAAATTGGCCGCGATGCCGGAGAGAAATTGAATGTTCCACGGCGTCATCGTGAGCTGGAAATTTCCGCCTTGCGATGCCTGCGCCCACCAGCGCATGAAACCCTCCGGATAGCAGAAGGAAGCTTCCCATTGCGGAGCGTTGTCCACGCCCTCGTGATAATTCATCTGCACCATGCGCTTCTGATACTCGGGCGTGAGCAGCGAAAGAATCGTGGGGACCTGATTGACGGTGCCCCAGATCCATTCCGCTCCGTGATCCGCGCGTTGATCGCGAGTATAGTAACCATCCCAGTCCGGAATGGTCGCCTTGGTGTAGATGGTCGGCCCGCCCTTGGCTTTCGCCGCCGCCATCAAGGCCTCGTAGTGCTCCTTGGCAGTCTTATAAGGATACGGGCTGACGATCTTCTCGCGCGGGTAGTCCATGCTGCAGTCCCCCCAGGACGCCGAAAGCGGAGGATTTTTTCCGATGCGGCCTGATGTCCAGATGTCGGTGATCTGGCGCGGCGTGTTGCAGCGGAAATAGCGCTGGTCAGACCAATACTGCCGATCTTTATAGAAATTCTTCGACGAAAAAAGATCGATGGGCAGCGGCTTCATCCCGGCTGGAGGGCCCGCAAACGTCGGCGTGCCCGCGCGTCCAAATCCTGCGCCTCTGGGAGCCCCGCCAAATCCCCCTGCGCCTCGTCCGGCGGGCGGCTGTTGGGCGCTGTTTGATTGCGCAGCGGGTTGCTGCGCACTGGCATTAGGAGCCGCCGGCGACAGCCAGATGAGCGCGATCAAGAGCAGGAACACGAACGGAACGAACAGTCTGGCTCTCATTTGGATCTCTCACGCTTCGCGAGGAGTCCAAGAAATCATACAACGCTGGTCTGGTGGCAGCAAGCGTCGCCCGGCGTGATCCTGATGTTACTTCCTCACCCAGTACCCATCGCAGTCCGCACAGGTGATGCAACCCGGCCCCGAGCAGGCGCTCTGCCCCGGATCGCGCAACGCGAACTGCCTCCCGTCGGAGAATGTCAGGGCACGGCCTTCCGCTCTCGGAGACCCGTCTTTAGCGGGGTAAGCGTCTACGACAAGCGTCGTTCCTTGCGCAAATAGCGCCTTTGTTATGCCGTTACGGATCAGAACATTGGGAGAAACGGTCCCGACTTTCCAGCGGGTCACTGTGCCGTCGGGGTTCTTCACATCTAAGGAGAATGTGACGTGAGGATTGGCGAACTCTACATTGGAAATTGTGCCGCTAATTCTGATTTTCCTCGAGACGTCGAATTCATCTGCCACGACATGGTGCCCGAATGCGGGGACCAAGGTCAATATCGTGCTTAGGAACAGCCGGCGAGTTCGCATTTAGGCCCTCCCGATGCCCAAAGCCTAGCACATGGAAACGCACCTCGCTTGTTTCTGCCGCGCCCGCCTTCGCCTTGACTATCTCGCAACCCGGATGTTAGCGTCAATCACAGGCGAGGTAACAATGAAATTCAGCAACAAGCTAGCGATGGGCGCGATCGCGGCAGCGGTCCTGGCCGCTGCGCCGCTGGCAGCCCACCATTCTTTCGCCGCGGAATACGACTCCCAGAAACCCATCACGCTCACCGGCAAATTCACCAAGATGGACTGGGTGAATCCCCACTCCTGGATTCATATGGAAGCAGTCAATCCGGCCACCGGCAAAATGGAAACCTGGGATATCGAGACCGGCCCTCCCAACACGCTCTACCGCAACGGCTGGCGCAAGGACATGATGAAGGAGGGCGAGGAGATCGTCGTCACCGGCAGCCTTGCCAAGAACGGTTCTAACACCATCAACGCGCGCAGCGTCAAGACCCCCGATGGCAGGACCCTGCTCGCCGGCTCCTCGGAAGGCAATCGAGCGAGCGAGCCCGGCCCGCAGACCAAACAGTAAATGAAAATCTGGACTACGTTGTTGTTGGCGGCCGCGGCCGCCAGTGTACCCGCAGTCGCGCAAAGCAAGGGGTACTCCGCCCCCCGGCTGGCCGACGGCCATCCCGATCTGAACGGCATCTGGGAAGTGCAGGGCAAGGTGGACGCCAATATCGAAGCCAAGCTCGGGGGCAAAAACATCATCGTCGATCCTGAGGACGGCAAGATCCCCTACAAGCCGGAGGCTCTGGCGCAGCGCAAGGCCAATGCCGAAAAGCGCGCCACCGAAGATCCCTTGACCAAATGCTGGATGCCCGGCGTTCCTCGCCTGATGTACATCCCATATCCGTATCAAATTGTCGAATCCGCAAATCAGCCGGTAATTCCGATTCTTTCCCAATACGTCCACGTCATTCGCAATATCCAGATGCAGGGTGAGCATCTCGACGGCCTTGAAAACTGGCTGGGCGATTCGCGCGGGCATTGGGACGGCGACACCCTGGTGGTCGAAGCGACCAATTTCAATGACCAGACCTGGTACGATGCCGCCGGTAATTATCACAGCGGCGACCTCCACGTGGTCGAGCGCTTCACGCGCACCGGTCCCAACACCATCGCCTATCAGGCCACCATGACCGATCCGAAAGTGCTGACCAAGCCCTTCACCATCCACCTGACGCTGGCTCGCGATGTCAGGAAGAACGCGCAGATCATGGAGTACGAATGCTACGCGAACAAGGAAGGCCCCACCTTTACCGTGGGCGACAAGAAGCAATGAGGCTGCGCAAAACCCTGGCAATTTTCTCCACCTGTTGCGCGCTTGCGCTTGCGCAAGGCCCCGGCGGCGGCCGCGGGCGCGGTCCCGTCGACCCTTTGTTGTTCCCCAACCCTTACGTGTCGCCGCCGGAGGTCAAGGGCGGCCCCATCGTTCGCCTCCCCGGCGGCAAACCCGATCTGCAAGGAGCGTGGCTCCAACGCACCATCGGCAATTCTATGTCGATGTTCTCGGTCGAAAAAACCAGCGGCCATCCCCAGACCAATATTCCTCCCACCGCGGGAATCATCATCGATCCGCCCGACGGAGTGATCCCTTATAAGCCCGAATTCCGCCGGAAGCAAATCGATCTCAGCGAGAACCACATGATCGAGGAGTCCGACGCGCATTGCTTCCTGGGCGGAGTCCCGCATCAGATGTACACTCCCTTCGGCATGCGCATTTTGCAGCCTCCCGGCTACGTGGTCTTCACCTGGGAGTTCATGCACGCCTACCGCATCGTGCCCATGGACGGCCGCCCGCACATCGCTCCCGAAATCCATCTGTGGGAAGGCGACTCGCGCGGCAAGTGGGACGGCGATACTCTGGTCATCGACGTGACCAACCAGGTAGCCCGCACCTGGCTCGACCAGTCCGCCAATGTCCACAGCGATGCGATCCACGTGGTCGAGCGCATCACTCCGCTCGATTCGAACAACCTGCAATACGAGGCCACCATCGACGATCCTAAAGCCTACACTCGTCCCTGGACCATCCGGTATTTCTACAGCCGCATCCTCGATCCCAAGTTTGAGCATCTGGAGTTCGCCTGCATCGAGGGCGAAGTGGATCAATCTAAGCACTGAAGTCCGGGCGCGTCCGGCCCTCCGCCTCGCAAACTTCGTCCACTGCTGATACCATTCACGAATACCCTGATGTGCGGGATTCCCTGGTCGCGGCTTTCGTCCGCGGCGATGCTATTGCTAGCCTCGGAGCCGTATCTTCGCGCGCAGACCTGCGCGCCCGCCGAGTTGCGCGTTTTCGTCGTCGATTCCCAGGAAGCTCCCGTGGTGGATGCCAGTGTCCATCTGAGTTCCGGAGCGGTTTCGCCTCCCGGCCGCGCCACCGACACGGAAGGATTCACTGAGTTCGCCGGCTTGCCCTGCGGCGCGTGGGAAGTCGCTGTTGCCAAAGAAGGCTTTGAGACCACCATGGTTCCAGTCCGCTTGGAATCCGCTGCCCGGCAGGAAATCACCGTCGTGCTCACGCCCCAGCATCAGGCGACCTCCGTCGAAGTCAGCGCCGCGCAGCCTCCCGTCGAACAAAGCGCCGCGCAGAACAATGAGCTGCGGCCCGCCGACGTGCAGAACCTGCCCACCAATCCCGCCACCATCGATGAGGCCCTGCCGCTGGAACCCGGAGTGGTGCGCGCTCCCGATGGCGAGTTGAAGATCGACGGCGCCGGCCAGGAGCGCAGTGCGATGGTGGTGAATCAAAGCGACATCACGGACCCCGCTACCGGAAAATTCGTGCAAAGCGTCCCAGTGGACGCCATCGAAACCGTTAACGTGTTGAACGCGCCCTTCCTGGCTCAGTATGGCCGATTCACGCAGAGCGTGGTGGCCGTGGAGACCCGCCGCGGCGGAGAGAAGTGGCACGTCGCGCTCAATGACCCGTTTCCCGATTTCCGCATCCGCAGTCTCCACATGGCCGGCATCCGCAATGAGACGCCTCGCTTCGTGCTGGGCGGTCCGCTGATTAAAAGCCGCCTGTATTTCATCAGCTCGCTGCAATATATTCTCGATAAGGTTCCCAATCGCACGTTATACTTCCCGGCTAACGTCTCCAAGCAGCAGACCAAGAATTCCTTCACTCAGCTCGACTACATCCTTTCCGACAAGCAAATTTTGACCGCGGACTTTCATTGGAGTCCCCAGCAGATCAACTACGTCAATCCCAACTACTTCACTCCGCAGCCCACCACGCCCAGCTACGCCCAGCAGAATTACGCAGGCACTCTCCTCGACCGCTTCGCCTTCCTGAACGGCCTGATCGATAGCAGCGTATCCATCCAGCGCTTCGACGCGAACGTGTGGGCGCAGGGCACGTCCGATCTGGTGATCATGCCGCAGGGTGAGCTCGGCAACTATTTCGGCACGCAAACGCGCAGCGCCAGCCGCACGGAGTGGCTGGAGACTTGGTCGCTCGCGCCGTTCCATCTCGCCGGAACGCACCTGGTCAAGATGGGATCGTCTTTAACCGATGCCGCCGACCAGGGCCGCTTCGACTACCGTCCCGTCGATATCGAAGACGCCGCGGGTGTGCTCGAGGAGCGCATCACCTTCTCCGATCTCGCGCCCTTCAATCGCAGCGACTTGGAGGTCACCGCCTACGTGCAGGATCACTGGTCGCTCAACTCGCGCCTCTCTGTCGACTACGGAGCCCGCATCGAGCACCAAAGGCTGGCCGAAAGCTTGCGCATCGCGCCGCGCGTGGGCTTGGCCTGGAGCCCCTTCGCCGATCAGAAAACCGTCTTTCGGGCCGGCTACGGCACCTTCTACGACCACCTGCCGCTGGACATTTACACCTTCGGCCGCTATCCGCTGCGCACCATCACCTACTACGCGCCCGACGGCAGCATCATCGGCGACCCGGTATCGTACGTCAACGTCATCGGCAGCATCAACGGTCCCCGCTCCTTCCTGGTGCATGGAGAGCAGGTCGCGGGCGCCTTTTCGCCGCGCGGTAACACGCTCAATCTGCAACTGGAGCGCAGCTTCACTTCCTTCTTCCGGGCCCGCGCCGTGTATACCGATAATCGCGCCGTCGGCCTGGTGGTGCTCGATCCCGAACCGCAGGTGGACGAGATCGTGCTCAACGGCGACGGCCAGTCGCGCTACCGCCAGTTGGAGGTTTCCGGCAAATTCTCTTGGAAATCCGGCCAGCAGCTCAATATCACCTACACGCACAGCCGCTCTGAAGGCAGCCTCAATACCTTCGATTCCTTCCTGGGCAACTTTCCCGCGCCCATCATCCGGCCCGACGTCTACGGCAATCTCCCCGCCGACGTTCCCAACCGCCTGCTGATTTGGGGCCGGCTAAAGGCCCACCTGTGGGATTTGTACGTAATGCCTCTGATCGAGTTCCGCACGGGCTTTCCTTACGCCACCCTCGATGCCCTGCAGAATTACGTCGGCATTCCTTACGGCGACTCAACCCGCCTGCCCGATTCCTTTTCCGCCGACGCCCGCGTAATGAAGGATCTCAAGGTCAACGCCAAATACACCCTCCGTCTATCCCTCACGGGCTTCAACCTGACCAACCACTTCAACGCGCTCGCCGTTCATGACAACATCGCCGACCCGCAGTACGGAATCTTCTTCGGCAATTACCACCGCCGTTACCGCTTCGATTTCGAAGTGCTGTTCTAGCGCGAAGTAATCTCGACCCGCCGCCAAGACGTGGCGCACGGCAAAAAGAGCTTGACCGCACACGTGAGTAGTGATACAGGTAGTAGCATTACAATGCGTAGCGCTCAGGTCCGTCCGCCGCTCACCGAATTGGAGAGCGAGCTGATGCGGGCGGTGTGGGATCACGGACCATGCTCGGTGGAGCAGGTGCACCAGATCATTTCGCGGACGCGCAGTTTAAAGGAAGGCTCGACACGAACCCTGCTGGGGAGGCTGGAACAGAGGGGTTATCTGAAACACCAAGTCAAAGACCGCGCCTACATCTACTCGGCGGCCGAGCCCGCGCGCAGCCTGGCCGCGAAGGCGGTGCGGCAGATTCTCGACCGGCTGTGCCAAGGCTCGGTGGAAGAACTCATGAGCGGGCTGGTCAAATCGAAGGTGCTGAGCAACGCCGAAATGAATCAATTGGAACGCTTCGTCCGCGAGCGCAAGGGCAAGAGAACGAAGTAGGAGCAAATAAAATGGAACGCCTGCTGTTGGAATGCTCGATTCGGGCGGCGCTGATTGCTCTCTGCGCCGCGGCGATCCTGGCCACGATGCGCGTCAAGAGCGCGGCGGCACAGCACGTGGTCTGGACCGGCGTGGCCGGGTTCATGCTGCTGTTGCCGTTGTGGACGGCTTGGGGTCCCAAGGCGGCGATGCCGCTCCTGCCTGCGAAGACCGCCATCTCGCAGGCGAATCCGGCTACAGGCAGGCGCATCGAGATCGAGGAGACAACCAGTCCGGCCGGGGGTCCTTCGATCAACACGCTGCGCGACTCAACGCCGGAACGCGAATGGCCATGGGGATCAATCGCATTGTTCGGATATGCGGCCGGAGCGCTGTGGCTGCTGTTGCGGCTGGCCATCGGCACCATGCGGATGTGGAGCTTGTCCAGCGCGGACTGCGTCGCGCCGGTAACCGTGGGACTTTTCCAGCCCAGAGTGATTCTGCCGGAGGGTTGGACAGAATGGAGCCCGGAGCAACTCGGCGCGATTCTGGAGCATGAACACGCGCACGCGCGGCGGCACGATCCCTTGGTGCAGTGGTTGGCACTGCTGAATCGCGCGGTGTTCTGGTTCCATCCTCTCGCGTGGACGCTGGAGCGAAAGCTCGCCGAGCTGGCCGAAGAAGCGTGCGACAGCGCAGTGCTCGACCAGGGCTACGATCCGGCGGAGTATGCCGAGTGCTTGTTGGATATGGAGCGGTCCGTGAAAGAGGCGGGAGCGCGGACGGTGGCGCTAGGGATGGCCATGCCGGGCACGGGCTTGCCGCAACGCATTCGCGTGATCTTCGACGGTCCGCGGCAAAAGAAAACGTCGCGGATCAAGATCGCCTGCATCGGTGTCGCATGCTCGGCGACGGCAGTGTTGTTTGGAGCGGGAACTCTGGAACGCGGCGTCAAGCTCCAACTTCCGCCGATTCAGCTACCGGTAGTTCCTGCGCCCCGAATGGAGCTCGCTCAGACGCGGACGGCTCCAGCTCCCCCGGCCGCATCGCAGCCGGCCGCGCCTGCCCGGCCAAAATTCGACGTGGTCTCCGTCAGACGGTGCTTGCCCGGAGACGAGCTCACCGGACCCGGTGGCAGAGGCGGTCCCGACGGCGGAGGCGGAGGCCGGGGACCCCGCTACTCCCCGGGCAGGCTCAGAGCCCAATGTCTGGCGGTTAGCAGCCTGATCCGGCTCGCATACCTCGGCGTCTTTGGAGAGGGCCTCCTCAACTCCAACCCGACACCGATGGACACCCGATGGCTCAGGAACGCGCCGGATTGGGTAAATAAGGACTGGTACACCGTCGAGGGAGTGACGAATGACCTGGTAGCGACCGGGCCCACGGGACCCGGACATCGGGATGCAGAAAAACGAATGGAGCAAATGCTTCAGCCGGTGCTGGAGGATCGTTTTCAGTTAAAGATCCACCGCGCTACAGAAGATGTTCCGATGTATAGCTTGGTCGTAGCGAAGGGCGGCCTCAAGCTGAAACCGATGGAGAAAGGAGGTTGTATCGAACGCGACCCCTCGCAAGGGGTGCGGGCGGAGGACATGTTTCCTCCCGGCAAGACGCCGCTGTGCGTGAGCTGGTTGCACATGAACGGGCCGGATTGGGCGATAGACTCAGCCGGGCAGAAGCTCAGTAATCTCGCGAACGGACTTTCGGGTATTTTGGACCGCCACGTCTTTGATAAGACCGGTATCGACGACCTGTTCATCTTCCATCTGGAGTTCGCACACGACGAAACTACGCCGGGGAACTTTCCGCTGGAGATGCGCGATGCGCTCTTTCCGCCTACAGATGTCCCCTCGGGCCCGTCGATCTTCACGGCGCTCGAGGGCCTTGGCCTGAAGCTGGAACCGACCACCGGGCCTCGGGGGTACATCGTCATCGATCACGTCGAGCGGCCTTCGGATAACTGAGCCGGCGTGTGTAGCCCGGCCTACGGCAGCGTATACGTCACGCCGGTGGTGAATTGGAACGAATTCTTCTTGAAGCCCGTTGGCGGATCGTTCAGGAACGTATCCAGCATGCTCACGTTCAGGCTCAAGCGTTTGTACAAGGCCATGGTGATTCCCGCGCCGCCATTGGCCGAATACGCGTTGGTATTGTTCCAGGCGGGAATGAACGTAATCTGTTCATCGAAGACAATCCCCAGCGGCAGCTTGCGGTGATACGTCTCGTTGAAAATCGAGCCCACCAGATTCTTGTCGTTGGAGCCGACCGTGAAACTCTGCCGGATGTAGCTGACCGTCGCCTTCAGATCGAAAGTCTGGGTATCGTTCTTGATTACGGACCAGCCGGCTCCGCCGCTGTAGGTCTGTTGCAGATTCAAGCCCTGGGAATAGTTGTGATCGAACCCTGCCTGCCCCAGGAAATATCCGCGAGCCGAAAAATACTCATCTTCTTCGCCGTCGAAGTGCAGTAAATTGGTCTTGACCTCGGGCGTGTTCGGCTGGGTAATTTTCCCGTAGGAGCTGGTGAAATTGATCAGCGTCCGTCTGCGCGCGCTCAGCCAGGCCTGCGTGGGGACGGCCCGATTCAGGTGCACCGCGCTGGTGAACGTCTCGCTGGTCTGGGTCGCATCCACCAGCGCCACGCCGCCCGTGAGCGAGCCCTTCCAGGCCTCGAAGAAACTCATATTCTTCTGCGCGGCCTGATACTCGCTCTCCGAAACGACGAAGCCGGTCATATCGGTTGCGAACGTCTGCGCCGGCTGCCCCGGCATTGGCGTCACTTGAATCTTCTGATCCGCGACGCTCAACGTTCCAATCGGAATGCGCCCGTCCGTCTCATGGCGATGGAACCGGAACCCCTTGGGGATCACGGCGAAGCGGCCGGAGGCAGTCAGCTCCTTCACTTTGGCCCACGGCACGGTCACGTCGCCCACCACGTCGCTGTGAAAAACCACCGATCCGCCGGCGGCTCGCACGAATTTACCGGTCAGTTTTTCACCGTCGGTGAGCGTCAATGAGTCCGGAGGGTCCGCCGCGAGCGCCGTCAGAGCAAACGCGGCCACCAGCATCAACACAGAGAACAATGAGTTTCGTGACAGAGACATTCACCGCCATGTTAACATCCGATCTACCCCCAACAGGACAGTCAATATGGCATACGGTCCGGCTTCGCGAGCCACTCACGGAAGCACGCCAGGGCTTCCTCGCGGAGCAGGGAGACAATTGGAATCGAGCGCTGCTCCGCGGGGAGCACAAGTTGCCGATAGATGAACGCGTCGTCAAATCCCGCCTGCGCGGCATCGGCTGCCGTGGCGCCGTAAAACACGCGAGCCGGCCGAGCCCAATAGATCGCGCCCAGGCACATCGGACAAGGCTCACACGTGGCGTACAGGTCGCAACCCTCCAATTGGAACGATCCCAGCTCGGCGCAAGCCTGCCTTATGGCGACGATTTCTGCGTGGGCCGTTGGATCGTTGGAAGTCGTGACCCGGTTGGTCCCCGAGGCTATTACTCGCCCGTCCTTCACGACCAGTGCGGCAAACGGTCCGCCGTGCCCGGAACGGACGTTTTCTACAGCTATTTCAATGGCCTGGCGCATGAAGTCGGGAGTCACGTGAAGTTGGTACTATTCTATCCTCACAAGAAGCGTTACAATGAAAGCGTACGTGACGCCTAGCAGCACCCCCTCTTACTCACCCGGGCTACATCGCTATGCCGTGGCTCTGGCCGTGTGCACCTTATTACTAGTGGTCGCCGGAGCCTCGGTCACCAGCAACCAGGCCGGACTCTCGGTGCCGGACTGGCCGCTTTCCTACGGACAAGTGATGCCGCGAATGACCGGTGGAGTGCTCTTCGAGCACGGCCATCGAATGGTAGCAACGTTCGTCGGGATGCTGACCATCGGTCTCGCGATCTGGCTGGCGATTGCCGAGCGGCGCAGGTGGATGAAGACGCTGGGGTGGATCGCTCTGGGGGCCGTGGTCCTGCAAGGCTTGCTAGGCGGCTTGACCGTGCTGCTGCTACTGCCTCCGGCGGTGAGCGTTTCGCACGCCTGTCTTGCGCAACTTTTCTTTTCCACCACTGTGGCCATCGCCGTCTTTACATCGCAAAGCTGGCAGAAGGGCCCGGAACTGGCGCGGGATTTCGGTACGCCTTCGCTGCGTTCGCTAGCCGTGCTTGTGCCCGCGCTACTACTGTTGCAAGTCGGGTTGGGCGCGGCGTTCCGTCACGGCGCGATGACCGTTATGGCGCACATCGTCGGAGCGATGGTGGTGACGCCCGTGGTGCTGATCGTCTGCGCCTTCGTGCTGCATCAATTCCCGGAGCATCGCGCGCTGCGTCCGGCCGCGATCGCATTGCTCGCGATTACCGGCGCGCAGGTGCTGCTCGGGATCGGTGCGTATCTCACGCGAGCGAATGCCGACAAAAATCCCCTGGCGATGGTGATCGTCACCGTGGCGCACGTCGCCACCGGGGCCCTGACCCTGGCCTCCAGCGTGGTGCTGGCGATTCAAGTCCGCCGCAACGTGACTGCGCCCATCCGTGAGGCGGTTGCCGCATGACCGATCGCCGCATGACCAAACGCTTCTCCAGTTTCGCCGAGTTGACCAAGCCGCGCATCACCAGTTTCATTCTGATGAGCGCCGCCATCGGATTCATGTTCGGCTCGCGCCTGGCGCCTGCCTGGAATTGGTTCGCGCTGCTGAACATGCTGGCCGGCACCGGATTGCTAGCCAGCGGAACCGCCGCGCTCAACCAGTGGTATGAGAACGAAGGCGACGCGCTGATGCGCCGCACGCGCGGGCGTCCGATTCCCACCGGCCGCGTTTCGACGCGCGAAGGCCTGTGGTTCGGCGTCGCGCTTTCCGTGCTGGGTTTCGCGGATCTGTGTCTCGGCGTGAACGTGCTCACCGGATTTCTCGGCCTGTTCACGCTGGTCACGTATCTTTTCATTTACACGCCGCTCAAGCGGCGCTCGCCGGTTTCGACCACCATCGGCGCGATTCCCGGCGCGATGCCGCCGCTGATCGGCTACGCCGCCGCCAGCGGACGCTTGAATTTCGAAGCCGGTATTCTGTACGCCATCCTGTTTCTGTGGCAGTTCCCCCACTTCTACGCCATCGCCTGGATGTATCGCGAAGATTACGCGCGCGCCGGAATCCGCATGCTTCCGGTAGTCGAACCCGATGGCGATTCCACCGGCCGCCGCATTCTCCTGTTCTCGTTGGCTCTGGTGCCGATGAGCCTGGCTCCGGCGTTTTTCTCCATGGCCGGCAACGTGTATCTGTATGGGGCGCTCGTGTTGGGCGCTCTGGTAGTGGTCGCTGGCTTCCGCGCGGCCACACAGCATTCCATCCTGCGCGCCCGCCAGGTCCTGCTGGCGAGCGTGGTGTACCTTCCCTTGCTGTATGGACTCCTGGTTATCGACGGTAAAGGCGTCTAGCGTTGCGGTAGCGGCGCTTGCCCTCGGGGCATTTGGATCATCCGGCTGTGCCGCGCACGCCAAGCTCCCTTCCTACTCTTCTGTTCCCGATTTCTCATTGACCGATCAGACCGGCGCGAAGTTCGATAGCGCGGCCGCACTCGGCGGCCACGTCTGGGTGGCGGATTTCATGTTCACCACTTGCCCCGGCCCGTGCCCGCGAATGAGTAAACAGATGAGCGAGGTACAGGACGCGCTCAAGGGTACCGGCGCACGCATGATCTCGCTGACCGTCGATCCTCAGCACGACACTCCGGCGGTCCTCGAAGAATACGCCCAGTACTATCACGCGCATCCGGGCGTGTGGTTTTTTCTCACCGGAGACGTGAAGACCCTGGATAGGCTCGATCACGACGTGTTCAAGCTGGGCAATGTCGACGGCAGCCTGGATCATTCCACTCGCTTCATCCTGGTGGACCGGAATTCGCAAGTGCGGGGATACTACCTCACCTCGGAACAGGACGCGATCACCCGCGTGATCGCCGACGCCAAGGCTCTGCTGAAGGAAAAGCCTGCTAAAAGTTAAAATGTAAGCAAGGGTAAAACGTGAGTGTTGCCCAGCTTCCCGCTCTCAACGCGATACTCAACGGAACCGCCGCGGTTCTGCTGGTAACCGCTTACATCCTGATCCGACAAGGCCGCCGCGACGCGCACAAGCGCGTGATGATCGCGGCGTTCACCGTCTCTACTCTGTTCCTGATCTCGTATCTCGCCTATCACGCTCTCGCCGGGGTCGTCTATTTCAGGAAGACCGGCTGGATCCGCAATCTGTACCTCACCATACTCACCACTCACACCATACTGGCCGCCGCCGTTCCCGTGCTGGCCATTATCACTTTGCGTCGCGGGTTGAAGGGATGGTTTCAACGGCACCGCAAGCTGGCGCGCTGGACTCTGCCCATCTGGCTGTACGTCAGCGTCACCGGCGTGGTGGTGTATTTGATGCTATACCAGATGTAGAGCCAACAAATACGGAGGAGGATCTTTTATGCGGTTCCTGGTGCTCGCTGTGCTGGCGGTTTCGCCAGCGGTTTTTGCGCAGACAAGAGGTTTCGCGAGGACTGGCGCGTCGGTGCGCAGAGCGGCGGGTCCGCTGGCCCGTGGTTCAGCCTCCGGACCGGTGCAGTCTGGCGGTGTTGCCGGACTAGCGCCCAGTGCCGGCGTGATCCCCGTTTCCGGCCTGTTCCTCGGCTACTATCCGGGTTACGGCCCCGGATATGCGAACGGATATGTGGATGTCCCGCCTGACACCGGTGTTCCCGCGCCTTACGCGGCCACGCCACAAGCCGGCAACGTCCCGCCGCCCGCCTATTACGGCGCGGATCCCGGAGGGCAAGGTTATCCGTCCGTGCTCATCAATCCCAATTACACTCCGGAAACCGCTCATCCCGTGATGCACGATTATTCATACTTGTCTCCATCAGACGGCGACGATGCGGCCGCGGCGCAGCCCCCTGCCGCGCCCTCGGTGTACTTCTTGATCGCGATGAAAGACCATACCATCTATCCGGCGATCGCCTATTGGGTCCAGAACGGCACGCTGAATTACATCACCCAGCAGGGCGTGCGCCGTGAGGTTCCGCTCACGCAGGTGGATCGCGAATTCTCGACGCAGCTCAACAAGGAGCGCAATATCGATTTCGCGCTTCCGGAAGTGAGCACGAACTAACTTTCGAGGCCAAGCTCGTAAATGGCGCAGGCTGGGGAGCTGAACTGCAGTAGCCTGCGCCCGTGCTTCGGCCGCTTATTCGCGCGCGCCGCGCCTACGAACCAGTCCAAAGACCTGAGAACAACGCTGGCGGCGCTGGACCGACTAACCGTGCGGTTGCGGCAGTGGACGGTTCGTGCGAAACGCGTAGAAGCGGTGCTGGCATCCGCGGCAACGGTAAGGAACCAGCAAGAGCAACCGCGCAACGAAGTCCGCGGAGGAGCGGGTGGCTGAGTGGCGGACTGCTCGCGCGCCGCACCGCCAACACACCGGCAAGGCATGCCAGCGCAGCGCCGCCTGGACCATCGCCAGACCGCCGACAATGAGCAAGCCGAAGGAGACAACGATCAGGGCAAAATAGCGCAGACTAAAAACCATATGAATCCCCTATGAATAATCACGCAAGCCCGCGCCCGGTAAGGCGGCGAAAACGTCCGCACGGTGATACGGCAGACTCCCTCGTCCCAGTGTTTCGAAGATGTACTCCAGGAGGTTCGCACGCTTGCTTCCAAACTAGTAATAGAACCAGGTACGTCGGGGTAACACCTAGATTCTCCTAGGTGCTAACCCCGCGTCTCCCCGGCGGACGGGCCGCGCGACTCGCCGAAGTGGAAAAGAGGTGCACATGGACTGAGGAAAGTTTTCTAAGGTCCGCCGTTCGCCGCACTGTTTCAATGTCTTGCCCTTTTTGCTCTTGGCAAAAAATGCCGTGCGCGGATTGTAATCCGGCGCAACCCGCACGTAATCAACTAAGCCGGCCGCGGAAGCCATTTTGTGCGGGCTTGGGAGCGCGTCAGCCGCGGGGGCGGATGAGGAGGGAGACGAGGTATTCCTGCGCGATGTCGGTGTGGCGGATTTCCTTCCAATACTTGAACGCATCCTCGGCTCCGTAGACCTCGAGGAGCGCCTCAGACCAGTCCCAGACCCTCCCATTGTCGTAATCCGCGATGTGGCGACTGTCCTGTAACCGGACGAACTCTTCGGCAACGGCCCTCAGCTTTGCGACGACGGTCGGATCTTCGCCGGGGAACGGGGTAGCCTTCGGGGCAGCAGCTCGCTCCGAGACCGCCCTCATCACTCGATGTTCGAACATACGCCCTAACGCCCCGCGCGAACTATCACGCGACCATTGAGCGTTGCCTCTGCGACGAGCAGGTGAAAAAGTGCGTAATAGGCAGTCGAGACCCCTCGCCGGAGCTCAGCCTGTGTAGCACCCGCGGTCGTGCCCACTAATTCAGCAGCCAAGCGCAGCAGCTGATCGGGGTAGGACATCCGAGCCTAGACCCAACTGGGATCGTCAGGGTGGGTTTGCACTGGCTCGCTCCTGAAACTTACGTGAGGAAAGAGTCCCCACTTCTCCAGGGGCTTCAGCTCATCGAAGAAAGCCCGCTCGATTCGCTTTGCAGTGGTTAGGAACTCCCTCTGGTGGCTCGAAGCATCTACGGCCAAGAGCACGCGGAAGTACAGCGCCGGGTCACCCATCCAATCCTCGCCGATGTTGTAGCGCACGCGCACGACCTCCGGCCCGAGCGTCTTGATGAAGGCGTCAACGGCCTTCTCGACCTCGGCCGAGTCGATGTAGCGAGTGGGGATGTACACGACCTTATTATTGCGCCGGTGGGGCGCAACGCGTTTACGAGGCGCCCCGCGCGCTTAGCCCTTGGCGGCTTCTTCCTTCTTGAGCTTCTCGCGCTGCTCTTTGAGGATCGCCTTGCGGCTGAGCTTGATCTTGTTGCCTTCGAGCGCCAGCACCTTGACTAGGATCTGATCGCCTTCGTTCAACTCATCGCGCACCTGCTTGATGCGGCTTTCCGAGATCTCGGAGATATGCAGCAGGCCGTCGGTGCCGGGGAAAATCTCGACGAATGCCCCGAAATCGACGATCCGCACCACCTTACCCAGATAGGTCTTGCCGACTTCCGCGACAGCGCAGATATCGGTGATCATCTGGATGCAACGGTCGGCCGCGGCTCCGTCGGAGGAGAAAATCTTCACGCTGCCGTCGTCCTCGACGTCGATCTTGCAGCCGGTGGCATCGACGATGCCGCGGATAACTTTGCCGCCCGGGCCGATCAGCTCGCGGATCTTCTCGGTCGGAATCTGCATGGTGAAGATACGCGGCGCATACGCGGACAAGGTCTCGCGCGGCTTTTCGATCACCGCAGTCATCTTGTCGAGGATGAACAAGCGCGCCCTGCGGGCTTGCTCCAGAGCCTCCGTCAGAATGGCGTGGGTGACGTTGGGAACCTTGATATCCATCTGCAAAGCGGTGATGCCCGCCTTGGTTCCGGCAACTTTGAAATCCATGTCGCCGTAATGATCCTCCGCGCCCGCGATATCGGTGAGCACGGCGTAAGCGTCGCCTTCCTTCACCAGGCCCATCGCGATACCGGCAACCGGAGCGGCGATCGGGACGCCGGCGTCCATCAACGAAAGCGTCGCGCCGCAGACCGAAGCCATGGAGCTGGATCCGTTGGATTCCAGAATGTCGCTGACCACGCGCATGGTGTAGGGGAAAGCCTTTTCGTCCGGAACCACGGCCGATAAAGCGCGCTCGGCCAGAGCTCCGTGGCCGATCTCGCGGCGTCCCGCTCCGCGCATGAAGCCGACTTCGCCGACGCTGAACGGCGGGAAGTTGTAGTGCAGCATGAAGCGCTTGGAGGTTTCCGAGGGATCCAGCAGCTCGATGCGCTGCTCATCGTCCTTGGTACCGAGCGTGGCGGTGACCAGCGCCTGCGTCTCGCCGCGCGTGAACAGCGACGAGCCGTGCGTGCGCGGCAGCACCGCGACTTCGCACTCAATCTTGCGGATCTGATCGAAGGCGCGGCCATCGGGACGGCGCCGTTCCTTCAGCATCTCATCCCGGAAGATGCGCTCCTTCAGCATGTCGAACAACTTCTTGGCCTCCGGCTGCTGCTCTTCCGGCATCGCGTCGACAACCTTGTGCTTGCACGCATCCACGCGCGCGTAGCTTTCCAGCTTTTCGTACTTCTGGGTGTTGAGGGCGTCCTTCAACTCCGTTTGCGCAGCTTTGGCGATCTGATCGTACAGGTCTTTGTTGATCGGTTCCGGCGTGTACTCGACCTTGTTCTTGCCGCATTTGGCCATCAGCTCGCGAATGCCCTTGGCGAGCTTCTTGCAGCAATCGTGCCCGAAGGCGATGGCCGAGAGCACTTCGGCTTCGGTCGCCTGTTGCGAGCCCGATTCCACCATCACGATGCCGTCTTCGGTGCCCGCGACCACGATATTGATTTTCGCGGTCTTGGTCTCTTCGTAGCCGGGATTGGCGACCAGTTTTCCGTCCACCATACCCACCCGGACTCCCGCGAGCACGTGGTCAAACGGGATATCGGAAATGGCCAGCGACGCGCCCGCGCCAATGATGGCCAGCGTCGACGGATCGCGCTCCGGATCGGCTGAAAGCACCATGCCGATGACTTGTGTCTCATGGGAATAACCTTCCGGGAACAGCGGGCGGATGGGACGATCGATTAACCGGCTGGTCAGGATTTCCTTTTCCGTGGGCCGGCCTTCGCGCTTGATAAAGCCGCCGGGAAAACGCCCGGCGGAATAGGTGTACTCACGGTAATCCACCGTGAGGGGGAAGAAGTTCGCGCCAACCTTGGGCTCGGGCGCGGTACACGCGGTCACCAGGACCACGGACTCGCCGGAACGGACAATCACGGCTCCATTGGCCTGCTTGGCCATCTTACCGGTCTCGATCGTGATGGTCCGGCCACCGCCGAGATCTACTTCAACCGAACTGAGCATGTTTCAAATTCCTTTTAATCTAGGCACACCGGGTTCGCGGCCCGGAAGGCCTGCTTTGATTAAGAGGAGACTCAAGGAATCGCCCGGAGATGCGCGCCTAGCGGCGGATGCCCAAGCTCTGGATCAGAGACTTGTAGCGCTCCGGGCTGCGGCTGCGCAAGTAATCCAGCAGACGGCGCCGCCGCGCGACCATCTGAAGCAATCCCCTGCGGGAATGATGGTCCTTGGCGTGAGTCTTAAAGTGCGCCATCAGCTCATTGATACGCTGGCTCAGGATTGCGACCTGCACCTCTGGCGAACCGGTATCCGTTTTGTGGATCCGGAACTGCTGGATGGTTTTCGTCTTTACAGCGCTCGCCAGTGCCATGCGGAAATCGATACTCCTCGTCTATTCTTAACCGTTTTAATTCAGTTACAAGGATAACACATCGCGAGCCGCACGCAGCCGTCCGATTTTGGCGGCTCGGCGAATTAGGGTTGGATCGGCAGGAGGGCGATCCCGATAGGCTGCTGCGGATTGGCGGTGAAGCGAAGCACGCCGGCCGCAGCCATGTAGCTGCGCGTACCGGCGGGCGTGGTGACATACACTAAACCCGCCTCGCCGCGCGCCTGCTCCAGCGATCCCGCCGCGGCTTGGATGGCTTCGATCCGGCCGCTCGAATCGGCGTCGAAAGGAGCGGGTTTGAGAGCCTTGAGGGCCGCCAGCAGGCTCTCCCGGTCGCCAGTAAACTCCTGAATTACGTTGAATTTGGAAGTATACGTCGCGATCTCGATCAGGTCCGAAGGCGCTGCCGTTTCCTGGATAAACTGGGCCGCGGCTTGTTGAGCCTTGGCCTGCTCGGCAGGGCTCATGGAGTTCAGGTCCAGGAACAAACACACGTGACGGGGAGAATCCGCGGCGGACGCCACGCCGGTCAGGGCTCCCATGGCAAGGACCAGACTTGCGAACTTCATCGGTGAGAAGACGGAGCCGGCCTCGGCCGAGGTTACACCGCGAGGCCGATCTACCGCAGATTGGGTAAGCGGCCGCCCGGGTCGACGGGGTAGAGGGAAATGTTCGCCTGCGTCAGCGCCACGGTAGTGGAGCGAAGATCGGTTTGCCGGTCAAACGCCCTACCTCCGGAAAAGAACAGCAGAGCCTTTTTGCCGGGAAGGATTCTGAGCGATTTCGCCGCTGCTTGAAGCGCCTCCAGACGGATCGCGTCCATGTCCGTGGTGTCGCTGTCGAACGGACGGATACTCAGCAGAGCGGCGCGCAGCTTATCTTGATCCGCGGTGAAATCCTGAAGCGTATTCAGGCGCCCGGTGTATGTGACGACAGCGACCCGATCCGCAGGAGCCTTCTCCCGCACGAACTCCAGCGCGTTATTGCGGGAGGTTAGCAGATCCGCTCCTCGCAGCGAGTTGAGCTCGAAATACAGGCACACTAATCGTCCTGGCTGCGGAGCAGCCGTTGGCCCTGGCTGCGGCCCAGCCGCGGGGGCCTGGCAGATCCCCATTGGAGCAAGCGCGGCCAAACCTAGGACAGCCACCGTGAGCTTCATTGTCATGAGGACGGCGCCGCGGCCGGGAGGGTTACAAACCGGCATACAAGTCTGGCTCGCCCGGAGGCCTTGTCTTCCACCGGCGATGCACCCATAGCCATTGATCCGGGTATTGGCGGATTACCGATTCGAGAAACGAATGCACTCGCTGGGTGTCTTCGGCGACGCCGCCGGTCATCTCAATTTCCGGGTAAAAGTGCAGTACGTAGCGGGATTCATTTGCCACCCACAGCGCGAAGCCTGGGACCACCGCGGCTCCGGTACGATGCGCGAATTTGACTAAGGCCGTTCCGGCGCAGGCTTTCCGGCCGAAGAAATCGACGAAGACGCCCTCGGATGGGATCACGTTCTGATCGATGAGAATCCCCACCGCATCGCCCGCGTGCAGCGCTTTGAGGATCGCCCGCGCGGCTTCCCTCTTGCTGATGATGCGATTGCCGGAGAGTCCGCGGCGCCGTTCCACCCAGGCGTTCAAACGGGGACTATCGAGAGGGCGGACCACGATGTGCATCGGTTCCGTCATCAGGGCGTGCGCGAAGGCGCTTAGCTCCCAATTCCCGAGATGCGCCGTGGGAATGAGAACGCCGCGGCCTCGGGCCTTCGCGCGAGCATAATTCTCGAAGCCCTCATAGCGGATGATTTGGCCGATATTTGACGCCCTCAGCTTGGGGAATCGCGCTACGCTGGCGATCACCCGGCCCAGCGATCGAAAAACTCCGTCGGCGATTTCAGAAGGGTTCGGGAAACCCGCCAGCTCCAGATTGCGCAGTGCGATGCGGCGCAAGCGCGGCACGGCCAAGTCCAGGGCATTCGCCGATACCGAGCCTAGAATGCTCACTCAATCCAGCCGCCGCCCAGCACCAGCTCGCCCGAGTAGAACACCGCGCCCTGCCCCGGGGTCACCGCTCGCTGCGGGTCGTCGAAACGGATTTCGGCTCGCGACGCGCCGGCCGGAGCAATGGTCGCCGCCGCGGCCGAGTGCTTGTTGCGGATCTTGACTTCGGCGCGCAGCGGTTCAGCCGGCGGAGCGATCGAGATCCAGTTGACCTGGCCGGCAATAGCCAAGGAGCGGAGCAGTTCATCATTGCGGCCGATGATCACGCGCTTTGTGGCTGGTTCGGTGGAAATCACGTACAACGGCTCGCCGGCGGCCACCTTCAATCCGCGCCGCTGCCCGACGGTGAAGTGATGTACGCCGGCGTGCTCGCCGACGGTTCGGCCATCGGTGGTGACCAGTTCGCCGGCAAGCTCCTGGCGCGCGATTCCCTGCTCCCGGAAATACGCATCGATGAACGCCGCGTAGTCTCCGTTGGGGACAAAGCAGATTTCCTGGCTGTCCGGCTTCTCCGCGGTCGGAATGCCGAGCTGCCGCGCCAGATCCCGCACCTCGCTCTTGTGCATTCCGCCCAGCGGAAATAAAGTTCGTGCGAGCTGATCCTGGGTCAGGCCGAACAAAAAATACGTCTGATCCTTGGTCGAATCCACGCTGCGCCGCAACTGCCAGCGTCCGGAAGCGTCGTCAAAGCTAATGCGCGCGTAGTGACCGGTGGCGATGCGGGAAGCGCCCACGCCCTCGGCCATTTCCAGAAATCGATCGAACTTGATGAAGTTGTTGCACAGCGTGCAAGGGATGGGCGTGCGGCCTGCCAGATATTCGTCGACGAACGGCTTTACCACCTGCTCCTCGAAGCGCTGCTCGAAATTCACAACGTAGTAAGGAATGCCCAGATGCTGCGCGACGTGCCGCGCATCGTAGACGTCTTCGATGGAGCAGCATCGGCCTGTCGATCGTTCGCCCGCAAGCTCCGGCAGCCGGCGCTGATTCCAGAGCTGCATTGTAAGGCCGATCACGGCTTCGCCACGCGAGCGCAGCATTCCGGCGACAACGGAGCTGTCCACGCCTCCCGACATCGCGACCGCCGTGGTTATCTCAGGCATACGCCGGCGCCAACTTTCTCAGATGTGCAACGCAGGCGACCAGAGCATCGACCAGCGCATCCACCTGTTCAGCGTCATTCGAACGCCCCAGCGACACGCGAATACTGGAGCGGGCTTGCTCCTTCGTCAGTCCAATCGCCTGCAACACGTGCGAAGGCTCGGTTGAACCGCTCGAGCAAGCCGACCCGCTCGACACAGCGAAGCCTCGCAGGTCGAGGGCGATCAGCAAAGGCTCGGAGTCGATGCCGTCGAAGCGAAGATTTGAAGTGTTGGGAACGCGCGGAGCTCCCGCACCGTTTACGTGGGTGCCTGGAATTCGATCGAGCACCGATTGCTCCAGCCGGTCGCGCAGGGCGGCAATTCGAACGGCTTCCTCAGCGCCATGTTGCTTTTCCCGCCGCAACGCTGCCGCTAAACCAAGAGCTCCTGCAACATTCTCCGTACGCGTGCGGCGCGTGGCGGTCTTATTGAACAGCGCGCCCACTCCCTTCGGGCCATAAATTTTGTGGGCCGCCAGGGAGTAAAAGTCCACGCCGAGATCTCGGACGTTTACCGGAATCTTTCCGACCGCTTGAACGCCGTCAGAATGAAAAGAGATGCCGGCTTCGCGAGCAATGCGACAGATCTCGTCGATGGGCTGGATTGTGCCCAGTTCGTTGTTGGCATGCATCACGCTGATGAGCGACATGCCGGGCCGAAGAGCTCTGCGGATATCGTCCGGATCGACCAAGCCACGGCTATCGACCTCGACGAAACCGGCATGGTCATTCCGTCGCACCGCGTTGAGCACCGCGGGATGTTCGATGGTGGCGGCCAGCACCCAGTGACCTTGAACCGCTAGCTCATCCGCTTCGGTGCCCCCGCTGGTAAAGAGGATCTCCTTGGCATCGGCGCCGAGGCACGCCGCGACGTCCCTACGCGCCTCATCCAGCCTCTGCCGTGCGATTTGCCCGAAATGATGCAAGCTGGAAGCGTTGCCGTACACTTCGGTCAGCGCCGGCATCATCGCCTGGAGCACTTCCGGTGCGATGGGAGTGGTGGCGTTGTGATCGAAGTAATAGCGCTGCATTTCAGTACTGCGGTTGTTCAATACAATCTTAGCAAGGCATGTTGATAACACTAACGACTGATTTCGGGACTTCGGATTACTTCGTGGGCGCAATGAAGGGCGTGATTCTGGGCATCGCGCCGAAGGTGCGCGTCGTCGACGTCACCCATCAGATCACTCCGTTCGATATCAATGAGGCCGCGTTCACGATTCATGAAGCAGCGCGCTGGTTCCCCAGGGGGACCATCCACGTGGTGGTGATCGATCCCGGCGTCGGCACCACGCGGCGGCCGATTCTGGTAGAGGCGGGCGGGCACCGGTTCATCGGGCCAGACAACGGCGTGTTCACGATGATCTACGACGCCGGACCACACAAGGTGCGCGAGATCACGAATACCAAGATGATGCTGAGGAAGGTCAGCCGGACGTTTCACGGTCGCGATGTGTTCGCTCCTTCGGCGGCTCATTTAGCCGCGGGAGAGGCTCCGGCGCGGTTCGGCAAGGCGATCGGCGATTTTATTCGCAGCTTGACCGTGAAGCCTGCGCCGATTAAAAAAGGGCGATGGTTGGGTACGGTGCTCAAGGTGGATCACTTCGGAAATCTGGTCACGAATTTCGATACGCGTGAATTCGGCGGGTTGCGCACGCGCGCGTTCGAGATTTTGATCGGCTCGAAGATCGTCCGGCGCCTGGCCTTGACGTATGCGGAGACGGGAGTGGGAGAGATTGCGGCGATCGAGGGGAGTTCGGGCTTTCTGGAGATTTCGGGGAATCAGATATCGGCGGCGAGAAAACTCGGGTGCGGCGCGGGTGCGCCGGTGGAGTTGGAGATTTTTTAGACGCGAATTCACGCGAATGAATAAAATGTTCTTATTGAACCCTCAAGACGTCGCTGGGCTGGACGCGGGTGATGCGGCGAGCGGCAGCGAATGCGGCGATGACTGAGGCCAGAACCAGAATCAGACCCACTAGAACAAAGAGTCCGACGCCGGGCACGCCCGCGCCTGTGATGGAGGCTCGCACCAGGCGCGCGCCCCAGGCGGCAGGCATAATGCCGAGACATGCTCCCGCGAGTCCGATCCATAAGCCGCGTGCGGCAAATGCGCGAATCACACGCCCCGGCTCCGCGCCGATCGCGATGCGGATGGCGATCTCTTTCTTCTTTTGCGTGATGCGAAATGCACTGGCCGCAAACATTCCGGCTACAGCCAGCAGTATTCCTAACAGGCTGACGGCGCCCGTTGCCTGCGCCGCCATCTGCATCGGCTTGAGTCCGGTCTCGGACTGTTCCTGCAAAGTGCGAATGCCGGAAAGCGAGCCGTCCGGATCGACGCGCGCGGCAATTTTGCGCAGAGCGTTCGCAAATTGGAGAGGCGGGCCGGCAGTCCGCACGTGGATCTCGAAGCCGATCGGATTCGCGCGCTGTGCCAAGGGGAGGAACAGACATGGCTCGGCTGCCGCAGAAACACCGAGAGGGCGGAAACGCGAATCCGCAACCACGCCGACCACTTCGCGCTCGGTTGGTTCGTTGCGGATGCGCAGGCGCTGTCCGACCGGGTTCCTGCCCGGCCACAACATTTCCGCGGCGGATTGATTTACCACGACGACGGGTTGAGCGCGGCGGTCATCGGAAGGGAGGATTGCCCGGCCGCTCAAGATCGGCTCGTGCAGTAGTTCGAAATAACCGTCAGAGATCCAATCGTAGGAGAGCGGCGTCCAGGCGGCTGTTCCGGAGCTCGTATCGAGTCTGCTGAACATCGTCGTCGGCAGAGCCTCCCCCGCCAAAGCGGCGCCGGGAGCCTGCGTGCGGAGGTCGGTGAGCAGCCCATTGGTGAGACGATCGAACTCGGCCGTAGTCCTGCGAACGCCGGGGAAGGGATCGAACGCCGCGAGCAGGACGTCGCGGGTGTCGAAGCCGAGCCGCGCGCGGCCGAGGTCGCGGAGATTTTGCGCCATCAAAGCCGCGGGGAGCAGGATGGTCATGGCGCAGGCGACTTGCGCGCCGATAAAAAGGTCGCGGGAAGTGAGTCCGCGCGAATGGCGTGGTTTGAGCGCCACAGTAATATCGCTGCGCGAGGCTTCGAAGGCGGGCGAAGTTCCGGCGAGCATGGCGGTCATGAATCCGGCCAGCATGCCCAGCGCCAGCGCTCGCCAGTCCGCGCTCAGGTTGAGCGACATACTGAAACCGCGCGTGATGGGCGCGTCGCGCAGCCAATACGCGGCCGCCAACGCTATTGGGAGCGACAAGGCGCATGCGTATAGCGCGATCAACGCATTCTCGACCAGGAATTGCTGAACGATACGAAAGCGGCTGGCTCCGATAGCGAGCCTTGCGGCGACCTCGTGCCGGCGCGATGCGGCGCGCGCCAAAAGCAAGCCCGCCAGATTGAAGCAGGCGATGGCCACCGCCGCAGCCGAGACGGCCAGCAGCATCCATAGAAAGCGTAGCGTGCCATCGCGATACGCAGGAAAGAAGCGCGCCTGCCCGGAAGGCAGAGCGATGAAACGGTAGTCAGGACGCGACACCACTCGCGGAGCGAGCCCGTCGAGCGCGGCTTGCAACTCGCCGACGGTGACTCCAGGCCGCAAGCGAGCGAGCATCATGAACATCGGGATGTCACGACGGTTGGTGTAGCCGGGGACCGTGTTGGTGGGAAAGAAGCGGTTGAAATTCACCAGCGGAACCCACAGCGAACAGTCCGGGTACCAATCGAGCAGCATGCCCTGATAGCCGCGCGGCATCACGCCGACGATGGTGAAGGGTACATGGTTGATCCACACCACGGAACCGAGAATCGAGGAGCTGCCTTGAAAACGGTTCTGCCACAGCGAGTAACTGGCGAGCGCGACGGAGGCGGCTCCCGGGCGATCGTCTTCTGGTGTGAACGGACGGCCGAGAATCGGACTGACGCCCGCCGCGTGGAAATAATCGCCGGTGACCATCTCGGTGTTCATCAGTTCGGCACCGTCGCCGAGACGGACATTAAACGCGGAACGCAGGTAGGCCGCGGAGGCCTCCATCAGATTGGGCAGCGCACTGATATCGCGGAAGTCGGGATAGGACTCGGAAAGATAGTGGTTCTGCGCGCGGGAGAAGGTGTAGATGGCCGCGATGCGGTTGGGATCTTTCACACCCAGGGGCCGGAACAGAACGGCGTCCGCAAGTGTCAGTACCGAGCCGATGCAGCCGACGGCTAGAGCGAGTGGCACTATGGCGGCGCAGGCAAAGCCGGGATTGCGGCGAATCTGGCGCGCGGCATAGCGCAAGTCCTGCCATAGCCGTTCGGCGAGCCCGAAGCCGCGGAGTTCGCGAAGATCTTCGGCAATTCTCGTGGCGTTGCCAAGGCGCGGGCTCATCGATCGATGAAATTCGATCTCATCCGCAATGTCACGCTCAAACTCGCGGCGATGCAGCAGAGCACGCCAGCGAAGCTTCAGCGCCGTCCAGCTCATGCGGTCCTCATGATGCGCGCGATGGCGGAGCTCATCCGCTTCCAGCGCCCAGCTTCGGCGGTCAGAGCTTTGCGGCCGGACGGAAGAAGACGGTAGAACTTCGCGCGGCGGTTATTTTCGGAAACACCCCAGTCGGAACCGAGCCAGCCCTTCAGCTCCAGCCGGTGCAGCGCGGGATATAAAGCGCCTTCCTCGACGCGCAAAGCGTCATCGGAGGACGCCGCGATCCATTCCGCGATCGAGTATCCATGCCGACGCCCGCGCGCGAGGGCCTTCAGGATCAGCATGTCCAGAGTGCCCTGAAGCAGGTCGCCTTCTTTAGACTCTCCCATAAGTGTCTTATGGGAAAGTATGGACCATCAGACCCGTGGTTGCAAGCGGGTGCTTAATCCTTCTGGACCATCACTTCGGTGGACTTGATCACCACTTTGACGTGGTCGCCCTTCTTGAGCTTCATTTCTTCCACGCTGTGCTTGGTGATGACGCTCTCGATGATGTTCTCGCCGACCTTTACCACCACGTGAGCCATGATGCTGCCAGTCTGGATGTCTTGGACGATGCCCGGAAGTTGATTCCTCGCGGATAAGGACATGATGAACGCCTCCGCACAGATGATAACAGTTAGCGCCGATCACTTGGATGGCTTCCACATGGTGACAGAGCGGCCCTTGGCTGCGGTAAAACCGCGGGCCGGGGATCTCCCGCCGCAGCCATAGACACCGTCAGCGTCTTTCCGTCGAGTCGATAGATGCCCAACTGCGCCGGTCCGCCCGAAGCCAGGATGTAATCGATATGCTTGGGCGATTGCGAGGGATCCAGTTTGACGCGCGCCGTCAGGAACGCCTGCCGACCGAAGAGCACAGTGAGCCCATTTCCTTTGGATACGCGGCGTCCTGTCTTGAGCGTGATGGCCGGCATCGCATTGCCGTTCATCGCGCCGGAGACCATGGACCATTCGCCGTCAATCTCGGTTGCAGCTCCATCGTCTTCGTCCGCTGCTTCCGAATCACGATCACGCTTCAATGTTTCCAGAGCGAAACCGGTTTTCGGCGCGGTCGCGAACTTCTCAGGGCGGTTCCTCACGCCGGCGAAGCCCATGCAGATGCGCCAGGTGCCGCCATCGACGGTCCAGGAGCCTTGCAGTTTTTGAGATCGCCGGACAGTTTCGTCACGATGGCCTCCGCCCGTCGAACGCGTTCTGCAATAATACACGAACTCCTTCACGCGTGACAGGGCGGGGATTGTAGTAAGGATTTTGGACGGCGAGATCGGCAGCGCGGTCAAGATCGGTTTCGTGCAGGCCGATGGCGCGAAGCGATAACGGAGCGCTAAGACGCGCCGCGAGATCGTACAAACCTGCGCCCGCGGATTCCGCAGCAAGCGCGCGTGCGGCGCGAAGCATCGTTTCCGGGGCCGCCGAAGCGTTGTACGCGGCGGCGTGCGGCAAGATCACCGTGTGTGTTTCCGCATGCGGCAGATTGAACGATCCGCCGAGGGTGTGGCACAGCTTGTGATGCAGAGCCATGCCGACGGAGCCGAGAGCGATTCCTCCCAGCCACGATCCATAGAGCGCTTCCGAGCGAGCCTCGAGGTTCCCGGGATCTTGCACGATCACAGCGAGGCTCGCGGCCAGCGCGCGAATGCCCTCCTCGGCGAGCATCGAGATCACCGGGTTCGCGTCTTTCGCGTACAAAGCCTCCACACAATGCGCGATGGCGTTGATGCCACTGGTAGCGGAAAAAGCGGGCGGTAAGCTGAGGGTCAACGTGGGATCGTACAAAACGACTTTGGGAAGCACGCGCGTGTCGCGGCCGGTGGTTTTGCGGCCTTCCTGGGTCAGACCCCAAATGGGCGTCATTTCGGAGCCGGCGTAGCTGGTGGGGATGGCAAGAATCGGCAGCGGCGAGGTCAGCGCAATGGCTTTAGCGAGGCCGGTGGTGGACCCTCCGCCGACAGCCACGCAGCAATCCGCGCCGACCCGGCCGGCTTCTTCACGAGCAGCGTGCGCGATCTCGATGGGCACGTGCATCGCGGCGCGGTCGAACAATCCGGCAGCGCGCGAGCCCAGGCGCGTGGCGATCCCTGCCGCGGTTTCGCGTTGCTGCGGAGTCGAAAGGACCAGAGCCTTCGAAGCCCCCAGCCGGTCGATTTCCTCCGGCAGTTTGTCGAGGCAACCCGCGCCGAAAATCACGCGAGACGGAAGCGCGTCGTAGACGAAGGACAGCATGGCATCCTTTTTTGGGTGCTCAGGCCTGGCCGGCATGAGCGCGGGCCGTGCGCTCATTCAGGTCGCGAAGGACGCTGAGCTCGACCTCGGCCGGTTCGGGCGTGACGGCGAGGTGCGTGGAAACCTTGAGCGGCCATCCGGTCGACTCCATCACTTTTTCGAGAGTGACGCCGGGATGCAGGCTGGTGAGCGTCAGTTCCTTGGTTGCGTGATCCGGAGTCATGATGCACAGGTCGGTGATGACGGCGACGGGACCTTTGCCTGGGAGCCCCATGCGCTGGCGCGCGTCACCGCCATCGAAATGGCCGCCGGAAGTTACGAAATCCAACTTCGGAACGAAGGCGCGCTTGTTTTGGCGCAGCGTGATGAGCACCTCTTTCGATGACGCGGCGATCTCCGGAGCGCCGCCGGCACCGGGCAGGCGCGTCTTGGGCCCGCGATAATCACCGATCACGGTGGTGTTAATGTTGGCGAAGCGGTCGATTTGCGCGGCTCCGAGGAATCCGAAGTCGATGCGTCCGCCTTGGAGCCAGTAGGCGAACATCTCGGGGATGGAGACGACGGTCTCCGCGGTTTCGGCCAGCTCGCCATCGCCGATTGAAAGCGGCAACACGCTGGGCTTGGTTCCGATGGGACCCGATTCGTAAATCAGCACAACATCGGGCGCGTGGGTCAGGCGGGCCACGTTCGCAGCGGCGCTGGGCAATCCGATTCCCACAAAGCACACGGTTCCATTGCGCAGCATACGCGCGGCGGCGATGGTCATCATCTCATCCGCGGTGTAATGGGTTTCAGGCACGCGCCGCCTCCACAGCCGAGCGGAATTCGTGGAAATCTTTCACGCCGAAAACGTAGCGATTCATCCAGTCCTCAAAGCTGTCCCGCTCCCGGGCGATGGCATCCCAGGCTTTGTAAAACGCGTTGTTGCGCGCGTAATAACCTTGCGCGTAGGAAGGAAACGCGCCGCCCTTCACCTCGCACACGGCGCTCACCACCCAGGAAGGCAACACCACGGCATTGGGCGAAGCGTCGAGCTTGTGGACGATCTCCTCCACCGTGACGATGGCGTGCTTGGCGGCGAGCGCGGCTTCCTTTTGCACACCGACCACGCCCCACATCAGCACATTGCCGCGATGGTCGGCCTTCTGCGCGTGAATGATGGTGACGTCGGGGCGAATGGCAGGGATCGCGGCGAGGCGCTCACCGGTGAAGGGACACTCGATGAACTTGATTTGCGGATTGTACTTGGGCAGGTCCGAACCCAGGTAGCCGCGGAGCATTCCAAAGGGCAATCCCGCGGCTCCCGCGGCGTAGGCGGCGGCCATGCCGGCGTGCGCGTGCTCGACGATTTCGAGCGGCCTCGGCCAACTGTTTTCCACCGCGTCGCGCAGCCGGTGCAGCGATCCGACGCCGGGATTTCCGCCCCAGGAGAACTGGAGCCTCGACACGCAACCGGTGCCAATCATCTGGTCGTAGATCAGATCCGGAGTCATGCGAATCACCGTGAGATCGCGCCGTTTCTGCCGGACGATCTCGTGTCCGGCGGCATAGGGAATCAGGTGCGTGAAACCTTCGAGCGCGAGAGTGGCGCCGTCATGCACGTATTCCTGAATCGCTTCTTTAAGGGAGAGTAGAGTGGCCAAGGATTCCATTGTGCCATGCTCTCCCCGCAGATGGGCCTTGTTACCATCGGGAAGTGGATGGAGTGATTGTAGTCGACAAGCCGGCCGGGTGGACCTCGCACGACGTGGTGAACAAGGTGCGGCGCATTGCGGGCACGCGCAAGGTGGGGCACCTGGGAACGCTGGACCCAATGGCCACGGGTGTTCTGCCGCTGGTGATCGGCCGGGCGACAAGGTTGGCGCAGTTCTACACGCGCAACGACAAAGTCTACGAAGGCATGGTCCACTTCGGCTATTCGACGGACACCTACGATGCGGATGGCGAGCCGACTTCGGAAGAATTTCCCGTGACGCTCGACCGCGGGCAAGTGGAGGCCGCGTTCGCACGCTTCAAGGGCGCGTTCGAGCAAGTGCCTCCGCCGGTTTCCGCCAAAAAGATTGCGGGACGGCCGGCGTATGAGTTGGCGCGCAAGCAACAAGTGGTCGAGCTGAAGCCGGTTCCGGTGGAAGTGTATTCAATGGAGGTTCCGCGGGTGGAGCGCTGCGAAGCTTCTGTACGAGTGCACTGCTCGGCCGGAACGTACTTGCGCAGCATCGCGCATGATGTTGGGAAAGTGCTGGGCTACGGCGCGTTTTTGAAGGTGCTGCGCCGCACTGTTTCGGGCGATTTTAGAATCGAATCGGCGAGAACGCTGGAACAACTGGCGGAGCTCGCCGGCGAGGGCCGCTTGAAGGAAGCGTTGATTCCGGCTGCACAACTGCTGCCGGAGTTTCCTTCGGAAACGGTCGACCAGATCACAGCGGGGCAAATTCGTCACGGGCGCGATTTCCGAGTCTCGCCGTTTCAGACGCAGCACGGCGCACGCTTCGTGAAGGCGGTGAACTCGCACGGCGATTTGATCGCCATCGGCGAGGCTCGGCTGCCGCATCTGTATCATCCGGTGTTGGTTCTCTAGCTAGGCGGTGTTGACTCTCTAAAAAGAATTTCTCGAAAGCGCTTTCGTCCACCCCCCTTGACCCCGTGGTGGAAGAGGCGCCGCCGCAACCTCGACGGCCAGGCTCACCTGTTTTACCGCCGCGCACAACCCGGAGCGGGCAAGCCCCTTCGCTGTGCGCTCAGCAGAACACCGCGCTTGGTTAGAGCGCCGCGGGGGGACTCGAGTACTCTCCGCGTTTGGCGTGGCCCGGAACCGATGAGCGTTCCGAACTGCCTTCACGATAACCGCAGGTGCGCCGTCTGAGTAGGAAAAGAAACGCGAAGTGGCGGAAACGCAGGGGATGAATCTCGCACTTCAGAGGAACACGGGGCGGATGTGGCGCGCGAAGATGTTCCCGGTGACGTTTTTGGAGATGGTCGGCTCGCACTGTTCGAGCATGCGGAGATAACGATCGCCCATTTTGGCGGCGATCTTGAAGCCCACGTGAAGGAGCTGGCGGAAGCTCGGGTTGAAGGCGGGACAATTGGGATCGTGGCGGAGCGCGGAGGTGAAATCGTTCGAACTCCATGCTGCCACCGTAGAAGGCGAGGACAGCTTAGCTGCCTCGATGTCAATCACTGCCGTGTAGGGCGCGCAGAGCTCCTCGCGATGAGCGTAGGCTTCGCCGTAGACTTGCTTGGCGAGCGCGAGGCCATCGCCCCCCGCTTCGGCGAGGCCGATCAATTCCTCCAGCCAGGTGGTGCCGGCGGTTTTCAGATGCACGCCGGCTCCGGTCTTTTTGAGCACGCGATTGATGGCCGGATAGATGGAGAATTTGTCGCTGCCGGAGTGGACGCTCAGCTTCAGATTCTTCGGCAGGCCGTAGCGATCGACGGCGCAGGCGATCGCCCCGATGTCCTCTTCGAATTCTGCGGCGAACTGCGGGAGATGGCCGACGTAGTCAACGCCTTTGTTGAAGCGGCCGGTGAATTTAGGGGCGACGGTCTGAATCGGAATCTTTTCGTCCGCAATCATGGCGAGGATGATGGTGAGCTCGGGCGGAGTTTGCGGGGCATCGGTCTCATCCATGGATACTTCGGCGATGAAATTGCCAGCGCCCTTGGAGGATTCGATGCGCCGGTAGATGCGGCCGGCTTCTTTCACGGCGGCGTGATACTTGGCCGCGATGGCGTGAGCGGAGGGGCTCGAGAGCTCAGCGTGGTTTTTGAGAAACCCCGAGATTTCGCTCGCGTCCGACGATTTGCCGATAAACGCCGCGACATCGATGGTGAAAAAGTCGCTCGGGGCGATATAGCGGTCGACGGTTTCGAGATTGATGTGATCCGCGTCGACGTGATAAGGGCGCGTCCAATTGAGCTGACGCACGGCTGCGTCGGCGGCGGAGCGCACGGAGGCGGGTTCGGAGCCGATGATGGTGTGCTCGCGATTGGATTTGTTCCACACTGGAACGATGTCCGCTCCGGCTTCGGCGGCAAGCAGGCAAGCGCGCAACTGCGGCTTGGCCTGGTGAGCGAAGCGGTCACCTACGCCGATGGAATATTTTTCAAGCGTTTTCATGAGATGTCGAATCCAAAGTAGTCGCGTGCGTTGGCGTAGCATAGGTTGCGGATCATGGGGCCGGCGAGCGAATCGTCCTTGGGGATTTCCCCGTTTTCGATATCGCGGCCAACCAAGTTGCACAGCACGCGGCGGAAATATTCGTGGCGCGGGTAGCTCATGAAGGAGCGCGAATCGGTGAGCATGCCCACGAAGCGCGAAAGCAGGCCCGCATTCGAGAGCGCGTCGAGCTGCCACTCCATGCCCTCTTTTTGATCCAGGAACCACCACGCTCCGCCGAACTGCATCTTGGGAAAATTACCGGCCATGGTAGCGAACGCGTAGTTGTCCGTAGGGTTGACGTTGTAGAGAATCACGCGGGGCAGGGCATTTTCCGAATCGAGCGCGTCGAGGTACGCACCCAGCGAAGAGATCTGCGGAGCATCGTTCATCGAATCATAGCCAGTGTTTTCGCCCATTTGGCGCAAGCGGCGAGCGCTCGAATTCCGATAAGCGCCCAGGTGAAGCTGCTTGGTCCAGCCCTTCCGCGCGTCGAGATGGCCGAAGAACAGCATCATGTACGAGGCGAACTGTTCATGTTCTTCGGGTGAGGCCGTTTTGCCGCGGCGGGCTTTTTCGAAAATTTGCTCAGCGGTCTGCTCCGTGCAGAAGTTCGCGGGGCAACGGTCCAGGCCATGATCGGAGAGGCGCGCGCCGAGAGCGTGAAATTCGTCGTGGCGCTTTTCGAGGGCGTCCGTCAGGTTGGCCAAGGTGCGAATTTCGATATTGCTCGTGCCTTCCAGACGCGCGACCCATTCGTTGAACTGTTCCGGCAGATGAACTTGCAAGGCTCGATCCGGACGAAACGCCGGCAGCACACGCGCGGGGCAGGAGGAGCTTCGCAGAGCCTCATGGCAGGAAAGATCGTCGACGGGATCGTCGGTGGTGCAGAGGAGCTTGACGTGAAACTTGCCCAGGATGCCCTGCGCGGAGAGTGCGGGCGTGGCGAGTTGCTCATTGGCTCGATCCCAAATGGAACGCGCTGTGGATTCGTTGAGCAGCTCTTCAATGCCGAAGTAGCGCTTCAGCTCGAGATGAGTCCAGTGGTACAGAGGATTGCGCAGAGTGAACGGGACGGTGCGGGCCCAGGCGCGGAATTTCTCGAACGGCTCGGCATTGCCGTTGCAGAAGCGTTCGTCGACACCATTAGCGCGCATGGCGCGCCATTTATAGTGGTCGCCTTCCAGCCAGACTTCGGTCAGATTGCGGAACTGGCGGTTGTGCGCGAGCTCGGCCACGGGAAGATGGCAGTGATAATCGAGAATCGGTTCGGACTCGGCGAAGGTGTGATATAGATGACGGGCGGCTGAGTTGTGGAGTAAGAAATCTTCGTGAATAAATGCCATTGGGGAGTCACCTTCGGGCCTTATCCAAGTCCGGGAGCAATAGTTGAATGATGCCGAGCGCAATCAGATACAGGGTTCCGGCGAAGACGAAGAGCACGCCGTAGGCATCGCCCGACCACTTGAGCCAATAGCCGATGGCGGGCGCAGCAAGAAGGCCGCCGACTGCGCCTCCCATGCCTCCGAATCCGATCACCGATGCGACCGTTTCGCGCGGAAGCACGTCCACCGGGACGTTATAGATGTTGGCCGACCATCCCTGGTGCGCGGCGGCGGCGATGCTCACCAGCGTCACGGTCAGCCACAGGTGTGCTCCCGCGGTATAGATGAAGATGGCCGAGGTGACTGCGATCGCGCAGATCAGCATAGCTGTCTTGCGCGCGGCGTTCACGGTCCAACCGCGCTTGATTAGCGTGGAGGAGATCCAGCCGCCGCCGATGGAGCCGACCATCGAGGCAGTATAAATGATGATTAACGGAAGGCTGAGGCCCGCAAGGTCCAGCTTGTAAACCGTGCTCAAGAATCCGGGCAGCCAGAAAAGATAGAACCACCACACGGGATCGGTGAGGAACTTGCCGATCAGAAAAGCCCATGCCGCGCGGTCCCCGAGCAGCTCGAGATAAGGAACCTGCCTGGAAACGACGGGACCTTCTTCGTCCGAACGAATCCAGACCAATTCCGCAGCGCCCAGATTGGGATGCCGGGTGGGTTCGCGGTAAAACCAGAACCAGGCTGCGCCCCACAAGAATCCGCAGAATCCAGTGGCAAGAAAAGAGGCTCGCCATCCGAAGTGGGCGAACAGGAACGCGACCACCGGCGGCGTCACCAGAGCGCCGATATTCGCGCCGCTGTTGAAGATTCCGGTGGCGAGAGCCCGCTCCTTGCGCGGAAACCAGTCCGACACGGTTTTGAGAGCCGCGGGAAAATTGGCCGATTCGCCGAGGCCCAGCGCAAAGCGGGCCGCGCCGAAACTGAGTGCGCCTCCGGCCAGAGCGTGCGCCGCCGCAGCGACGCTCCAGATGGCAATCGAGACCAGATAGCCGAGGCGAGTTCCCAAATAATCGATGGCGCGGCCGGCCAGGGGCATCATGATCGCGTAGGCGAGCTGAAAGGCGAACACGATCCAGCCGTAAGTGGCTTCGCTCCAGCCCAGGTCTTTTTCCAGAATCGGCTTGAGGAGGCTGAGCACCTGGCGGTCGATGTAGTTGATGGTAGTGGCGAAGAACAGCAGCCCGCAAACGTACCAGCGCAGATGGGCGACGATGCGCCGCGGTTTTCCGGGATCGATGCCGGGAGTGGCAAACGGCGGCGGCGAGCTAGTGTATCGGGAAGGGAACAAATTTGTCCTCACACGAGCTGGCCTTTCCCGGACCGGGCTTTCCGCTCACGATCACATCTTCGCCCACCGGGCGGAAGTTTACCGGACCGGGGCCCAAAACGATGCTGGCGTGTTGCGCGGTCACCGCAACGGGCTGCGTCGGGCTCGCTACATTGTTTAACGCCACGTTATCGAACGTGATGCCCAGACGCCGGTCTGAATCATAGCCGTCGAGGGTGACGTTGCCTGGCCCCGCGATCCACACGTTGCGCAGCACGATGTCACGAAAGTCGGGAATATTGCTGCCGGTTTCGACGTAGCCGTTGCCGGAATAATGCGTGTCGAACAGCAGCGGGTTTTTGGTCCCGCGGATGCAGACGCCGTCGTAGACGATGTCGCGCACCAGGCCGCCGCGGGCGGAGTTCGACTTGATGCGAATGCCGTTATCGGCGCCGTCGATGGAGAGGTCCGTGACGCGGATGGCGCTGGCGCCTCCGTTGGTTTCACTGCCGATGGACATGCCATGCCCGTAGTAGAAATGATTGTGGGCGATGGTCATGTGCGTGGTGGGCGCGCCCGGGCCGGCCTTGATGGCGACGTTATCGTCGCCGGCGCGGATGAAGCTGTGGGTGATGGTGACGTTGGTGGAATTGCCGGGGTCGATGCCATCGGTGTTGCGGGCTTTCTGCGGAGCGTCGACGATGACGCCCCAGGCGGTGAATCCGTTGCCGCCGCTGTAGGCGACGTGGAAGTTGGGTGAATCCTTGAGATGGATCTTATACAAGGTGAAATTGTCGCAGCGGGACAGAACAAGAATGCGGAAATTGTTCTGGATGCCGCCCTTGCGGGCCTGCTCCGCCAGATCCCACCAGGTGACGTTCTGGCCGAGCAGCTTTTCGCCGCCGCGGCCGTCGATGGTGCCGGGTCCCATCACGCCCGCGCCGTCTACTTGATTGCCGTTAAGCAGAGCGCGGCATCCGCGCGGCCCTCCCCGCGTGACGGTGCCGCAAACGCCCGGCGCGATATCGAAAACGCGAGGATCGCGGGAGGCGAATAGTGTCACGGCTTCATCGACCAGGAGGGTGACGCCGGCTCGCAGATCCAGCGGACCGGAAAGGAAGGCGTTGCGCGAGCCATCGGCTTTTAACTCAACGGCATGATCTTTAGAGCAGGCGTCGAGCGCTTGTTGAATGCGCGCAGTGTCCAGCCGGCGCTCTTCGTCTTCACGCAATTTTCCCTGTTCTGAGGCGAGATCGGCTTTAAGAGTCGTGCAGACGGGAGGGATTTTCGGCTCGCTGACGCTGCGCTGATCCTGAGCCCAAGCGGGAACCCAGGCGGCGCAGACGGGAAGGACACACAGCCAGCAGACCGCTCTCATGCCACTCCGCACTATAGAGATTGCCGCGGCGAGTGTCAAATTACGAATCGTTGCGAATCCTTGAACAAATCATTTAGCGGCGCTCAATGGGCGGGGAGGCCGATAAGAAGTAGAGGCGCGCCGTTCAATTACCGGTTTTGTGCGGTGACGGACCCCGCCTCGATCCAATCGGCCAGCAGGGAATTCAGCTTGGCATTGGGATGGCCGTCGGGCTGGCGGAGGCTCTTGTCGTTGAGCTCGGGATGGTCGCAATCGATGAAGGCGATTCCTTTAGAGGAAAGGAAGTGGCGATACGCCGGGCGGTCCTTGGCGTCGAGGTCGAACAGGATCACCGTGAATTTTGCACCGGAAAGCTGCGCGAGGTGATGCATGCGCACAAGGATGGCCTGGGTGACTGCGCGCTTCTTGTAAACACGCGGAAAGGCTTCGGCCATCTCGTAGTATTCCTCGAGCATCGCCGCAGTGCGCAGCTTGCGGCTGATCGGCCAGATGGCGTCGCCGATGGAGCGCTTCGACTCCAGAGCGCCGTCATCAAGCACCGCGTACGGGAAGAAGACGCCGTTGTTGGGATGGTGGCCTACGCGAATCCAGCTTGGAGCGGCGGCGTTGCGGTCCTCATGGAAGCCGTTAAAGAGGTAGAACACGCCGGCCCCAGCCGGAGCCGCTTGGAGAGCCCGATCCATCCAGATGTAGGACTGGAGGGTGCCGTAACCGGGTGTGCCGTAGTTGGAAACTTGAACTTCGGGATGCGCCTGCTGCATGCGCCAGGCGAAAGTGCCGGCATCGCCGAGGCCGTAGCCATAGACGTAAGAATCGCCCACGACGATCACGCGAGGGCGGGCATCATCTTGCGCGGGTTCTTGCTCCGAAGTAGCCCGGCGGCCTTGCGTCCAATTGGTGTAGCGGAAGGGCGCGGTGCCCGGAGCGGCCATGTTATAGACTCCGGCGCGATTCGCCCAGCCGGCTTCCGGGTCGGGCTGATATTCGGACGCTGCCTCACCCGAGGAAATCTGCTGATAGCGCCACGGCGGGTAGCCGAGCAGGCCCAACAGAACTTCCGCCAGTGCAAGGGAGACGATGGCCGTGATGGTGCGGGCAAGGATCAGCACACTCCGCTTGGGCGGCGGTTTCTTGGCCATCCTTGGAAAGATCGGCGGAGGGGAGGGTTTTAGTTAGGGCGGGGACATTTCCCGCGCGGCGCCAGTGAAAGAGACCGACTTAACAGCCACGCCCTCCGACGCGTGAATCGCCTCGTTAAAATTAGGGCGGTACGAAGGTTTTAGTGTTGCTTTTCGCGCTGGAGGTGCGGGACAGCGTCGCTTCGCTCAAGAATCGCGGGATTCGTTTGCCGCGGAGAGAAATAGACGCATCCGCTGGAGATCGGACAGCCGCCTCTGCCCTACCGGTACTCTTCCTGGAATTCGTCCAGCACCTTCGACCCCGGGCACAGCGTCTCGAACGGAATGTGCGCCAGGGGCACTTCGGTCGAGTTGCTCAGCTCGTGCATGTCCTGGGAGGATTCATCCAGATATAACAGGCCAGTGACGACTTCGCCGGTCTTCATGTGGTGATCCAGGAAAGCGGTGACTTTCGAGCGGTCGGTGGGGTCGTAGCCTTCGGGAACGCGTCTGAAATTCACCACGCTGCCGTCGTGCATGGTCACGCTAGTCGAGCCTTCAGAGCTAATGTTGGCCAGAATTTCCCTGGCCGGCGGAACGAAATCGGTTTCCGTGGCCTGCATCAGGTGCTTGCGCGTCTGAAGGTAGCTCTTGGTCGAGCCCTCGTGATCGTTGAAGGTCACGCACGGCGAGATCACATCCACCAGCGCGAATCCGCGATGCGCGATGCCGGCTTTGAGAATCGGCACCAGTTGTTCCTTGTCGCCGGAGAAGCTGCGCGCAATAAAAGTCGCACCGAGCGACAGAGCCATGCGCACCGGATCAATGGGTTCCATGCGGTTCGGCTCGCCGCGCTTGCTCTTACTGCCGACGTCGGCCGAGGCGGAGAATTGTCCCTTGGTCAGGCCGTAGACTCCGTTGTTCTCGATTACGTACAGCAGGCGCACGTTGCGGCGAATGGCGTGCACCATCTGGCCGATGCCGATGGAAAGCGAATCACCGTCGCCCGAGATGCCGATATAGGTGAGATCGCGGTTGGCCGCCGCAGCGCCGGTGGCGATGGACGGCATGCGCCCGTGCGCGGAATTGAATCCGTGCGCGCCACCGACGAAATACGTCGGAGTCTTGGAGGAGCAGCCGATGCCGCTCAACTTGGCGATCATGTGCGGCGGCGTCGACATTTCCCAGAACGCGCGGATGATGGCGGCGGTGATGGAATCGTGGCCGCAGCCCGCGCAGAGCGTGGACATGCTCCCTTCGTAATCGCGGATGGTCAGGCCCAGCTCATTGCGTTGCAGGCTGGGGTGGGCGGCGACGGGTTTGGTGATTGACGGCATGGTCAGTTCTCAATTTGATCCAGGATCGCGTCCACCACGTGGCGGGCGCTCAACGGAAAGCCTCCGTAAACTAACACCGAGCGCAATTTCTCCTTGGGAACCGGGGTTTCCAGCGTCAGCAGGGCTTTCAACTGCGCATCGCGATTCTGCTCCACCACGAACGTGAATTCGTGAGAGGCGAGGAACTCTTCCACTGGCTTGTCGAACGGGAATCCGCGCACGCGCAAATAATCGGCCGGAACGCCGCGTTCCTCCAGAATGTCCAGAGCCTCGCGCACGGCCGGGTCGCAACCGCCGCTCGAAAGCACTCCGAAGCGCGCGCCCGGGCGGTTGTGAATGATGGGAGCCGGAACATATTTCGCGGAAGCCTGGTGTTTTAGCTTCAACCGGTCCATCACTTCCTTATATTCGTCCGGAATTTCAGTATATCCGCCCAATTTATTGTGACCGGAGCCGCGAATAAAGAACGATCCCTTAGAATCGACTCCCGGCAGAGTCCGCGCAGCAACATGATCCTGATCTTCGGGTGAGTAGCGGAAATAATTCGCCATAGCCTGCAGTTCTTCAGCCGTCAGCACCTTGCCGCGGTCCGGACGGAACGAATCGTCCCATTTCAGGCGCGGGATCACCCAGTCATTCATCCCGATATCGAGATCCGACAGCATCAGCACCGGAGTCTGGAAATGTTCCGCCAAGTCGAACGATTTTACGGCAAATTCGAAACACTCCGCCGGACTCGACGGGAACAGCAGGATATGCCGCGTATCGCCGTGCGAGGCGTAGGCCGAGAGCAGCACATCGCCCTGTTGCGTGCGGGTGGGCATACCGGTGGAGGGGCCCACGCGCTGCACATCGATAATCACTGCGGGAATCTCCGCATAGTACGCCAAGCCGATCAATTCGTTCATCAGCGAGATGCCGGGGCCGGCCGTGGAGGTGAAGGCTCGCGCGCCATTCCAGTTCGCGCCCAACACCATCCCGATCGCGGACAGTTCATCCTCGGCTTGAATGATCATGAAATTGTTCTTGCCGGTGTCCGGATCGCGGCGGTATTTTTCACACAGAGCCTTGAACGCGTCCAGCACGGAAGTGGATGGCGTGATGGGATACCAGGCCGCCACCGTCGCGCCCGCGTAAAGGCATCCCAGAGCAGTGGCGGTATTGCCGTCGATCAGGATTTTGTCCCCATTGGCATCCATCTTCGCGAGGTGAAACGGCAGGGGGCAGGCGAAGTTGTCCCTGGTGTAGTTGTAGCCGAGCTTCAGCGCTTTGTGGTTCGAATCCAGGAGCGCCTTCTTGCGGCCGTACTTTTCTCCCAAGAGCTCATCGACCACGCCCATGTCGATATCCAGCGCCGCGCACAGCGCGCCGGCATAGGCGATGTTCTTCATCAGGATTCGCTCGCGCGGCTCAGCGAAGCTCTCGTTGCACATCTTCGCCAAAGGCACCCCCAGGAACGTCACATCGTTGCGCAGCAATTCCGGGTCGAGAGGCCAGGAGGAATCGTACATCAAATACCCGCCGGACCGGACCTCGCGCACGTCCCGCACATAGGTCTGCGAGTTCATCGCCACCATCAGGTCATAATCCAGCGCACGCGCTCCGTAGCCGTCTTTGTTGACGCGAATCTCGTACCAGGTGGGCAAGCCTTGAATATTCGACGGAAACAGATTCTTGCCCGTGACCGGAATGCCCATGCGGAAGATGGCCTGCATCAGCAGACCATTGGCGCTGGCCGATCCGGTGCCGTTGACGTTCGCCAGCTTGAGAGCGAAATCGTTTACCGCGGGCTGGTTTCTAGCTGGGACGCGTAAGACGTCGTGCATGACGCTCCTGCATAGGGAATGAGAAGATCGAACTTTTGCATGTCCCAAGCCGCGGTGGGACACCGCTCCGCGCACAGACCGCAGTGGACGCACACGTCTTCATCTTTCAGCATCAGGCGTCCGGTTTGCGGCAGCGGCGCGGAGGCATACAGAGCCTGATCGCCATTAACCGCCGGCGCGGACAGGTGCTGCCGCACCTCCTCTTCCGGACCATCCTTGGCGATGGTCAGGCACTGCACCGGGCAGATATCGATGCAGGCGTCGCACTCGATGCAGCGCTTGGCGGTGAACGCCGTCTGGATATCGCAATTGAGGCAGCGCTGCACTTCGCGCGCGGTTTGTTCCGCCGAAAAGCCAAGCTCCACTTCAATGTTCAGCTTGGAAAACCGCTCCACCAGATCGACGTGCTTCATCCTCTGGCGCGGCGCCGGGTTGTAATCGTTGTGATAGCTCCACTCGCTCAGCCCCATCTTCTGGCTGACCAGATTGCTGCCCTGCGTGGGACGATCGCTTACCGGAATGCCCTGGCAATGATTGTGAATCGAGATCGCCGCGCCGTGGCCGTGCGCCACCGCCCAGATGATGTTCTTGGGCCCCCACGCAGCGTCTCCTCCAAAGAAGATCCCCGGACGGGTGCACTCGAACGTGGTTTTGTCCACCACCGGCATGCCCCACTTGTCGAATTCAAGGCCGAGGTCGCGTTCGATCCACGGGAAAGCGTTCTCCTGGCCGATCGCGAGGATCACGTCGTCGGCAGGTAGGAAGATGGTTTCGAGCACACGGGATTTCTTGGCCTCGGCGTCCCATTCCAGGCGCTCAAACTCCATGCCGGTGAGTTTGCCATTTTCGAGCACGAATCTTTTTGGAGCATGGTTAATGACGATCTGGATGCCCTCTTCCTCCGCATCGTCCAGCTCCCACTCCGAGGCCTTGAAGTAACCGCGCGGCCGGCGGGCCATCACTTTAATATCCTTGCCGCCCAGCCTGCGCGAAGTACGGCAGCAATCCATGGCGGTGTTGCCGACCCCGATGATCAGCACGCCCTCACCAATGGAGTGGATGTGATCGAAGGCGACCGACTCCAGCCAGTCGATGCCGATGTGGATGTTCGCGGCGGCTTCCTGACGGCCTGGAATATCGAGATCCTTGCCGCGCGGTGCGCCGGTGCCGACGAAGATCCCATCGTAGCCTTCATCCAGCAGCGCGCGCAGGCTCTTGACCGGCGAGTTGTAGCGGATATCGACGCCCATATCGAGAATCACGCCGACCTCATCGCTCAACACCTGCTCCGGGAGACGGAAGCTCGGGATGTTGGTGCGCATCAGGCCGCCGGGTTTATCCTGTTTCTCGAAAAGAGTGACTTCGTAGCCGAGCGGCCGCAGATCGTTGGCGACCGTCAGCGAAGCCGGGCCCGCCCCGATCAGCGCGATGCGCTTGCCGTTCGATTGCTTCGGAATTTTCGGCAGCAGATGCGAGATGTCGCCGCGCAGGTCGGCCGCGACGCGCTTCAGGCGGCAGATGGCAACGGGTTTGTGATCTTTTTCGTCGACTCTTCCGCGGCGGCAGGCCGGCTCGCAAGGACGGTCGCAGGTACGGCCCAGAATCGCCGGGAACACGTTCGATTCCCGGTTGACCATGTACGCGTCGGTATATTTGCCCTGCGCGATCAGCCGGATATATTCGGGGACATTGGTGTGGGCCGGGCAAGCCCACTGGCAATCGACGACTTTGTGAAAGTACGCCGGATCACGAACATCGGTGGTCTTCACTGAGACGCTGTTCTCTCTCTGCCGTTCGTCAGCGGCCCATTGGCCCGAAGCAACGAACGGCCACCAAGTATTGTATCAAGTGAGGTGGCGAATGGGCTTAAAACGCTCGCGGGTTGAAACGCCCGGCTGGGAGCCCGGGTCTAATCGCGGAGCAGAATGTGTAGGAAAGTCAGGAACAGAAATGACCATGTATGAGCAGCTTGGAGGTACGGCAGCCGTAGCGGCGCTTTTGGACGGCCTTTACGCCCGGGCACTGGATGATCCGCTGCTTAAGCCGTTTCTCGAGAATCTTGATATCGAGAGGCTCAAGCAACAACAGTTCGCATTTCTTTCGCAGGCGATGGGTGGACCTGACCGGTACACCGGCCCCTCGTTGAAGGCCGCCCATGCCCGGCTGCGCGTAGAGAATCGCCATTTTGACGCCTTTGTCGGCCACGTTAGGGTGATCCTGAAGCAACTGGGCGCAACCGACAATCTGTCTGCGGAGATTCTTTTACGGGTCACATCGGTACGAGCCGAGATCGTAAACACAGCGACCGTGAATGCGTAAAGGCCGCGGAGCACTCTGGAATCTTGCGCCTACTGCCGCAACGCGTAGACGAATAGCGCACTCCCGGCCGCGACCGCGATGTACTGCCGTCCATTCACCGCATAACTCATCGGCCCCGAGTTCACTTGCCCGCCCAGTGAGGCCTTCCACAGCAGCTCTCCGTTCTTATCGTTCAGTGCGAAGAAGTAGCCTTCGCGGCCGCCGGTGAACAACAGGTCGGATGCCGTGGTCAGCACGCCTGCCCAGGTAATGTCGGCCATTTTGAACTCCCACTTCTTGTCGCCGGTGTGCGGGTCGATGGCGCGGACCACTCCGATCCCGTCGGATTCGCGCTTGGTGTTCGTTGTGAGATTAACCTGCGCCATCGGATTCGGACCGCCGTACGCCGGACCGCGCCCGCCCTTCACCTGGATGGTTCCGGTGTTCTCCCAAGCTGAGATGTAGAACAAACCGGTCGACGGATTAAACGACGGCGGATACCAATTCGTTCCGCCGAGCACGGTCGGCATCACCAGGCTGCCTTCCGGCGTCGGCTCCTTTCCCGGGGCACGCATCGGCCGGCCCTTTTCATCGAACCCGGTCAACCAGTTCGCCGTGGTGAAGGGCTTGCCGAGCAGAAACTGCCCCGTGCCGCGGTCGAGCACATAAAACACTCCGTTGCGATTGCCCCACATCATCACTTTCCGCTGGCGGCCCTGCCATTGGATGTCGGCGAGTACCGGCACTTGCGTCGAATCGTAATCCATCTGGTCGTGCGGCGTGAACTGGTAAAACCATTTCAGTTTGCCCGTGTCGGGGTCGAGCGCCAGTACACAATCCGTGTACAGATTGTCGCCGAGCCGCACATCCCCGTTGGTGTCCGGGTACGGATTGCCGGTGCCCCAATAAGTAAGATTGAGATCGGGATCGTAGGCGCCGGTGTTCCAGATGGCTCCGCCGCCTTTTTGCCACGAATCGCCAGCCCAGGTTTCGTTGCCCGGCTCGCCTTTGGCCGGAACGGTGTAGAAGCGCCAAACCTCTTTGCCGGTCTTCGCGTCGAACGCCGCGATAAAATCGCGCAGTCCGGTGTCGCCGCCCGCCGTCCCGACGATCACCTTATCCTTTACCACCAGCGGAGCGTGCGTGATCACGTAACGCTCGGCCTGCGAGGGCTGCGCCACCTGCGTGTTCCAGATGATCTTGCCCGACTTCGCGTCGATGGCGAGCAAATGCGCGTCCAGAGTGCCCATGAACAGCGTGTCGCCGAGGATGGCGAGCCCGCGATTTACGCGCCCGCAACAGGGGTTGCCGTTGGCGGCATCGGGGTACGGAAGTGTCCAGAAAATGCGGCCCGTCACGGCGTCCAAAGCGTATACGTCGTCCGGAGCCTGAATCGTGTACAGCACTCCATCCACCACCAGCGCAGTGGTTTCGAATTTTTCGGTGGACCGAGCCTGCCAGACCCATTGCAGCTCCAGGTTCTTCACGTTCGCCGGAGTGATCTGGTTGAGCAGTGTGTGCCGCTGCCCGTTGAGCGAGCCGGAATAACTGAGCCAGTTCTGAGGCTCCTTTTCCGGATGCAGCAGCCGGTCGAAGGTAACGTTTTGGGCAAACGATACCGTTGAAGCGCAAAACAGCAACAGGGTGCGCAGATGCATGCTGAACAGCATATAACGGAGGAGTGGGGCCCGCTACGGCCTCTCAGTAGTCGGTGACGCCGTCCTCCTTGGCCGCCTGCCGGGCTCGCTTATCGTTGGGGTACCAGTAATGCAGGTGGCAATTCTCGCAGGCTTTGTCGATGGAATCGATGGACCGCAGAAGCGCCGGTGTATCCCGGGCATCCACTGCTCGGATCGCCAGCGCAGCGGCGTTCTGAAGCTTTCGCGCGCGCCGCTCGACAGCCCCCCGGTCGCTGTCGAGAGCTCGCTCAATCTCTTCCGGCTGGCTCTCACTTTGCGGATTGCGGGAGCGGTCCCGCATGCGCGCGGCTCTGCGTCCATCGACCAGAATCGGAGTCCGTTCCAAGATCTCCAAACGCTGCCGCAAATCCTGCCACTCCTCGCCGGTTTGCGGAGCCTGCTGATGCGCGCCATGCTCGTCGCCGACCTCTTGAACGGAGGCGAAAACCGAATCGCCGCTGGGATCCACCATCGAATGCATGACATCTTTGATGGTCGCCGGGCCTCGGCCCGCACAGACTACAGCAGTCCAGAGCAAGAGCGAAAGTCCCCCGGCGAGCCTGGGCCGTTTCAGCCCGCGCAGGAACATCGCGTAATTCAGCACCAGCAGCAGTAGCAGTGCGATTTTGGCCCAGAACCATCCATCGTTCAGGTACTGCTCCGGATGGGCGACGAATAAAGCCAGACCCGAGAGAACGGCCAACGTCAGACCGACCCGCCTGGGCGAGCGCAGCCCTTCGACGATTTCTTCCACCGAGTATCCACGCAGGCCGATCTCCAGCAATCTCAGATCAGTCGCTAGGACCAACCCTCCGAATAATGCCAGCGACGCCACGTGCACCGCCAGGAGCGCCAGATAGACGTACGAGCTCATTTCCCCGCCGTCCCGTTCAAGAATTGGTCAAAGTTCACACCGGCCGGAGGCGCCGCAGCGGCGGGTGGACGCGTCGCGGACAATCCGATGAAGATTCCGCCGAACACAACCAAAGTCCATAGCGCGAGCGACACGCCGCCCGCGATCCCGGCGAACCTGCCAGCGCTCCCAGTCATGGCAGCTCGCCGGATGGTTGTAAAATAAAACACAATTGCCAGAAAAAGCAAGGCCATTTTTGCCAGGAACGTATAATTCGACGAATAGACATCCGGATTGATGGAAAACAGCAGCAGGCCGGCGGAAATGGCGAGCGTCAACCCCGCCAGAGTCCACGGCAAAGTCTCGCGCCAGAGCTGTCGGGCGCTCTTACGCGTAAGGCCAATGCCGAGGAGGCGGAAGCTCACCAACGCCATGCTCCCAACGCCGCAAACGAACCCGAAAATGTGAAGACATTCGAGAACCGGAAAAGCCAGCGGCGATTCATTCAAGGGATTGATCATCGCCATACCGGCGTTCCACCGCCCCGGCTACTGCACGGCGTAGCGCGCTCGCAAGCCAAAAGGCGCGATCTCGATATTGAACTCATCTCCCGCGCTCCGCAGCATTTGATACGTCCCGTGCATCGTGCCGGTGGGCGTCTTCAGGCGGCACCAGGAGGAATATTTGAAGGACGCGCCCGGCCCCAACACAGGCTGCTCACCCACCACGCCGGGACCTTTCACCTGCTCGACGTCGCCCACGCCGTCGGTGATGATCCAATGGCGGGTGACCAGTTGCACGGTTTCCTCGCTCTGGTTGGTGATGCGGACGGTGTATTGAAACACCCAATCGTCTTCGAGCGGTTTGGAATTTTCCGGCGAATAGCGCGACATGACCTCCACGCGGATGCCGCGCGTGACGGCTTCCGATACGGGAGCGGGTTGAGGCGCCGCGTTAGCCATAGCAAGCCCATGGTACCAATTCGCAATCTGGCGCAACTTTTCGGGCACGACAGTTTTTGTACAGGTGAGCCGGGCAGCCGGTGAGACAAGGAAAACGGAGGAGATAGTCATGAAACTCAATCGAATCATTCTGATTGGAGGCCTCTTCGGCTGCGTGGCTCTGTTGGCGCAGGATCCGGCCACGGTGAATCAACGCCGCGAAGATCAGCAAGACCGCGTCGCCAATGGAATCCAGTCCGGCCAATTGACCGCGGGTGAAACCAAGAACATCGAAGGCCAGGAAGCCAACCTCAATCGTGAAATTAAGGATGACCGGCAGGCCGACGGCGGCAAACTCACCTGGGCGGAAAAGCAGCAGGTGAATCAACAGCAGAATAACCTGAGCAACAAGATCTACCAGGACAAGCACAACGCCAACACCGCGCACTACGGCAACAACGAGGTGGGTCAGCGCCGCGAGAACCAACAGGATCGCATCGCGCAGGGCGTGCGCAACGGCAGTCTCAAGGCCGGGCAGACCGCCAGGCTGGAGAATCGCGAGCAGGGCATCAACCAGCAGGTCAAGGCGGACCGCCAAGCCAACGGCGGCAAGCTAACCGGGCAGGAAAAGAAGCAGATCAATCAGCAGCAGAACGCCGCAAGCCGGAAGATTTACAAGGCGAAGCACTAAACCTCCAATCGAGTTCGCCGCGCCGCGCGCGCCTTCGATTCTGTCCTAGCAGCCCGTGTCTAAACCCCAAAAACGGCTGGACCTGAAAATGTTTTGACTTTAAACTTTGGGTATGGCGATGGGGACGCGGAAGATGCGGGAGCGGCAAGAGGGCTTGTGGTACGGCGGCGAGTTGGCCACGGCGCCGGGTCACCCTTTCTATAAACGGCTCAATGAAGTTCTGGACGACGCCAAGTTCGAC